>CANPDU010000028.1 GCA_947573135.1 uncultured Bacteroidales bacterium | reverse complement strand
AGGTGAATGAGTATTTCTCAACTCAAAGTTTTGCACTTCGATTTGGAATCTTCAACACCGACAATATCTCGCTCTTAACAGTAATTTCCTGATACAGTTATAAAATTCCGGTTGTTTAGAGGCTTATTCAAATTGCGTTAAAAGATTAATCAGCGCTGTGTCATTGACTTTTTTTGCGAAATCTAATGGAGAACGGTCTGCTTTATTCTTGTGATGAATGTCTGCTCCATGTTCAAGAAATAATTTTACCATTCGATAATCCTCAGTTTTATTAGCCTCGAATACTGCATACCATAATGGATTATTGCCATAATAGTCGTAAACGTTAATTTCCGCCTGTTTTTGTAGCAGCAACTTTGCTATTTCAAAATTGTCATACATGGCACAAAGATGTAAAGGCGTAACGTCGTCAGTACCTTGATAATTTATATTTATGTTTCTCGCAATTAAATCTTTTGCGATATCATCCTTGCAATAAGCGATTGCTGTACCGAGGAAATTATAATCGCCGTCAGTTGTGTTTATATCTACATCCGAAATTCCTTTTTCATACTGTTCGTACGTTCCATATCTAATTATGGGAAATAAATCATCTGCTTTCATACTTATGATTTCTGTTAGTTTTTCTTGACTATGGTTGATAGTTGTTTGGATTTCTATATTCTCTCAGGAAGACATCTTTTGTAATTTCGACCGTGTAATATCAAATCCCATTGCTTATTACTGTTGGGTCAGAGATATATCTTCCGGTGCATTATAAAATCAGTCTTCGTTTGAAGCCATTTTTGCTGATTCTTTTATTGTTGCGATTGCAGATTTTAGGGCGTTAAGGTTTTCCTGTGATCTTACATGAGATTCGAGAGTATCAATATAGGCATTCAAAGATGGACTGCCATCTGATCCATAATCCTCGAATGCAAAGCCTATTATAGACATATAATTATCGACTAATTCTGTATCGCCGGATCGATAAATATTAAGAACAATATCGGTTTTATTCATAAAATCATTCCGACAGATTATAGCTCCTACATTTGACAATGCTGCATCACTATTACTGAATATTTCCATCAGAATTCGACTGTTTATTGAGTCTGTATAATCAGAACCGGATTTTCTTGATAGCCAGTCATAAAATTCGGCAACCATATTTTCATCGTTAATTCTAATCAATCCATATGGAGATGATACATATTTATTAGAATAATGTTTCATCGGATATTCGTTTATAATGATAGTCCTGATATCTGCAACGCTTAAGCTATCGACTTTTATAGTTTCTGGGGTTTGATCCGATTTACATGAAGAATTCGTGATAGTCTGAACATCATTGATCAATTCTGAAATTTCTTTAGCGGCTTGACAAGAGGAGGGCCTTTCTGCAGTTTTATTATTCGTGCAACACTGCAAAGTGTAAATCATTATGATCGCTATTGATAATAGATACTTATTGTACATCAAAATGCGGATAATGAAAAATTCAGGTCTAATCTTGATTTTTGCCTGTTTGTAAGGCAAAAATCTCTTTTTGACGCTCAATTTCCGCAGTTAATTCTTCCTTTGTCGGGAGATATGTCAGATATTTGGCTGCATAGAGTTGTTTGCTGTCTTTGAGTATTGAATACCGTGCTAAATCTTTGCTTGTTTCTGAGCAAAGGAGTAATCCGATAGTCGGGTTATCGCTTTCAGTGCATTTAAGTTCATCATACATTCGTATATACATATCCATTTGCCCGATGTCCTCATGCGTGATTTGCGATGTTTTTAAGTCTATGAGTAGGAAACATTTAAGTATGTAGTTGTAGAATACGAGGTCTATATAATATTCGCCTATATCTGTTTTAATTCTCTGCTGACGTGCAACAAAAGCATAGCCTTTGCCAAGTTCAAGAATGAATTTTTGGAGGTGATTGATAATAGCCGATTCAAGATTGGTTTCCGAGTACGCTGCCTCTTGCGAAAAACCTAAAAATTCTGCGACAACAGGATTTCGGAGGAATTTATGCCGGTCTTTTTGATAATCTGCTGTCAATCGTTGCATTTCATCAATGACTTCACCACGTTTTGATTCCGGTGTCTGGAGTAAACGGTGATAATACTGGGAACCTATGTTGCGATCAAGGGTACGGTAGCTCCAGTTTTCGTTAGATGCTTCTCTCAGATACCAATCTCTTTCATCCTCATTTTTTACACGCATAAGACGCTCATAGTGCATCCATGAAAGATTATTTGGCATTGGATAGACACACTCCATGTCTGATATGGCTGCCAAAGATTCAGCAAGCAATGGTTGCTGATTCAGAAAACAACTCTTAAATTCAGCAAGCAGTGGTTGCTGAATTTGCAATCCCCTAAAAGAAAGGTAGAACTTTCTATAATTGCGGAGAGTGGTAGCTGAATAGCCTTTGCCGTATTCTTCCGTCAATGCCTCGGATGCAAGCTCTATGATTCTCTTGCCGTATTCGGCGCGCTCTCGGCCATACTGCTCCTGTTCGACGATTCTTTTCCCAACAAGCCAGTTCGCAGCAACTTGAAAGAGATCTGCGGCCTGATATGCCTTTTGTTTGGCGGTATATACTATCGCCTTTACATCGCTGATGAATTGAGTGTCATCAGCAAAGATACTATCATATTTATTCAGCTCGGATTTCATTTTACAAAGTTAAGAATTTTGTTGGGAATCAGAGCTATTATCCGAGTATATTCGCGGCAGGGTCAGGCGAATTTCGATCGTCTGACGGAGTCGAGTTTGAGCATTATGAACAGGAGGATGGTGAAGCCCCAGAGCGACGATCCGCCGTAGGAGAAAAACGGCAGCGGAATGCCGATCACGGGGCACAGTCCGATGACCATGCCGATGTTGATACAGAAATGGAATATGAGATACGAGGCCACGCAGTAGGCGTAGACTCGCCCGAATGTCTTGGGCTGGCGCTCGGCGATAGTGATGATACGGAGTATAAGAGCGACATAGAGCGCTACCACGGTGAGCGCCCCGGCAAAGCCTTTTTCTTCGCCTATAGTGCAGAATATGAAGTCGGTATGCTGTTCCGGAACATATTTTAGTTTGGTCTGAGTGCCGTTGAGGAAGCCTTTGCCGAACAGTCCGCCCGAACCGATGGCGATTTTTGACTGGTTGACGTTATAGCCGGCTCCGCGCAGATCTTCCTCGATGCCGAGCACGACTTTGATGCGCTGCTGCTGATGCGGCTGCAGCTGATTGAAGGCGAAATTGACCGAGAAAAGGAAGCCGATCGAGAAAATAGCCGCTCCGCAGGCTATCAGTATTTTTTTGCGGCGACGGCGCACCGACTCGATGACGAGATATATGCAGCCCACTAAAATGGCGCCAAGCGATATGGCCAGCGACGGTATCTCCATAGCCAGCGGACCGGTGAGTATCCACTCGGTCAGCCCGACTGCCGCAAACCATATCAGCAGATTGCGCCCTATCTCTCCGCGCCGCGAGTAGATGACCGACATACCGATCATGACAACAGCTATGATAAGCATTACGACGAACTCGCCGGTCGGGATGCCGAAAACGGCTGTTTCGGTATATTTCACGGCTACTACGAAGATGATCACCGACAGCATCGCGGCGAAAAGAATCAGTCCGCTCATGCCTTCGCGGTAGAGCACAAAGAAGAGAGCCATGAAGGTCAGCGCCGATCCGGTTTCGTTTTGGGCGAGTATCAGTATGACAGGCAGCACTATGATGCCGACGGCCATGACATAGTTGGAGAACTTGGCGTTGAGCACAAACTGGTAGCCGCTGAAAAGTTTGGCCAGAGCGAGCGCCGTTGCGAATTTAGCGAACTCGGCGGGCTGCAGACTCATCGTTCCGAACGATATCCACGAGCGCGAGCCCTTGATGTCGTGGGCGACGAAGGGCGTGATCAGCAGCAGTATGATCACTGCCAGATAGATAGGGTAGGCATAGGTCTCATACATCCGCGCGTTTATCAGCAGTATGATGAAACCGAGTCCGAAGGCCAGCCCGATCCAGCGTATCTGCTTGCCTGAGAACTCGTCGGCCGAGAACAAGCTCGCCTCGTCGAAGTCATAGCTTGCAGCGTAGATGCTGAGCACTCCACAGATGACCATCGCCAGATAGATCAGAACGGTCGGCCAGTCGATGTTGCGCAGTATTGACGATGTCTCACTTCTTCTTTGCATAGTAGATAGTCGAATTTAGCATTTGCTCTTCCATCGCTTTGCGCTCGGGAGCGATTTCTCCTTTCAGATATTTTTCCATCACGAGGCTGCCGATAGGCACGCCGTAGGTTGCACCCCAGCCTCCGTTTTCGACGTATACGGCTATAGCGATTTGAGGGTCGTTATATGGCGCGAAGCCCATGAATGCCGAGTGGTCGTTGCCGTGGGGGTTCTGAGCCGTGCCGGTCTTGCCTGCTACTTCAATGTCGGAGAGCGCGGCCTTACGGCATGTGCCGCCGGTGACGGCCATGCGCATTCCCTCGGCGATGTCGCCGTACCATTTCTGATCGATTGTGGGCCGTCGCCGGTTCAGATATTCGTCAGGCATGACCGTGTCCTGAATCTCTTTTACAACGTGGGGCGTGATAAACCATCCGCGGTTGGCGATCGTTGCTCCGAGATTGGCTATCTGGAGCGGAGTCGACAATATTTCGCCCTGGCCGATCGAGACCGAAATTATGGTGTTGGCGCTCCATCGGCCTTCCTTGTAGAATTTGTCATAGAATTTTGCGTTCGGTATGAAGCCGCGTGTCTCTCCCGGGAGGTCGACGCCGAGTTTATAGCCGTAGCCCATCGAAACGAGATGATTTTTCCATACTTCGAAAGCCGCGGCCGACGAACCGTACTTCGATCTTCGGTCGATCATCGCCTTAAAACCCCAGCAGAAGAAAGCGTTGCATGATGTCTGCAGCGCAGGTTTCAGAGGCAGCGGCGAGCCGTGGGGGTGACATCCGACTCTCAGACCGCCGTTGACATAGCCGCCGTGGCAGGGATAGACCGTGTTGAGGTCAATAATTCCTTCTTCAAGGAAAATCAGTCCCTGTGTCGGTTTGAAAGTCGAGCCGGGGGGATACGATGCCTGGATCGCACGGTCGAAGAGCGGGAAACTTTCGTCCTGAAGCAGCGCTTTATAGTTTTCGCCTCGCTCGCGGCCCACGAGCAGACGCGGATCATAGGTCGGATTGGAGGCCATGCAGAGTATCTCGCCGGTCGCCGGCTCGATAGCCACCACGGCTCCGCGTTTGCCCACAAGAAGGGACTCGGCGTACTCCTGAAGCTTGATGTCGAGGCTGAGTTTGAGATCACGACCCGATATAGGCTCTATGTCGTGGGCTCCGTCGTCATAACGTCCCTGGATGCGGCCGCGGGCGTCACGGATAAGTATCTCGACGCCTTTGCGTCCCCTGAGATGACGCTCATAGCTTTTCTCCACTCCGAGGTCGCCGGTGTAGTCGCCCGGAGCATAATAGTCATCGTTCTCAATATCGCTGGCTGAAACTTCGCGAATGTTACCCAGCACATTGGCGGCTGTCGGGTGATTGTACTGGCGCAGTATGCGCTTCTGGATGAAGAAACCGGGGAAGCGGTAAAGCTTTTCCTGCAGCCGTCCGTAGTCCTGCGACGACAGTTGGGCTATGAGTCGCTGGGGAGTGTAGGATGAGTATCCGGGGTTTAGACGCTTGTCGCGCATGTCGGCGAAGCGTTTGTCGAGCTGTTCGCGGGTTATGTTGAGTGTACGGCAGAAATCGGTCGTGTCAAATGGTTCGACGTCGCGCGGTATGAGCATCACGTCGTAGGCCGGCTGATTGTAGACGACAAGTTCGCCGTTGCGGTCATAGATCAGTCCGCGCGACGGATAGACCGTCTTTTTGAGAAAGGCGTTGGAGTCGGCCGAGGCTTTGTAGCGGCCGTCCTGTATCTGCAGGTCAAAAAGTCTGACGAGATAGATAAGGGCAATTACCGCGATGAAACCGCCGATGACATATTTGCGTTTTTCTAAATTATAGTTTTTTCTCACGACCGTTTGAAGGAGAGGCTGTCGATAGCGTAAATTATTATGAAAGTGAAGATAGTGCTGAATACCGTGCGCATCAGCAGCAGACGGATGTTGAAGAACTGGAACGCTTCGATGGCGAAAAGCATGAGGCAGTAGACGAACACCATCGTCAGCAGATACTTGAAGTATGCTGCCGATCCCATCGTGGAGATTGACGGCCGAAGTCCCGACAGATCGTCGTCATACGACATATAGAGATGATAGACCGGTTTGCGCAGGAATGCCAGGTTGGTACATGCGAGGGCGTTCATGCCCGGCGTGTCTGAGAAGATGTCGACCGCCAGACCGGTCACAAATCCTATTGTGAGCGACCAGTTGGTGCTGAGTGTGACCGGCAGGCTTATTATCAGATAGATGAATACAAGCGGCAATGCGACGTTGAACAGTATGAGATTGTTGAAAATCACTGCTTGCGCCGGTATAAGCACCAGAAATAGTATGATCAGTGTCAGGACGGTCTTGCTCATGGTCGGCTTTTCTTTTTGCCGGAGTCGGAGTCGCGCTGCTCTATCTTCGCGAGTTCTTCGCCGTAATTGTTGGTCACGATCTGAACGTTGCCGAGAGCCGTAAAATCGGCAAACAGTCTTATCTTCAGTGTGAAAAAGTTTTCATTGTGGTCGCGGTTGTCATCAAGGATTATGCCGACAGGCAATCCCGGAGGGAACACTGCCGAATAACCGCTGGTCACGATTGTGTCGCCGGGATTGTAGACTGTGTGGCGAGGCAGTTCTTCGAGTAAAGCCGTTGTCGGGTCATTCCCGTCCCAGACAAGAGATCCGAAGTGATCGCTGTTCTTGATCTTGCACGATAGTCTGAGGTTGGGATTGAGCAGCGAGATCACACGCGCGTTCTTGCGGCCTGTGACACTCACGATGCCGACAACTCCGTTCTGGTCGATGACTCCGAGTTCGGCTTTGACTCCGTCATCCGAGCCTTTGTCTATGGTCAGATAGTTGTAGGGCTTCGATATGCTGTTGTTGATCACGTGTGCGACAATGAAATCGAAGTGGTCGGTTCCGGCGTCAGGCACAAGTGTGTCGCTGAACTCTTTTTCCGAATATTGCTGCAGTTTCTCGCGCAGATTGATGACTTCCTTCTCGAGGGCGGCATTGCGGCGGTTGAGATCTTCGTTGATATCACGCAGGTTGAAGTACGATGTCACGTTGTTGGCCGTCTCGTAGACTGCCGAGCTCACTGCGTTGGCCGATGTCAGGTAGATGTGGTGCTGGTAAGGATTGCCTTGAAACAACAACATGCAGCTTGCTACGACAAATAAGGCGTAGACAAACCACTTGCTGTTGCGGATAAAGAAGTCGAATAACTCTCGCACGGAACTGATCCTCCGGTGGCGTTAGCGGATGAGGAATGAGAACTTGGAGATATTCTTCAGTGCTACGTTGGTGCCACGGGCAACCGCGAGCAGAGGATCTTCGGCGATATGGAACTGAATGCCGATCTTGTCGGCCAGACGTTTGTCGAGTCCGCGGAGCATCGCGCCGCCGCCGGCGAGATAGATGCCGTTGCGCACGATGTCTGCATAGAGTTCTGGCGGTGTCTGTTCGAGCGCGCCAAGCACGGCGGCTTCGATCTTGGAGATGGTCTTCTCGATGCAGTGGCTGATCTCCTGATAGGTGACAAGCACTTCCATCGGCAGCGCTGTCATTACGTTCGGGCCGTGGACGACAAAATCCTCGGGCGGATTATCAAGTTCGGTGAGCGCCGATCCGACATTCATCTTTATTTGCTCTGCAGTGCGTACGCCTACTTTGATATTGTGGGCGCGCCGCATGTGGTTCTGAATGTCCTCGGTGAGGTCGTCGCCGGCGATCTGGATGCTCTTGTTGCTGACAATGCCTCCCAGTGAGATCACGGCGATCTCTGTTGTGCCGCCGCCTATGTCGACGATCATGTTGCCTTCGGGGGCTTCAACGTCGATGCCGATGCCGAGAGCGGCCGCCATAGGCTCGTAGATCATATAGACATCGCGGCCGTCGGCGTGTTCCGACGAGTCGCGCACCGCACGGATCTCGACTTCTGTCGAGCCCGAGGGGATGCCGACGACCATGCGGAGCGACGGAGAAAACCAGCCGTTCTTAGAACTGGCCTTCTTGACCAGACCGCGTATCATGAGTTCGGCCGCGTTGAAGTCTGCGATCACACCCTTGCGCAGAGGCCTCACAGTCCGTATGCCGATCGGGGACTTGCCTTCCATAAGGTGTGCTTCGGTCCCGACCGCGATCAGTTTCTCGGTGCGGTTGTCAAGTGCGACGATCGACGGTTCGTTGATTACAATTTTGTCGTTGTGATAGATAATCGTGTTGGCGGTGCCAAGGTCGATTGCTATTTCTTTTGTAAGAGAGAATAGTCTCATTTGTGTCAGTTGGGATGAGAGATGTTTAGGAGTAAATATATTATGAGACCCCGACCGATCAGTGCTTGAAGTGGCGGAAGCCGGTCATGACCATCGTAATGCCGTTGGCCTTGCAGTAATCGACAGAGTCTGTGTCTCGGATTGAGCCGCCGGGCTGGATGACAGATGTAACGCCGGCGTTGTGGGCTATCTCCACGCAGTCGGCGAAGGGGAAGAATGCGTCAGAGGCCATTGTAGAGCCGCTGAGGTCGAGGTCGAACGATTTAGCCTTGTCGATGGCGTGGCGCAGTGCATCGACACGCGATGTCTGGCCGACACCGCTGCCGAGCAGCATACGGTTGTGGGCGAGCACGATGGCGTTGCTCTTTGAGTGTTTTACGATTTTATTGGCGAAGAGCATGTCGGCGATCTGTTCGTCGGTCAGTTTGTCGTCTGACACGAGCTTGAGATCTTCAGGCGTTTCGATCTTGGTGTCGCGCTGCTGCATCAGAGCGCCGTTGAGTATAGTGCGTACGGAGTGGGTGGATTTGAGACCCTCTTTCTGCACGAGGATGATGCGGTTCTTCTTTTGCTCGAGTATTGCGAGTGCATCGTCGCTGTAGCCGGGAGCTATGATCACCTCAAAGAAGATCTTGTTGATCTCTTCGGCTGTGGCAGCATCGACTTCGCGGTTGGTAATGATCACGCCTCCGAAGGCCGACACCGGATCGCCGGCAAGCGCGTCGCGCCATGCGTCGAGAAGGGTGCCGCGCGATGCGAGGCCGCAGGCGTTGTTATGTTTGAGAACGGCGACTGTTGTGTCCTCGAATTCTTCGATCAGCGACACAGCGGCGTCGATGTCGAGAAGATTGTTATAGGAGATGTCTTTGCCGTGGAGCTGGTCGAACATTGCAGCGAAATCACCGAAGAAGAAACCTTCCTGATGGGGGTTCTCGCCGTAGCGCATAGGCTTCGAGCCGTCGATCGCCAGGCGCAGTCCCGACGGAGCGGCGGGGGCGCAGGCTGTCTTGTCGAAATAGTTGAAGATCGCGCTGTCGTAGTGGGATGATACTCCGAATGCCTCTTTAGCCAACAGCAGACGTTCCTCGGAAGTTGAGGTGGCGCCGTGAGCGTCGAGCATTCCGGCAAGGATGGGATACTGCTGTTTCGAAGCTACGATCACCACATCTTTATAGTTTTTGGCTGCGGCGCGGATAAG
The DNA here is from genome assembly GCA_947573135.1 of uncultured Bacteroidales bacterium. GTDB lineage: Bacteria > Bacteroidota > Bacteroidia > Bacteroidales > Muribaculaceae > CAG-873. The sequence goes on along the minus strand of CANPDU010000028.1, from coordinate 34,177 downwards.
TGAGATGCCGCCGATGTCGATTTTTTCAATTATATCTTCGAGAGGAGCGCCCGAAGCAACTGTAGCTTCAAACGGATAGAGATCGACGATCACAAGATCGATGGCCGGAATTTCATATTGAGCGATCTGTTCGCGGTCGCCTTCATTGTCGCGGCGAGTCAGAATTCCGCCGAAAACTTTAGGATGAAGTGTCTTTACGCGTCCGCCGAGTATCGAGGGATAACCGGTGAGGTCTTCGACGGCCTCACATGGCATGCCGAGTGACTCGATAAAGGCGCGGGTGCCCCCGGTTGAAAGAAATTTTACGCCGTCGGCGTGTAATTTACGAAGAATTTCATCAAGACCGTCTTTATGGTAAACTGATACCAGAGCGGTGCGAATCGGTTTGATTTCTGACATAATTGAAGTTGGATTGACGTTTTGAAGTGCAAATTTACTAATTATTCTCCGCTTATGGCTTCTCTGCCGTCAATAAAAAACGTTTTCTAAGATTTTTTTCGCTGTTTTTAGCCGTAGCATTCAGGCCTTTCTCTTTTTCATGACTTCGGTCGGCGATTTTTTTGAGGCTAAAAATATCTTGTGAAATTTCGGCATGCGGTTAACATTTTGCTTTAGATCGGTGTTCTATCTAATATTAATAAGATGATAAAAAATTTTACGATTATGAACACAGCTCCTCTACAAGGTATTAAAGTGGTGGATTTCACCGAGGTTCAGTCCGGACCCTCATGTACACAGATGTTGGCTTGGCTTGGTGCCGAAGTCGTTAAAATCGAACGCCCCGGAGTCGGTGACGCGACTCGTGGTGAACTGCAGTTTGATCCTCACGAACCGAGTTATTATTTCTTACAGCTTAACAGCGACAAGAAATCTCTCGCTCTTGACGCAAAAACTCCCGACGGCAAGGAAATCCTTACAAAGCTGATCAAGGAATGCGATATATTTGTCGAAAACCTTCATCCCGGCGCCATGGACAAACTTGGTTTCAGCTGGGAGGCCGTCCATCAGCTTAATCCTAAGTGTATCTACGGTACGATCAAAGGATTCCCTGTATCTTCGAGATATAAGGATCTCAAGGCCTACGAGCCTATAGCTCAGGTTACGGCTGCAGCTGCATCGACCACAGGATGGTTCAGCGGCGACGATAATATCCCTACTCAGTCGGGTGCGGCTCTCGGAGACTCCAACACCGGCATGCACCTCCTTATCGGTCTGCTCGCCGCGCTGCAGCAGCGTAACCGCACAGGTGAGGGCTGTTACGTCTATCAGTCGATGCACAATGCTTGTTTGAACCTTTGCCGTATCAAGACACGCGACCAGCTGACTCTCGACCGCATCGGTTATCTTACCCAGTTCCCGCAGTACCCCGACGGAAAGTTCGGAGACTGTGTTCCGCGTTCCGGCAATACGGAGGGCAGCGGTGTGCTCGGCTGGACTTATAAATGTAAACCGGCGGGCGGTCTCGACTCGGCTCTCGACGCAAACAATTATGTCTATGTTATCCTTCAGCGCGGTGCCAAAGACTTTGAACTCGCATGCAAGGCCTTCGGTTTCGAAGACTGGCTGACCAATCCCGATTTCAATACCGCTGATGCCCGCGACCGTCATAAAGCTGAGATCATTCAGCGTATCGGCGCATGGACTGCCGACAAGACAAAATATGAAGTCACCGAGCTGCTTAGCAAGGCCGGTGTGCCTGTCGGCCCTGTTCTTTCTACAAAAGAAATGATGACCGACGAGAGCCTTTACGACGGCAACACGCTCGTCAAGATTGATCAGGGCGGCAAGATCGGCACATTTGTCACCGTCGGCTGTCCCTTCACGATGAGTTCCTATCAGCCTACTTACGGTCCCTGTCCTTCTCTCGGCGGAAACACCGCTGAAGTCCTTACAGCGCTTGGCTACACAGCCGAACAGCAGGCTCAGTTCGCTGCCAACGGCACTACAGCCCCTCTCGCTCAACCTGCTAAACAGTAACGCTATGGCCACTATCACTAATAATACACCCGCACCTGCGTCGAAACCTCACTTTCCCGATCAGGTTACCGGCATGTATATCCTCGCCGAGTCGCTGAAACGTCTCGGACTGATGGATGTCTATGGTCTCGTCGGCATTCCTGTCACTGAGGCCGCTTATGCCATGCAGAAAATAGGCATAAACTATTATGGTTTCCGTTTCGAGCAGCAGGCCGGCATGGCTGCCGCCACTCACGGCTATCTCACTAAGAAACCCGGGGTTCTTCTTACAGTTTCCTCTCTCGGATTTATGAACGGTCTGACCGCAACTGCCAACGCTACGGTCAACTGCTACCCGATGATTCAGATCTCCGGTGCGAGCGACCCGACTATGGTCGACATGGATATGGGTACTTACGAGCAGCTTGATCAGCTCAACACTGCCCGTCCCCTCGTCAAAGCCGCTTTCCGTTGCTCCCACGCTAAAGACATACCCTCGGCCCTCGCACGTGCATATCGTGCGGCAGTCAGCGGGCGCCCCGGCGGTGTCTATATCGACATGACTACTCCGGCTCTGGCCGAAATTATGAACGCTGCCGATGCAGAAGCTTTGTTCTATGAGCCTGTCGACATATATACACCCGTAGCTCCGTCAGCCGAGGCTGTCTCTCGCGCTGTCGATATTCTTACTTCGGCAAAGCGTCCGGCTCTGCTGCTTGGCAAGGGTGCGGCTTATGCGCAGGTCGACGACAAGATCCGTCAGCTCGTCGAGACTGCCCGGTTGCCTTATCTCGCTATGTCGATGGCCAAGGGGCTTATGCCCGACAACGGTCCGCTGAGCGCTCTGTCGTGCCGTAGCACTATAATGGAGCAGGCCGATGTCGTTGTTGTTGTCGGCGCACGCATCAACTGGATGCTTTCATTCGGCCGCGGCAAGTGGAATCCGGCCGTTAAGTTCATTCAGCTCGATGTTGAGCCGCGTGAGATTGACCGTAATGTTCCTGTAGCCGCTCCTGTAGTCGGCGATCTCGGACTCTCTCTCGACGCCATTATCGCCGGTCTCGCCGGTAAAAAGATGTCGGCCGATCCGTCGTGGCTACAGTCGTTGCAGGCAGAGAGCAAGACCAAAAATGCGAAGTTTGCGGCCCGTATCGAAGCCGCCGCCTCTGCGTCGCCGATGAACCACTGGACTGCCATCGGCGCGATCAAGCCCGTTATTGAAGCTAACCCCGACGTGATTCTGATCAACGAGGGCGCCAACACTCTCGACGACGTCCGCGACGCAGTCGACATGTCGCTCCCGCGTCACCGCGTCGACTGTGCGTCATGGTCTATAATGGGCATGGGCATGGGCTCGGCAATCGGCGCAGCCGTTGCGACAGGCAAGAGCGTCGTGGCTGTCGAAGGCGACTCGGCGTTCGGCTTCTCAGGCATGGATTTTGCCACGATCTGCCGCTATAAACTGCCGTGTACGGTCGTGATTTTTAACAATGGCGGCATTTACAATGGTATCGGCGTCAATCCTTCCGGCTCCGATGCTCCAGCTCCGACGACTCTTGATGTCAATGCGCGTTACGACAAGCTCGGTGACGCATTCGGCGCTCAGACCTACTATGTCACAACTCCTCAGCAGCTTTCGTCTGCACTCACCGAGGCTATAGCTTCACGCAAGCCTTGTCTGATCGATGTTCAGCTTGCCGCCGATTCCGGCAAGGAAAGCGGCCATATCGGTTATCTCAACCCGACGCCGCTGATCGATTATACTGTCTGACCGAACGTTTCATCATCGCAAGCCGGGTCACGAATGATCCGGCTTGCTTAAAAAATATTTATTTATGCTTCACGTCATTCTGTACGCCATCGTCCCGATCGTAGTTGTGATGCTTGCCGGATTTATCTCGGGCAAGAAAGGGATTTTTTCGGGCGAAGACGCTAAAAAATTCAACAAGGTCGTGCTCGACTACGCTTTGCCGGCTGCTTTGTTTGTATCTATCGTTCAGGCGAGCCGCGAGGATCTTGCCAAGGATCTCAAGCTGACGCTCGTCTCGCTCTTCGGCATCATGGCATGCTTCATGCTCGTCTATTTTGTGTTCAAATATTGCTTTAAGAAGAACACCGGTGCCGATGCGGCCGTTTCGGCGCTGATCAGCGGTTCGCCGACGATCGGCTTCCTCGGTTTTGCGGTTCTGGAACCTATTTTCGGCACTACGCCCGCTGTCGCTCTTGTCGTTGCGATTGTCGGCATTGTTGTCAACGCTGTCGGCATTCCTGTCGGCCTGTCACTGATGAACGCTTCCCTTGAAAAGCAGCAGCCCGGATCGACAAAGAAGGAGAGCGCATGGAAACCTGTCATTAATGCCCTTGAGCAGCCTGTCGCGTGGGCTCCTATTCTGGCCGTGATCCTTGTGCTCTGTGGTCTGCGCTGGCCCGACTGGCTGAGCCCGTCCTTCGATCTTATCGCCAAGGCCAACGCCTCGCTCGCCGTGTTCTCGGCCGGTATCACTCTTTCGGCTATCAAATTCTCGGTCAACTGGCAGGTTGTGCTCGGTTCTATCATGAAGATGGTCATGATGCCTCTGGTTATCCTCGTTCTCGGCCTGCTGGTTCATATGGATCCGTTCAACCTCAAGATGCTTGTCGTCTCGGCAGCTCTTCCTCCTGCCTTTTCCGGCATCATTATAGCGGATGAATACGACACCTACGTCGCCACCGGCACATCGTCGCTGACCCTGAGCGTCATCCTCTTCGTCGGCTTCTGTCCCCTCTGGATATGGCTCACCGACATGGCCCTGAAGATGTTCTGACAGTATAGCTCATATAAGACAAAAGCATGGATCCGGGCAAGATTCATGCTTTTGTCTTATATCTACATATCTTGCATATCAAGACCTTTGATCTCAATATCGTAGCCATTGAAAAGATGAACTGTAGCGAGCATGGTTTTCACCTTTTCGTCCAGTAAAGTAAAATCTATATTCTTTCGGTTTCGCTTTATTTCATAGACTTCTACTTTCTTTTCAAATTCATTGGCGGCAATCATATCTATTTCGTTTTCGCCTTTACGATCCCACCATCGGCCAATTAACGTGTACTTCTCGCTCTCGATCGCCTTTTCTCTGAAATATCTTTCAAGAATAACTCCTGAAAATGTGGGGTAATCCCTTTTTATCAAAGCATGTAACTGCTTGTAACCTCCAATTTCGAGAATATGTGTATACTTGAAAATAAACCGGAACCAGAAAGTGAAAAAATTATCATTGATGATATACACCGCGTTCTTACTTAAGGCTTTTGCCCCTATCGGAATCTGTTTTACTATAATTCCGTAATCATCCTCGAGTCGGGTCAGATATCCGCCGATGGGTTTCCCTATAATTGACTCTATTTCACTACGACGCGTCTTGCCTGATGCTATGGCTGACAATATGGAAAAATATATGTCGTAATCCTTTCCAAATTCTTCAATAAGTATTGACCGTCCCTCGTTGATGAAAATGGAGTCCGAGCTTATCATGCTCTCGACCATTGCGTCAAGTGTCATGGCTTTGTCATCAATCAGAAGCTCAACATATTTTGCAACACCACCGGTAAAAGTATATAAGGCGAGAAGATCTTCTTTTGTGTATTGCGGATGATAAACTTCGAGTATCTCTTTCAGCACCGACGGCTTGAACGCATGGATGGTCATGAATCGGTTCTGACGGTTATAGAGCGGTTCCTTCTTGTCACGGAATATCTTTGTCATCATCGAATAGACTGAACCGCAAACAATAAGATTAATTCGTGATTCGGAATGATTTAGATCCCAAATTTTCTGTATATCGCTGAAAACGGCCGGATTTACGCGCACAAAATTCTGAAATTCGTCGATAAACAGTGTGAAACTCTGCTGCTTTGACAACTGCATCAGATAATCAAACAACTCGGCAAATCCAGATGGCGTACCGCCTAATTTCACACCTAACTTCTCCTCTACTTCATTTCTGAACTCCTCGCATAACAGACTTTCAGCTTTTCTCCCGACAAAAAAATAGAGAAATGGCTTATCCTCGTATGCTTTCAGGACAAGAGATGTCTTGCCAATCCTGAGGCGTCCTGTAAGGACGGTGAACTGGGCATTATTCTCTGCATTATTCCTAATCTTACGCAGAGTGGCGATTTCCTTTTTTCGGTCAAAGAATTTCATAAGCTTGCTCTATAATAACAACCGCCGTTTCCGCAACCGCGGTTTCTATTTGCAAAGATACGTCATTTATTTCACATAATCACAATATTAGTTGTATTTCTGAATGATATTTCAGATATACATGCGCCCTGAACTCAGCCGAGTTCAGGGCGCATGTATGGTGTATTAATGCTTTTAATAGCCCAAATTTCTATAAGTATCGCTTTGCTAATCTGATTCGAGTCGAAGAAATTTGTCCTTTGACAGTCGACAGGCCATGATTTAGACTGAGATTATTGATTTGCCGAAAAATTCCGACAGCATGGCAAGTGTGGAAACTGTGAAATTATGCTGTCCGCTAAGCCATCTCGTTATCTCGCTCGGACGTTTTCCTAATTGTTCGGCAAACTGCTTCTTTGAAAGTCCGCGCTCTTGCATAAGAGCATCGATTTTATTGGATATTGCGAAAGACAGGTTAATCTCTTCCTTTATTTCAGGAGGTACCTGACCAACCATTTCCCGGTATCTGTTTCTTATATCTTTCATAGCTTAAAAGTTTTGTTGGTTTCGATTGTTTTGGATGTTATAGTTACGCTCCCGTCGCGTTGCCCCTCTTTTAACAATTCTTCAAATTTCTGTAATGTCATGACATATCCACGCAAAGAATCGTCTTCTTCGTATGTTCGTGAGTTTTTGACTCCTCCATTACCGAGAACAAGTATCCGGTCGGAGAGACGTAGACAATACAGGCGGAGTTTTGATCGAAGCACAGGGAGAGCTACTACAGAATCCCGCATTTTGCCTTCGGGGCGGAAGAAGCGTTCCAGCGCTCCTTCATCGGCAATCTTATCTAAAATTTGAACGATGCGCAATAAGTCCTTATTCAATTGAGCATCTTCAATGAATTTGGAATAAAAACGCTCATATTCACTCTCGGATTCTTCCGAGAACTGAATAGTGTAAATAGTACACTTGTCTGTATCATTGACTAAAACCAGTTCTACTTCGCTCATATCTATAGTCTTTTTAATTATAACGCAAAGATATAATATTTATTTCACATAAATGTGAAATGATATATTTTTCTTATCGGAGAATCTGCAGAGCAGATGTTCTGCAAATTGGATAATCATTCTATTTCTACCGGGATTGCTGCCTACAGCAGCTGTAAGTTTGTCCATCATTAAGTTGTTGCATAGGTGAGTGACATCTATAAATATACATGCGCCCTGAACTCAGCTGAGTTCAGGGCGCATGTGTGACTTATGGAAGTGTGATTACTTGTTGTAGAATGCCAGTATGCGGCGGCGGAGTATCAACTCGTATTTGGCCTGTACGGCTTCCGACATTGCGCGCACATAATTCGAGCGGGCCTGCTCATATTCGGTTGAGTTGGCTTTGCCGAAATCGTATTTCTGTTGCATGGCCTCGAATGCCTCGCGTGTCGCCAGTTCCGAAACTTCGGCTGCCCGGCGTTTCTCGTCAGCTCCTTTTGCCTGAAAATAGGCCTGCTGGATGTTTTTGTAGAGTGTGCGCTCGCTGTTCTCATACTGCAGTTCAGCGTTGAGTTTCTGGATCTTGGCGCGTCTCACGGAGTTACGCGACGAAAAAGCGTCAAACAGCGGCACCGACAGCGAGAAGCCCAGCGATTTGTTGAAGTTGTTGCGCATCTGCTGCCCGAAGGTCTCGCTGTCTATACCATTGACTGTGTAGTAGTTGCTACCTATGCCGGCATTGAACGACAGTTGCGGCAGATACGATGACCGAGCCAATGATATGTTGCGGTCGGCGGCTTCGATGCGGCGGCGTCCGGCCAGTATCGAGTGGTTGGCTTCGAGCGCACGCTGATAGACTTCGTCGGCCGAATAGATGCCGAGGCCGTCGTCTTCGACCGGCTGAACGTCAAATCCTTCGATGTCGGGGAGTTCGAGCAGCTGGGCGAGGTCCACAAGGGCGAGCGTACGGTCATTGTTGGCGTTGACAACTGTCAGACGGTTCTGTGCGACTTGTGAGCGTGCTTCCGTCAGGTCGAGTTCCGGTATTTTGCCTTCTTCGAGCAGTTGTTCGCGGCGTGATTCCTCGACGAGCGACAGTCGCAGCTGCTCTTCGGCCACTTTACACATTTCTCCGGCGTAAAGCACCTGCAGGTATGCCGAGATGACGTTGAGCGTTATGTCATCTTTCGATGCTTCGAGTTCTTCGACGAGCGCGCGCAGATTGGCTTTGGCATATTTTGTCTGTCTTATTGCCGACAGCCCCTGAAACAGTGGCAGTGACATATTGACGCCCCATCCGAAGTTGGTCGTGTTGCGGTTGGTGTAGGTGTTTTCCGACGTCAGACCGCGTCCGAAACTGAACGATTGCGAGGCGTAGGCGCTCAGATTGGGCAGATATTTGTCTTTGGCTGCCGTGACGTCGAGTTCGCCCGATTTGATCTCGATCTGGCGCGATTTGACGGTAAGATTATGTTCGACCGCATAAGTGATGCAGCTGTCGAGTGTCCAGTTTCCGGCCGTCGACACGAGTGTCGCGCCGAGGCAGATAGCGCTTGTTATATGTTTTAAGTTCATAATTGCAGATTTTTCAGTTCTCACGCTTTTACTTGTTTTCGGCTCCGCGGAGACGGCTGTCCTTGTCGATACCGCTCTTCACTTCTATGTTCACACCGTCGCCAAGTCCGGTGGTGATTGCCGTACGTTCGTATTTTTGTGTCACTGAGTCGACCAGACAGTAGACAAATGTGCTGTCGCCGGAAAACTCGACTACGCTCTCCGGTATCGTGAGCACATCTTTTGCGCTGTTGAGTATTACTGTGGCGTTGGCGCTGTAGCCGGCGCGCAATGTCACTGCGGGATCGACTTCAAGCGCGGCCTTCAGCTCGAAGGTGTTGGCGCCGCTCGACTCGTTGCCTTTCGGCGAGATATATTCGATCACGGCGTGGGGTTCGGTTTCGGGAATGGCACCGATAGATATTGTCATGGGCATTCCGACCGACAGCTGGCCGACTTCTGTTTCGTCGACGTTGCCTTTGAATATCAGTTTGGTCATGTCGGCGATGGTGGCGATGGTCGTTCCGTCGTTGAATGTGTTGGCCTGGATCACAGAGCTGCCGACTTTCACAGGCACGTCGAGCACCAGGCCGTCGATCGTGGCGCGCACCATTGTGTTGCTTTCCGATGCGTTGAAGCGCGACACACCGTTGCGCACGATGTCGAGTGCGTCTTCAGCGCCTTCGACATCGCTCACAGCGCGGTTGTAGGTTGTGCTTGCGGTTTCATATTCCTCGCGCGAGATCAGTTTGCGCTCGTAGAGAGCCTTTGCGCGTTCATATTTGTCGTTGGCGTCGTCGAGGGCGATTTTGGCAGCATCGACGCGGTTTTGGGCTGACGAAAGCTGCGATGCGTCGGGTATGACCTTGATGCGGGCAATCACATCGCCTTCCTTGACATTCTGACCCGCCTCGACGAGTATCTCTGATATGATACCTGAGATCTGGGGCTTGATGTCGATCTGGTCGCGGGGCTCGATTTTGCCTGTCAGCACGGTCGAGCGTTCGATCGAACCGGTTGTGGGCGACACGGTCTGATAAGTTACTTCCTTGGGTTGGGAATTTTTGTAGAGGAACACGAAGGTGCCGATAAACACTGCGGCTACGACAATCCAGATAAAGATGCGGAAAAAGCGTTTCATATTTTTAAGATGTAGTTATTAGTTTCGTGATGAATTGTTTGTTTTTTTGTTAGGGTTTATTTGTCGCGCATGGCCTCGATTGGTTTGATGCGCATTGCTTTTATGGCCGGCAGGGTTCCGGCGGCGGTGCCGAGCACAAGGAAGGTCACCACTATGCCTGCGGCCTGACCGAAGGTCAGTGTGAAGCCTGCAGCTCCCAGCACCGGATCGGTTGTCAGTTTGTCTGCCACTGCCAGCGCGATGGTGGCGAAGCATACTCCTGCCAGACCGGCGATCGAGGTCAGCACTACGCCTTCGGAGAGTATCTGCACGATGATGTCGCGGGGCTTGGCGCCGATGGCGCGGCGTATGCCTATCTCCTGTGTGCGTTCCTTGACGATGATCCACATGATGTTGCCTATGCCTATGATGCCGGCCATCAGCGATCCGGCGCCCACGAAGAGCGCGAGCAGACTGACGCCGAGAAAGAGGTTGTCGATCATCTCGAATTCTTCCGAGATATCCATAAACCACATCGCCTTGTCGTCATTGGGCGATATCGGGTGATTGGAGCATATGGCCCGGATTATATACGGCTTCAGCTCCGACGGAGCGTGACCCGGCATGGCCGTGTACATGAAGAAATCGACCTGATTGCCCCAGTTGTAGGCGCGTCGGAAAGTCGACGACGGTATGATGAGCGAATCATCATAGCGGCCGCCTATGCTCGCCGCGGAAGTCTGGCCTATCACTCCGGCCACAAGGTAATAGATGCCCTTGGCGTTGACGAATTTGCCGATGGGATCCTCTGCGCCGAAAAGTTTTGAGGCAAGATTTTTACCGATCATGGCCACCTTGCGCGAACCGTTTTCGTCACTCTCGTTGAGCACGCGGCCGGAGTAGACCACCGGAATGAGGATTTTCGAAAAATCGGGTTCATAGCCTGTGATCTGCGCCTGTTCGGTCTCCGAACCATATTGGACAGAGCCGTAATTCTGGCATATTGTCGTCGAATACTCGATATCGGGTGTGATGCGGCGTATGGCGTCGACATCGCTCTGCGTCATGGCCCACCGCATGCCCTTGTTGAAACCTTTGTAGGATATGCTTGTCTGACCGGGGAAGACTGCGCCGAGATTTGTGGCGAAGCCCTCGAAATTGCGGCGCAGCATCCCTTCCATGCCGTGGGCGCCTCCCCAGAGCATCGCGAGCATTGCCGTGCCCCAGAAGATGCCGAATGCTGTCAGAAAGGTACGTGTCTTGTTTCGTGCGAGTGTGGCGCCGATCTCGCGCCAGTTTTCTATGTCGAAAATAGGATTTTTCATTGTCGTTTCCCTCCTTTCCGATTATTCGTCGCGCAAGGCTTCGACGGGTTTGACTTTGGTTGCTTTCAGCGCTGGAAAGAGGCCGGCGAGCGCTCCGGCTATGATCAGCACGACTGTCACCTTGACCGCTATGCCGAGATCGACGGTCGGGTTGCCCAGCGGACTGCGTCCCCCCGCTCCGCTGCCGAAGAAGTGGCCGATCACTTGCATAACTATCATGCCCGCCACTACGCCTATATATCCGAAGATCGTCGTGATCGACACACTCTCGAGTATCACCTGAGTCAGGATGTTGCGGCGCTTGGCGCCTATGGCTCGGCGTATGCCGATCTCATGGGTACGTTCCCTCACTGAGACAAACATGATGTTGCTTACCCCGACTATGCCCGACAGCATGGTGAATATGCCGATGATCCACATGGCATAGTCGAGTATCTTCATACCTTCCTTCTGCTGGAGATAATTGGTGAAGCGGTTCCACATCGGCGCTGCGCTCTTGTCGGCGGGGTCGAAATGGTGTATCTTGGCGAGTTCGCCGCGGATGGCCGTCTCGGCGGCTGTCGCAGAGGCCTCGTCGGTGACGTTGTCGGCCAGAATGCGCATCGACCAGATGTTGGCGTCGCCCCCCGAAAGAGCTACGGCAGTGGTAAACGGTATTATGTTTTCGTCTTCGTTCCATTCGCGGTTGTAGAGTCCTACTACAGTCCACGACAGTTCGAGCGATTTCACTCTCTGGCCGATTACCTCGGTAGAGTCGGAGCCGAACAGCGTCTTGGCCGTCTTGCGCGAGATCACCATCACTTTACGCTCATTGTCCATGTCGGCCTGATTGATAAAACGTCCGGCAAACAGGTCGATCCACTGGTCTTTGAGCGCCTCGGGCGACATGCCCGTGATGCCGTCCGACACATAGTCCTTGGGACCGACCACTTTTGCCGAGTCGATATATTTCTGAGCCGTGGCTTTGTCGATATACTTGTTGCCCGACTTGTTGAGAGTCTCTACATTCGAAGCCTTCAGCTTGATCGCACGGCCTTTGTTATAGCCTTGGTAGGGCATCGAGGTAGAACCGCGCCACACATCGATGGTGTTGATGTTACGTTTGCCGGACTGCTCCTCAAAACCGCTCATCAGTCCGCGCGACAGACCCAGCAGTATGATCAGCATGAAGATGCCCCATGCCACCGCAAAGCCCGTCAGACCTGTGCGCAGCTTGTTGTTGCGCATCGTCTGACCGATTTCGTTGATAAGATCAAACATGGCTCAGACAGTGATTTGAGGTTGCTGACCGGTGATGACTTTATTATCAGGCACTATCATGCCGTCAGAGATCCTGATGATGCGGTTTGTTGCCGCGCCGACACCCGGGTCATGAGTCACGATGACTATTGTCATGCCTTCCGAATTTAGCTGACGGAACAGGTTCATCACGTCGTGCGACGTCGTCGAGTCGAGGGCACCCGTCGGTTCGTCGGCCAGAATGATCGAAGGCTTCGTGATTAGTGCGCGGGCTATCGCCACACGCTGTTTCTGTCCGCCCGACAGCTCGCCCGGCAGATGATGAGCACGGTCTGCGAGCCCCATGCGTTCGAGCTGCTCCATGGCGAGTTTGTTGCGCTGGCGGCGCGACACTCCCTGATAGAACAGCGGCAGAGCGACGTTTTCGACCGCATTTTTGTAGCTTATCAGATTGAATGACTGGAATACGAAACCGATCATGCGGTTGCGCAGTTCGGCAGCCCGGTTTTCGCCGAGATCCTTGATCAGCACATCGTCGAGATAATACTCGCCCGAGTCATAATTGTCGAGGATGCCGAGGATGTTGAGTAATGTTGATTTGCCCGAACCCGAAGCTCCCATTATCGACACCAGTTCGCCTCGCTCGATGTCGAGGTTGATGTCTTTGAGCACATGAAGCGGAACTACTCCGGGGTAGGTCTTGTTGATGTCTTTGAGCCGGATGATCATGATTGGTTGATAATGTTTTTATTAATGTAGATGTAGATTGTTGTATTAGTCTGTTTATTTCAACAGCCGCAAAATTACAAAAAATCCCATTAATTGCAAAAATAAATTAACCCGTTCCGATAGACATACCGGATATTTTTTATATTTGTGCGATTAAGAGCTTGTTTAATAATAAATGTTGCCGGCAGGGTTGCATAGCTTGAGGAGATTTTTGACGAGAGACGAAGGAGCGTACTTGATGTACGCGACTGAGGAGCAGGGCAAAAAGCGCCCAAGATATGCAAAGCAAAGGTAATTTTAAATTAATCAAATCTCTTCCGTAAAGATCTTAAAAGAAATGAAAAGATGTAAGTATTATAAAAAGAATAGCAGCCTACGGCCATTCGCCGGCATATTTCCGTCTGCTCTTCGGTCGTTATGGTACCCCATAACTCCCTCATCGCATCCAAAAATCTGCACGGCGTCTGACCGCCCTGCCAATAACATTTATTTTTAATCAAGCTCTAAAATTTTGGTTATGACTAAGATTTTATTGACGGTGTTTTTCTCGGCTGCTGTTGGCGCTGTGTCGGCCGGGGCGCGCGAGCTGCCGCTGCCCGCGGTGCCTGATTCGCTGCGGCAGCCTGAGCGGAGAGCTGAGTTTGTGATGAAACATTTCTGGGACGCGATGGACTGGCGCGACACTGCGTTGACGCGTGATGATTTGTTTATGGAGCAGAATGCGGCCAACTTTTACAGTATCTTTCATCTGACCGACAGCGTGACGGCTTCCGAAGCCGTGGCCGCTATGTTCGGCGCCGCGTCGGTTGACCCTGAGGCTTATCGCAGGATAGCCGAAATATCTCAGACTTATCTTTTCGAACCCGAGTCGCCGGTCGTCAATGATGAGACTTTTCTTGTCGTGGCCGACAGACTGTTGGCCGACGGCAGACTCGGCGAAGCAGATCTTGTACGTCTTGAAGACGCACGCGGCGCAGCGTTGCTTAACCGTGTCGGTCACCGGGGTGCTGATTTTGAGTTTGTGGACCGTGACGGCCGCAAGCGCCGTCTGAGCGATGCGGTCAGTGCCGCTGATCGCACGATACTTATGTTCTATGACCCTGACTGCCAGGATTGCGCTCTTTTTGAACATCATCTTGAGAACGCCGGACTATCGGACGTGGGCGTCGTTATGATCAGCCCGTATGGAGAGCAGGACGGACTGTGGGCGCGCCATGCCGCCACCATGCCGGCCCGATGGATTGTCGGACTTCCTGTCGCCGACGATTTCGAGGACGCCGGGATGTACGAGCTCCGCTCCACACCGACCGTCCTGCTACTCGACCGCAACCTCACCGTCCTCGCCAAAAACCTGACCATCGACACCATCGACGCCGCCTTGAAGAAAAATTAGAAGACTATTCCCCGAAATTCGCGATGCGCTTGTACTGGCTTTCGATATCGGGTATGTTGTATCTGTCTGCGGCGTAGCTGTTGCCGTGCTCGATGTCGTAGACAACAGAGTCACAATCTCCCGTTACTTCATTATCCACAAGTCCGGTTGCAAAAACGGCCTTTATCTCAGGAATGAGTTCTTTGGCTTCGAGATCGATCACATAGCTCATAACAAAACCTGCGAACGTCGGATCGCAAGCTTCTTTACGCGGAAGCCTTTCGGGAAGAGACGCGAGCAGATCTCTGAAAACACCGATTATTTCATCACGGCGCTCAGGTTCGTGGATCGCGATCATCACCAACGCTTCGAGTGCGTTGCATCTCATATAAGTGTCATAGCCCGGGGTGTACAGATAATCTATGATCTTATCGATATTGCCGGCAGAGCAGGCATAAAGCGCCGGCGGAATGACTTCCGGAGCCAAGTCTCCGAGATGGAAATCGGCAAAATCTCCGGTCTGCCTCATGATCTCAAGCACGGTGTCTATTCCTGCCGGAGATTTGATGGCATTGAGCAGCAGCAGAGAATGCATGATCGAGCCGTTGAAGTCATCTTCAATCGAGCCGTCGTTGATCTTTCGGTATGTGAGGCCGATTGTGTAAAGCACGATATCGTTTAGATCGGCGGCTACTTCTTCCGCCGGAAGAGCCAGAATGCGGTCGATCACTGCCTGCGGCAGACGTTCGTAATTGTTCTTGTCAGCAAGTTCGTCGGCTATTAACTGATGCTTGACATTAAGTTCTGACGGATATTCGGGATAGTGATAGCTGTATTCCTCGTCTTCCGGCATACTGTTGTCACTGTCTGAATCATAATTGTCGTCATATTCTGTGACAAACTCAAAATTGTCGCCGAGTCTTTCGATGAGCGTATTTATATAGACCTTTTCTTTGCCATCTTCGCCGACGACAAGAAAATATTTGCCGTCCTTACCGAATTCATAATCAATCAGCGGGATGTCGTCAGTATCTTCCTCAAGAACATATTGAGCAGTGGTGAAATCCTTACAAGGACTTATGCCGGCGTCCTCGGCGAAGCTTATAGCGCCCCAGACGATATTGTGGGCTTCGTCATATGTTATTTCTTCAAGACCGGTATGATCTCTATATTGTTTGAGGATATCTTCGAGATCATTGTCTGTGAGATCCATAGCGTAATATGCATCCTTTACACCGAGACAATATGTATCGACGAGAAAGCTGGCGATAACGTGTGCGCCGTTGGGCCTCTTTCTGGTGACTATGACATACGCCATGCCGAATTTAGCCCAGTCCGGATTGGCATAACATTTTTCGACAGGTAGAGTCCGGGCTTTTTCTCGGATATAGCGTTCCGGAGAAATCTTTGTCTGCGCTTGCGCCGTTTTTTTCTTTTTTGCCATGGCTTATGCTTTTATGGTGAAATCGTTGATGTAGGGGTTGAATGTCACGTTGCGGCCGGGGAAGACTTTGTCCATCGTGCCGTCGGCGATCAGACTGCCGGCAGACCCTTGAACGACCGTGCGGTTCAGGGCGTCCACGATCCACAGGCGGTCGGCTACGCCGAGCGCCGATGCCAGGTCGTGGGTCGACAGCAGGATGGTCTTTTGCTCATTTTTGACAAGGGCGCCGAGCAGCTGCATTATTTCGAGGCGGCTGGCGATGTCGAGGAAGGCTGTCGGTTCGTCGAGAATGATCAGCGGCGTCTGCTGGGCGAGCGCACGGGCTATCATGGCTTTCTGGCGTTCGCCGTCGCTGAGCGCCGCGATGTAAGAATCGGCTTTGTGGCTGATGCCGACAGCTGCGAGCGACCCGGCGACAATATCGCGGTCGGCAGACGACAATCGGCCGATAAAACCTGTGTAGGGCTGGCGTCCGAGGGCGACGAGTTCGCTGACCGTCAGTCCTCCGCCGCCCGTGCGGTCTGTGTAGACCAATGCGAGCAGCCGTGCCCGCTGACGCAATGATATATCATGCAGCGGCCGGTTGCCGACAGTTATTGAACCTCCGAGAGGCGCCTGTGCGCCCGAAAGGGTGCGCAGCAGTGTCGACTTTCCGCTGCCGTTGGCTCCGACAAGCAGTGTCAGCGTAGCTTCTGGCAATGAAAGGTCAAGACCGGAGAGCACGACTGCTGTCCGGCCGTTTTTGCCTCCGGCGTAGCCTACTGAGAGATTTTCTGTCGTTAGGATTTCCATAGGCTCAGTTGAAATAGAATATCTTTCGTCTCCGCAGAATGATATAAATGATCACCGGGACTCCGATTATCGGCGTTATGGCGTTGACAGGCATGACGCCCCACTGAGACGGAAGTACGCAGATGAGGGCGCATAGCAGCCCCGTCGCGGCTCCGGCAAGAATCGTAGCCGGCAGAAGGGTGGCGTGGTTGGATGTCCCGGTCGCCAGTCGGGCGATGTGTGGCACGACGAGGCCGATAAATCCGATAGGTCCGCAGGCTGCGGTAACCAGAGCCGTAAGCGCTCCCGACAGCAAGAGCAGCTGATTGCGCACACGTATTGTGCGCACACCGACGTTCTCGGCGTAGCGTGTGCCGAGAAGCAGAGCATTGAGCGGTTTGATGAAGAGCAGTGACAGCGCCAGGAGAACGATCGCGATAGCAGCGAACCACGGCAGCCGCTCGGCTGACACACCGTAGAAGTTGCCGAGTCCCCAGATCACGTAGGAATGGACGCCTTCCTGTGTGGCGAAAAAGTTAAGCAGTGAGATAGCCGACGAGCTGAGGTAGCCTATCAGTATGCCTACGATCAGCAACATTGTCGCCGAGCGGACGAGCGACGACATGGCCACAAGTATGATCATGATCAGCATAGCTCCGGCAAGAGCTCCGGCAAGAACCGCCGACTGTCCGACGAGCGATCCGGCGCCTCCGAGAGCAAGCATGACGATAGCGACACCGAGCGACGAACCGGTCGAGACGCCGAGTATCGACGGCCCGGCAAGGGGGTTGTCGAAGGTTGTCTGAAGCAGAAGTCCGGCGACAGAAAGAGCTGCTCCGGCAAGGGCGGCCGTGCAAGCCGACGGTATGCGGGTGTCGACAACGATGACACGCCATGCCTCACGCGAGACATCGCCTCCGGTGAGAGCCGCCCATACTTCCCGCAGGGGAATGTCGACCGAGCCAACTACCATTAGCAGCGGGAAAAGGATTACGATGACCAGACTGAAAATAGTCAGAGCAATTGTATGTCGACGGGTGCGGAGGCTCATTCAGGATTTGTTTTCAGATAATAGACCGTCCGGCGGTCAGGCATCAGCGACGGATGGAATATGGTCACGAAATCGGCGAGAATGCGCTCGGGGTGAAAGGCGATGTCGTTGAATATCGTCGATGTCGAAGTGTCGCAGCTGTAGACCTCTCCGTCGGCGAAGGCCTTGATGCCTTTGTAGAGAGGCGACATGGCTCCGAGAGCGGTAAGAGTCGTCGGGCCGTAGTTACGCAGGATCCATATGTCGGCATCTGACGCCTTGTCGATCACTGCGGCGGCATCGAACTGGAGCGAGCCTGATGAAGCGTTGTCGCTCCACGGATAGGCGGCGCCGGCGTCTGCAAGCATGTGAGCCATGTAGCTTTTTCCGCCCGGCACATACCATACGCCCGACGTAAGCATTTCGGTCAGGACTTTGGGCTGCGGCTCACCTGAGGCGGTGACCGCGTCGGCGAGCGACAGATAATCGGCGACAACGTCATTGTAGACGGCGGCGGCTTCGTCGGGCTTGCCGTAGAGATATCCGAGTAAAAGTATCCACTCGGCGCGTCCGAGCGGAGTCGTCTCCATGTAGTCGGCGCATTCGATGACAGGCACCTTGAGAGCGTCGAGAACACCATGTCCGGCATTCTCATAGGGGGAGGAAAGAATCACGTCGGGCGAGACTTCGATCAGAGTCTCGAGTTTCGGCGCCATGGAGCTGCCTATGTCGGCGATGCGGCCTGATGCGATCAGACGTGCGACGGTGTCAGACGGCACATAATAATTGCCTTCGGCTACCGCAGCCACAGCATCGAGCACTCCGAGCTCGGCTATAGCGGCCGTGTTTGTTGATGAATAGATTACAGACCGTCTGACCGGAGTTTCGACAATCTGAAAACCATCGGGAACATCGGGGTGCGTGTCGGCGTCGCGCGGTACTAAAGCGTATGCTGCGAGCTGTTTGCCCGGGTTCCACGGATCGGCGACAACGGCAGCGACATAATCTCCGCGGTCGACGAGCGTGAGCAGTCCGGCACGTGAAGTCAGAGTGTCACCTTCGACACTGCCGTTATTGCGTGAACCGTTGCCTCCGCATGAGGCGAGGAAAAGCGCCGCAAGGATAAAAAATGAATAGAACGATGGTTTCATTTCTGTCGTACAAGAGTTTCGAAACAATAACGCACACCTGACTTTTCGTCGACGGCCCACTCGCTGCAGGCTGTCGGCGACCATGTGTCAGCAGAAATTTCGGGGAAGAAGCAGTCCGCTCCGGCGACAGTGCGGTCGAAGCGAGTCAGCTGCAGCCGGTCGGCGACGGCGATGGCCTGAGAGTAGATCTGCGCGCCTCCGATAATGAAAACTTCACCTGTCCCGCTACAGGCGGCAACTGCGGCTTCGAGAGATGGAAAGACCTCGGCTCCCGGTGCGTTGAAGTCGCGATTGCGAGAAATGACGATGTTGCGTCGCCCGGGAAGCGCGCCTTTGGGCAGCGACTCGAAAGTCTTTCGCCCCATGATTATGGGATGGCCCATGGTCAGCTCTTTGAAACGCCGCAGATCGGCGCTGACATGAAAGAGCAAGTCGCCGCGGCGGCCTATGGCAAGGTCGGGCGCAACGGCGACGATTATGTTGATGGCGGGATTTTTCATACTGAGACCTGGCCTTTGATTGCGGGGTAGGGATCATAGCCTTCGAGACGAAAATCTTCGTATCGGAAACCGAAGATGTCCTTGACATCGGGATTGAGGATCATGCGTGGCAGCGGACGGGGCTGCCGCGTGAGCTGGAGACGCACCTGATCGAAGTGGTTGCTGTAGATATGAGTGTCGCCGGTGGTGTGGACAAATTCGCCGGGCTGCAGTCCGCAGACCTGAGCCATCATCTGCAGCAGGAGAGCATAGGAGGCGATGTTGAACGGCACACCGAGGAAGCAGTCGGCGCTTCGCTGATAAAGCTGAAGACTCAGACGACCGTCAGCGACATAGAACTGGAAAAACGCGTGGCATGGCGGCAGATTCATATTCGGGAGATCGGCGACATTCCATGCGCTGACAATGATCCGCCGTGAGTCAGGGTTGTTTTTGATGTCGCTGATGACCTGAGAAATCTGGTCGAT
Source organism: uncultured Bacteroidales bacterium (assembly GCA_947573135.1). Taxonomy (GTDB): domain Bacteria; phylum Bacteroidota; class Bacteroidia; order Bacteroidales; family Muribaculaceae; genus CAG-873. Next base: position 14,359 of record CANPDU010000028.1, on the reverse strand, counting down.
ATGTCCGCCGTTATAGTCGGGCCATGAGCGCCACTGATAGCCGTAGATATGGCCGAGGTTACCGTCGGGGTCGGCCCATTCGTTCCAGATGCGGACGCCGTTGTCCTGAAGATACTTGACGTTAGTGTCACCATTGAGGAACCAGAGGAGTTCGTAGATGATCGATTTGAGATGGACTTTTTTTGTCGTCACGAGCGGAAAACCGTCGGCAAGGTCGAAGCGCATCTGGTGGCCGAATACGGAACGTGTGCCGGTACCGGTGCGGTCGTTTTTATCCACTCCGTTTTCGAGAATGTGGTTCAGAAGATCGAGATATTGACGCATTGTGAAGATGTTATATCGGGTGGTCGGTAAAATTTTTTATAATCCTTCGATGACTATAGCGCTGTAAGGCTGAGACGGACATGCGTAGCTGCATTGTCCGCAGCCGATGCATAGCTCGGGCACGACTTGCGGCGAACGGCGTCCGTCGGCGCCGGTGACAATCGAAATGGCGCGTTTCGGGCAAGAACGGACACAAACGCCGCACGGTGTACCGTTGACATACAGACGGCAGTTTGACGCACTGATGCGCGCACGCCCGACGGGGGTGACGCGTTTCTCGGCGGGAGTAAGAGGTTTCAACGCCTTGGTCGGGCACACTTCGGTGCAACGCACACAGCTGATGTCGCAGTAAGCGCGCTCAAAGTCCATGACAGGTATCAGTGAGTGGCGGATGCCATACTGCTTGGCCGACATGGTCAGAACACCGGTAGGACAGGCTGCGACGCATGCACCGCAGGCAGTGCACCGTCTGAGAAAATCCTCACGTGAGCTTATGCCCGGAGGCGTGACATGGTTGAGAGGAACGAGCGGAACAGCGCCGGCGACGACACCGGGTCTGTCGGGGGGTACAGCCGCCTGAAGGGCAGCTGCGGCCGTGACGACGCCGGTCATAATGAATGTGCGCCTGTCGAGTGGCTTTATATTAGACGCTTCGGGCCTCGGACCTGCAGCAGAGACTCCGGCTCTGCCTATAACTCTCTGCATCAATGGAATGGAAAGTTGATGACGTCCGCGGCGATAGGTTATCGCCGAGTTGGGACACACATCCATGCAGTCGAAGCACACGACGCAGCGCGAAAGATCGACGATATGATCGGTAAGATTGATGCATTGGGAAGAGCAGACGTCGGCACACCGACCGCAGTTGACACACAGATCGGTATTGATGTCAGCGTGGTAGAAAGATATGCGGGATATGTTGCCGAGGACTGTTCCGACCGGACAAATAGTATTGCACAACAGGCGACCTCTGCGCCGAGAGACTATTATGATGAGAGCAAGAGTGGCAGCCGCAGTAAAAAGCCCGGTAAGACCTATCGACAACGGACGCAGAGAGGCAGCAACGATTCTGGCAAACGCACTATAGGGATCGAGCAGCGCGATTATGGCCGTCACACCGAAAAGAGTGCATAATACGGCAATAACGAGAACAGACAGTCTCAGTCTGCCGGACGGCGGACAATAAGAAAAATGAGATTTACGAGAACGAAGGACGAAAGAGAACAGGTCGATCAACGCGCCTGTCGGACAGACAGTCGAACAATAGATGCGCCCGAAAATAACTGTCGTGACAAGCCAGACAATGAGCCATACAGTGGCGCATGCTGCTATTGCCGGAATGATCTGCATTTTTGAAAGCAGACACGGCACACCCGTCGCGATCGCTATCGTTATCAAGGCGACAGCGACAGCTTGGACGACAATGCGGCCATAACGTATTGGGCGGTATCTGTTCATTATACCACAAAGATAATAAGATAATTTTGAATGAGGAATATTTTTTAATTATTACCTGACAGAGAAGTCGTATATATAAAAACGGGGAGCGCTTAAACTGACTGAAAGCGCTCCCCGTCTGATATGAGTAAGAAATCTGATTAACGTACGGCTATTTTGCGGGATTTATAAATATAAATGCCCGAAGAGAGAGTTTTGATCTGATCGGCAGTGGCGCTGTCGAGAACGACGATGCCCTGAAGATTGTAGACCGGAGCCGGAGAATCGGTGTCGTCAACGGCGATGTCGCGGACAGCGGATGTTGAACCGGATTTTTCACGCACACAACGAACAGACATGCCCTGAGAGCGTTTGTCTTTGCCGACTTTGAATGTGCGTTTTCCATTTACAATCATCATGTACTGACCATAGAGGTCCGGGTAAAGTTCCAGATTGCTTGAGGCTTTGCCTTTCGTGCCTATCCACAGACCGCTATACGGGTTGCCGTTTTCGGGATAGTCGATTGTGCCGGATGCGTAGACGCGAGTTCCGGTCGCCGGGAACCATTGACCATCCTGCTCGGCTCCGTTATTGGTTTTATCCCAGGTCATTGAGGCATATTTCAGCCATGCGTAGGGAGTGTTGCCGTCGGCATCGCAAACGGGCACCATATATCCGACGGGCGATGGGTCGTAGATCGTTTTCTTCATAGATTCGCCACCCCAGTAGTCGTCGTTGGAAACATCGATCCAGTCGCCTGTGGGATAGTCGTTTTTGACGATTTCCTGACCATATTCATCCAGTTCACCGGTGTGATTGTAGGTCATGGCGTAGAAGGTGTCGGGATTCTGGATTGACAGATCCAGAGTGCCGTGGAAAGCGGCTTTCGACGAAATTTTGGGCAGAACGTTGTTGTCGATATCGTATAGAACCGGTTCGCCGTCTTTCTCGTAGGTATAGTCTTCGTTCATGATAGTAAAAGATGCCGCTCCCGGGAAGGGATCTTTACGTCCCCACTGGTAAAGCATTCCGAAATTGTCGAAAGATCCTCGTTCGGTAGACACAGCTCCGAGATTGCGGTCCATAAATGTCCAAGTTGTTCCCGAAGCGTTGGGCTCAGTGGTGAAGTCGTTGTCAGGATCATACTCTGTTATCCAAAGATGCCAGCTCCAGAGTATTTTGCCTTCGGCATCCGTAGCAGCAACAAGAGCATTGCCCGGGATTTCAGATGTCCAGGCGCAGATCGCTCCGGAAGCGGCATCGAATTCGAGTCGGCTTACAAGCGACTGAGCTGTCTGCCAGACGAGTTTCACCCCGGCGATATCGCCTGTCGTTTCGGTCAGAGAATTGCCTTTGTGAGTGGCATCAAACCAGGCCGTCGAACCGGGAGGAACTATGTAACAGTTAGCGGTGCCGTCGGCGGAAAGATTGACGGCGTCCGCGGGTATTTCGGCGAACGCTGTTCCAGAGTACAATAAGGCTAAAAGAGGTAAAAGCTTTTTCATATGCATAATGTTTTGAAATGAATAATTTAAGTGCGAATTTAGTCAAATAATCCGAGATGTCAAATAATTCATGTCAAAAATTAAGCATAACAGGCCTGTTTGTGGCAAAAGAACGCAATTTAGAGATATTTTCTGAATTTTCGGCGGATATCATCGACTTTGTCGAGTTTTTCCCATGTGAAAAGTTCGACTTCGATTTCAAACGGTTTGCCGCTATGAACAAAAGCCTTGCGGACTTTGCGCGGAGTGCGGCCGACGTGTCCGTAAGTAGCAGTCTCGCGATATATAGGCTTGCGCAGTCCGAGGCGTCGTTCTATGGCATTGGGACGGAGATCGAAGATCGTTCCCACGATGCGTGATATCTCGGCATCGGACAGATTGACCCTGGCTGTTCCGTAAGTGTTTACGAAAAGGCTGACCGGCTGAGCCACACCGATAGCGTAGGCTATCTGAACCAGTGCGCGGTCGGCGATGCCGGCGGCAACAAGGTTCTTGGCAATGTGACGTGCGGCGTAGGCTGCCGAGCGGTCGACTTTGGACGGATCTTTACCGGAGAACGCGCCGCCGCCGTGGGCACCGTGTCCGCCGTAAGTGTCGACGATTATTTTTCTGCCTGTCAAACCGGTATCTCCGTGAGGACCGCCGATTACAAACTTTCCGGTCGGGTTGACATGAAGAATAAAGTCGTCGCCGAAGACAGCACGGACGTCGTCGGGCAGGCGGTCTTTGACACGGGGAATGAGTATGCGTTCCACATCAGTGCGGATAGTCTCAAGCATCATGCGGTCGGCTTCCTCCTGAGTCATCTTACCGTCGGGGACGATAAATTCGTCGTGCTGAGTGGATACGACGACAGTGTGAACGCGAACCGGCCGGTTGTTTTCGTCATATTCGACAGTCACCTGACTCTTGGAGTCGGGACGAAGGTAGGTCATCACTTTGCCTTCGCGACGTATGGCGGCAAGTTCTTTGACAATAGCGTGACTTAGAGCGAGTGTCAGAGGAATATAGAGCGGAGTCTCGTTTGTGGCATAGCCGAACATCATGCCCTGATCGCCGGCGCCCTGTTCTTTGGCTTTTTCGCGAACGACGCCACGGTTGATGTCGGGACTTTGCTCGTGAACGGCCGAGAGCACACCGCAGGACTCGCTGTCGAATTTCAGCGCACTGTCGTTGTAGCCGATATTGCGAATGACATCACGGGCAAGTCCCTGCAGATCGACATAAGCCTCGCTGCTGACCTCGCCGGCGATTATGACCTGACCTGTGGTTACGAGGGTCTCACATGCGACCTTAGACTTAGGATCACGGGCAAGAAATTCGTCGAGAACTGCATCAGAAATCTGATCGGCGACTTTATCGGGGTGGCCTTCAGAAACGGATTCGGAAGTGAAGAGATAGTTCATAACAATGAGATTTTAAATATTTTAAGTGACGAATCGTCGGTGTGCCATTTTCTTGGATTGCACACTTGACAGAGCGTTAAAATCTGATTGAAATGATGTCCGATCAATGCTTAAACGGCATCATATCGGTTGATTTTAGCATTTTTTCAAGTGGTTGCAAGCAAGCAAATCTGTCCACTGACAATGTTGTCGTTGATATTACGATGCAAAGTTACTAAAAAAATCTGATCCTGTACCCGATTTTATGATTTTTTGAGGGGGCTATAAGGACTTTAGGGTCTTTAAGGTCTTTAGGGTCTTTAGGGTCTTTAGGGTTTTGGGGATTTTGCCTGGCGGCGGAGGATGCGGCGGTCGCGGCGCGAGAGTTGGCGCCGGGGGAGTTCCGGCTCGGACGAGTCGGACTTGGCGGCCTCTGACGAGTCGGTCGGGTCAGACTTGTCGGACTTGTCGGCGGGGGTGATTGTGAGGTCGGCGTCGGCGAGGGTGAGGAGAGCGCGGTCGGTGGATTTTGTGGTGTCGTGGGCAATTATCATCAGTGAGAGGCGCAGACGGAGCTGAAGGGCTACGAGGCGCTTCATGACGTAGGCTGCCGAGGCGTTGCGTCCGAAGGATAGGGCGGCTATGCGCGAGACGGAGTCGATGGTGAATGTGCGGATGCCGGTTTCGGCGACGATTTCCTCGATGGAGGCGATGACGAGATCTGCGTAATCGCGGGTGTCGTCGGGTGAATCGTATGCGGGCGTGAATACGGCAAGGCCGTCGATGGCAGCAACGCGTTCGGCGTGAGCGTCGAGCGATGATGCGGTGTTGATGTAGACGACTTTGCGGCCGGCGGCAGAAACTTCCTCTATGATGTCGAGTGCTTTTGCTGTCTTATCAACAGACTGAGGCGCGTGAATCAGCAGGGTGGTGTGCTCTTTCCAGAGGTTACGGACGAGATAGACAGTGTTTTTGACTGCATTTGCGAAGTCAGATGCGGAAACGAGAAGGTTTTTCATAAAGATGAGTTGTTTTAAAAGTGAATTATGGTGCAAATATACAACCCATATTTTGAATACGCAAATATTATATTGAAAAATATTCAATAAAATTGCAATGAGGCATTAAAAAAAGGTCCGGTTCCAATATCGGAACCGGACCTTAGCAGAATATATGACGTAAGATCAATTCATGGCAAAGGCAGAACCAGTGGCGATAGCCTGATAGGCGTAGAGGCCGGCGTCAGAGATCTCAACAGTGGTTGTGGTTCCGTCGGGGGCGGGCAGACTTATGTGAGTGTCATCGACAAAAGTGAAAATAGTGTGTTTTTCACCGCCGGGTATGGAATAGCTCCATGACTTGTCGTCGTCGTTAAAGTCAAGACGAACAACGCTACCGTCGTTCACACTCTTGATTGTATATCCCTTGCCATCGCATTTAACCAGGTATTTGCCATCGTTACCATCAATGACTTTTGTGCCTTTTGCCACAGGATTTGAGCCGCTCCAGAACTCGATGCTGTTGAGGACAAGTATGTCGGCGAGAGCAGAAACTTCATATACAGGAAGAATCCAAAAGGCGAAGAAAACGAGTTCGTTGACGAATTTTTCGCCGATCTGGTTATTCCAGCTAAGCAACTTGTTGGTCAAGGTAAAGCTGCCAATGCAAGAGGGGAGTGTAAGGGCGCCGCACAGAGTGCATATAACGGCGACAGTAAGAACATTTTTCTTCATAAATAAAAAAGTTGAAAGTTAGAAAAATATTTAGAGAAACAATTTATTTGTCAATTTCGCGTACGGCATTGTCATAAAAATCCATTATGCGCCTGACATAAGCTGAAGTCTCGGTGCCTCGCGCGTAGCCGTATTTTACGACAGGGTCGTTGTAATACTTCGGATTCATCTTCATGAGTAAGGCTTTTTCAACATTACCGTCCCATTTCTGCGGATCAAGGCCGTATTTATCAGCAAGTGCAATTGCATCGTAGATGTGGGCAATGCCGCAGTTGTATGCTGCAATTATGAATTTTCGCCGTTCGCTGTCGTTAGGCACGAGGTCAATCAAGTAACGGTTTAAATCGGCAATCAGCCGGCTCGCGACCTTAACGCTAACATCAGGGTTGTTGAGAGACGCGAGGCTCGCTCCGTAGCCGCGCCCGGTCCTCGGCATGATCTGCATAAGCCCGCGGGCTCCGACCCATGATCTTGCCTTAGGATTGAACAAGCTTTCGGCATAGGCCTGCGCAGCCATAAGCCTCCAGTCCCAGCCGATATTGTCGGAGTAACGTCTGAACAGATCGTCATAGCGAGAAATATAGCCTTTTGAGAAGTCAAATGCCGAGTAAGGCTCGGCCTTGCTCATTTCGTAAAAACGTTTCAGGAGATCGATATTACCGGCAGATTTTCCCTGATCTTCAAACCAACGGTCGACTTGAGCCGCAAGCGTGGTGTCGCCCGGTGCTACTGCCCAAGAAGCACGTTGGGGGGTACTGATTTCAGTGGAGATGTCAATGCCGTGAAAGTAAGTCTCGTTGAGTCTGGCAATGTCGCTGTCGACAACCGTAAACGGGATATCGCCAGCAGCAACAAGAGCGATAAGGTCCTCATCAGTAGCGGAATCAGGGCTTACCGGATGTATAATGACTTCATCGGCGAGCTCTTCGTTTAGATTTTTCAGACGCCGGAGATATTTGGAATCATCAATGACATAGACATCTTTCCCTATTAGTCCGGTGACATCGCTAATGGCGGGATTTCCCTTGATCAAAGGCTGAACCAACACTTGAGAGGCATAGCTTTCCGGTCCGCAGTGAAGAACAAGATCACGATAATGTGCAGTGATCGGAACGTTATAAGCGAGGAGCTGATCCGTTCCGTCGTCAAGCATGGCGATAGCCGCAGACAGGGAGGGTGCAACATCAAGTTTGAGCGCCTTATTGCTGTAAGCGGCAAATTCACGAAGGAGAGCATAATCGTAGCCCATCGGTTCGCCTTTATATATAAAATATGAGGTCGGACCGTAGAGGGTCACGGCATGAAGAGTGTCGGTAAAGATCCGACCGGCGGAATCATTATCGCTTACGATCATGTCGTGGCGTACAGCAGCAGAAGAAGTTTTGGAGGAATAGGAACCGGAACCGCGTTTGCATCCGTCGGACAAAATCAACGTCAATGATGCGATTATCACCCATACAAAAAAGCTGATATGCAAATGCCGGTTCATAGAGATAAAAAATCAGTATTCGAAAGATCCTTTATCGGAAATAATGGTAAGACGATTAGCGTCGGCGGCTTCTATCCGGCCGATTACCCTCGCGTCAATTCCGAACGATCGTGAGATGTCGATGACGCGTGACGCGTGCTGTGGCTTTAAGTATATTTCCATGCGGTGACCCATGTTGAAGACTTTGTACATTTCTTTCCAGTCGGTTCCCGATTGTGTCTGAATCAGCTCGAACAGCGGAGGCACGGGGAACATGTTGTCTTTAATAACATGTACATTCTCTACGAAGTTCATGACTTTGGTCTGAGCTCCGCCCGAACAATGAACCATGCCGTCGATGTCGGAGCGCATCTCGTCGAGAATTGCTTTTATGACCGGAGCGTATGTGCGGGTCGGTGAAAGCACCAGGCGGCCGGCGTCAAGGCCGGTGCCGTCAACAGTATCAGTCAGGCGGCACGCGCCGGAATAAACGAGTTCGTCGGGAACAGCAGCGTCGAAAGTCTCGGGATATTTTTCAGCTATATACTTGGCAAAGACATCGTGACGAGCGGAAGTCAGGCCGTTGCTGCCCATGCCGCCGTTATACTCAGTCTCATAAGTTGCCTTTCCGAATGATGCGAGACCCACAATGACGTCACCGGGAGAGATGTTGGCATTGTTGATGACTTCGTCACGCCGCATGCGGCAAGTGACTGTGCTGTCAACGATGATCGTGCGGACGAGATCACCGACGTCGGCAGTCTCACCGCCTGTCGAATATATATTTACGCCGAGTTTACGCAGATCGGCGAGAAGTTCTTCGGTTCCGTTAATAATAGCGGAGATAACTTCGCCGGGGATCAGATTTTTATTTCGTCCGATAGTCGAGGACAGTAGGATGCGGTCGGTGGCGCCAACGCACAGAAGATCGTCGATATTCATGATCAGAGCATCCTGAGCGATGCCTTTCCAGACCGAAATATCGCCTGTCTCACGCCAGTAGGCATATGCGAGCGACGATTTGGTTCCCGCTCCGTCGGCATGCATAATGTTGCAATACTCGGGATCACCTCCGAGGATGTCGGGAATAATCTTGCAGAAAGCTTTCGGGAAAATGCCTTTATCGACATTTTTAATCGCGTTGTGGACGTCTTCTTTAGAAGCGGAGACGCCTCTGAGCATGTAGCGTTGGTCACTCATAACTATGTATATGTTGATTGTTTTATTTCAAAGTGTTAAGTTTTTTCTGATTGCCGACAAGCCACAGAAGGTCGCCGGAGCGGAATATCAGGTTTGGATTTGAATCGATGAATTCGTCGTCGCGGTGGACGGCAACAACGATCGCCTCGTAATTTTCACGCAGACCTGCTGACAAAGGCGTGCGTCCGATCAGCGGCGAACTGTCGGAAAGCATAACGCTTGTGAGCTTCACGTCGTCGAGGCTTATTGTCTTGTTGTCGGGGGGCAACTCTGCTTCGATAGCCGGCAGAAGCGCCTGAAGCTGTTCGTCGGTGCCAATCACGCCTATCACGTCTCCGGGAAACAGGCGATTGCAGCCTCCGGGTATCGGGATGATGCGAGATCCGCGGTTGATGCTGACGACATTTACGCCGAAATGCTGCCGCAGATTTGAGTCCATAAGTTTCTGGCCGACGAACTCGCAGCCGGGCCCGACGGTCATGAATGCCTGATGAAGGTCGTTGACGATTTTATTGTTTTTACCGCTCTTGCGCAGTTCTCGCTCGTTGAGGTTGTCGAGAAATTTGGTCTCGATGCTTGTCATGCGGCGGCGTAGACGATGAGAGAACATGAATGCCACCAGAAGTAGAGCGGCCGTAGCTGCAAGGAGACCGGCGCGCGCCGAATATGTGCGGCTGATGACGTAGATTACGAAGGCGAGCGCGATGAGGAAGCGGAAGATTGTCAGAACGATGCAGGGAATGCTGCCTGCGGATCCGGCGGCAGAGGCTGTGTGGAAATCCTTTTTCGACACGGGCATCATCAGCGCGAGTAAAAAGGGAGCCATCGCGAGGAGAGTCAGCGAGACGGAGACTATTTTGGCAGTGGAAGGGCTGAATAAGCCGTTTAGCCAGGGGGCGACGAAGCTCTGAGCCAATGCGATGATGGCTATAAGAACAATGGAGTAGACGGCGGTGCGCCATGTGTAGCGCCGCAGAACCGCAGCCCATGCGTGACCGCGCGCACGCTCGACTCCGGCTTCTTTCTGATAGCGGTCGATAAGAAAGTTGAGCCGCGACGGGAGATGTCGCTCGATATAGTTATAGAAGGGGACAGACATCTTTATAAAGTAAGGCGTGGTGAATGTTGTGATGACAGATACAGCCACAACGATCGGGTATAGAGTCTTTTCGAGAACGCCGAGGCTCATGCCGAGTGTGGCGATGATGAATGCGAACTCACCGATCTGAGTCAGAGAGAAGCCTGACTGGATGGCGACTTTCAGAGTCTGGCCGGTGACGAGCATGCCGAATGTTCCGAAAATGATCATGCCGATTATGACAACTGCCGAGAGAAGCAGGATCGGGCCCCAATATAACGCCAGAACGTGTGGCTGGACCATCATGCCGACAGAGATGAAAAATACGGCTCCGAAAAGATCCTTGACGGGGGTGACAACATGCTCGATGCGCTCGGCATAGCTTGTGCCGGCGAGCACGGAACCCATGACAAAGGCACCGAGCGCGAGAGAAAATCCACAGTAGACGGAAAAGACTGACATGCCGAGGCAAAGGCCCATCGACACGATGAGCAGGGTTTCCTGATTGAGGAAGCGGCGCCATTTGTTCAGAACGGTAGGGAGAACGTATACGCCGACCAGAAACCAGATGACGAGAAAAAAGACAAGCTTGCCAATGCTGAACAGCATCTCTTTACCCTCGACGCTGTTGTTTATCGCGATCGACGACAGGATGACCATCATCACGACAGCAAAAAGATCCTCGACAATGAGCACGGCAAGAACCTGTGTGGCGAATTTCTGCTGACGGAGACCCAGATCTGTCAGGGCTTTTATGATAATGGTTGTTGACGACATCGACAGCATTCCGCCGAGGAAGAGGCTGTTGATATAGTTGAAGTCAAGAAGATGACCTATGGCGAAACCTGCGCCCATCATGCCAGTCACGATGATGAGAGCTGTCACGACGGCTGATCCGCCTGAATTGACAAGTTTCTTAAAACTGAATTCGAGTCCAAGTGAGAACAGAAGCGCTATAATGCCTATCTGAGCCCAAAAGTCTATGTTGGTCTCAGTTGTAACAGAAGGCAGGTATTCGAAATGCGGACTGGCGAGAAAACCGGCCACGATATATCCAAGCACGACGGGTTGCCTGATCCATTTGAACAGGATCGTGACAACCGCTCCGAGAAGCAGAATGAAAGCGAGGTCGGTGATCAGTCCTTCGACGTTCATGTGAGATTAGATGGCAAGTTGATTGGTCAGGGCAATAGACTTTGTGGGATATAGTTTTTCGAGTTCTTCGAAAAGCGTGAGGTAATCGGTGCTTTCTCTGACGAGCACAATGAGATTGAGCTGGGTCTCGGACGCAACGAAATCGTATTCGACATAGAAGTTGCTCAGGTGCATGCGCCGTCTTTTCATAACGTCACTGTAAGGCGTTATATCGCGGATAATGGTTGACGCGGTGATGCGTATAATTCTGGATTCGGATCCGAGACTGATGCGGTGTTCGATACGCTCAAGCTGAACGAGAATGAACAGTATCAGAGCCGTGGCGGCCACCGATACCCAGTACATGCCGACGCCGACAGCCATGCCGATAGTCGCGACCATCCATATCCCGGCCGCCGTGGTCAGCCCTCTGACCGATCCTTTCATCTGGATTATGGCGCCGGCGCCGAGGAAGCCGACTCCGGTTATGACCTGAGCTGCGATACGTCCGGGATCACCGTTTTTAAGTCCGAGGTATTCCTGAGGCACATATATGGAAAGCAACATCGCCAGGGTTGCACCCATTGCGATCAGAGAAAAGGTGCGCACTCCGGCCGTCTGTCCCTTGCGTTTGCGTTCATAACCGACAACGCAACCCAACAGCAGGCTGAGCAACAGTCTGAAAACGGAGTTGATTACGTTTACGTCGATCGAGTTGATCGACTCGTAGATGTAGCCATATATGTCGCTTAGTGATGGCATTGCGTTCAATTAAGGCTGAATGATCGGCTGATAAGGCGATAATTGTCAGCAAAGAGTTCGACGGTGTAGTCTCCGGCTGTCAGCGCAGTGTTGACGTCCCAGTAGATTGTCACGCCACCTATTTCCTCTCCGGCATACTCGACGATCTTCTTGGCCGAGCATTCTACAGAACCGCCTTCGAATGGGAATGTGCCGCCGTTTCCGAGAAGTTGTCCCGAGGGCGAGACAATGCGCAGATAGATGGTCTTTTCACCTACCGGCGTCGAATTGTTCTGCGGAATGGTGAATGTCACCATAAGCTGAGCCGCTTTCTGAACCTTTTTCTCTTTTTTGCCTTTTTTGTTGAGTGGGGTGAGAGTCAGACCGGTGACGTTGAGCTTTTCGGCGAGAGTCATGCGTTTACTGAGCTGTTCGTTCTCGCGCGATGTGGCGACGACTCTGTCGTTGAGGCGGGTGTTCTGTTTCTTTATCTGTTCGTTTTCGGATCTGAGTTCCTGATTTTCTTTGTTGAGACGGTTTATTTCCTCGACATAGTGGCGCAGGAGCGCCCGCAGAGTCTCGATCTCATTTTTGAGTTTTGTGATCTCGGCAGCGCTTTTATTCTTCTGATTTTTCAATTCAGCCTGAAGGGCTTCGACCTGCATTCGGGCATTTTCGTATTTTTCGGTTAGATCGCGTTTGACAGAGTCGTCCATAATGAGCTGTCGCGAATTTTCGAAGACGGCAAATTCGCGGTCGAGATCCTCGGCGTCCTGTGCGAGCTGTTGCTGCTCATAGTCGAGCTGCATCTGGTCTTTTTCGTTCTGTAGCTGGTGGAGCGCTTTCTGGCTGGAATATACCAACCATCCGGCCACTATCAGAAGCAGTCCCGCGCTGACAGCGCCGATTATGATCGGGCGGCGGTTTGATTTCTGATTGCTTTGGTTGTCGGGCTGCGGTTGTGGGTTATTGTTGTTGGTGATCATTTGTCGGAGATTGGAATTGTAGATTACATAATGCCGCGTTCACGCAGAGCGAGCTGCCATTTCCATGCCGACCGGAGAGTGTCGGCGAGCGGAGTGTCGGCTTTCCATCCGAGAATTTCGTTGGCGCGGCGTGGATTTGCCCATACTTTTTCGATGTCGCCTTCTCTGCGGGCGGCGATGCGATGTGGTACCTTTACACCGGTGGCAGCTTCGAATTCGCTGATGAGTTGCAGAACGGAAACTCCGTTGCCTGTGCCGAGGTTAAATATCTCAACCGGAGATTCTGTTTTTCCTTCGACAAGGCGCTCTACGGCGATGACATGGGCTTTGGCCAGATCGACCACGTCGATATAGTCGCGGATGCATGATCCGTCGGGGGTGTTGTAATCATCGCCGAAAACGCTGAGCTCCTTTCTGATGCCGATAGCCGTCTGGGTGAGATAAGGGATTAGATTCTGAGGCACGCCGTTGGGTAACTCGCCGATCAGAGCCGACGGGTGTGAGCCGACCGGATTGAAATAGCGCAGGATGATACTGCGGAAAGGCGCCCCGGCAGCAATGTCGTCGCAGATTATTTCCTCGCAGATCTGCTTTGTGTTTCCGTAGGGTGATGTGGCCGGTTTAATCGGTGACTGCTCGGTCACGGGGTTTGAGTCGGGCTCGCCGTAGACAGTGCACGATGAAGAGAATACGAGCCCTTTTACATTGTAGCGTTTCGAAAGTTCAAGCAGATTAATGAGCGTGTTGAGATTGTTGCGGTAATATAACAGCGGCTTTTGAACGGATTCTCCGACGGCCTTGGATGCGGCGAAATTTATGATGCCGACGATGTCGGGGTATGATTTGAAAAGTTTTTCAAGAGCACCGAAGTCGGTGCAGTCGGCCTCGACAAAATCGGGACGCCGGCCCGAGATTGCTTCTATGCCGTCGAGTACGTTGCGGTTGCTATTGCTTAGATTGTCTATTATTACTACATCGTAGCCGGCGTCGAGAAGCTCAACTGTTGTATGTGATCCTATATATCCGGTGCCACCGGTCACAAGTATTCGTCCTTTTGAAGTTGCCATGTCTTTATTGTTTGCCTTTGATGCAATGCGCATTTAATTTTGCCGCATTGCTTAATTCTTATATTAATATATGAAACTTTGCGCAAAATTACTCATTTCTGCTTATACAAACAAATTGATTTTGCTTTTGCTGTTTTTGCCAGTGTGTAGGTCGCTGATTGGGGGCAGTGGTCGTAACGACACGGTTTGTTGTCAAAAAAATATGAAAAAAATCGATCTGCTAAAACTCTTATGGATAGGGTTTGAAGTCGTGATGGTGTTTGAGAAACATGTTTTAAAACATAAAAATAGTGGAAAAAGT
>CANPDU010000027.1 GCA_947573135.1 uncultured Bacteroidales bacterium | reverse complement strand
ATCATCGTCCGATTGGAAAGATAAAATATTCACTAATTTAATTCAACCAACAGGTTTAAAAATAAATGGTACACCAATATGGCAATAGACAGACTCAAATTAATCAGGAAAATCACCGATGAACTTAACGAAGAAATCGGGGTGCCTACAATTTTCATCTATCCAAATAAACGGAAGAAGGTTTCTCTTACCGGCAGTAAATTCGGAGGACTGCCATATTGGGATAATTCACAGCCATATCCGACAGATAAAAAGGGCAACAAACTGAAACTTCTTGCCCAATTTAATCTGAGTGAAGTGTCCAATGCATGTCATTCTGACATCGGATTATTGCCTGATAAAGGTATACTTCAATTTTTCCTCTTATCAGATGATGATTATTTATATGGCTCTGATCTTGATGACTATACCAACGACAATCACTTCCGTGTAATATATCATCCTTCAATCAACAAGAATGTTACGATAGGAGATGTCGTGAAGTTGAATATTCCTGTGGCGGACGCGTCTGCAAATGATTATGAACCGATTACCGGTGAAATCGGGCTTGATTTCGATATACAGAAAAGAGCATCTGCTGAATATGGCGACTTTAAGGAAATGTTCATTAAGAAGGCGGCATCCTATGGCTGGCAGATAGAAAATAATGCAGACAATACCGGTGATTTATATGATTGCTTGGACTCTGATGCCGGAGACGAGTTGTTTGAATGTGCCTTCAATGAGGAAAATTGCTTATTAGGATATCCCGTATTTGTTCAGTCCGACCCACGCTTTGACGAAGAACGATATGCAAAATATGATACGCAATTATTCCAAATGGTAGGCTCTGATGAAGGAGATGAAACTGAGTTCATGTCGATATGGGGAGACATGGGTATTGCTCACTTCTTCATTAACCGCAATAAATTGATTGAAAAAGACTTTACGGATATATTGTATTACTGGGACTGCTCCTGAAAACACGTACTGATTTACATTATCACTCTTCTGTCAATAAAGTCGGAATCGTTCAGACAGAGAAACAGACACAGGTGTGCAGCATTCCCGGCACTGATATTTCGCGTAGATATCGCATTGACTGTCAGATTATCGCCGGCTGCGATATCAGGGATTGACGGGGTGTCGGCCAATATTATAATGCGCCGCAGACCGCCGGTCGGGATATCGGACGGAATATCGCCGCCAATAACAACCAGAGCATCAAGGCCTCCCCACGCTTCAGTTATATCAGCCATGATATCATGAGCCACCGGCACGGGATAAAACCGCGAACCGGTAGCCTGAGACAGTGTGCGGCCGTCTTTTATGTCAGGGGAGACAAAAGCTACGCGGCACCCTGCGCCACGTAGTTTTCGGACCACGGCCCGACCGACATCGTCGGATGCATCTGTCACCAGCACTCTGAGCTGATCGATCCTGAAACTGACCGTGCCGGGACGTTCACCTGTCGGCGACAGCCTCCTCGCAGCAGGCTTTGACAGCGCTCCGCTGCGGTATTCTTCCATCTTTTTCTCAAGGTAATTGTCGGCCATATGAGTTGCATTTTGATGCAAAAATAACAATAATTCTATTACAAGAGCGTTTATCATCTGATGAAAGTGATTAAAATCATAGTAACTGTCCTCGGATTTCTTATTGCTGCATCGCCTGCAGGAGCCCGCGATTTCAACGACAAACTGATGAATCGTCCTTATGCCGATCTGCGGCGTTGGCATCTTGGCTTTTCAATCGGAGCCCATGCCGAAGACATACGCTTTGTCCACAACGGTTTTATCACCGAGCAAGGCGAAGAGTGGCGCATCGACCAGCCGAACTATCAGCCGGGCTTTTGCGTCAACGGTCTGATAGCATTGAGACTCAACGATTACTTTTCTCTGAGATTTTCGCCCGGCATGTACTTCGGCAGCCGTGACATACGCATGTATAACGTCACTGACGGTGCCACCGAAAGACAGAACATCAAATCGACATTTGTCGTGATGCCTCTTGATCTGAAATATGCTTCTTTACGTTACCGCAACTGCCGCCCGTATGTGACGACAGGCATTATGCCGGCATTTGACGTCGCCAAGAAACGCAGCGACTTCATTAAGACCAAGTCGTCAGATTTTTATGTGTCGGTCGGTTTCGGCTGCGATTTTTATCTGCCATATTTCAAACTCATCCCCGAACTGAAATTCTGTCTCGGCCTTGGTGATGTAATTACCCACGACCGCCCCGACCTCGAGGATGATCCTATGAAACTTAAGTTTACTCAATCGGTCAAGAAAGCGGTGTCAAAGATGATCGTGCTGACCTTTTATTTCGAATAATTCATGCGCCAGTCATTCCGAAAACATATTTCATCTGCAATTCTTGCTGCCGCCGCGGCGATATCCACCGTGAATGCTGCCGCTCAGACCGACGCGCAATATTCGCAGTACTATGAAGTGCCATCCTATTTCAATCCCTCGGCCATAGGCCAGACAGACTTCCTTCGCATAAGGGGGGGCATGAGAATGCAGTGGGTCGGTATCGATAACGCTCCCCGCGACTTCGTAGCCACTGCCGACATGCCGTTGAAACTCTTCGGCAAGCGCATCGGATTAGGAGTGCTTTTCGACACCGACAAGGCCGGTCTTTACAACTCGCTCAACGCCGGAGCTCAAATCTCATATTCAAAGCGTCTCTTGGGAGGATCGCTGTCAGCCGGCCTGCAGATTGGCTTCTATGATCAGGGCTTCAAAGGTTCGGAAGTCTACATCCCTGACGACGACAACTACCACGACAGTAACGACGACGGCATCCCGGATCAGGATATCCATGGCACAGCTCTCGACCTCGCATTCGGCGTATGGTACACTCACCGTTACTTCAGTGCAGGCCTGTCGGCCACTCACCTGACCTCTCCGACAGTCACAATGACCGCCGAAACCGCATCAGGATCGCAGACCACGACCCAGGAGTTTCAGTTTCAGGCAAAGCGCACCCTATATTTCACCGCCATAAGCAATATTCCGATCAATAACACGTTATTTGAAATAGTTCCATCGGTGCTGGTCAAGAGTGACTTCACTTTCACTACCGGCGAAGCGACTGTCCGCTGCCGTTACGACAAATTTCTCACCTTCGGTCTCGGCTACAGATGGCGCGACGCGATTATAGCCACAGTTGCAGCCGAGTTCAAGAATATCTTCATCGGCTACAGTTACGACTACGCGACCTCTGCTATCGCCAAAGCCTCGTCAGGAAGCCACGAAGTGTTTGCCGGCTATAAGATGAAAATCGACATGTCGGACAAAAACCGTCACCGTCATAAGAACATACGCATAATGTAAATACATTTCTACTCTCTCTATTACAATCAATAAAACTGATCAATCACTACCGACTCATCATATGAAAATCAAAAGCAATATTTTATTTGCCTGCTGTTTAGCCGCTCTCCTCGGCGCATCGTGTGCGACAAGCCCGCGTAGTTCGAGCGGAGGTGAAGTCACAGGTGTGTCCGCTACATCATGGGCCGAACCAACCCCCTACGGCATGGTGCTGATCAACCGCGGATCGATCGAAATGGGGCCTCAGAAAGCCGACAGCGCATGGAATCTTAGTGCTGACGCTCGCGGAATATCTGTCGACGGCTTCTGGATGGACGAGACCGAAATCACAAACAGCAAGTACAAACAGTTTGTATTCTGGGTCCGCGACTCCATCATCCGCGAACGCCTCGCAGATCCGGCTTACGGCGGTAACGAAGATTTCAAGATCGAGGAAGACCGCGAGGGCAATCCCGTCACTCCCCACCTCAACTGGAACAAGCCCATACCCTGGCGCAATCCCAACGAGGACGAGCAGCGTGCAATCGAGAGCGTATACCGCACCAATCCCATTACCGGTGTGCGCGAACTCGACGCCGACCAGCTCAATTACCGCTATGAGGTCTACAACCAGACAGAAGCCGTCAAACGCAAGAACCGTCTCGATCCGCGCCGTCGCGAATACAACACCGATAAACCGGTGCCGACTGATGTGCCCGTAATTTCAAAGGACACCGCCTATATCAACGACGAAGGCGAGATCATCCGCGAGACAATTACCCGCGGTCTCACCGGAGACTACGATTTTCTCAACACATATATAGTAAATGTATATCCCGACACAACGGCGTGGGTCAATGATTTTGAGAACGCATATAACGAGCCTTATGTTCGCATGTATTTCTCTCACGGCGGCTACAACGAGTATCCCGTTGTCGGAGTAAGCTGGGAACAGGCCAACGCATTCGCCAACTGGCGCACAGACTTCCTGCGCCGCTCGCTCGGTCGCGAAGGCATATACGTCGAGCCTTACCGTCTGCCGACCGAGGCCGAATGGGAGTATGCCGCACGCGCCGGTGTGACCGACAACATGTATCCATGGGACGGAGATCTCACACTGAGCGACGACAAAGGTTGTTTCTATGCCAACTTCAAGCCCAACGAGGGCAATTATGTCAAAGACGGTCACGTAATCACATCGCGTGTGGGGACTTATGCTCCTAATGACTTCGGCCTCTATGACATGGCCGGCAACGTCAGCGAATGGACCTCGACAGCCTACACCGAGAGTGTCGGCAAGCTGACTTCAGATCTGAACCCCGAGTACAGATACGATGCGGCCAAAGAAGATCCCTACAGGATGAAACGCAAAATCATCCGCGGCGGATCGTGGAAAGACGTCGCCCACAATATCCGTTCTGACCTGCGCATGTGGGAATACCAGAACGAGCAGCGCAGCTACATCGGCTTCCGATGTGTGCGCACTCAGATCGGTTTTGCCCGAGGCACAAAGTCGGTTCAGAAAAATTCCAAATAGTCATCACATCATTCCGTAAAAACAAAATATAACTTCACCAGACTTTCGAAATGGGAAAAGTTCAAGCATATCGCAATAAGGTCAGCGCATTTATCTCGTCAGAACGCGGTCAGCGCTTCTTCAACTTCGCATACAGTATAGGTGCAGCCATCGTTATCTGGGGCGCACTGTTCAAGATACTCCATCTCCCGGGCGGCAACATGCTGCTCTCGGTCGGCATGGGCACTGAGGTGCTTATGTTTATCCTCACGGCCTTTGACCGTCCGCCGAAAGATTACAAATGGGAAGATGTCTTTCCCGTGCTCGACTCGCATAACGACGAAGACCGTCCGGCGTTCGAAGGCGGTTCGTCTGTGATTGTCGGCGCGGGCGCCGGGGCTCCGGCATACAGCGTCAGCGCTCCGCAGGCGCGTCGCGCAGCCGGCATTCCCGAGAATATCGACCTCAGCGAAGACGACACACGCTCGCTCAGCGAGAGCATCGCCAAGATGGCGGCGGCCTCTGATCAGCTCGCCCGGATGGCCGAGCTAACCTCCGCCACCCAGCAGTATCTCGACCAGATGGCGTCGATCTCGGCGGAGATGCAGCATCTCCGCGAGACTACAGCCGCCCTCAACAATGTGTCAGACGTGCTGCTCGAAAGCTACCGCGCAATCACCGAGAACTCCGAGAACATCACCCGCAGTTCGAAAGGCTACGTCGACCAGATGCAGGATCTCAACCGCAACATCGGCGGCCTCAATACCATCTATGGAATACAGCTCAAAAGCGTATCCTCTCAGCTCGACTCGATCGACCGTGTCAACCGCGGCATAAAAGACATCCGCGACATGTACGAGAAGAGTGCCGGACAGAGCGCGCGCTACTGCGAGGAGACCGAGAAGATGACACGCTACATGCAGCAGCTCAACGCCGTCTACGAAAAAATGATCACGGCAATGACCGTCAACATGTACCGCCCGATGGCCGGAATCGGCGACTCACCTCTCTCTAACGACAACCCGACACCCAACGTTTAACCATAACTTAGCCTTAACGCTTCAATTTATAAATGGCTGCAAACAACAACCGACTGTCGCCGCGTCAGAAGATGATAAATCTTATGTATATCGTCCTGACGGCCATGCTCGCGCTCAACGTTTCAAGCGATGTGCTCGACGGCTTCACTCAGGTCCACGACGGCCTGAACCGCTCGAACACAAACGTCGGTCAGCGCAACGACGACATTTACCGCCGCCTCGAAGACTTCACTGCTCAAAACCCTGACAAAGGTCAGGCTTGGCTCGACAAGGCGACCGATGTCAGACGGGTGACCGAAGGGCTCTACACCCAGATAGACTCTCTCAAGCTTGCAATCGTCCACAAGGCCGACGGACGCGACGGCGACCCCGACAACATCATCAACCGCGACGACCTCGAAGCCGCAGCCGTGGTCATGCTCGCGCCCGGCAACAATCTCGGCGAGGGCCTGCGCAAGGCTATCGACTTCTACCGCTCCTACATTACCGCCATGGTGCCCGACTCGGTGAAAGCGGCCGGCATCAGAGCGGCGCTCTCCACCGATCCGATCGCCCGTAAAGGCACCCTCTCGGCTCAGTCTTGGGAGGAAGCCAAATTCGACCAGCAGCCCGTCGTAGCCGCCATCACTCTTCTGTCAAAGCTGCAGAACGACATTCTATATGCCGAGGGCGAGGCGCTCTCGACCCTCTATTCGAGCGTCGACGCCGGCGATGTCCGCGTCAACGAACTCAACGCCTACGTCATGCCCCAGTCAAGACTGGTGATGCGCGGCGGAAAATATTCGGCCAACATCGTCCTTGCAGCCGTCGACACCACTGCCCGTCCGCAAGTCTACATCAACGGAACTCCGCTCGACAACGACCGCGGGCTCTACGAACTCAACGCATCGTCGACCGGAACATTCGACTACAGCGGTTATCTCGAAGTGACCCACGGAGACGGCACATCAACACGCCACGACTTCACTTCATCATACACCGTCATCGAACCGATGGCCACAGTCTCGGCTACGATGATGAACGTCCTCTACGCAGGCATTGACAACCCGATCAGTATATCGGTGCCCGGTGTGCCGATGAATAGTATCTCGGCCACAATGACCAACGGCACCCTCACCCGCAACGGCGACCGATGGATCGCGCGTCCGGCCAACGTCGGCAAAGACGCCACTATCGCTGTGACAGCCAACATCGACGGCCGCTCGGCCAACGTAGCCAATATGACATTCCGTGTCCGCAAGCTGCCCGATCCTACACCCTACATAGCGTTCAACGACGGCAAAGGCAACGTCGACCACTACCGCGGCGGCAAACCCTTTGCTAAAACGCTGCTGCTTCAGTCGCCCGGCATCGAGGCCGCGATCGACGACGGTCTGCTCGACACTAAGTTCAATGTCATCAGCTTCGAGACCATTTTCTTCGACTCGATGGGCAACGCCATACCCGAAGTCAGCGACGGAGCCTCGTTCTCTGCCCGTCAGAAACAGTCGTTCCAAAGACTGTCGCGGGGCAAACGCTTCTACATCTCGCGCATCAAGGCTGTCGGTCCTGACGGCATCACACGCGACCTTTCGCCGATGGAAGTAATCGTCAACTAACATTATTCTGAAACAGACAACACTACCACGATATGAAAACTATCAGCAAATACGTCACCGCTGCAGCAATGCTCCTTTCGCTGAGTCTGCCGGCCTTCGCACAGGACAACGCCGACGAACGCGGTGTGGTGCGCCGCAGCAGCGCCGCCGAGCGCAAGAAAGACAACGGCGCCTCAGGTCCTGTGGTGACCGACCGCATGCAGGCGTTCTACGAGACCGGCGACGCGTCTGTCTCTGACGCCGACCGACAGTGGATGCGCGTAATCTACCGTCAGCTCGACCTCAACAAAGACAAGAACGCGCCGCTCTACTATCCCGACGAGCCGATCGACGGACAGGAAAACCTCTTCCGCATCATCATGCGCCTTCTCGCCAACAATCAGGTGTCGGCCTACGAGTATCTCGACGGACGCGAAGTGTTCTCCGACCAATACAAAGTTAAGGTGCGCGACATCCTCGACCGCTTCCATATCCTCTACACCGACGCAAAAGGCTCGACCGAGCGTAATCCGCGCTTCACCATCGAGGAGAGCGATGTGCCGGCCAACGAAGTGTTGTCCTACTACGTCATCGAGCGCTGGGAATTCGACACTCGCAGCAACAGCCTGCGGCCGCACATCGAAGCAATCTGCCCCGTGCTTCACCGCTCAGGCGATTTCGGCGGCGAGCCCATCCGCTACCCCATGTTCTGGATCAAATTCAGCGACATCCGCCCCTGGCTCGCCCAGCAGCAGATCTTCACATCCGACGACAACAACCTGCCGACGTGCAACTACGACGATTACTTCAACCTGACTATGTATGACGGCGAGATCTATAAGACACGCAACCTCAAAAACCGTTCGATGCTCCAGATCTATCCCGACGATGACAGCCGAAAACGCGCTCAGGACAGTATACAGGCGACCCTCGACAACTTTGACAAAAAACTATGGGTACCCTCGCGCGAAGAAGTAATCGCTGCCCGCGAGGCTCGTGAAGCTGCCGAGCGAGGCGACACAGTCTCTGCAGCCGATGCGGCAAAACCGGCCGTCAAAGCGACACGCTCCACCAAACGGTCATCGAAAAGTTCTGCGAAAAAAGAATCAAAGAAAGTCAAAGAGCCCAAGCAACAGAAAGCCAAAGCCGCATCATCGGCCACGCGCTCTGTCCGCAACCGCAAGCGATAAGAAAATCAGCATTAATAATCTTCTTCACAAAAAGATCCGCCCTGCCAAAGCAAGAGCGGATCTTTTTTATTTATAGATCTAAAAGACCGCAAACGATAAACATTCCTATTAGGAATTTGCTCAAATCTACAGCAAATCCCGAAGAATTAGCATATTTACATATTATTAGCACTTATTAACATTGGGGGGGGTAATTTTATTTAATTTTGTATAAAATTATCGTATGAAATAACAGCTATTAACCAGATAAACCAATCATAATAACTAATATACATGAACCCAAGAGAGCCTCTATCGATTAGACCGCTGCTACTTTTAATTTTATGTCTGTCTACATTTTTTGCACACGCAGCCGATCTTGTCGTCCGCGACTTCAAATTACTCCCGACTGATCAGACTGCCATCAACCGAGAGACTACGAAAACAGATCAGAACGGCAAGACAGCGGCCCTTATCAAAATTTATACCAATCTTAAACCTTCCGACATATATTTCGATAACGGAGTGTTAGGCGTCGTGGCGCGTGAAAACAAGCCCGGACAGATCTGGCTCTACATACCTGCGCGCTCTCAGAAGCTACAGATCACCGATCCGAAATACACTCCCCTACAGTATTATTTTGAAGAAGAAATCATTGCCGGCAAGACCTACTCCATGCAACTCACCGTCAAAGGTAAGGACATTACACTGACTGCCTCTGTCCACCACGCCGGGATCATTGTCGACAATGATTCGCTCGGACTGTCGCCTGTCAACGCTTATATCTCTTACGGCGACCACAGGGTGACTGCACGAAGCGGATCTATGTTCTACGAAGGTATCATTACCGTCTCACCCGACGGCCCCGACCGTTTCGAGCTGCAGATGGAAGACGAGAACCTTAAATATGGCGAAATCACGGTTTCCGTGCCAGACAGAGCTGAGATCTGGTTTGAAGGCCGCCGCGTAGGTCTCGGAGAATGGCATGCGCGTCTGCGCGGGGGCACTTACACGGTTGAACTGCGCAAACAGAATTGCGAATCCACAATACAGAACTTCTCCGTAACGCCCGGCCGGTCATCGGTCATCGATGCCATGGCTCCGATACCGTTCAAAGGCTATCTTTCCATCGAAGTCAGACCCGCCTTCGGCTCCAAAATATTCAACGCCGACACTCTCGTCGCCGAAAACCGTCTGGCTCGTCAGACTCCTGTAGGCGATTACACATATACTTTCCGCCGCAAAGGTTATATACCAGTAACAAAAACTTTCACTGTCAGCCGCAACGAGGAAACTGCCGACACGGTCTATATGAAACGTGTCCAGTATATCCACCGCAATTCATTCTATGCAAGCATCGGTGCGACTTACGCCAAGATTCCCGGCGTGACGATGCGTATCGGCTGTACAATCGCCAACGTCGGTATCGAAGCCGGCTACACCCTCGGCCTGACTAAGAGCGACGATGTCTATTGGTTCCAGAACGATCCCGACATATACGACAGCACATGTCAGTACTCGATGGATGCCTTTACGCTCAAACTGGGATATCAGTTCCGTTTCATCCAGCGTTTCGGCATCATGCCTCAGGTAGGTTATCTCGGACAGCGCCTGCGCGGCGGCACTCGCGGCAACGGAGCGATGTGCCATAATCTCAGCGTCGGCGCGCGCTGCATCTTCACCCCCGTTCCGGTCTTGGGTATCTTCATCACGCCGGAATATGCTGTGCCCGTCAGCGTCAACGAACTGTATAAATCAATCTCAGCACCGGCCGGTCTATCCGAAGGAGGCATCTATATCACGGCAGGCCTGTCATTTAACTTCTAACCGATCATTTGATGAAACGCACTTTACCACCATACCGCAACATCCGCAGCCATCACGCAGCCATTGCTGTTTTAGCCCTGTTGTTGTCAGGATGTGACACCACTGAAGACGGTTACTATGTCGGATCGCTCGACGATGTCTATCTCACCGCCGACCCCGCCACTCAGCTCAGAGTCCCGGCCGACGGCCAGCCTCGCGACATCAATGTACTGTCAAATGTCGAATGGGAGATCGAGGCTCCTGAAGGCACTTTTGCAGCCTCCGCTTCCGGTCATAAAGGCAACGGCACTATCACAGTCACCGCCGGGCTCAACGTAAATGATCAGGTCCGTTCGGCAACTCTGCGTATTTATGCGCGCGAATTTGACAAGAGCATCTCTATTGACCTTATACAAGCTAAGATGAGCTTCTCAATGGAGACTCAGGAGTTTGCCGAAGCGCCTGAGCAGGGGGCCGTTAATAAATTGCTGTTCAACAGTTCAATTGATTGGCGCTTCAATATCTCCGACGGCGAAAGCGGCTGGCTCGACTTCGATCCAGGCTTGAGCGGCGGCGGTGACTGGAACGAAATAGAAGTCAGTGCCGCCTGGAAACCGAACTACACTACCTCACCGCGCTCTGTCACCCTGCAGCTCTATCCTTCAGACGAATCCTTGCTTGAATATATTACCTTGCCACCACGATTCACTATGACTCAGGCTGCCGGGACATTGCCCGCCGATATCGCACTCACCGCGTCAGGCGCCCCGACCTACTACACCATACCTTTGTCTATCACATATAAATCAAACGCTCCGATCGATGAACTCGGAGTCATCATCGCAGGTTCGGGGCAGCGTTTCGTGGCTCCTCTGCAACAGGGAGCAGTCTACCCTCAGAACGGCAGCTACAATTTCACCCTCGACGGACTCGAACAAAACACCCACTACACACTCACACCATTCGTCAAGTCTAAAGTCGGCGAAGTCTCCGGTTCTCAGCTCCAGATAATAACCGATGGTGATATTGTCTTTACAGGACCGCAGATGACCGAGAGCGTCATCAATCCGGCTATAACCTCAGTCGACGCTTCGTTCAGCATAAGTTCCGACATTACTATTAAGACGATCACGGCTGTTCTTAAAGGTTCTGACGGACAAAGCATAGCCGAGCAGCATGAAACAGTCGACGCAAACAACGGACGGCTTGTCTGGACTCATAATACTACATTAACCCCTGACACTGACTATTCATTCGCCGTCTCTGTCAACGCCGTCGATCCCAACAACAACGAAACAAAAAACTTCGACCTCGGCTCATTCCCATTCAAAACAAACCCCAAGCGCACTCCTCAAGAAGGCGACAATAAACCGATAAACTGATCTTCCAATGAGAAAAATCCTATATGCACTCACACTCTCGTTCCTCTCTGTCGTATCGTTTTCTGCCCACGCCGAAATTGTCGGTTCCGGTACAGCCGCTGATCCCTATCAGATCGCTTCTGCCGAGGATCTCTGCAATGCATGGACACATGTCTCAGGTCAACCAGACACTGAATATTATTTCATTCAAACCGCCGACATCGACATGGCCGGACATACTGACTGGCACGCGATTTCTGGGCATAGTGGACTATATGCGTCTATCGTCCACTACGACGGACAGAAACATGTCATCAAGAACTTCTGTCCAGCGAATAACCCAATGGTAGCTGACGGCAGCTATTATTACTGCACTTCCCTATTCGGAGTCGTCTCAGGCGAAATCCGAAATCTCGGCATCATAGACGCAGCACCCGATTTCAGCACTCAGGGAGTCGGAATTCTTGCCGCGTATGGTGGTCATCCAACCGCCGGACAACTGACTGTTGACAACGTTTTCGTAACAGGAAATGTCGCCTCTAACGCATCATATACCGGCGGCATGTTAGGAACAACAGGCAATAACGTCAGCATATCAAATAGTTATGCGAATGTCACAGTCGAGGGACAAAAAAATACCGGCGCACTTATAGGGCGCCTGCGCAATAGTGCGGTTATTGAGGATGTATATGTCGCCGGATCTGTCGGAGCTTCCAATGGTTACAGCCCATACCTAGTAATCGGTGCTGACAGATCTCAGAGCCTAATCTTATATAATGTCGTCGCATTTAACACCGGCGCCGAATTAGCCGTTGCCGAAGACATTGAAATCGACGGCTCAATAGACATAGCCACAGAATCAACAAAATCCCAGCTTATAGCAGAAATACAGACTTGGCGGGCCTTCAGTAAAGAAACCCTTTTCTCGGGCTATCCGGCTCTCAACTGGCAGACCGGAGTTGACGAGCCCATTTCTGATGAACCGAAAGGTACAATGGATGATCCATATATAATAACAACGGTCGAGGATTTATGTAATGCATATAAACATATCAACACTGGCGGTTGCGATGTGTGGTTCAAGCAGACGGCCGATATTGACATGAGCGGTGTAACAAAATGGACAGCTATTGCAGGATATAACGGAACATATGCAGCTGTTATCCATTATGACGGTCAAAATCATATTATAAAGAACTTTGCACCGGAAGATCGACCGTTAGATATTGCATCTAATTCATATTATTGCACGTCTATATTTGGCGTCGTGTCAGGAGAAATTAAAAATCTCGGCATTGTTGATGCTAATTGCATCATAAGTTATAATTTTGGTTCAGGAATTCTTGCAGCCTATGGTGGTCATAACACGGGCAGCACTCTGACACTTGAAAATGTTTTTGTTACCGGATCAATAGACTGTAATAAAACAAATTATACCGGCGGAATTATAGGATCAACCGGTAATGAGATCACTATGTTAAACTGCTATGCCAATGTGGAAGTCATAGGAGCCGGATTGACAGCCGGACTTATCGGCAGGGTAAACCATAATATCGCCCTTGAAAATGTTTATGTTGCAGGAATAGTTTCCGGGACTAATCCATACCTTGTATGCGGAGCATCACGTACCGGCAATTCGGCAGATTTATTTAATGTAATAGCATTTAATTCAGGATCCGATCAAGCTATAGCTAATGATATTTCAATCGTTGGTGATCAGGTCATAGTAGCCACTGATGAAACACATGCTCAGCTTGTAGCAGAAATTCAAACCTGGGAAGCGTTTAACGCCGGCAAGATATTCAAAAGCTATCCTGCTCTCAACTGGC
Organism: uncultured Bacteroidales bacterium; assembly: GCA_947573135.1. GTDB lineage: Bacteria > Bacteroidota > Bacteroidia > Bacteroidales > Muribaculaceae > CAG-873. The sequence goes on along the minus strand of CANPDU010000027.1, from coordinate 31,346 downwards.
AAAGTGGGGACGATCTTAAAAATCTCTCTTATGATTATAACGGACGCTATCTGACAATAACATCACCTGACAACGCAGATATATATTACTCCATAAATGGCGGAGATTATAACCGCTATATAGGCACCTTCGATGTCGAAGGTCTGCAGACTATTTCGGCTTTTGCAAGAAAAGCTGGCTATACTGATACTACTCCTCAAGGGATTTCAGTCCATTCTTACGGCACAGAAAGCTATGTTATGCTTGACAGCGACGGAGCGTTTGATGAAGCCTACGGCTGGACTGACAGTGCAACTTTGGACAATTTGTTAAGTAATACTAACTTTTTGGTTTATGTTCCGGATAACAACATCGCTTCGCCGATTAGCGATAAAGTATCAAATATCATTGTCAATGGTCAGGCGGAATATATCAGAATATCTGACGAATGGCCGTGGTATTGTCCTCATGAATTTATCGCTTCGACAATCATCTACAGAAGAGATTTTACCAAACGTACTGCAATTGACGGCGAGTGCGCCGGATGGGAAACCATTGCGCTACCATTTAATGTTGAAACCATCACTCACAATGGCAAAGAGGTGTACTCCTTCGCAGAAAATTCTGATAAAGGTTTGGCTCTAAGATATTGGTTGTATCAGCCTACAGCTACAGGCTGGACACCGGCCGCAAAAATAGAGGCAAACAAGCCATACCTGATAGCCATGCCGAATAATGAATTTTATGATGACCAATTCAATATTAGCGGATCAGTCCAATTCGAATCCACAATTGCCATTATCGAACAGACACCTGCCGATCTTGCATACGACTACATAAACGGTTATAGGCTCGTAGCAAATTACAGTACCAATCGTAGTGACGCCACTAAATTAGTCGTCAACAACGATGAGGTCGAGGGAGAAGAGCCGGGAAGCTGTTTCGCAGTCTCCGCCCGCGATATACGCACGTTTGAAGCCTATCTCACCGGAAGTAACCAAAACCGCGTGCGCATATTCGAGACTACTGCCGCTGACGATCTGATGGTAGAAATGGGCATAAAAGTCATGACTACAGCGGATCACAACGTATGCATCTGTTCATCGTTCTCTACCGCTGTCAAGATATTCGACCTGACCGGCCGCGTTGTACGCACCGTTAGTATTCCGGCCGGAGAAACAGTCACTGTCAACGACCTACCTGCTGGAATATACATCATAGCAAACACAAAGATCGCACTATAAAAAGAATTCACTGAAAACAACTGATGAAAAAAGCAAGTCTTGTAATCTTACTGTTTCTGTTGCCGATGATTGTTTTGGCTCAGAATAATGGCAATCAGAAAAAACTCGCTGAAGAAATCAAAGCAAATGCCGATTACATCTACGGCGAGGGTTGGGGGGAGACGCCAGGAGACGCCGATCAAATGGCACTCGCCAATCTGTTAAGCAAAATCGGAATATCGGCACAAAGCACACTGTCTGTTTCTGAAGAAGAGACAGCCAATAACGATGGATTAGAATATAAAGCCGATATCAAATCCGTGCTTAATACATATTCTCAGGCCACGATAACCAACACCGAGACATGCTCTTTCCGCGACGGAGACAAAGGGTTTTATATACTGCGCTATATGAAGCGTACGGAGCTGGAGAAGATGTTCAACCAGCGTCGGGAGCGTGTCGAGGATTATGTGAGATCGGCGTTCAGAGCCGAAGAGAAGGGGCGAGTCGACGATGCGCTGCGCTTCTATAACTGGGCCTTTATAATGCTTCATTCGTTGCAATATCCCGGAGAGGTCAGGATGAAGATAGGCGGCGAGGAGCAACTGCTGCTCAACTGGATCCCGATGCAGGTGAAAGAGATTTTGGAGAATGTCGAGGCGGCTGTGGCTGAAATAAAGCCTGACAATACGATCGACATGCTGTTTACTTATAAAGGCAGACCTGTCGAGGGTCTGGATTTCACATATTGGAACGGTAAATTCAACTCGCCGCTTACGGGTGTTAAAGACGGTATGAGCCAACTGTCGTTTCCGCCTGACTACACTCCTCAGGAAATCATCCTGTCGGTAGAAACGCGATATGAAGAAGCGGCTATGAGCGACAAGGAACTGGAGATAATGATCAGCAATTTCAAGCCCGTGTCATACTCCGCCTCTCGAAAAGTCATCGGCACTGACGGTAAACAGCTGAAAGAAGACAAAGAAGCCAAAAAAGATTTACAGGCCATAGTCGAATCAGGCAAAAAAGAAGGGATAGCCGCTCTCGACAAAAAACAGACCAAAGACTATCAGCGGATTATGGATGAAATCATCAAATCGATCCGCAATAAAGACTATTCGGATAAGGATGAACTCTTTACACCGGAAGGCCGGGAAATGTTCACCGAATTGCTCAGCTACGGGTCTGCTTCCTTAGTAGGAAATCCTGATCCGGGCTTCTATCCGATGGGCGACCGGGTGGTGTGCCGCAGTGTGCCGATGCAGTTCAAATTCATGAACAACAACCGCATTTTCACTGAAGATGTGACATTCACTTTTTCTCCCGACAAAAAGATCGAAAGCGTTGCGTTCGGACTTGGCAATGCAGCTCGACGCGATATTTTCAAACAAGGAGGAGATGTGTGGGGCGATTCTATCAAGATGGTTATAGTTACATTTCTGGAAAACTATAAAACAGCATTCGCGCTCAAACGCCTTGATTATATAAAAAGTATTTTTGACGAAAACGCCTACATAATAGTTGGCCACAAGCTGCAGAAACTACAGGCCTACAACGACAAAGGCGGTTTTTCGGTAGGAACGCAATATGAATTCCAGCGCAAGACAAAAGAGGAGTATATCACTCAGCTGGAAAAGTGTTTCAAACGCAACGAGTATGTCAATATCAACTTCTCTGACAACGACATACAGAAAGCGGCCTTCGGCGGCAATACGTTCGGCATACAGATCAAGCAGGACTATTACTCGCAACACTATGGAGACCAGGGATATCTGTTCTTGTTCGTGGATCTGAACGAGGCCGACAAGCCTATAATAAAAATCAGGACATGGCAACCCGAACGTAACGGAGATATCACACCGATGATACCTAAGAGCAGCCGTGATTACGGCATCTACGGTATATACAGTTTCGAATAAAAGCCAAAACGGCGGCGCATCAAACTCTTGACAAAGATGCGCCGCCGTTATTTTTTGCGTGAAAAATCAGCTGTGGAAGGCGATGAGACCGGGCATGGGGGTCCGGAGGATGGTGCCGAGGGTACAGCCGCAGGATTCGGCGGCCTCGCGGAGGATGTCGCTGTAGTAGCAGGCAATTGAGCCGACAAAGTTGACGTCGAGTTCCCGCGCACGGTCATATTGCAGCACATTGCGCGTGAAGAATGATCTGAAAGATCCGAGCACGAGATTGCGAACCGCAGGTTCACTGATGTTTTCCAGCAGAAACGGCGACAGCGAAGCGAGGAATCGGTTGGCCTGAGGCTCTTTATAAACCCGACGGATGATTGTCAGGCGATCGAGCTGATATTGTGCGAGAAATTTTTCGCACAAATGCCGCGGCAGCTGATTTTTGAGCACATCGCCGACAAGCAGTCGGCCGAGGACTGCTCCCGAGCCTTCATCGCCGAGGATATAGCCCAGCGGAGAGACATTGTCGCATATCTTTTCGCCGTCGTAATAACAGGAATTGGATCCTGTGCCCATAATGCATGCTATGCCGGGATTACGGCCGCACAACGCACGCGCGGCGGCGAGAAGATCTGTATGGACTTCTATATCAGATGCAGTCGGAATGTTGACAGCCAAAGCCCGGCGCACGTTGCCGCAGATCTCATCGGCCAGACAGCCTGCTCCATAAAAATATATCCGGTCGATCACTTCGTCACCCAACTGTGGGATCAGTTCGGAGGAGATTTGCTGAGCCATCTCCTCCTCTGTAAGCATCACGGCGTTCATGCCCCCGGTGAACACACGGCGCACGATCTCACCGCCACAGCCGACAACACACCAGTCAGTCTTGGTGCTTCCGCAGTCAGCAATAAGGATCATAACTTGATATAGATTTTCTTTTTATAAAGGAAATATCCGACGCACCAGCATATCAGCACAAAGACGACGGCCGAGAGAGCCGATGCAAGGGCTGCATCACCACAGCAGGCAGGCAGCAGGCAGACACGATAGATGAACTCGCGTATCGAAATGAGATCTCCGCCGACAGCGCCGCAGTGGAATTTTGTAAGTCCGATAAAAAGAGCGAGAACCGCACTGAGGCAGTAGAGGAAAAGCGGATTGACACCGAATACCTCAAAGAAGCGGCTCCAGCGACGATAGCCTTTGACATCGATAATCCATATCAGCAACGCGAGTAAACTCGACGCGAGGCCGCAAGTGGTGAGAACGAACGTGGGCGACCAGATCTTTTTGTTGATCGGCAGTCCGTAGCTCAGAAGGAAACCGGCGAAAGTCAGAACAGTTCCGACAATGAAGAGTTTATTGATACGTGTCTCGTTATTCTTATTGGCCACAATCAGGCCGCCGCAAAGGAAGCCGACAAGCATATGGGCAATAGACGGAAGTGTGCTCAGGAAGCCTTCGGGATCGAACTTCAGCGACACACCGTCGACATAGTCAGTGTACATGTGGGCCTCGCCGAGAACGGCACGGTCGACAACTGCAATGACATTATGATCGGCGAATTCAAAGCCATGCCCTAACACCAGAATGACAGCATAGGCGACAAGCATCAACGCGACAAGCCATTTGAGAGCCTTGCGACTGAAAATTATGCCCAGAAGAGAACCGACGCCGTAGCAGAGCGCCAGACGGGGAAGTACTCCGAGAATGCGTATATGGTCAAAAGTCATGACCGACTCCCAGAGCTCGGCTCCGTTATAGACTCCGCGCAAAAACATCGAGAACCATGTCAGGAATAGTCCTACAAGAAATATCAGCACCGTACGTTTTACGATTTTCCAGACTACCGGCATCGAAAATTCAAAGTTATATTTTCTGAGCGAAAGGTAGGCTGATATACCCATGATAAACATAAAGAAAGGAAAAACGAGGTCGGTCGGAGTAAGGCCATTCCAGCTCGCATGGCGCAGCGGCGAATAGATCTCGTCCCATCCTCCGGGATTGTTGACGAGTATCATGCCGGCGATTGTGATGCCCCTGAGCACATCGAGGGCCATCAGTCGCTTGGGCCTGGCATCAGATGTTTTGGTAGTCATTTTGTGATTGATCGGTTATATTGTTTAGTATTATTTTTTCGGTTTTGTGCATCGGTCGACAAGATATGCGATAGACTTATACGGGACACCGCTGTTAGTCGTCAGTCCTATCTCGCAAGTGCGCGAATTGGAGTAGCCTTCGGTAACACGGGCGCTCTCCAGCTCAGGACGGAGTTTGCGCAGTCCCCAACGGTTAAGTTCGGGAACGGTGAAACCCTTGTCACCGGCAAAACCGCAACAGCCGACTCCGGCCGGAACAGTCACCGATGTGGCACACATCGAGGCGAGCGCCACCATTTTGTCGGTGAGGTCCATCAGCCGTGACGAACAGGTCACATGAACGGCAACCGAGATATCGGCCTTCTCAAATTCGAGATGAGGTGCGAGAAAATCATGGATGAATTCGGCCGGTTCGTAGAGTTTCATCGATTTGATATGATTGCGCATGCGATGCAGACAGGGACTCTGATCGCAAAGGACCGGATAGCGGCCGCCATCCGACGCTTTCAGCAGAGCTGCCTCAAGTTCGGCAGTCTTACGGTCGGCAATATCAGGCATACCCTTGCTTTCCCAGATCATGCCGCAGCAAAGCTGATCCATATTATCAGGGAAAATCACTTCATAGCCAGCTTTTCTGCATAACGAAGTCATGACTTCGACAAGCGCACGGAGCGAGGATCCTTTTTCAGGAGTTACACCCATAGTACGGTTGATACACGACGGGAAATAAACGACTTTACGCTCAGTCAGAGACGTAGCAGCCGGAGTTCTGAACCTATAATAGGGCCGCGGAAGCGCTGAAGTCCACAGCGGCGCGCCAAGCTTATGCAGCCCCCGCCCCAGAACGTTGACAGCGTTATCCCCTATAACACTGCGCGTCGCCGACGCTGCGCCGAGCATGAGTCGCAAACCGCTCTCGACACTTCCCAAATGACGCGCACACCATTCACCCGTATGTAAGGCAGCGTTCTTGTGCAACATCCTAGCGTGGCGCAGATCATGAGTAAGATCGGCCGTGTTGATTCCCATAGGACATGAAGTCGAGCACAGTCCGTCGCCGGCGCAAGTCTCGTCGCCCAGATAACGGTAGCCTTTCTCGAGACGCAGGCGCCGGGCTTCGTCCTCACCTGTATGAGCGAGCCTCGATATCTCACGTCGCACGACAATGCGTTGCCGGGCAGACAAAGTCAGTCCGCAACTCACGCAATTGACCTCACAGAAACCGCATTCGATGCAACGGTCGACATGTGAGTCGGTAAGCGGAAGCGGTTTGAGGTTTTTGATAAAACACTCCGGGTCATCATTGAAGATAACTCCGGGATTAAGTATGTTCTGAGGATCGAACGCTCTTTTGATACGTTTCATGAGAGACCACGCCTTGTCGCCCCACTCTTTGCGTACGAACGGCGCCATGTTGCGTCCTGTGCCATGTTCGGCTTTCAGAGAGCCGTCAAAACGGTCGACCACAAGATGCTCAATCTCTTCCATAAGATGACGGTAGCGGTCAATCTCGCTCTGAGTGTCGAAAGACTGGGCGATGACAAAATGGTAGTTTCCTTCGAGCGCATGACCGTAGATACAGGCATCGTCATAGCCGCAGTCACGCAGCAGTTTCTCCAGTGCGACTGTAGCCTCAGGCAGATCATCGATGTGAAAAGCGATGTCTTCGATCAAAGCGGTCGTCCCGAGCGGACGTGTTCCGCCAACCGCCGGAAAGACACCCGAACGGATATTCCACCAACGGGCAATTTCCTGCGCATCGGAAGAAAAATGCGCGTCCTTATACAGTCTGAAACTCTTGAGAACGTCGAGTATGCCGACAATATTAGACTCCAGTCCGCTCCGGCTGTCAGATCTCGTTTCGAGCAAGAGCGCTGTTAGTCCCGTTCCGGTATCGTCGCCGACAGATGCGAGCGACTTGCTGTCGAGCAACTCGCAACTGTAGAGTCGTCCGTCCTTACGCATCGCCACAACCGCACGGCATGCCTCAGCCATATCGTCAAAATAAATCATGGCTGACGAAGCATATGCGGGGAGGTGAGAAGTGTTGACCGTAACCGAGCTCATGAATGCCAGAGTGCCCTCACTACCGACCATCATATGGGCTATAATGTCGATCGGATCATCATATGCGATGAACGGACGAAGATTTAGTCCGGTTACATTCTTGATCGAATATTTATATTCAATGCGGGCGGTCAGTTCCGGATCTGCCTTTATCTCGTCGCGGATTGCGGCTATCTCGTCAACGACGGATTTATGAGTCCGTTCAAAAACCTGACGCGAAGCCGCGTCTGCAGTGTCAAGGATAGTACCGTCGGCAAGAATCAGCCTGATGGAATCAAGCACACGGTCACTATTGGCATGAACACCGCAGCTCATACCCGAGGCATTGTTCATTACAATGCCTCCGACCATAGCCGACCGTTTAGAAGCCGGATCGGGGCCGAATGTGCGGCCGTAAGGAGCGAGTAGCTCATTGGCGCGCATGCCGACGACACCAGGCTGAAACGTTGCTTTCAGGCCGTCGGGTGCGATGCTGTATTTTTCCCAGTTTTTACCTGCGACAATCAGTATTGAATCCGTAACAGACTGGCCGGAAAGGCTGGTGCCCGCCGCCCTGAAAGTCACAGGCAAACCATGGCGCGAGGCAGCAGCCAGAAGCAGTCCTACCTCTATCTCATCTTCGGCCCTAACCACAATCTTAGGCAGAAGCCGATAGAAGCCGGCATCTGTACCCCATGCGAGAAGCCTTAGGTCATCAGTGTAGATGCGGCGCCTGTCGACAAATGTCCGTATCTCACCGAGAAATTCTTTATACTTAGCATCCATTTCAGCAATTTTTATCAGTCAAAGGCACCGGAAATACCTTCTTCGACAGCTTCTTTTTCTTCAACAAAATAACCGTTGCCGGCACAGAGATCAAGATCTGCGGGAAACTCAAACCTCGTCGCCTGACTATAAGGCAACGAGGGATCGGCATAGACTTTTGTCATATATTTCCCGAAGATAGGAAGAGCCATAGCGGCACCCTGACCGTTTGCGTTGCTGTTGAAATGGATATAGCGTTCTTCACCACCGACCCAGGTGCCGGAAACAAGATCGGGAGTAAAGCTCATGAACCATCCGTCGGAATTGGAGTTAGTCGTTCCGGTCTTGCCGCCGATCTGAGCCGTCAGATTATATGGCGCACGGCGCAGACGGTTGCCGGTACCGCTGTCGACGACATTGAGCAGCATCGAAAGTATCTTATAGTAACCGTCTTCGGTTATCACTTCGGTCTGAGTGGGCGAAAAATCCGATATAATGTTGCCGTTAGAGTCAGCGATCGCAGTGACGAACATAGGATCGACACGCATACCCTTATTGGCAAATGCGCTATAGGCTGTAACCATCTCTTTGACCGAAACCTCACAAGGTCCTAAACAAAGAGAAAGAACCGCCGGAAGAGAATTGGTTATACCGTAGCTGTGCATACGTTTCACAAGCTCGGCCGGGCTGAGCTGAGCCATTAAGCGGGCCGAGATCCAGTTATTGGAATTAGTGAGAGCCCAGCGCAAATCAACCATTTCGCCTACACGCGCTTTACCGGAGTTATGCGGTGCCCACGGTCGGCCGTTTTCGTCGACAAATGTCGGCTGCTCGTTGAGCATCTCGTCGCAAGGCGTGAAGTCAGATTCCATTGCGTAAGTATAAAGAAACGGCTTGACAGTCGATCCAACCTGACGGCGTCCGGTCGAAACCATATCATATTGGAAAAACCTAAAATCCGGTCCTCCGACATACGCCTTGACATAACCTGTGCGCGGATCCATCGACATGAAACCTGTGCGCAGATAACTCTTGGTATAAAGGATCGAATCAAGCGGTGTCATCACAGTGTCGACAGGGCCGTCGTAGCTGAAAACCGTCATTTCGAAGGGCTCGTCAAACTGTCTTCGTATTTCATCGTCAGACAGACCGGCCAAACGGCCAATGCGACTTCGCTCGCTCTGACGGATAGCATTATCGATAAGTTTCTTACGAGTCTCAGTGTTGAGTTCTGCGGGATTGGACGTATAAGGGGCCGTCGGCGAATTACGTTTTTCTTTGAAAAACTCTTTTTGCAGGAAACGCATATGCTCATTCACAGCCTGCTCTGCATAAGCTTGCATACGCGAGTCAATAGTCGAATAGATTTTGAGGCCGTCGTTGTAGATATCATATTTCGTACCGTCGGGACGGGGATTCTTTTCAACCCAACCATACAGCGGATTGTTGGTCCACGCGATCGAGTCATCAACAAAGCGCTGCTGGTCCCATGAAGGGTATGCCGAACGCACGGGACGCTTAGCGGTCAGATAGCGTCTTAACTCTTCACGGAAATAAGGAGCCAGGCCTTCTTTATGGTCAACACGATGAAAATCGAGACTTAGCGGAGTCGCAGCAAGAGCCTCATATTCAGATGAGGTAATCATATCGGCCTTTCTCATCTGATCGAGCACCACATTACGCCGCGCGATAGCGCGCTCGGGATGGCGCACGGGGTTGAAGTAGGACGGATTTTTCACCATGCCTATAAGAGTTGCAGCCTCAGGAATGTTGAGATCAGCGGCGTCTTTATTGAAATAAACTTTAGCGGCAGACTTGATGCCGACGGCGTTATAAAGGAAATCAAACTGGTTGAGATACATTTTCAAAATCTCTTCCTTAGAATAAAAGCGCTCGAGTTTTATTGCTATCATCCATTCGATAGGTTTTTGTACAGCCCGAGATAAAAATCCGTCGGAAGGAGGAGTGTAAAGCTGCTTGGCAAGCTGCTGTGTGATTGTCGAACCGCCGCCGGCATTACGCTGCCCCATAAGTAACGTTTTAAAAGCAACACGTATCAACGCACGGACATCAATGCCGGAATGGTCCTCGAACCTGGAATCTTCTGTCGCAATAAGAGCATCGACGACAGCCGGAGATATTTCATCGAAATCTGCATAGACACGATTACCTGTATTCCTGAAATAACGGCCAAGTTCCGAACCGTCGGCGCTATAAATCACCGACGCAAACTTATCCTGAGGGTTTTTAAGATCCTCAACCGGCGGCATGTAGCCGATAAAGCCGTTATATGCCATAATAAAAAAGGCGGAAACTAGTACGACTAAAGCGGCAAATGATATCCACAGCCACTTTACAATCGCACGGGAGCGACGCACGGGAGCGGTCTTTTCGGGTAAGTCAGATGTAGACATTATGATTATGTAATTGCTGAGAGACAATATTAACGTGAAGGCAAAGATAACTCTAATCTTTGTTATATGCAACCCCTGACGGCTATAACAAAACAAGTCTGCCGTCAGTGTTTGACACATGACGGCAGACTAATTATGCTATAAAGTCTTACCAGAGACAGTAATTTATTTGAGGGCGTCTTTAACTGCTTCGTTAGGCATCATTTCTTCCTTGAAGATGTATGCGCCAGTCTTAGGTGATTTGACCACTTTAATAACCTTGCTGTAGGTGCGGCCTTCGCCCTTCTGAAGTGATGCGACGGTTTTCTTTGCCATATCTCAGTATCTTATTTTATTTCTTTGTGAACAGTTACACGCTTAAGGATTGGATTGTATTTCTTAAGCTCGAGTCTCTCGGTTGTATTTTTGCGGTTTTTGGTAGTGATGTAGCGGGAAGTACCGGGCATACCACTTGCCTTATGTTCGGTGCATTCGAGGATGACCTGCACACGATTACCTTTTGCTTTCTTTGCCATCTTCTTAGAATCCTATGAATTTAATATCGTTGTCGTTTAAGTAACCCTGTTCGTAGGCCTTGTTGATCGCAGCGTCAAGACCGAGTTTGTTGATTGTGCGTAGACCTGCAGCAGAAAGAGTCAGGCTGACCCAGATGCCCTGCTCTACCCAATAGAATTTCTTTGTGAAGAGGTTTGCATTGAATTTGCGTTTGGTGCGACGCTTAGAGTGTGACACGTTGTTGCCAACCATCGCTTTTTTACCGGTAATTTGACAAATCTTTGACATGGCTGTTTTACTGGTGGTTTATCTAAATTTTCTTATTATTAGTTGTTGGGTTCTGCAGTTGCATCGCAAGTCTCATATCGCCCGCCGGTGCATCTTTCCGGTGAACTTTCATGGAGCTCCCACAAAACAGAGTGCAAAGTAACTACATTTTTGCGGTTCTACCAAATTTTTCAATGATTAATTTCTTTATTTTTTTCAGTGCAACAGACTGAGAGGGTGTCAAAAGACCGTGCGCAGATAAGATGGTGTCATAATTAAAAGACAAGACATGGCGCTAATAATGCGAATAAATAATGAAGAGATCGCGAGGAGCCCAATACTTAAGAAAGGTTAACAGGCTGCAAATATCCTCGCCGGAATGTATCCTGAAATAAAAAATATGTCTACATTTGTATGTGTGTTTTTCATAGTATTAGATTAAGATAAAGGTTTAAGGGAAAGAGTTGTCGTGAGACAACTCTTTTTATTATATCATATATGCACAATTAATTCCACTGCGACGACCAATTTTTAACCACAAAATGCATATCGCCGGGATTACAATCCAATTTTTTTAGTAATTTTGCGAGATTAATAAAAGTTCAACAGCAATACAAAAAAACATAGCGTGGAAACGAAGTACATTTTTGTCACCGGAGGTGTTGTGTCATCATTAGGCAAAGGCATTATATCTTCTTCACTGGCATGTCTGCTTAAAGCTCGCGGTTACAGAGTAACAATACAAAAATTCGATCCATACATTAATATAGATCCGGGAACGCTTAACCCCTATGAGCACGGAGAATGTTATGTGACAGTAGATGGTCACGAAGCCGACCTCGATCTCGGACATTATGAACGTTTCACCGACATCCAGACGACAAAAGCCAACAATGTGACTACGGGACGAGTCTATCAAAGCGTCATCGACAAAGAACGCAGAGGCGACTATCTCGGAAAGACTGTTCAGATTGTGCCTCACATCACAGATGAGATCAAACGCAACGTAAAGAAACTCGGCAACACCGGGAATTTCGACTTCATTATAACAGAAATAGGCGGAACAGTGGGCGACATCGAGTCTCTGCCCTACCTTGAAAGCGTCAGACAGCTGAGATGGGAACTCGGCAGCAACAGTCTGTGTATACATCTCACGTATGTACCCTACATTGCCGCAGCAAAAGAACTAAAGACAAAACCGACCCAGCACTCCGTCAAGCAGCTTCAGGAAGCCGGCATACAACCGGATATTCTCGTTCTTCGCACTGAAAAACACATCTCTGCAGACATGCGCAGAAAAATAGCGCTATTCTGTAACGTGTCTCCGGAAGCTGTAATTCAGTCGGTCGACGTTGACAGCATATATAAAGTTCCGGTCAAGATGCATGAACAGCATCTTGATGAAATAGTGCTCAGTAAAACAGGTCTGACGCCCGATGGAGAACCTCACATGAAACCCTGGCTCGAATTTCTCGACAAAATGGATCGTGCGGAAGAAACCGTCACAATCGGACTTGTAGGCAAATATGTCGAACTGCATGACGCCTACAAATCAATCGACGAAGCACTGTTTCAGGCGGCTACATACGCCGATCATAAAGTCAAGATCGTCTATATACATTCTGAAAAAGTCGACGAACGCAATGTCGATGAAAAATTATCGGATCTTGACGGAGTGATAATCGCGCCCGGATTCGGCCAGAGGGGCATCGAAGGCAAATTCGTAGCATTGAAATGGTGTCGCGAACATGATGTGCCGACTTTCGGCATCTGTCTGGGAATGCAGTGTATGGTAATAGAGTTCGCGCGTAATGTTCTCGGTCTGCAAGGAGCCAACTCGACAGAGATGGACAGCCAGACACCATACAATGTCATCGATCTTATGGAAGAACAGAAATCGATATCCAACATGGGCGGCACGATGCGTCTTGGAGCTTTCGACTGCAAATTGCGGTCGGGAAGCCGCGCGGCAGAAGCATACGGCACCACAGATATAAGCGAACGCCATCGTCACCGCTTTGAGTTCAATGAAGATTTTCGCGAGCAATTTGAGACGGCCGGCATGCAGTGCGTCGGAGAGAATCCTGCGTCACATCTGGTAGAAGTCGTCGAAATACCCGATAAACGCTGGTATATCGGTACACAATATCACCCCGAATATTCCAGCACGGTTCTGTCGCCAAATCCGATATTCCGAAGTTTTATCGATGCGGCGATCAAATATCACGAAAGCAAGAAATAACAACGCAATCATAATATAACCACAAACCGATTACAATCCCCAAAAATGGACAAAAACACCCTATTAGGTCTCTTGCTGATGGCAGCCTGTCTGTTCGGTTTCATGTATTTCAACAAACCGTCGGAAGAGGAACTTGCCCGCCGCAAGGCCGAGCAAGAGCAACTTGCCGCGCGCCAAGAGGCAGCAGACGAGACTGCAATCGTCACTTTTACCGACAGCCTGACCCAATCTGACGGCAAAGCCCTCGCCGCCGCAGTCAGCACAGCCGGCAATCCCGATGGAAAGGGCGGCTATACACTCGTAAACGAGATCGTAAGCCTGAGCGCGGACAGCACCGGCATCAACGGCACCATAAAAGCAGCCTCGACAGACATAGATGTATCAGATGTGCTGTCGAACCGTTTCGGATCACTTTCTCCGGAGCAGCGCACTGATGCAGTCGCCAACGTCCGCAAGACTATAGCACAGGTTCAGAAATACAAAAGTTTCGCCCGTCATCTGAGCGGGGCAAACGACAGCGTCACCATAGAAAATGATCTGATGAAGGTGACTTTTGCTACCCGCGGCGGCATTGTCAGTCAGGTCGAGCTCAAAAACTATAAAACTGAAGTCGGTAAAGAACCGGCCAACATACGGCTTTTCAATGATGACACTGACGGCTACGGGTTCACACTTATGACCTCAGACCAGCGCTTCGACACACGCGAATTCAACTTCACTCCCGTTATGGAGAATGATTCGACCGTGTTCATGGTTCTGGATCTTGGTGCGAGCGCACAATGGGGGCTGCGCTACACAGTCCACCATTCAAAATATCTCGTCAAGATGGACATTGTTCAAAAGGGTATGGAGACTATACTTCCGGCAAGCACATCGACGATTGATTTCAACTGGCACCAGAAGATGGCGCGTAACGAAAAAGGCCGTACTTTTGAAGAGCGCAACAGTGCGATCCACTATAAGTTTATAGGCGAAGGTCCCGACGATCTGAATTCGACGGGCAATGACAGCGAACAACTCACGGGCCGCATAAAATGGTTCGCATTCAAAAATCAGTTTTTCTCAAGTGTGCTGATAGCCGATGACTATCTCTCGACCGCAGACCTGACTTCGACAGAAATCAAGAATGACCGTTTCCTCAAGGACATGTCTGCTCATGCCACCACACCTTACACAATCGCCGACGGATCGCCGACAGGGTTCTACTTCTATTTCGGGCCGAACGACTATCCGCTGCTGTCGAGCATCGACGACGAAATTGACAACGACGAAGGCCTGTCGCTCACGCGTCTTGTGCCGCTCGGCTGGGGTCTTTTCCGGTGGATAAACCAGATCATAGTCATACCGGTATTCTCTTTCTTAGGTAAATTTATCGATAATTACGGCATCATCATCCTGCTGCTGACAATATTCATCAAGATCATTCTCTTCCCATTTACATTCAAGAGCTTCAAATCACAGGCTCGTATGCGTGTACTTGCTCCGGAGATAAAAGAAATCAATGATAAATATCCCGGCCAGGAAAACGCGATGAAACGCCAGCAGGAAACGATGGCGCTCTACAGCCGTGCCGGCGCAAGCCCGTTCTCAGGCTGTCTGCCGATGCTCTTGCAGATGCCTGTGCTGATCGCAATGTTCTCATTCTTCCCGTCAGCGATCGAACTGCGCGGGCAGTCGTTCCTTTGGGTTCACGACCTTTCAGCTCCTGACTATATCTTTGCACTCCCCTTCTCTATTCCTTTCTACGGAGACCATGTCAGCCTGTTCTGTCTGCTTATGACAGTCGTAAACATCGTTTATACACGCATCAACATGCAGAACCAGCCTGGCGGTTCATCAATGCCGGGCATGAAGTGGATGATGTATCTTATGCCTGTGATGTTCCTCTTCTTCTTCAATGACTATGCAGCAGGTCTGAGCTACTATTACTTCTTGTCGTTGCTCATCACTATTCTTCAGACATGGATCTTCCGCAAGTTAATAGATGAAAAGAAAGTTCGGGCCGAAATGCTTGCCAACGCAAAGAAGCCGCGTAAGAAAAGCGGACTGATGGCACGTCTCGAAGAGGCACAACGCCAGCAGCAGGCAGCCCTGCGCCAACAGCAAAAAGGGAACGGCAAAAACCGCAGATAATAAACGATTCCGATATACCGTCAATCAAGTCGGGCATCATGCGAACCATGGTGCCCGACTTTTTGTTTAAAAATGGTAAAATCGCTTTATTCATCTTTTGACATTCATTCACAAACATTTTTCATGAGACTAAAGACGAACGTAATCATCGCAGCCGCATGCATTAGCATCCAGTCTATGGCTCACAATCCTAACGATCCGGATTCGCTGAGCGTGGAACCAATACGCCTGCGTGATATAAATGTAGTTCGCCGCGTGAACCATCTCAGCGAAATCTCAAAAGTTGATCTCGCTGTCAACCCGGTAAAATCATCACAAGAAATTCTGCGGAGCGTACCCGGTCTGTTTATCGCGCAGCATGCCGGCGGCGGAAAGGCCGAACAAATGTTTCTTCGCGGATTTGATCTGGACCACGGCACAGACATAAACATCTCGGTCGACGGGATGCCGGTCAACATGGTCAGTCATGCTCACGGTCAGGGTTATGCAGATCTGCATTTTCTCCAGCCGGAAGTGATAGAAAGTATCGATTTCGACAAAGGAATGTATGACATGACCAAAGGAAACCTCGCCACGGCGGGCTATGTAGCGTTTAAAACGCGCGACCGTATGCCAAATCAGGTATCAGCCGAAATAGGCATGCACGATTATCAGCGTTATCGCACATCAATGTCGCTGATCAACCGCGAGAATGAAAGCCTCTATTTTGCCGGGGCATTTCTGAGCGACAACGGATTTTTCGACAGTCCGCAGCACTTCAAGCGGCTCAATGCCATGACAAAATATACCAGGTGGAGCGAGAATTCACGTTTCAACATAATAGCTTCACACTTCAACAGCTCGTGGAACGCATCCGGTCAGGTCCCCGAGCGAGCGGTCGACAACGGCATGATCGGATGGTTCGGATCTCTTGATGCCAGTGAGGGAGGGTCTACATCCCGCACAAACCTGCAGTTTCTCCATAAACTCTATCTTCCCGAAGGAGCTACAGTGAACTCTGATTTTTATATATCTTATTATACCTTCGATCTGTTTTCTGATTTTACATTTCAACTTAAGGATCCGGAACATTGGGACGAAATCAACCAAAAAGAAAAACGAATTGTCGCAGGCGGACATACCGATTACAATAATCACTTCCATGTCGGTTCGGAGACATGGAAATGGTCTGCAGGAGCTGGCTTCCGCTATGATCATGTAAGCGATATCGCGCTCTATCACGCGCAGAAACGTCAGCAGCTCGGGACATACAGTTTAGGCGACGTCGACGAGAGCAACATGTTTGCATTCGCAGGCATTGAGATCAACCTCGGACCGGTGATGATCAATCCGTCGGTCAGAATCGACTGGTTCCATTTCAGCTATGCCGACAAAACCGCAGAAACATACACAGACAATGGAACTGCGCAGTCATTTGTCAGCCCAAAACTCAACATTACTTACAATCCGACCAAAAATCTACAACTGTACGTGAAAGGCGGCCGCGGTTTTCACAGTAATGACGCGCGTGTTGTTGTGGTCAAAAACGGTAAAAATGTATTACCGCAGGCTTTGGGCGCCGATCTGGGAGTACACTGGAAAGTGCGTGAAAATCTTGTAATCAATGCAGCGCTGTGGTATCTGCACATGAATCAAGAATTTGTCTATGTCGGTGACGAGGCCATCGTAGAGCCTTCTGGCAAAAGCAGACGCCTCGGAGCTGATTTCGGTCTCAGATGGGAATTTCTTAAAAACTTTTATCTTCAGGCAGACTATACTTACAGCAACGCCCGAATGACAGAGGAAGCTAAGGGCGAAAATTATATACCGCTCGCTCCGGTTAATACATTCTTAGGTGGTATAAGTTACCGAAACAAGCATGTATCAGCCGGAATACATACACGTTGGATCAGCAACCGTCCGGCCAACGAAGATTATTCGCTTACGGCCAAAGGCTACTGCATCACCGATCTGAATGCATCGTATACATTAGGAAAAGTCACCGTCGGCGCAATAATAGAAAATCTGTTCAATACGAAATGGCGCGAAGCTCAATTCGCTACAGAAACACTGATACCGGGCGACAAAGAGCCGGTCACCGACATATGCTTTACTCCCGGCACACCCTTTGCTTTGCGCGGTTTCGTAACCTTTACTTTTTAGCAGTCATTTCTAATTCAAGTGTACCGCCGGCCATGATATCATCATAGTGGATCACAGAGTTGTTATATGGTTTACCATTCAGCGTCACTGCTCCAATATACCGGTTACTCTCTGAATTATTATGTGCAACAACTGTAAATTCTTTTCCATTGATCAGCCGCAGTGTAGCACGTTCAGCCAGCGGCGAACCAAGCACAAACGTGCCGTCAACAGGGTTTACCGGATAGAATCCTAATGTAGAGAATATATACCATGCCGACATCTGTCCGCAATCTTCATTACCGATAAGTCCGTCAGCTCCTATGGTATAGAACGAGTCATAGACCTGACGCAGGCGGTCGGCCATCTTGTCGTTTCGGCCGATATAGCTGTAGAGGTATATGATGTGGTGGCCCGGTTCGTTGCCGTGGGCATACTGGCCTATCATGCCGGTTATATCGGCAGACGCTCCTTCGTTAAGTTCCGAACTCACGGTAAACAGGCTGTCAAGCTTGCTCTCAAACCGCTCCTGGCCGCCCATCAGGCTTATCAGTCCTTCCGGATCATGAGGCACGAGCCATGTGTACTGCCACGCATTGCCTTCGACATAATCGTCTTCCATATGAAGACTATAGGACGGATCAAAATCAATCCTACGGGTGCCATCCGACATTTTCCCGCGCATAAAACCTGTGATACTGTCAAAATAGTGACGATAATCACCGGCATGCGCTATATATCTTTCATAATCGTCAGCACGGTCTAATGCCTCAGCCATTCGGGCGGCAGAATAATAATCGATGCAGTATTCGAGCCCGCGGGCGACAGACCACGGCACTTTGTCGGCAGGAATGTAACCTATGCTGCGCACATAATCGAGACCTGCAGACGGCATACTGTCGATACGGGCAACTTCGCGATAAGCGGCTTCGATATCTATTTCCGGAATATTTTTCAGACATGCATCTACTATAACGGGCACCGAATGCAGCCCGACCATACAATTGGTCTCATTACCTACAAGATGCCACACCGGCAAAGCCTTCTGACGCGCAGAGATATCTATGAGACTATTAACGTAGTCTGATACGTGCGGATCAATTAAGGTGTAGAGGGGATGCACTGCACGATATGTATCCCACAGTGAAAAAACCGTATACGGGGTAAAATCGCCGGCCTTATAAATATTCCCGTCGGCTCCACGATATGACAGGTCGGCATCCGCAAACAGCGACGGAGCTATCATGGTGTGATATAATGCGGTGTAAAATATATGTTTCGTCTCATCAGGAGCCTCAAAATCAATCACCGACAATGCATCATTCCAACGAGAATATGAGGCGGCACGCACCGAGTCAAAATCATTCATAAGACCTTCGGCTTTCAGATTGGTTTCGGCTCCCCCCTGTGAGGTATATGATATTCCGGTACGAACTTCAAGAGGGCCGTCTATCTTACCGAAATCAAGCAATGCTTTTGAAGCGTCTCCGTCATGGAATATATCACAAGAGAGTATCGGATGAGAAAACGTTGTGCAGAAAAATACTTTATGATCACTAGCCCACTCGTCGGAGTTACGATAACCTCTTATGGTCACACTGTCAATCACCTCTATATCGCTACCGGTCACACCTTTACGGCTATTAATAGATTTCGCCCCATTTTCCAGATCTATTACAAGTTTTGCACCTATTGCGCCGGGATATGTATACCGGTGATATCCAACCCTATCGGTAGCTGTCAGTTCCGCTTTTATACCCGTCCGTTCAAGAATTACGCTATAATAGCCGGGCACAGCACATTCAGACGATTTTGAAAACGCAGACACATATTCTTCGTCAGCCAGATATCCGTCTCCGACAGACACTCCAGTTACAGGCATAAATATAATGTCGCCCAAGTCTGCTATTCCGGTTCCGCTAAGATGTGTATGCGCGAAACCAATGATAGTACTGTCAGAGGCATGATACCCCGAACACCATTCCCAGCCAATTGAATTATTATTAGGTCCCAGCTGAATCATGCCGTGAGGAACAGATGCCCCCACAAAAACATGGCCGTGGCCGCCACTGCCTATCAAAGGATTGACAAACGATGCATAATCATTCACCTCTTTTTTATCAGTGCAACCTGAACCAGTAGCGACTAATAATGCCGCTATCAGTGACAAAACTTGTATTTTCATCATGGATCAGTTTATAATTATTAAGAGCTACAAAAATAAAAAAAGAGTTGTCTCACGACAACTCTTTCTCCTTAAACCTTTATCTTAATCTAATACTATGAAAAACACACGTACAAATGTACGCACATTTTACAAACTGAGGAAATATATGTGAATTATTTTTCTACCAATTTAAAACTTTTTTAATAATAGATGTTTACCCCCCCCATTTTAACATCACTTAACAGAATATTTCCGGTAAGCAGCGGCCATGCGACCATGATAATTCTGCTTGTCATATGAAGGTCCGTTGTAACCACGGGCAAAAGCCGCCCAATTTTTTTCCTGCAGATAAGACAACAGACCGCTTTGGCGAATAAACTCGGCAAAAAGATCAAGCTGGTCGCGCTCTGTCCGGCTCATCCGGTAGGCAAAATCACGAGGCGAGGACGCTCCGCATATCTTCCAGTTGAAACCTCCGATTTGGAACATTCCCCAAAACGTTCCCTGAATTGCAGCTATGGAATCGATGGCCATAGCCTGACGTAAACGCAAATGATGGACTTTCTGTGAAGCATCATCATCAGAAAACACAAGGGGATGAGAGCATTCGAAGTCTGAGATATCGATCTTCCGGCGAGCGGCCATAGTTCTGAAAACATCAATATCAAAGTTTACAATCGGAGAACCGTCGGCATTAAATCCGCGATGGGTGCGCCCTGTTTCGATCTCAACGATTGCTTTTATCGCAGCTTCCTCGACCCCAAGATTATATGCGACCAATTTATAATCAAGATCTGTTAGTGTGCGCAGACCTTTCTTGCTGATATAGTCAAAACGGATGGTATCACCTTTAAAGACAAAATAGTCGCCGGACTGACGGGCGCCGAATATATTCCAGAGATCAAAATCATTACCACTGCATGATGCATATGGCACAGGTTTCATAAACTTTTCCTGCATCGGAACTGAAGCCTCTGCAAAAAATACTGCCGAAACAAACGCACTTGCTAAGAAAAATGTATGAAATGCTGTATTATATTTCATCCGAACCGCGACAGGGAAAAAATTTCGGCCGCCTGACACGTAAAAACAATTCGCGTTGGGCGGCCGAAATATATGTTATAAATTACTTTTTAAGGTCGGCGACCTTTTCGAGTATGCGTGTCAGCTGGCCCCAGAAACGCTCTACAGCCGGTATATACATCCGCTCGGACGGAGAGTGGACACCCTGAAGAGTCGGACCGAACGAAACCATGTCGAGATGAGGATATTTCTCAAGGAACAGGCCGCATTCGAGGCCGGCGTGAATGGCCTTGATTGCCGGGCGGATACCGTAGAGTTCCTCATAAGCGTCAGAAGCGATCTTCATTACCTGAGAATTCATGTCAGGAGCCCATCCGGGATAACCGTCACCATGGGTAACCGTTGCTCCGGCAAGGGTAAACAACGCCTCGACCTGATTGGCTATATCCCACTTACGGGACTCAACCGAAGAACGCTGACTGGTAGTGACGACGATTTCATTGCCATCTTTCATCTTTACGGAAGCAAGGTTTGTCGATGTCTCCACAAGGCCTTCAAGATCTCGGCTCATTGAAATCACTCCGTGAGGAGCACAATAGAGCGACTTGATAAGCTTTGAAGATGTAGAAGAATCAACACAATATTCCGGACGGTCTACACTCTCAAGCTCGAGTTTTATCGTAGGCTCCAGTCCTTTGTATTCCGCTTCAACATCAGCCACAAAATGGTTAAATGCAATCCTGACATCCTCTTTCTTCATTTTGTCAACGCCGAAAACAGCATGAGCGGCACGCGGAATTGCATTGCGCAGATTTCCGCCGTCGATTTCGGCTAATGAAAGATCATGATCAGACGATAGTGTCCAAAGGAAACGGGCAAGAAGCTTATTGGCATTTGCACGCCCGAGATGGATGTCTCCGCCGGAATGTCCGCCGAGTCCGTTGGATATATCAAACTTGAAATAATGAAAATCGGTTGGCGCTACCGATCGGTGATAGCTAAACGTACACGTAGTATCAACGCCACCGGCACAGCCTATGAATATCTCGGCATCGTCCTCGGAGTCAAGATTAAGCAGAATTTTACCGCTTATCATACCGTCGCCAAGGTTATTTGCTCCTGTAAGACCGGTTTCTTCATCAACCGTGAAAAGAGCCTCAAGCGGTCCGTGGACAAGCGACTCGTCGACAAGAGCGGCAAGAGCAGCGGCCATACCTATACCGTTGTCTGCTCCCAGAGTCGTGCCTTCAGCACGCAGCCATTCGCCATCGACAACTGTCGTGATCGGAGAATTATCGAAATCAAAATTCTTGTCGTTAGACTCGCATACCATATCCATATGAGCCTGCATGATCACAGTCGGAGCGTCTTCTTTACCGGGAGTAGCCGGTTTGGTGATAACGACGTTGCCTATTTTGTCAGTTTTGACGGCAAGATTATGCTTTGCAGCGAAATCAAGCAGAAACTGACGGATCTTTTCCTCCTTCTTCGAGGGACGCGGCACTTTAGTAATCTCGTTGAAGATTCCAAAAACGAGAGCCGGTTTGAGGTCTTTGATTGTCATCGTATATTGTTATTATTGAAATTAATGCACCGAAAAACGGCTTAATAAAAATTTAGTTTTGACAAATAACGTTAAAAACATCGTTTATCGACCTCTAAGTTACAAAATAAAATTGTTAATCTGCAAATATTTTCGCCAGCTTTCCTATATTTGCACTCCAAAAGACACCGAGCAGCATGAAAATAGTCCTTCTAAGCATAGCAATCATAGGCCTGTCGGCCGTGCTTCTGGGAGTAAGAGTCCTGTTTGTCAAAGGCGGCCGTTTCCCGTCAAGTCATATAGGACAGTCAACTCAGCTCCGCAGCAAAGGCATAAAATGCGCTCACGAAGACTAGAATATAATAAATATTAATCCGTATAATAAACCATTCAATAATGAAGAAGACATCATTTGCAGCCAAATCGTTGATCGTACTGATTGCAGCCGGCATGATAAGCTGCGCCCAAGGAGACAACAAAGAGAACGTCGCCGACGGCGCACAAGCAAGTACCGCTGACGCTCCAGCCCCGGCACTCAGCATCAGATATGTTGACATCGACTCTGTTATGGCCACCTATACTCTGTCGAAAGAACTTGACGAACAAGGCCGCAAACTCATGCTCGACTACCAGCGCATGGAAAACCAGAAGCAGAACGAACTGCAGAACCTTGCCGCTCAGATTGAGCAGAAACGCAACAACAACGGCTATCTGAGCCAGGAATCATTTGACGCCGACGTCAACAATCTTAACAAAAAGCAAAACGAGGCCGCAAACATTCTGCGCGCTCATCAGGAGAAAGTTCAGAAACAGATTGCTGAATTCAACCGTCAGCTCACTGACTCAATCCAGAACTTTATCAAGGATTATAACGCCACACGCAACTATGACGCCATACTTTATCGCGCGTCAGGTCTCTATTTCAACCCGGCTCTTGAAATCACAGGCGAAATCATCGAAGGCCTCAATGCCAGATATACTCCCAAAGCCGAATAAAAGGTAACAGACAGCAAAGCATACGACGCCCGACATCGCCTAAACGCGTTGTCGGGCGTAACTTTAAGAGATTGTTAAAAACATGACAAATGAAAAAGATTGCCAGCTTTACAATAGACCATACCAGACTGAAACGAGGGGTCTACGTCTCACGCCGCGACCATACCCCGTCGGGCGATACAATCACTACATTCGATATCCGTCTGACCGAGCCGAACCGCCAGCCGACCGTAAGCCCGGAGGCACTTCACACCATCGAACATCTCGCCGCCACTTACCTGCGCAACGATCCCGAATGGGGCGACAAAATCGTCTACTGGGGGCCAATGGGCTGCTGCACCGGATCATATCTGCTGATGCAAGGCGAACTCGAACCTGCAGACATAGCGGAGTTACTGACCGCAACGTTTGAATTCATCGCCGGCTTCGAAGGAGACATCCCGGGAGCAACGCCACGCGACTGCGGCAACTACACATTCAACGATCTGCCGGCTGCCAGAAAAGTCGCCCGGCATTTCACCGACGAAGTACTGCACCATCTCAGCCACGAGAATACCACTTACCCGGTATAGCCCAAATAAATTTGGCTTTACTCTCGAGTTATTCGTATATTTGCACTCTAAAATTTAAGAATAATAATATTACCTCAATGGACTTTATAGAAGAACTTACCTGGCGCGGCATGATCCACACTGTCATGCCCGGCACCGAAGAGCAACTGAAAAAAGAAATGACGACGGCCTACCTCGGCATCGACCCTACAGCCGACAGCCTCCACATTGGTCACCTTGTCGGCGTAATGATGCTGAAACACTTCCAGCGTGCCGGCCACAAGCCTATCGCACTCGTCGGAGGAGCGACCGGCATGATCGGCGACCCCTCGATGAAGAGTCAGGAGCGCAAACTTATCGATGAAGAGACCTTGCGTCACAATCAGGAGGCCATCAAAAAACAGCTTTCTAAGTTCCTCGACTTTGACAGCGACGCACCTAACGCCGCCGAACTCGTCAACAACTATGACTGGATGAAAGACTACGGATTTCTCGACTTTATCCGTGAAATCGGCAAGCTGATCACAGTCAACTATATGATGGCCAAGGATTCCGTCAAAAAGCGTCTTTCAGGCGAAGACCGTGAAGGAATGTCGTTCACCGAATTCTCTTATCAGCTGCTTCAAGGCTATGACTTCCTCTATCTTTACCGCAACAAGAACTGCCGTCTGCAACTCGGCGGCTCGGATCAATGGGGCAATATAACAACCGGAACCGAACTGATCAGACGCACTGACGGCGGCGAGGCCTACGCACTCACCTGCCCTCTTATAACTAAGGCCGACGGCGGCAAATTCGGAAAGACCGAAAGCGGCAATGTATGGCTTGATCCGCGCTACACGTCGCCATACAAATTCTATCAGTTCTGGCTCAATGTGTCGGATGCCGACGCCGAGAAATATATCAAGATCTTCACCGAACTCAGCAGAGAAGAAATCGAAGATCTCGTCGCCCAACAGGCAGCCGATCCCGGACAGCGTCCGCTCCAGAAACGCCTTGCAAAAGAAATCACGACTATGGTACACTCCGCCGAGGATTATGAGGCTGCAGTCGAGGCTTCGCAGATACTGTTCAGCAATAAGGCCGCCGAGACGCTCCACAAAATCGACGAACAGACTCTGCTCGCCGTTTTTGAAGGCGTGCCGACATTTGAAGTGAGCCGTCAGGAAATCGCCGACGGCATCAAACTCGCCGATCTTCTCGTTGACCGCGCGCAGGTTTTCCCCTCGAAAGGCGAGATGCGCAAACTTGCCCAACAGGGAGGCTTCGCAATCAATAAAGAAAAAGTCACCGATGCTTATGCTCCGGCATCGGTCGACATGCTCCTTAACGACAAATACATCATCGTACAGAAAGGCAAGAAAAACTATTATCTGATCATTGCGAAATAATCACTTTCCCGAACATATACCCAAAACAAGCGCGGCAGTCTCACGACTGCCGCGCTTGCTAAAAACCTTAAAATCTAATCCTATGAAAAAACTAATTCTATTTCGTTTTCTGCTGTTCTGTACATATAAGACAAACTTCTCATCAGAAAAGTTGAGCCGATCTGTATAATTTATTATTTTTAACAATCTCCTTTGCCGGCAAACTTTTGGACAAAACGCGATAGCCTTAATTTGCATAATCCGCGCATAAACCGTAACTTTGCAGAACCTCTCCGACAAAGTGTATATATGACAACAAAACAGCTTGACAAAATACTCATATTTGAACCTATTTACAAGTCTGTAATTTGGGGAGGTCAACAGATATCCCGGTTAAAGGGTGAATCTGTCGAGGCATCCGATATAGGCGAAAGCTGGGAACTATCACCGGTCGAAGGCCACGAATCGGTCGTTGCTGATGGTCCGCACAAAGGATTGACCATATCTGAACTCACCGCTGCTTATGGTTCACAACTGTTAGGACAACGGTCAATAGACCTTTACGGCAACACATTTCCATTGCTTATCAAGCTTATTGATGCTCACGACATGTTGTCACTTCAGGTTCATCCCGACGATGATATGGCGCAAAGACTTCACAATTCACGCGGGAAATCTGAGATGTGGTATGTCATTGACGCGAAAAAAGGAGCCCGCATATATTGCGGACTCTCAAAAAAACTCAGTCCCGAGACCCTCGACGAAAACAACCCCGACGGATCAATAATGGACTACATCGCTTCATACGCTTCACAACCGGGTCAGTTCTATTTTATCCCGACAGGAACTATACACTCAATGGGTTCAGGCAATCTTATAGCCGAAATCCAAGAAGCAAGCGACATAACCTACAGAATTTTCGACCATAACCGCAAGGACCCGTTTGGAAAACCACGCCAGCTGCATATCAGACAGGCTCGCGAAGCGATTGACTTCACATTCCCGCACCATATCGAACCAACCGCACGCATATTCGACCGTTCGACAGTAAATGCTGTCAGCAGTCGCCGTTTCGAGGTCGACTACATACAGCTTGACGGCAAACAACCTTTCAAACTATCTACCGACCACGGATCATTCACTGTAATTCTTGTCACTGACGGATCGGTCACAATATGTGCCGACGGCAACAGCCGAACCATCACAGCCGGCCATACAGCTCTAATACCGGCTTATGCATCAGAAATCGTCCTGTCGGGATGCGGCATAGCACTCGGAGCACACGTATGAACCCCGAAAGCAAATGCGCAGCAACCATGACCTACAAAAATCTTCCGGTTTTTAACTATTTAAGATCAGGCGACTGGATGAACGGATTTCAGGAGACCATCGGCGATGCTCTCCGTCGATGCGAAGATCTATGTTTCCGGCTTAATGCGACCCTCCCGTCGCTTCGTGACGAACGCGAAGCAATCATCCGCGAGATAATCGGGAAAATTGGTTCGAAATTTGTGGTTCACAGTCCATTTTTGTGTGATCTCGGCTTCAACATTGAGATCGGCGAGAATTTCACCGGCAATTTCAACCTTACTATTCTCGATGAAGCTCCTGTGATAATAGGCGACAATGTGTTTATCGGGCCCAATGTCACATTGTGTACAGTAATCCATGCATTCGACGCCGAAAAGCGCAATTCAGGAATAATGCGTTCTGAGCCTATAACCATCCGCGACAATGTCTGGATCGCGGCTAATGCTGTCGTACTACCAGGTGTGACAATCGGCGAAGGAGCGGTAATCGGCGCCGGAAGCGTGGTAACCAAAGATGTCGAACCCCTCACTATTGTTGCCGGTAATCCCGCCAAACCGATCCGAAAAATAAATCAGTCCTGACTGCACCACAAAATGCTCCGGAATTGCCTATAATAGGAAACGGGAGAGTATGGGAAGTATGACCATGATGGATGTCGTGGCATCCATTAATATTTAGGGGACAAAGACGCAAATGATAACGCTGATGGCGTTTGCTCCCAGGAGCCACCAAAAGTTTGTTTTAAAAGGGTACTTAAATATCAAGTTCAATGCCAGTCCCTCAATACAGGTATTTGCCAGCATAACACATAAGTAATCGAGTATCCAGTGAGACAACTGAAATGTACCCCCACCAAAAGGTATCGTCAGAAATTCTACAAGTATACCGCTTAGTGGAATAAGCAACAGTCCGATAAGCGCTGATATGGCATTAGTAGCCAACATTATTCCAAAAGACTTTATCCACGAAGTTTTTTTAAAGATATGTGCTGCAATTGTTTCAATCAATAAGCCGGCAAGTATCACATACCATGAATAATATTGCCCGACAATATAGAGCGACGGCCAAACCATGTTGGCACTTGCTGCAAACGGGACGGCAAGCAAAAAGGCCGATAAAACGTATTTGAGATTTTGACACTTCATAATAAGCTGTGCGATAATGTATTGTTCACGGCAAAGATATAGAATATACCACATATGTGCAAATATGCCACCACAAAAGAGGCATAATATTTCAGTCAACTTTTTCGGGGCGCGTGGTGCAGAGTTGCGACAGGACAAAAAAATAGCCGGTGGTTTGCCGGCTACTTGATTTTTGTGACCCCGGTGGAACCGAGGTATATCGTTGTAACTAATTAGTATTCAGAATATTGCAATGCCGTCATATCCGTTGTTCACGAATTGCACACGACACTATTTCAATGTTCTTCCCCATTGTTCCATTGGGGTATTGCAAAGTTAATGCTTTTTCGCCGATTACCAAGCATCTATGGCGTTAAAATATCATACGATCAGAGCATGGCGGCAATCTGCTTTTCAACGGCAGTGCGTATGAAAGAATTGATTGAAACCCCTGCTTGTTTGGCAAGATATGCCACGCGGGTATGGATATCGGGAGTTAGGCGCACATTCAGCGAGCCGGAATAGCTTTTGTGGGGTTCGATGCCTTCTTCGGCGCAATAGGCGAGGTAATCGTCAACCGCCTCCTGAAAGGCGTTGGTGAGTTCGGCTACGCTTTCGCCCTCAAAATTCACAAGTCCGTCAATGCCTTCGATTTTGCCGAAAAATACGCCGTCGGCCTCGCTGAATGCAACCGAGCCGATAAAATCCTTATATTTCAATGTATTCATATCAGTCCTTCGTTTTTAAGATAATCATAAACCTGTTTCATAACGTACCCTTTGATGATATTTCCCGGATGCGGTTTGTGAAGCATTATCGGCTTCATTCCATCACCTTTGAATATTACGCGGGATCCGGAAGTCTTACCTTTGTTGCCCGGAACGTATCCCAAAGCGACAAGCAGACGCCTCATTTCCTCCCATGTGAAGTCATTGGGGAGAGCCGAGAACCGGGCTATCAGTTTTTCTTTTGTTCCCATGTTGTTTTATCTTAGCACAAAAGTAACTAAATTTTAGTTGCAAAACAAATATGTGAATAGGAAAGTTCGTGAAGGTGGGGAATAACGAGGTAGCAGTTGGCAGCAAGGATTTGAAACCATAAAAGTTTGTTAAGCCGTAATTATTCCTATTTATGACTTCCTATTTGTTTAACAATCTGTTTGTAATACAGAGTAACCATATCTTTCTCATCGTCTCCGGCATAGCTATTATGTGCAATTAAGCATCGAACCTTGTAAAGCTCCTCTATCTTTGTTGATATCCAGCCTTGACTTGGGAAGTACGTTTTAAAAAACTCCCAGTTATTCTGAATTAACTTGGCCAAATCTATAAAATCTAAGTAATAGATATCTTTATCACCACGAAGTGGCAACCACTTATTTTGTTTCTCTTCTTTTTTCCTCGTGCTAATTCCTTTTGCAATATCCGATGGAACAGCTATAAGAGGAAAATAATTCTCTCCAAGGGCGTTTGAGAGGATCGTATCAATAAAGTTTCGCAATGAATTTTCGACACAATAAAGTGTCACATATAATTCGGACATTTCTTTACCTTTCTGCTTAATTTCGTCCGAAAGAATATCCAATTTAGCTTGGTCTGTAGCAATAATAACTTCTTCTAAAATATTATTTCTTGCGGTATTTAAATTAGGAGAAATGTTAATCTCCATAACATCATACCCTGCATTTGGAGGCATTACTGATCTGCTCACTTTTAGTAAAACATCTTTAATATCAGTAAGATTAGAAGCATTTGCACCAAATTTATCTTGAGGAATATAGAAATTCACAATAGTGTACATGGCATCCCATCTTCTTTGAGAGTAACTACTTGTCGCAGAAATCTCGCAATATCCCTCTCGTAAGATATTATAGTAATTTTTATTACTATATTTAGGATCGTTTCCTAACACTGTCATAACTGCATTAAAAAATCCATCCTCATTTGGAAGCTCGTATGAAAAATCACTCATATTCTATTGCAAATAGTTTAGTATCAGAAATTTTGTATTGATGTCACCAATATTGCGGTTCGTTTCCACTCGATTTTTTCTTCTTGCGAGTTGGTGATTACAAGCAAATTGTCGCAGTGGAGTTCTTCGGCGGCTTCGACGAGAGCGTCGAATTCGCGTTTGCGGGTTTTCTCGGAGGTCATGTCGTAGCAAACTTGAATCAGTTGTTCTACTTTCGCACCTTTACGAGTGACAAAATCTATCTCTTTATAGTTGCGGGTGCGGTAATAGAACAGCGTATGACCGGGAATATAGCCACGACGCAGAAGTTCGACAAATACTTGATTTTCCAACAAGCGGCCGAGGTTTTCGCTTAGATTGAACACTGTGCTTTGCACAAAGCCGTTGTCAACGACATATACCTTTTTCGGAGCCTTGTTCATCAGTTTCAACTTGTTGTTGAAGCGTGGCAAATAGAAGAACAGGTAAGGCTCGTTGAGATAGTCGCAGAATTTCTTTGTAGTCGCCACACTTGACATACCCAGTTCACCGGCAAGTTCGTTGACTGAAATCGGATTGCAGAAATTTGACAACAGATAGGTGGCAAGGTTGTATAGGTCGGTTGTGTTCCTTACTTTGTGACGCTGGGCGACATCTTTCAGCAGGATTGAATCAAATAGTGTGGAAAGATAGCTTTTGGTTATGCTACGGGAATGGATTGTTTCAGGATACCCGCCGTTTCGCATATAGTCATCAGCCAGCATTATTGCCTGTGCCGCCTGTTCCTCGCGGTCTGGACTGATATTTTTCCACCTCATGGTTTCATCAAGACTGAAAGGCAACATCTCAATCTGGAGATAACGCCCGGTCAGCACTGTCGCCATTTCACTGCTCAACATATTGGCATTACTGCCGATTATTATCAGATTCTTTCCGCGACGATAGAGCTTGCTCACCCATAAATCCCAATCCGGAAGATTCTGAATTTCATCAAGCAGCATGAAGTCATAATCAGGATAGACATCATCAAGTGCTGACATTGCCAGATCCTCCTCCCATTTTTCAAGCAACTGATTATCGTCAAAATTTAGGTAGGCAAAATTCTTGCCTTGTAACATCAGCAGGGCAAAAACTGATTTACCTACGCGGCGAGGGCCGGTTATAAGTTTGATAAGCGGGCTCTGCAAAAGTTCGTCAGCATCATACTTGGTATGGCGTTGCTGATAAGGACGCGACAATAATTCGTCGCGCTCCGCCCGCTGATTGAGTATGGTTGTTTTCATTACAGTCTGTTTTAGACTGCAAATATAGCGAATTTTATTCGATTAAATCACTGTACTGAATAAAATAAGGCTTTTTTATTCAACTTCGACGCGGGTATTATCAATTTTGAGCAACCAAAGCCATGAATACAATTACAAGACTATACTATTGATCCACCCAAGCCACCCACCTAGAAAATCCGCTGACCCACAATATGCTTTATTCTGCCGGATAGGGGCAATACAAAAATCGCTGAAACTGTCTTAGTTTCAGCGATTTGCTTGATTTTGCCGTTTGGCTTTGTGACCCCGGTGGGATTTATCTCGGCAGGGGTTAAGTTCTTTGTCTATCAAT
>CANPDU010000026.1 GCA_947573135.1 uncultured Bacteroidales bacterium | reverse complement strand
GCGACACTATACGCCTGACATCATCGCTCACCAACCGGAAAAATCCGCTGACCCGTTATGTCTGCTCGCTCTTTCGACTTAGTGTTGTCTGATCAGAAGCTTTGCGTTATACAATAAAGATGATCCCGGGGTCAGAGACCCGTCGATGACTGTCTGGCAACGGCTCACAACGCGCGGCACACGGCTGACTTTATCTCTTGGCTTCTGACTCTTGCCGATCAGGCTATTTCATCGTCGGACTCACGGCGAGGTGAGTTCCGTCAAGTCAGTGCCGGTCTGCCGGTCCGATTTCGAGGCGCAGAGCGACGATAAGTGACAGCAAAGTTATGATTTTTTGAGTTAGGATGCAAATTTTTTAGGGAAATTAGAGGAGGGTCAGGTTGAAGTCGTCGACGAAGGAGCTGAATTCGGGATTGGTGCGTTTCATATGTTCGAGGACTTCGCGTTCGGTCCATGTCTTAGGAGATGAAGGGCCGTCTTTGATGGCAGCTTCGAGAGTGAAGTTGTCGTTAAGGATGTTGTCGCGCAGATAAGATGTTATATCGTTGAGATTATCGGCCAAAAGATTAAGCTGAATATCGTTCTCAACCTCGACACGGAAAGAGTCGCCGGCAATGCGTACGGGCGAGCAATTACGCATGATGTTGACCAGTAAGCGTGCCGTGCTGTGAGTCTGAATGTATGACTGCCAGAAGTTAGCCACAGCATCATCCGTATAAGGCGTGGAACGCAGATCATGTGCAGTGGCTACAGAAACGGCCTGAGCCTCAGGATGAGCAGTTCGCTTCAAGGATAATTCGGGTGTGCGCAAACGCGGGCGTGCCGCAATCGGAGGCCGTGAGTCGGAGACCGGAGCGGAAGCAAGGAGCTGAGGCTTTGCAACCATGGGTTCAGCGACAGTCTGCGGTTCGGAAACAGACGTGGCAACCGCAGGCTGCTGACTGTATTGTTGCGTCGGAGGCTGAGTAAAAGCGGCTATCGGTTTCAACTGCCCCTCACCATCGCCGCTGTCACTTTGGGAGGGGCTGAGTGGTTGGCATAGCTTAATCAACATCAGTTCGACAAGGAACTGTTTGTTGGACGCCTGCCTGTAATTAAGATCGGTAGAGTTACACAGATCCATCGCCCGGTAAAGGAAGTCGGGCTTACACCTCGACGCGATGGCAGCCATTTCGGCCCTCATCTCGTCAGGAACTTCCAGCAAAGGCAAGGTCTGAGGACTGCTCGCGAGCATAAGATCACGTATATAGAGAGCAAGGCCGTTGACAAAAAACTGGGAGTCAAAACCTTTGTCGCGGATCTGCTTATAGATCAACAGAGCCTCAGGCACATTATCAGAAATGAACGCATCGATCAGGCGCTTGTAATAAGCATGATCCAGTACGTTAAGGTTATCGATCGCCGACTGATAAGTGATGTTGCCTCGCGAAGAAGCAGCTACCTGGTCGAAAATCGAGAGAGCGTCGCGCATGGCACCGTCGGCCTTTGCGGCTATGACCGCAAGCGCGGCGGGGTCGGCAGTTATACCTTCCTGAGAAGCGACATATGACAGATGAGCGACCATATCGCGGATAGTGATGCGATTGAAATCGTAGATCTGGCATCGAGACAGAATAGTCGGAATGATTTTATGCTTCTCGGTCGTCGCGAGGATGAAAATCACGTAGGACGGCGGTTCTTCAAGAGTCTTGAGGAACGCATTGAAAGCAGCGGTCGAAAGCATGTGCACCTCGTCGATTATAAAGACGCGATAACGTCCCTGAGCAGGAGGGAGCTGGACCTGCTCTATCATGCTCCGGATGTCTTCAATACTATTATGAGAGGCGGCGTCAAGTTCGACGACATTGAGCGAACGGCCTTCATTGAAAGCGGCGCACGAACTGCAACAGTTGCACGCCTCGCCGTCGGGTCCCGGATTTTCACAGTTGATGGTCTTTGCAAAAATACGCGCGCACGACGTCTTGCCTACCCCACGCGACCCACAGAAAAGGTAGGCGTGGGCAAGACGGTCGGAGGCAATGGCATTTTTAAGCGTGGCTGTCAGCGCAGGCTGCCCCACCACCGATGCGAAAGTCGATGGCCGGTATTTTCGGGCTGATACGATGTAATGTTCCATATATCTGCAAAGATAGACCTTTTTATTTTAAAAACAAAAAGGAATCGCGTCAACATAAGCGCGGTCAGTCTTCGAGATAATAGTCGATTGAAGTGACGACGCGTATGTTTTTGATATATGGAGTGTACTGGTCGCGATCCTCAATGGTAAACTGTCCCTGACGGGCTGTCTTTATCTTGCCGAGACGGCTCTGCGAATCCGCAGCGAATTTGTCGGCCGCCTCACGTGCGTTGCGTGTAGCTTCGGCAATCATCTCGGGTTTGACAGCATTGAGATCGGTATATTCATAGGTAGTCTGATACTGATAGTTCTCGGCCACAACGGCAACCCCCTCTTTCATAAGATCAGTCTGACGGTCGATAAGCTTACGGACCTGATCGACTTTCGACGATGTTACGACGATCACATTGGTAACGTTATAACGCACTCTGACATTCTCAGCATTATAGCTGTCGGCAAGACGGTCAGTGACGGCCGGAGGATTAACCGATATTTCAGTGTCGTCTATACCGTTTGATTTAAGGAAGCTGATTATGGCCGAGTTATTTCGCTGGATTTTGTCGTAGATAGCCACGAGGTCGTTGCCCATCTCTTTAGTCACAATAGGCCATGTCACTTTGTTGGCCATCACCTGACGCTCACAGAGTCCCCGGACAGTTACATCGCGGTCGCGGTTACTGAAATTATCAATACCGGCTTTCAGAGCAAAGCCGAGAACAACAATAGCTGCGGCAATAAAAGCCGAAGACAAGAGGACAGTGGATTTTTTCATTGCTAATAATCGTTATATTAATTTATAAAAATCATAACTCTTCAGTCCTATCGGCAAACTCATCAGAATAACGCTCGAGATCATGATAAGCGGCAAGATTATTTTCATCGAGTTCATTCCGCACCTCGGCCTGATAAAGCACCGAACCGAAAGTGAACATGTAGCTGAACCGCTGCAGATAATCTTCGTCAGACCTGAGCTCGCGGCGCATACGATCTTTATCGCCATCATCCTCAATACTGATAATATCGTCAGCTCTTGAAATAAGATATTTGAGAATAGCCTCGTACTGGTCAAGCATGTCGGCGTAATCATCTTGTGTCAACGGCTGCTCACGCACAATTTTATCGGAAAGATCCTGACACACGGCAGCATCGTAGCCATCCGAGCAAGAAGACACCGACAGTCCTAAGACAGCAAATAAAAGAAGTAAAATCCGATTCATCCGAAAGTAATAAGTTACAAATAGCTTGTTTAAAAATAATAGAACAAAGCCAGACCAACAATAGTTGAGGGTCAGTATGCTGCAAAAGTACGATTTTTTATCTAATTTTGCACATAAATCAAAAATGAGATTATGCGCATCGATATTATAACCGTTCTTCCCGAAATGCTTGAATCGCCGTTAGGCTGCTCGATATTAAAGAGAGCGCAGGACAAAGGTCTTGTAGAACTTGTAGTCCATAATCTCCGCGACTACACCACAAACCGACACCGTAAAGTCGACGACTACCCCTTCGGCGGCGATGCGGGAATGGTTATGCAGGTCGAGCCTGTAGACCGCTGCATTTCAACGTTAAAAGGACAACGTCATTATGACGAGATAATCTTCACGGCTCCCGACGGCGAGATATTCAATCAGCAGATGGCCAATCAGATGTCGATGCTCGACAATATAATAATATTATGCGGTCATTATAAGGGGGTCGACTACCGGATCAGGGAACACCTGATCACACGCGAAATATCTATAGGGGATTATGTGCTTACAGGAGGCGAAATGCCTGCAGCCATCATCACCGACGCCATAGTGAGACTGCTTCCGGGCGCAATCGGTGACGAGCAAAGCGCACTTACAGATTCATTTCAAGACAATCTGCTTGAGCCGCCGATCTACACCAGACCGGCAAACTATAAAGGCTGGGAAGTGCCTGACATCCTGTTATCGGGCCATCAGGCCAAGATAGATGAATGGCGCCACGAGCAGGCCGTAGAACGTACGCGGCGGCGGCGCCCCGACCTTCTTGCCGACTAACTCACACCGAGTTAAGACCAACAAAAATCACAATAAGGAAGGCCGACAGGACAACCATCAGCACAGCAGACGCAACAATCGACGTAATCGCAGTGTTACGCCATGTGCGTGTCGAGGCCTTCAGGCCAAAGCATCCTAAAATAAAGGAAATAACGCTGACGGCCAAAGCAAGCTTGCCCTCAAAAGACAGTATGACCCAGCCGGCCAAAGCAAAAACAATGCTCAGCAATGCAAATGTATTGTATTTTGCCCGCGTATCTTTTTTTACAGTATCAGCGTGACGGCTTTCAACAGCTGTATCAACTGCCGGACCGTCTTTCTGCTCTATCAGTTGTTGTTTCTCTTCTTTATCCATATCATATCTAACGCCCAAAGGCACTAATTTGATCGCTCCACAAAATTAATATTTTATAACGAATAACGCAACGCTTATACATATAAAAGACAAATTTTGTGAAAAATAGTTTAATCGAGCCATTAATGAGCCTCAAGCCAGTTAGCCCCAACACCGACACCTACTTCGAGAGGCACTCTGCCCGAATAGGCACTCTCCATCAACCGAACTACCAAACTTTCAAGTTCAGCCTGCTCATCAGGGACAACGTTGAACACAAGTTCGTCATGGACTTGCATGATCATACGTGAACGCAGACCTCGCTCTTTTATCTCCCGATCTATATCTATCATAGCTATCTTTATAATATCAGCCGCCGACCCCTGCAGCGGCGCATTGATAGCATTTCGCTCGGCATAACCGCGCACAACGGAATTACGTGAATTAATCTCGGGGAGAAAACGTTTGCGATCCATTATTGTGGTGACATATCCGTCACGGCGCGCCTGCTCTACAATATCCTTCATATATCGGTCAACACCGGGATAGGTGCTAAGATATCCTTCGATCAGTTTCTTCGCCTCAGCGCGCGGAATCGCCAAACGTTCCGAAAGGCCGAACGCCGATATGCCATAAATAATACCAAAGTTAGCGGTCTTGGCCGCACGGCGCTGATTGTCGGTCACTTGGTCGGGTGAGAGATGGTAGATTTTAGCGGCTGTGGCACGGTGGATGTCCTGATGATCGACAAAAGCCTCTACCATGGCGTGATCGCCGCTAAGATCAGCCATAAGGCGCAATTCGATCTGAGAATAATCGGCACTCATCATCAGATCGCCGCGATCAGGGATGAAGGCCTTCCTGATCTCGCGTCCCTCGTCGGTGCGTATAGGTATATTCTGAAGATTTGGGTTAGCCGAGGAGATACGACCTGTAGCCGTGACGGTCTGATTGTATGTAGTGTGTATCTTACCGGTGTGCGGATTGATCAGTTTGGGAAGAGCATCGACATATGTCGCCAGAAGTTTTTTCAGACCGCGTATTTCAAGAATAAGATTTACTATGGGATGGCGATTACGGTATTTTTCGAGAACTTCTTCAGTTGTCGACCACGCACCGCGTTTTGTTTTCTTGGCCGAAGAGTCGATGCCAAGTCTGCCGAAGAGCACTTCTCCGACCTGCATTGGAGAACTGATATTGAATACACCTCCGGCGAGATCATAGACCTGTCGCTCGAGATCGCCGAGACGGGCAGTAAGCCTGCGAGACTGAGCCTCGAGTTCGGGAACGTCGATGCGCACGCCTTCCCACTCCATATCGGCCAGGACACGCGCAAACGGAAACTCTATCTTGTCGAGCAGATGTACCTGCCCTTGCTTTTCAATCTCGGCAAGAAGCACCGGCGCGAGGAGACGCACAAAAAGCGCTGTTTCGGCAGCGGCTTTTGAATAACGGGTATAATCGGCGGCATAAGCGGCCTTGATTTCGACCGGCGTAAGATCAAAATCCAAAGCTTTGCGCCTGAGATATGCAGCTGCGAGACTAACCGGCTTGTGATTGGCCTCGGGAGACAGTATATAATGAGCTATCGCGACATCGAAATAGCGTGCGGTCAACGCTATGCCCTCACGCCGTAATAAAATGATATCACGTTTTATATCGGCCGATACAATTGTTGTCGCTTCAGACGAGAAAAGCGGTTTCAGAGCCGCTATGAAATCCTGCCGCCCCATACCACGGGGCGGCAGAGCCACGTAAACGCTCTCCGAGTCATCAATGTTGAGCGCGAGTCCTTCCCAACGTGCAGTCATGGCGTCTTCGCCCGAAACAAAAAACGAAACCCCGACCATAGGTCGCCCGACGGCTTCTGCGACAAAAGCATCCAACGCTTCTACCGTATCAGCCGTCTTCATACTAACAGGCACAGGCTCAAAGACAGATTCTGACTGAACGACATCAAAAAGCGATCCTGCAGAAGGCGATGTCTGCCCACTCACCGACGGTTTCAGACGTGCTGCAAAGGTTTTAAATTCCAATTCTTCATAAACTGCTATCAATGCGTCGACATCAGGCTTTTGCCGGACAAGCATCTCAGGAGTCACGTCAAGAGGAATATCCGTCTTGATCGTCACCAGAAACTTAGAGAAACGGATCTGCTCGGCGTTGTCGCTGATACGCGTACGCAACGCGCCTTTGAGACTGTCGACATTGTCCAGAAGATTTTCGACCGAACCCCATTCGGCAATAAGTTTTGATGCCGTTTTTTCGCCTACACCGGGACAACCGGGCACATTGTCGCTGGCATCGCCTTCGAGAGCGAGCAGATCGATAACCTGACGTGGAGAAGATATGCCGTAGCGCTCGCAGATCTCCTTAGGACCGCGGATCTCGAAGCCCTGACCTTTCAGAGCGGGACGATACATGAATGTATTATTGTCGACAAGCTGACCATAGTCCTTGTCCGGAGTCATCATATATGTTGTAAATCCCTGTTTTTCGGCAAGCGAGGCCAACGAACCGATCACATCATCGGCCTCAAAACCCGACATTTCAATGACCGGAATTCTGTAAGCCTCCAGAATACGCTTGATAAAAGGGATGGAAAGCGTGATATCTTCGGGCTGCTTGTCACGCTGAGCCTTATAGTCGGGATAGACATCATGACGGAAAGTCCTGCCGCCGGGAGGATCGAAGCAGACTGCTATATAATCAGGATTTTCCTTGCGCAGAATTTCGTCAAGAGTGTTACAGAAACCGAAAATGGCCGAAGTGTTGAAACCGGCCGAGGTAATGCGCGGCGAACGTAGCAGAGCGTAATATGCCCTATAAATAAGTGCGTATGCATCAAGCAAAAACAGTTTCTTTTTCTCCATAACGAAACCAATAATATGATGAATTTAAAAACAGAAAAAAACTATGTTATGTTGTCGAATCAGTCTTATCAATGGCTAAAATTACTAAGAATTCGTCGTTCCATCAAAAAAAGTTGCTACCTTTGCAACTTGTAAACAAGAATATGACGACGCTCGAAGCCATACATAAGACCATCGCCCCTGAACTCGAACGGCTCAACCAACGGATGAGTTCCCAACTCTCGACATCCAACATGTTGATGAATCAGGTAGTATCGGCGCAACTCAGTTCGAAAGGCAAGCAGATCAGGCCTGTAATCGTCATACTCTGCTCCAAGCTTTTCGGGGAGCCCAACGCAAACACCATAGCTGCTGCAGCAGCAGTCGAGCTTCTTCATAACGCTACTCTTATCCATGATGATGTAGTCGATGAATCAAAGACACGCCGCAACAAGCCGACCATCAATTCGATATGGGACAACCATATAGCCGTGCTCGTAGGCGACTATTTCGTCTCGTGCGCCATGCAGCAGGCCATATCCACCGGCGACATCCGCATCATCGACGCTCTATGCCATCTTGGTAAACTGCTATCGCTCGGCGAGATCGACCAAATATATAATGCGCGCTACCATACGCTGACCGAAGACGCATATTATAATATAATCAGCAACAAGACGGCCTCCCTCTTCGTAGCATGTGCGAAAATGGGATGCTATGCCGCCGGCGTAGCCGATGAACGCACCGAGGCGCTCGCCGAATTCGCGCGCTTGCTCGGTCTGTGCTTCCAGCTGCGAGACGACGTATTCGACTACTTCGGCAGCGACGCCATCGGCAAACCGACCAGCAACGATCTCAAGGAAGGCAAAATCACTCTGCCGTTGCTTCATACTTTGCTGCGCGAAGAATTACCTTGCCATGCAGAGATGGTCGAGCTATCGCGCAAAGAGATACTCGAAGATCAGGATATATCGACACTGATATCATATGCGATTGACAACGGAGGCATCGAATATGCGTTTTCTGAAATGAAACGTCTGAGAGACATGGCGGCCAAGACTCTTGACTGTTTTCCACAGTCGGAAACAAAAGACACACTGCTTTCGCTGATCGATTATATAATATCGAGAGATTATTAAAGACGCTAAAACAGCTACGATCAAAGCTTTTTAACGCTGAATATTTGCAGCAGGATTTTTTTTTACATATCTTTGCGCTGACCTTCAGCAGGCCGTCAATTTAAATACCGACAGTGTCAATCAATATTTTAGACAGAATAAAGTCGCAGACATGGGTTTTAAAAGCCATGGCAACATCTCAGGCATCAGCCTGGGTTGACTTTGTCACATCATTTGTTGTTTTCGCCTGGATCGGTCTGAGCGGCGGTAATGCGGCGGCCGCCGGAGCAATCGCCGGAGGCATCGTCAACTGCACCCTGAACTACAAATGGACATTCCGCGGCTCACATTGCCCCGTAGCCAATGTGGTGATCAAGTATATGATGGTCTGGATGGGTTCACTGCTGCTCAACGCCTACGGCACCGAGTTTCTGACCGAGTTCTGTCTGGCGAGCGAGACACTTGATTCATGGGGCATCTCGCGCAATCTGCGCTTTACGATCGCCCGACTGGCAGTTTCGTTTCTTGTGTCAGTATTCTGGAACCTGCTGTTACAGCGCACGTTTGTCTATCGCTACGTCAAATTTGACACAGTGCTCAGCGTCATAACCCGAGCAAGATAACAATCATATAATACAAATAACGCGGGAGGCCGGCAAAACACCGGCCTCCCGTCGTATAAAGAAACAGACTAAGTTTATTTTTCTGCTATTTCTTTGATAAACTCCTCGGCTACCTTCTGATCATGGAGACAGTCGACATCCATGGCCTTTGAGAATTCGAAAGGCACGACATCAATATCTGTCTCAGCGGCAAGAATACGCTGGAAATCGCTAAGCGACTCAGGATAACCTTCGCGGTCAGCAACAGTCTTCATCGCTTTGCCCGACAACGCATATAACCCGGCCGAAACGATTGCTCCTTCGGCAAAAGGCTCGCCGCCATAACGATAGTCTATCACCTTGCCGTCGGCACCAATGCGGGCGTAAAGCGGACTTTCGTCGTCGATGAAACGAGTCAGCCCCATAAGAACAGTGTTTTCATCTGCCTGCTCCGACAAACGCACATATTCAGCAAATTCTTTCTGCGGGAAAATAGTATCGACCGTCATGGCGATAAAGCGTCCGTCGACACCTTCGGCCGCCTCTGTGAGGCTATAATAAGAATTGTCAGAGATAATCGGCCTCACTACCAAAGGATAGCCTTTAGCCTTGAGATCCTCAAGATACTCGACAAGCTCGGGCATACGGCTGTTGGCCACGACGTTGATCTGCTCGCCGCCATGCTTCATGAGAATGTCGATCAGACGGCCGATCATTGGCTGCCCGTCGATTTCGACGAGAGGTTTGGGTTTCTTTTCTCCATTTTTTGCAAAACGCGAGCCTAAACCGGCTGCTAAGATTACATACTTCATATACCTTTATTTTTAATACAAAATTACCTTGACAGACCCTGATTTCTCAGGCCACCGAACGAAGAGTTAGACGGTCGGCGATTGTTGATATTATTCGGATCATAACGGTCGAAACGATTGTTGCCGTCGATAGGATTGCCGAATTCGTCATATTCCTCTTCTTCCTCTTCTTTATCGTTGAGCCGCTCGCCCTTCTTTGGCTTAGGTTTATTTTTCTTTATTGCAAGCGGTTTCTGGGCATCGACAGCAAGCTCATAAACATTCCATGCCTGCTCTACATCCCAGTTTTTCTTGAGCTGAAGCTTTTTACTGTAATAATAGACTTCCTCAGGCTGAAGGCTGAGAGCTATATTGCCTGTATCCCATTTACCATTGTTATTGGAGTCTATAAAAAGACGGGCATAATATACCGACGGATTGAGATATCTGAATTCGGCTCTGCCCCCTATGACCGGCGCTACTCTGACAGGTTTGTCATCGCCGCCGAGCAATTCGACATAGGCATGCGGCATGATACCGGCAGAATCCGGTTCCAGACCCGTGACATTAAACACAAGATTGGAATACTCGTCAAGAGACTTGACACTGAACTCCTGTTTGAGCGGTTTATTCCACACCCCATAAATACCAGTAACCGCAGCGGAATCAATTGTTACCCGATATTTTGACCCCGGCACCCAAGCCACCGGTAGTTGCCGCTTAAGCAGCGGATCAAGAGAATCAGGCAACAACGGACCTGCGGCAACCTTATTCCACAGAGTGTCGGCCTGAATTTCAAGCGTAAGAGATCCTGGCACGATCGAGTCGATAGGCTGATCGGCCTGAAAGACCAACGGCGCATAAACATCGACCACTCCTGCCCCGACATTGAAGTTGAGGAAATTTTTTGGCTGAGGCACACCGAAAGCATCGGTTATCACCGTATCTGTCTCCTCGTCCTTGTCTTTTTTCTTGTCTTTCTTTTTAGGCTTGGGATCACGGAAAAAGAAACGCAGAGTGTCGGTCTGCCAACTCAGCTGTTCGGCAGTATCTGTCTTGAGATATTTTACCGACAGACGCAACGAGTCGGTGCTGATCACCGCCGTATCGCGGATCCAGTATATCAGCGAGTCGCGCGTAGAATTTATCTGAGGCAATGCCCAATCGTCGCTATTGCGGCCTGCAAAGCGGCCGTCGGCAATTGTAATTTCGGGCAGCGTGTCAGACGGCGCCGCGAAATTAAGTGTGATACGGCGACGGTCAGGTCGGCTGTAATCTTTCATGTACTGAGGGCTGTA
This sequence comes from uncultured Bacteroidales bacterium, assembly GCA_947573135.1. GTDB lineage: Bacteria > Bacteroidota > Bacteroidia > Bacteroidales > Muribaculaceae > CAG-873. The sequence goes on along the minus strand of CANPDU010000026.1, from coordinate 35,785 downwards.
GCCTTCGTTAAACCAAGTGAGCAGCACATCATTCGGCAGATATTTTATGCCCGGATGCCTGACAAGCGAATCCGAGCCGTCGGCGCGTAGAAATGTATCGCATACTTCAATATCTTCTACAACAGGTGACACTGTAAAATCATAGAATGCCACGTCCTCCGAGCGATCCCATTTATAGTCGCGGTTTAGATCGTTGAGCGCGAAGACGCGGTAAGTTCCCGGTTTGAGATTGCGCACCGTGAACTGGCCGAACTGATTAGTACGGGCGATTCGATCAAAAGGCAGAGTGGTCAGAGCCGAATCGTCAAGATTGGAGTGAACGCCGACCAGCATCCCCTGAGCCGGCTCGAGAGTGCGCGCCTCAAGAACCACACCCGAAATGCGAAGAGTGTCGATAGTGTCACCGGTCGCAAAATCGATAGCGAAACCATCGAGGATATTTCCCTCGTTAAGATCCTTTATCGCATCACCGAAATCAATCGAATAAGTGGTGTTGAGGCGCATTGTATCACGCAACTCGACAGTTACGTTACGGGCATTTGAGCTGATTGCCGGCGGCTGAGTCTGCACGGGCGACACTACAACCTTGTTGAAAGCATCGTCGAGCTGAATATTCTCGTCAAAAGTTACAGTTATCTTGTTTCCGCTGACTTTCAGCTGTCCCGGCGCAGGTGTAGCTCTGACAAAGCGCGGCGGATCTTCATCTCGCGGACCGCCCTCCGGACGTCCTATGCTTGCACAAGCGGTGACAATCGCAACAAGAACAGCCGCGACAAGAATATGCATATATGTAAATCGTCGATTCATAAATCCGACACTAGTTAGAGCTTGTTTAAAAATAATTGTTATTGGCAGGGCGGTCAGACGCCGTGCAGATTTTTGGATGCGATGAGGGAGTTATGGGGTTCCATAACGACCGAAGAACAGACGGAAATATGCCGGCGAATGACCGTCGGCTGCTATTCTTTTTATAATACTTACATCTTTTCATTTCTTTTAAAATCTTTACGGAAGAGTTTTGATTAATTTAAAATTACCTTTGCTTTGCATATCTTGGGCGCTTTTTGCCCTGCTCCTCAAGCTATGCAACCCTGCCGGCAACATTTATTTTTAAACAAGCTCTTATTTTCCACAAAATTATATCTTTTCAGCCGAAAATCCAATTCCGGGGGCATCACGCACATAATAATCACTGTGATAACAAAGTTTTTGTCTATTTTTGCATCGCCAAAAACAGTTTTTACATGAAAAAAATCGTCATTGCATCAGATTCATACAAAGGTTCGGTCAGTTCGACCCGTTTTGCCGATGTGTGCCGTAATGCCATCCTCAAGGAATCGCCGGGTTGTGAAGTAATATGCATCCCGCTTGGTGATGGCGGCGAAGGCACTGTCGAGGCTCTTGCCGAGGCATGGCACGGACAGTTACAAAACGTCTCGGTCTGCGATCCGTTAATGCGGCCTGTGAAAGCCATATATGGCATTTCAGCAGACGGTAGTGCCGCAATAATGGAAATGGCTCAGGCAAGCGGACTTACTTTGCTCGGCGAGAACGAGCGCGATCCGTTGTCGACGACAAGCTACGGCACAGGCGAGATGATCCGCGATGCGTTACACAAAGGCTGCCGGAAAATACTTCTCGGAATCGGAGGAAGCGCGACCAACGACGGAGGCATGGGCATGCTCAGCGCCCTCGGCGCGGAATTCTTCGACATTAACGGCAATATAATCAGCGGAAAGGGTTGCGGCAGAGATCTTGCAGCTGTATCATCAATCAGTCTGTCGGGTCTTGATCCTCTGATATTAGGGGCTGATATAACCGTAGCCTGCGACGTGGACAACCCTTTCTGCGGTTCGTGTGGTGCAAGCCGCGTATTCGGCCGTCAGAAAGGAGCCGACGATGCGACGATAGAAATTCTTGAGGCCGGAATGCAGATTTATGCAAAAGCCTTAGCTGAGGCTACAGGCGTCGACGTATCCGTTATGCCGGGGGCAGGCGCGGCCGGAGGCGTCGGAGGCGCGTTGGCAGCTGCACTCGGAGCTCGGCTGCGGCCAGGTATCGATATGGTTCTTGATGCTGTGGGGTTTGACCGACGCATTGAGGGCGCAGATCTGATAATTACCGGAGAAGGACGCATCGACAGCCAGACAATGAGGGGGAAAACGCCATTCGGCGTATTGTCAGCCGGTCGCCGCCACGGCATACCTGTCGTAGCTCTGGGAGGATCTGTCGAGTTTTCCGATAGTCTGAATAACGCCGGTTTTGCGGCAATATTTTCTATCCTCTCCTCACCGGTCGAAATTTCAGATGCACTTGACCCGGATACAACATGCCGCAATATAGAAAATACCGTAAGACAAATCATAAGATTGCTAAGAGAATTCGGTCATTGATGACATTTTCATAATATCTGACAACACGAAACTCATCAGCAATACCAAAAAAATCATAATTGAGGCCGGTCGGCTCGCTGAGAAATGCTATCTTTGCACTAATAACTTCTTATTATGCCGCAAGAACTGATTTCAAAAAATGAAATTCCTGCCGATGTGCGTCAGGCCAAGCAGCGTCTGGGCATCGTCGGCAACTCTCCTTTGCTACAAGTTGCCGTCGCACGTGCAATACGTGTGGCACCGATCGATCTGTCGGTGCTTGTGATCGGAGAAAGTGGCACAGGCAAAGAGTTTTTTCCTCAGATTATCCACTCCTACAGCCCGCGAAAGCACTCAAAATACATCGCCGTCAACTGCGGTGCAATACCCGAGGGCACTATCGACTCCGAACTTTTCGGCCATGAGAAAGGATCCTTTACCGGAGCCGTGGCCTCACGCAAGGGCTACTTCGAAGAAGCCAACGGAGGCACTATCTTTCTTGACGAAGTGGCCGAACTGCCGCTGACAACTCAGGCGCGCCTGCTACGCGTACTCGAAACCGGTGAATTTCTCAAAGTCGGATCTTCGACGGTGCAGAAAACCAATATCCGCATCGTTGCCGCCACTAATGTCGATCTTCTAAAGGCTGTGTCAGAAGGCCGCTTTCGTGAGGATCTCTATTATAGGCTCTCGACTGTTCAAATAAACATACCGCCTTTGCGCGAACGCGGCGACGACATTATGTTGCTGTCCCGAAAATTCGCATCTGATTTCGCCGAACGATACCGGACAGCACCTATAACATTTTCAGAGTCCGGACGCGACGCTTTGAGCCATTATTCGTGGCCCGGCAATGTCCGGCAACTTAAAAACGTGGTCGAACAGATCGCCCTGTTCGAAAGCGGAGAGACTGTGGACCATGAAAAAGTCGGACAGTATTTGCCGGCAAATGCTACGGTCTATACCCCCGCACTCTCTTCTTCCAGGTCGCGGACCTATGAAAACGAACGTGAAATGATCTTCAATCTCATATTCAGACTCCAGAGCCAGATCGATGAGCTCAAAAACCGGCTCGAAGAGAAACACACTAAACTTGTCGAAGCTTTTGTCGATATGAAAGAGCCGGCTAACTCTCCCGCCGAAGATGATAGGGAGACTAAGCCTGTCGACATAATGCCGACGGCTCTCGTCGACATATCGCACGCTCCTGCCGTGCCTTCGCTCGTAGCGTCAGAGCCGCATTCGCTTGAAGAAAAAGAGCGGCAGGCAATCGAAGCCGCACTCGAACGCAACAACGGCCGCCGAAAGATCGCCGCGAAAGAACTTGGAATATCAGAACGAACACTTTACAGAAAAATCAAAGAGTATGGCCTCGACCAATAAATACAGCCGCTTATTGCGAACCTTGCTGCTGATTCTGACTCTGACCTCGGCTATGCCCGGATGCATAAGCTATAAATTCAACGGATCAGCCCTCGACTACACAGTCTACCGCACAGTCCATGTGTCTGAATTTCCTATCCGGGCAGCTCTCGTATATCCGCCCCTTCAGCAGACATTTGAAAACGAACTCCTTGACTATATAGCCCGAAATACAAGACTTCAGGTTGTCGACGGAGCCTCCGATCTGCAGATAGAAGGGGAGATCACCGGCTACAGTCTGTCACCGCAGGCTGTAACCGAAAACGCCTACGCGTCGCAGACCCGACTGACTATATCCGTCAGAGTCAAATATATCGACAACAAACAGGAGAGCAATAACATCGATCAAACATTCAGCGCTTATCGTGATTTCGACAGTTCACTGATGCTCAACGACGTACAGGATGACCTATGTCAACAGATATCAAAAGAACTTGTAGAACTGATCTTCAACGCGACACTCGGAAACTGGTAAAGCAATGGACACTACAGATCACGAACTGAATCAATTTTTAGCTGATCCGGAATCTACAGATATCACCACTCTCCGTACGCTGGCCGACAGATATCCTTATTTCCCGTTACCGGCAATGATGCTTCTTAAAGAGCATACATCGGCGCTTACCGACACGGAGACCGAGTCGCTCAGGTTCCATCTTGCCGTCATCAGCGGCGACAAAAAAGCATTGTTTGAATGCATGTCAGAGCGCAGCGAGAATTTTGCATCGTTATATCCGCCTGCTCCTGCTGCCGGTTCTCAGACGACAGAGAGCGCCATTGACACATTTTTCGCGAACTACGGCACTGCTGACCATTCCGAAACCCAATTACTCGAACGCCTTATATTCAACCCCACACCGGACTATTCGGAGATCCTTATGAAGGAGGAGAAGGTGCAGACGTCTCCGACTGACCCGCTCGATGCTTGTATCGACGCTTTTGTCCGTGATCATGCTCCGGCTGCTGAAATCGCCGTGCAACATGAGACTGTCAGACAACCGGAACCCGGACCCGAAAATCCGACACCGCCAAAATCGGCTGCCACAGCACATACTCCGTCAGACGATTCTCTTTTGAGCGAAAGTTTGGCTAAAATTTTCATAAAACAAGGCCGTTACGAGCGTGCATATGAAATTATATCTAATTTAAGTTTGAATTATCCGAAAAAAAGTATTTACTTTGCAGACCAATTGCGTTTCTTGCAGAAACTTATAAAGATTCAGCAAGCGCAAAAAGAATCTGACTAATAAAAAATCATATAAATTATTCAATAAATTTATGGCATACGTTATTACTATCGTCCTCACCGTTATTGTAGCTATCCTGCTGATCGGCATCGTTTTGATCCAAAAATCAAAAGGCGGAGGTCTTTCTTCACAGTTCAGCGGCGCCAACGCGGTTATGGGTGTGCGTTCGACTAATAGCGGCATCGAAAAAATCACGTGGATCCTCGCCGGTCTGATCGTGTTCCTGTCCGTACTCTCGGCTTTTGTGATGCCGGGCGTCAGCAACAGAGCTGAAATCCGCACAAAAACCCAGACCGAAACTCCCGCGGCTCCCGCAAATCAGTTTGACACCCAGATTCCTGTCGCTCCCGTTGCTGATCAGGCTCCTGCGGCTGAAGAAACTCCGGCCGAATAATCCTTTAAACGGTCTTAGAGAAACTTATTGAAAATATTCAACGGTCGTGACAAAATTTTGTCGCGACCTCGTTGATTTTGTATCTTTTCGAATCATGATCCGTAAAGACTTTGAAATAATGGCACCCGTGGGGAGCCACGAATCACTTGCCGCTGCCATCGCCGCCGGTGCCGACGCCGTCTACTTCGGCATCCAGGGGCTCAACATGCGCTCACGCTCAAGCGTCAACTTCACGCTCGACGATCTTCGCGAAATAGCTGACACATGTCGTGCGGCCGGTGTAAAAACATATCTGACCGTCAATATAATAATATATGATGACGATCTTGCCGACATGAGAACCGTGATAGATGCGGCCGCCGAAGCAGGTATAACAGCCATAATAGCCTCAGACATTGCTGCAATATCGTATGCACGCAGCCGGGGAGTCGAAGTTCACATATCAACACAGTGTAACATCTCCAATATCGAAGCCGTACGCTTCTATGCCCGGTTCGCCGATACTGTCGTTCTCGCGCGTGAACTCACCCTTGACCGAGTAAAAGCGATCCACGATGCCATAATCACCGAAAATATCTGTGGGCCTTCCGGCAAGCCTGTCAAAATTGAAATGTTCTGCCACGGTGCATTGTGCATGGCCGTATCGGGCAAATGCTACCTGAGTCTTCACCAGATGAATTCAAGCGCCAACCGCGGTGCCTGCACTCAGATATGCCGCCGCGGTTATGAAGTGACAGATCTTGAGACCGGCGATCAGCTCAGAGTCGACAACAAGTATATCATGTCGCCGAAAGATCTTAAAACCATTCATTTTCTCAACAAGATGGTCGATGCCGGCGTCAGCGTATTTAAGATCGAGGGGCGAGCCCGCGGAGCGGAATACGTAAACATTGCTGTCAGATGTTATTCCGAAGCTCTTGATGCTATTTGTGACGGCACCTACTCTGATGAGAAGATCCAAGACTGGGACCAACGTCTGCGCAAAATTTTCAACCGTGATTTCTGGGACGGCTATTACCTCGGACAACGTTTGGGAGAATGGTCTTCCAAATACGGTTCATCAGCCACCCGCGTCAAACATTACGCGGCAAAAGGGGTAAAATATTTTTCAAAGCTCGGTGTCGGCGAATTCTTTATGGAGGCAGGCGAACTCAACGTCGGAGATGAAATCGTCATAACCGGACCAACGACCGGTGCGCTGATCATAACTGTTGATGAAATCCGCGTCGATCTCAAATCTGTGTCGCGTGCAGTCAAAGGCGATGCTTTCTCAATCCCTGTTCCGGCCAAGATCCGTCCCGGAGACCGCCTATACAGATGGGACAAGACAGATACTTCTCAACTTTTACCCGAGCGGAGCGTTTCTAAATAGAAGCGCTCCGGTGCTCATTGAGGCACACAAATATAAAAAAGATATAAATAATGTGTAGTTGGGATTTTTTTGACTACATTTGTCGCTCGAAATAAAAAAACGGAAATACTATGCTGAAAAATCTCGTCATCGTCGAATCTCCCGCAAAAGCAAAAACTATAGAAAAATTCCTCGGCAAAGACTATAAAGTCATGTCAAGCTACGGCCATATTCGCGACCTGAAGAAAAAAAATTTCAGCATCGACATCGACAACGGCTTCAAACCGGTCTATGAAATTCCTGATGATAAGAAACAGCTTGTGGCTGATCTAAAAAAAGCGGCAGCCGATGCAGAGACCGTCTGGCTCGCTTCCGATGAAGACCGCGAAGGAGAAGCCATCGCATGGCACCTGTATGAAGTGCTCGGCCTTAAACCCGAAAACACCCGACGCATCGTTTTTCATGAGATCACCAAAAACGCCATACTCCACGCAATAGCCAATCCTCGTACGATTGATCTAAACCGTGTTGACGCCCAACAGGCTCGGCGAGTGCTCGACCGCATTGTCGGTTTTGAACTGTCGCCGGTGCTCTGGAAGAAAATCAAGCCGGCGCTGTCGGCCGGACGCGTGCAATCTGTGGCTGTACGACTTATCGTAGAGCGTGAAGAGGAGATCAAAAATTTTGTCAGCGAGCCGTTTTTCCGTGTCAATGTGACATTCTCAGTCGACGGCGGCCATTTACTGAAATCTGAACTCAGCAAGCGTCTGCCCGATCTTCAGGCTGCAAAAGCATTTCTTCAGGACTGCATAGGTTCAACTTTCAAGGTCAGCAACATCAACGTTCGTCCGCTCAAGAAAAGTCCGGCTCCCCCTTTTACAACATCCACTCTCCAGCAGGAAGCCTCGCGCAAACTCGGCTTTACAGTGTCCCAGACCATGATGGTGGCTCAGCGCCTCTACGAGGCCGGCCACATCACATACATGCGTACAGACTCTGTCAACCTCTCAAATGAAGCCATCGCTTCAATATCAGACGAGATTAACAACAATATCGGACCGGAATATCTGAAGGTGCGCCGCTATCACACCAGTTCGAAAGGCGCACAGGAAGCACACGAAGCTATCCGACCTACATATATCAGCCATGCCACCATCGAAGGTAACGTTCAGGAAAAGCGGCTGTATTCGCTAATATGGAAGCGCACCATCGCCTCACAGATGGCTGACGCAGTCGTTGAAAAAACTACTATTGACATTCAGCCCTCGTCAAGAGAGGAACATTTCGTGTCAAACGGCGAAACAATACAGTTCGACGGCTTCCTGCGTGTATACATAGAGAGCCGTGACGATGAGGAAGCCGAAGAAGGTCTGCTCACGCTGCCCAAAGTTTCGATGGGACAGCTTCTGACGCCGGTAGAGATGACCGCAACCGAGCGCTTCACCCAGCAGCCGCCCCGCTATACCGAGGCATCACTTGTCAAGAAGATGGAAGAACTCGGCATCGGTCGCCCGTCAACCTACGCACCGACAATTTCGACCATACAGCAGCGAGAATATGTCGAAAAAGGTGAAAAAGAAGGAGTTAAACGCACATTTGACACTCTGACTCTCAAAAACGGCAAAATCAGCGACCGTAAAAAGACCGAGACCGTCGGATCTGAAAAAGGCAAACTGATCCCGACCGATATCGGCACTGTGGTCAACGCCTTTCTGACCGAATATTTCCCCGATATTCTCGATTATAACTTCACTGCCCGCGTCGAAGAGAAATTTGACGACATCGCAGAGGGAAAACTGCCGTGGTCGGCTGAAATGGACGACTTCTATAAGATGTTCCATCCCGAAGTCGACAAGGCCATGACAATGAAACTGGAACACAAGGTCGGCGAGCGTGTGCTCGGCACCGATCCCAAGACAGGCGAACAGGTCAGTGTCAAGATAGGCCGCTTCGGACCTCTCGTACAGATCGGTACAGGAGACGGAGACAATAAACCGCGCTTCGCATCATTGCTCAAAGGCCAGTCTGTGTCGACAATCACACTCGACGAAGCCCTCGGTCTCTTCGATTTTCCGCGGTCAATAGGCGAATTCGAAGGATCTGACGTAGTCGTAGCCATCGGACGTTTCGGTCCCTACGTCCGCCATCAGGGAAAATTCGTCTCTATTCCAAAAGACATTGAACCGGCAGCACTCTCGCTCGAAGAAGCAATCGAACTGATAGTCGCCAAACGCGAAGCCGAAGAGAAAAAGGTTGTAAAACTGTTTGACAACGATCCCGAATTGCGTATCCTCAACGGTCGCTATGGAGTGTACATATCCTACAAAAAGGATAACTTCAAGATCCCCCGCACAGTGACTGACCCCTCGGCACTAAACTATGACGAAGCTATGGAGATTGTCAACTCTCAGGAAGTAAAGCCTAAGAAAACGCGCGCTGCCTCTACCCGTAAAAAGACAAAATAATGCGAAAAAATCTTTCCGTTAAATCCGGAGCCGAACGTGCGCCGTTCCGTCCCGACATAATCCTCAACTTCACACCCGATACCCCGGCGCCACTTCTCGAATTTCTTCTCACCGTCATGCACGACCGCAAGCGCACAACGGTCAAAGACTTTCTGAAACACCGTCAGGTGATGGTCAACGGTAGCGTCACCACACAGTTTGACCAGCCACTCGCCGCAGGCGACAAAGTGGCAGTAAACACTACCCGTGAGTTTCAGACCCTGCGCAACCCGCGCCTGTCACTCGTCTACGAAGATGATGACATAATCGTTGTAAACAAAGGTTACGGACTGCTGTCGGTCGGTACGGACAAGATCAAGACCGGTACAGCATATTCGATACTGCGTGACTATCTGAAGCGCGTCGATCCGCGTAATAAAATATTCATTGTTCATCGTCTCGACCAGCACACTTCGGGGCTGATGATGTTTGCAAAAAATATCAGAGCCAAAGAGGCTATGCAACACAACTGGAACAACATGGTGCTTGAACGCCGGTATGTATGCGTAGTCGAGGGAAAACTTGAGCAGCAGGAAGGCGAAGTTCGCAGTTATCTCGCCGAGACAAGCGAACACGAAGTCTATTCTACCGACGATCCCAATGCCGGACAACTTGCAGTAACGCGTTACCGCGTGCTGAAGTCGGCCAACGGCTATACTCTCGTAGAAGTCCAGCTTGAGACAGGACGAAAAAATCAGATCCGCGTCCATATGAAAGACATCGGTCATCCGATCGCCGGCGATAAAAAATACGGAGCAAAAACATCGCCCATCCATCGTCTGGCTCTTCACGCAATGACCCTGCGTTTCGCTCATCCGTCATCGCGTGCCGATATGAACTTTTCAACCCCCCTGCCCGCACCGTTTGCAAAAATGGTGAAATAATCACAGACAGCGTGAACTTTAACGGTCATAATGCTGTTCTACTATCAAAATGAAAGAAGCCGGGAGCGGTGACCGTCAGGGATCGAAATCTCCGAAATGATGCAGCTGAAATTGCCGCAGACGTCTCTCCTCATATAGCGTCAGCTAATCTCGGCGATACGCGAAAAACTTACTATATACCTTTGTTTAACACCCATCAAAGAAGGCCGCCGGGATCAATACTCCCGACGGCCTTCCACTCTTAATTTATCGTGTTTTTCAGTTATCTTATAAATACTTTTGAAGCCGAACCGTCTGAGCAGCGGACGATATATACGCCCGGCATGAGGCGAGCCTCAGCAAATTTACCGGTGTACAGCACCTTGCCTTGCAGCGATATAATGCGGACTTCTGTGTCTTTGTCTATTTCGATATCATCAATTCCGCTATCATCGCCTTCGACTTTTATCATACACTGAGCCGACAGATTGCTGCCATCGGTAGTTTCAGCGACTATTAAAGCCAAGCCTGATCCTACGGCGGTAACATTACCGTCTTCATCAACAATCGCAACTTTTTCGTCTTCGCTTCGCCAGCTCAGTACGGTGTTAGTTGCATTCTCCGGATAAATCATTGCATTGAGATGAACGCTCTCGCCCTCTTTCAGCACGACTTCGGCCGGTTCGATTGTAATTGATTCAATAATAATCTCATCGGGCTCTACTGTAATTTCACAACTTGCCGAGAATGATCCGCAAGAAACAGTAATCGTTGCAGTGCCTTCAGAACGGAGTTCCACGAGACCGTTTTGATCCACTCTTGCGACAGTTCGCCGCGACGAAGACCAAGTCAGTGTCTTGTCAGTAGCATTTTCGGGTTCGACTGTTGCAGTAAGCTGTAAAGTCGTACCGACCTTACCTGTATATTCCTGACGGTCGAGCGTAACACCCGTTACAGCAACTTTAACTGTAACACCGCATGTCGCCTTAACTTCAGGATTCTGCTCTGATGTTGCAGTTATCACCGCATTGCCGCCGCCGACACACTCGACGTTGCCGGCCTCGTCGACCTTCACAACATTTTCGTCGGATGAAGACCAGATGATATTCTTGTTGGTAGCGTTTTCAGGATTTACGACAGCGGAGATCACAAACTTGTCTCCCACCTCTCCGTTGTAGGATGAAGGATCAAGAGTTATGCCAGTCACCGCTACGACCGGAATTTCGACCTTGACGTTACATTCGGCCTTTATCTCGGCATTCTCGGCTGATGCAGCGGTTATTACGGCATTACCCTCAGCTACGAGAGTCACGAGACCGCTCTCGCTGACAGTCGCGATCTTATCATCGGATGAAGACCATACGATTCCTTTCTCAGACGCATTCTCGGGACTGACAGTGGCTGTCAGCTGAACAGTTTCTCCGGGATTTCCTTCAATATCTGTCTTATCCAGTGTGACAGACTGCACATGGATAGCTTCCTCCGCGTCATTTTCAAGACCGGGAGCAGTCCAGCGAAGATAGGGATAACCATCATTCTTATCATTACGACGTCCCCAGACATCTTTATAATCAAATTCCGACTTTGAATCCATACGCTTCATATCAGTGTCAGAGAGGCCGATTCCAAGAGTGTAAGGGTTCGGAGCATTTTCCCATTCGGGCAATGCAAGCCATTCGGCCTCAGGCCCGAAAGCTTCGCCGAGCAGGGTCTTGTCATAATAAACACCGGAATTGCTATTGACTTTTTCGCCATACGCTGCTCCGCCGGGACGTTTCTCTTTTTCCATAGACCATTTCCAGTCAAGTTTGGTGGCGCTCCAGCTGTTGCTGACAACTGCAGAACCCTGCTGGAGACACACTACCCCGCCAAACCAACCGTAATTTTTCCACCTGACATCAGAACGCGCAAATGAGTTGTCAATATTACCCTTTGTAGTATATATCAGACCACCGAAGCCCTGGTCGTTAAGATGAGCCTCAACAATTGCATAGCACTCCTGTAAAGCCGTAGTCTCGGCATTGTCGGTTGTGCGGCCGATAAGACCGCCGACATAGCCGCCGCTCTTGGCTGCATCAGTCATTATGATCTTACCTTCGGCACCGCAGCGGTAAACACGGCCGCTTGACGTTGCGACAAGAAGGCCTATGCAAGGATCACCATATGTGAAACCGGCTTCGACACATGCGTTTTTGAGTATGAGATTTTGCACTACGGCTTTTTCATCAAGACTTGTAAACATGCCGAATGTACCATCCCAAAGAGATTCGTTTATATACAGGCCGATAATACTGTGTCCCTGACCGTCGAATGTTCCGTTAAACTTATAATTGCTTCCCAGACCGACAGAGCGGAACGCAATCGGTGTAACGCCGTTGCCCCAATTGTCGAAATCTGATATCGGGTTCCATTCGATATCATTATCAAGGACTATGGTATAACCTTCAAAATTCTTCTGTTCAACTCCATCAGTTGCGAAATCGACGTCGCCGTTTACTATATTGGCAAAAGCCAGCAAATGAGCCGGAGTCTGGATATGATAGGTCTTTGCGAACTTGTTTTTGAAAGGTGTATAGTCAGGTGTTATGCCTTTACCCCATTTGGCGCGAAGAGTTATCGGAGCTGATACCGTAGTATTGGCAAAATCAAACAGGCGGGATGTATTCACATCGTACCATCCCAAGAGAGTCATTCCTTCTTCAGGCGGTGTTACGGAGGGCGCAGTAAGTTTGCTGCCCGACAGAGCTTTGAATGTCACGCTCTTGGCATCATCAAACTCGAAAGTGACATTGATTTCCGGAGCAGTGCCAATGAACGACGCCGTTTCTCCTTCGGTATATCTCCATGGAGACTCAAGACCTGCGGCGGCAGAAGCATAAGAGAGCTCGTTGACAAATTCGGGAGTCGTCATATAGGCTGAAGTGCGTCCGCAGGAGTAATACTCATATCCGCCGTCTGTCGGATATGCGTCTGTCGAATAATATGAATCCGAGACAACGCACATATTGAACACTGACGGAACATCATTATAGCCGTTCTTAACAAACGATCCGTTGAAATATGATGCGGAAAGATATATATTGTGATCACCGGCATATTCGTCAGCTACAAAAGCACCTCCGATTCGATAGCCGCTGCTGAGTATCTGTGCGGTAGTGTAACAGTTGTCAACGAATGTCTTGCCCCACTGAGTGGTACCGCCGATCAGACCGCTTGCAGCAAAGCTCTCGTTATAGCCCGACGTCCAGCAGTTTGTGATATGACGCGTACCTTCGCTCTCGTCATTGAACATGCCGACCGAGCCGACAAGTATACCCGAAGTAACCGATGAGACTGAGGCACTGTTACAAATATATGCGTCTGTCACACCGAGGTTGGAAATACGCGCTCCGTCGCCGATGACACCGAACAGACCCGCATAATTGGCAACATTGCTTTCAAGGTACATATTGCTGACAGTGTGGAGATTTCCGTTATAGGAACCATGGAACTGGAATGCACGGCCAGCATACTTGCAGTATTGGCCTATAGGAGTCCAAAGTTCGGGCATATGCTCGCCCCACTGTTCTTTGGGAGCATTGAGGGCAATATCAGCTGTCTGTTCAATAAACTGATTTTCAAAAGTCCAGCCATGATTGGTCAGACGGGCAAGATCTAAAAGATGATCCTTTGTAGATATGCGCCAGGGAGCTGATTCCGATCCGTCGCCGCCTCCGAAAGGCGCGTTGGATGCCGGAGCCACGATGCCCGTAGGCGTAGGATAAGCACCGGGGTTGTATTTCCACAGACTTGAACCGATCACACCGGCCATTTCGTTGAGTTGGTCGACAAATGCCTGGGACTGCATGTATTCGGTCGTAAGCCCGAATTCAAACCATAACGGTTGCGGATCGCCGACACTCGGCTGTATAGAATTTACGCCGGTGGCAGTATCAGAGTTATAGAAACAGTTTACAGCCTGCGAACCTACATCCATCGAACTTGCGAATCCGCCTATATGATTACCGGTGGTTATTACATCTGACGGACAAGGCTGATAAGAGTATTTTGCCGCGCCGTAACAGTTTCTGACATATCCATACACCGGATCTTCGCCGACAAGATGGCCGGCGCCTATATTACCGACAAACGAAGTCATGAACACTGCATATCCGTCTTTAACTATATCGCAGACTGCGTAGCACGACTCAACGAGACCGTTATCGATCACACTTCCGACAAAACCATAGCCGTTAGCGTCCACCTTAAGATTGCCTGTCGACGAACAGCATTTCACGACAGAGCCGCTGACCGATCCGACAAAACCGCCTATATTAGTGCCCGGCCTTTTAGAATTTAATTGAATAACTTCGGCTGATGAATGGCAGTCAGTAACTTCACTTCCTGCAAGAATCCATCCGGCGAGACCACCGGCACCTCTCATCGAAGCGACTCGACCTGTCGAAACACATTCTTTGACAATACAGGCCGTCAACTGCGAAGCCACTCCGCCGGCACCTGAAACAGAACGCACGGAAGCCGCTGATTTACAGCGTTTGATTGTCGTTCCTTCTGCCTCGGTCACGATACCTGCAGCAGAGCCGCCTTCTCTTTCCGTAGTACCGCATACGATCAGACCGTCGACTGTAATATCTGTAATTGTGGAATTTTTAGCCACGCATACCAGTGCGGCACCATGCAGCATACACTGAATATTGACGTTTGACAGTGTAAGATTGCTTATCGTAGCTCCATCGATATTCCCGAACAGGGCCTTGCTCCAGCCGTCGAAGTCATAAGTGCCGTCATTGAACGGATCATCGAAATTATCGACAAATTCAGAGTCATGGGCATACCAGAGATTATGGATCGTGTGTCCGTTACCGTCGAAAGAGCCTTTGAACCAATGATCCTCACCCCAGAATCCGCCGGGATTATCTTCACTGTCACCATTGTTTATAACGGACATACCGATCGGTTCCCAAAGGGGTTTATCCTTATCGGGAGCCGCGGGATCACTGAGCCAGATATCAGCAGTTAGCTTAAAATACTTGCCTTCGAATGTTTCATTGGCATTCGTACGCTTAGCTAATCCGGCAAGCTCAGCCGCCGTGCCGATAAGATAAGGGGATCCAGCACTTCCATCCCCTTCCCACTCGGTGTCTGTAGAGCCATCCCATATAGTCTGCGCAAGCAGACAAGGAGAGGCAATAATGGCAGATAAAAATACAGTTATCGCCTTAATGAGTAGTTTAATCATAAGAGTTTATATTAAATTATTTGGGATTTCCATTCGATAGACACGCCGACGACAGCTTACAGTCTGTCAGCACTGATGTGTCAGACCAAATTATTAGCGGATGACGCCGCTTTTGCGGATATAGCCGCGCTCTATGGCCTTTACGATAAGGTCGGCCACATTGACGGCTCCAAGCTTGGATAACAAAGCCTTGCGATGGGCTTCGATTGTGTTTTCGGTAACAAACATAGCAGCCGCGATCTCACGCGACGTTTTTCCCTGTGCAATCTGATAGAGTACTTCGAGTTCGCGCGACGACGGATGGACCGAATTGTCGCAAGCCGACTTCAAAGCCTTATGGACAGCATCACAATAATAATTGTTGCCCTTGAGTATCTCATTGATCGCCATGACGATCTCATTGCCGTCGCCTGATTTGTAGATAATAGCGTTTACATCACGCGCGAGCAATTTGCGTAGTGTCCAGATCTCATCATGGACAGTGCTGACAATGATATGTGCGACTGGATTACGGGCACGTATCATCTCTATGAGGACAAAACCGTCAATATCAGGCAATTCGAGATCAATAACATAGAAGTCAAACGATTTGCCGGCATCAAGCTGCTCTATCAGAGCCATTGCCGTGCTATATTTTTCAACGTCATCGGCACCATTGTTCACAAGAATGGAATTGAATCCCTCCCTGATCAGATCATGGTCATCAACGACGGCTATTTTCATTTGTGATAATGCTGATTTTCCGGTCATTGTAAGGACAGTAATTTTGCAATTTATTTTATCTCACAAAATTACTGTACCATCAAACGCATGTCAATTACGGAATTCCATAGTTTTAAGATGTTTTTGGAGTTGTTATTGCCTATATCTTCACTGTCAGTCGTACTTGTGTACCACCTTCGGCAAGCAGCTCGGTCACAACAGATCCTCCGATCGAATTTGCACGCCTGCGCATCGACTCGAGACCCATGCCTTTACGGGCTGCTGACTTATACGTCCCGTTATCGACTATTTTAGCTTCAAGAGTTTTCCCATCTATATCAAGACTGACGGCTATCTCTGTGGCCCCGGAATGCTTGACGGCATTGCCGACCGCTTCCTGAATTATGCGGTAGACTTCGAGCGCTGTAGCGTCAGGTACTGAAGTCCAGGCGCTGTCGCCTGATGACGAACGATAGACTATAGCAATCCGCCCTTCATTTGCCTCGGCCTGTTTAGACACGAAATAGCGCACGACCTCATCGAGTGAAGCATAGGCAAATTCCGGCGGCATCAGCTCATGGGAAATGCGGCGCACAGATTCGCGGCAGATAGCGATCAATTGTGCGGTACATTCAGGCGACAGGCCGTTACTGAGGTTCATCTGTATAGCCAGAAGATCATTGCAGACGCCGTCATGTAGTTCGCATGACATGCGCCGGCGTTCGTTTTCGAGACCCTCGACATATTGTCGGGTAAGCTGTCGTCCGATGTCTTCCCGCAAGGCGGCAAATTCCATCTCCTTCATCATCCGGCGATGACGCTGACGATTAGCATAGATAACAAATATTATTGTACCTGTCAACAGAAGACCGACAACTCCAAACAGCCACATCAGCACGGTAGCCCTTCGGGTCTCGCTCTGAGCGAGAGCAAGTTCGGTTTCCTGAGTGTGATATTTCACTGTAAGATCACGCAGACTCTCGGTTTTCTCCTGCTCCCAGATGGTATCACGCAGTTCATTGCTTTTCAGCAGAGTCGAATATGCCCCATCATAGTCTCCAAGTCCGGCATAGGCGAGGTGCATATTATTATAGCAGTCAAACTTCACAAACGGCAGACTGTCGATGCCCTCAAGCGCAAGTATCTCGTCAAACCACTTCAGAGAGCCGCGCAGATCATCGTTTTTCAGACAGATCGAGCATTCGGCCTGATAATACACCAGTCGGGCCATCATCGATTCGACTGACGGCAACAATGCGTTGCATTTCTCACGCCAGACGGATGCCTCCTGCTTATTGCCGCTTCTGTCGGCAATAAGCATTGTGTAGGCCGCGGCCCTGAACGCCGCCTCTTCGTCATTGGCGGCCAAAGCGTTCTGATAGGCCAGGTCCTGATAGCGCAATGCGTTGTCGAGATCTCCACAGCCTGTCAGCACAGACCCGGCAACACCATATATGGTGCTTTTCAACTCCGGGTCGTCACTTTTTGCTATCCAGTCGCCGGCGAGCACCGCATTGGCCGTCGCTTCGTCTTTATGCTGCATATCAAGATTAAGGACCGCAAGGTTGATATAAAGTGACGCAATTTCCTCTATTGCCTCCTGATCGGGATTTTCACGAAATTGTCCTGAAGTCACGATTTCCAGAGCTGTCTCGTAACTTTTGAGAGCCTCATCAATGCGTCCCAGCGAGCGCAAAAATACGCCATGAGCGGCATTGGTGCCGACGATCTGTGTCGGATCTCCGCTTTTTTCTGCGAGCAATACAGCGTGGCGGCCGACAATTTCAGCCGAATCCGTACGGCCGATAGAGTGAAGACTGTCGGCCGCATTACGCAATGCCGCGATTTCTTCAACAGTAACAGCAGAAGCAAGTGGCGCCGCAGAAGCAAAAATAACAGACAGGATTATCGTGAATAACTGTTTCATGCTGAATGAGATTTAAGACATAATGATTGCAAAGCTAATCAAAAGATTTAACAGTCAGACTATAATCGGTAAAAAAATTTTGAATCAACAACAACAAAAGCACAGTCCCTGACCATATTTACATAATTTTCCGTATTTTTGCAGCAACATGAATACTCTTCAACTCTACATATCAAAATCGTCACACGACAACGTCCGTCTCGCCGAAATCAACCCGACTGACGAAGGACGACGTGCGGCCGCCGACATGCGGACGGCGGTATCGCTGATAGACTATGCTCCCTCGGCTAAAATTGTATTCTTTATCGTCACCAATCTCTCCGGCGGTTATGCTATCCACGTCATCAGGACAATTCCCCCCACGCGTCCTAATCATCTCGACGCTACGATCTACGTCGACAAAAATCTCGATATAATGGCCGAAGATCTTGAGGAGGTACTTTCGAGGGTCAGTGACATAGTTCTCGCCAAAGCCGTCACACAAACCGAGATGGATGAACTCAACCGCATGTTCGGCCGCGAATATGATCTCCGAGACAAAGCTCCCCGGATAAAAGCCTCGCGGGGAAAAGACTATGCCTTTCTGAGCTATGGCAAAGCCAGTGGCCGATCTTTAGCCGACATCATAGGCGAAGAAATTTATCGGCCGGACTGGAGCGGCTACAAAGCTGTGGTTCTGCTTGACGATTCGGTTATCCCGTTCCAAAATTCTATGGTCGATCTAAGTCTGACCTATGTAGAAGAACAGAGATATGAAGATGATTCCACAGAGTCAACTGATAGTGACACATATAAAGAATCAGATAAAACGTCCGGCAAACGCTCTGATCAGCTGACTTACATCTTCGCCCTGCCGATTTCTACACCCGACGGGCGAACGTCGCTCGAATTTGAAATAGAATCATCAAAACCCATACTGCGCAGTCCGGTCGCAGGATATAAAACAGTCGGAAAGCCCGTGGCAGGATCCGATAACTCCAACAAACTGCGTCTGTCAGAACGTCGCAGTATCGGCAAATGGATCTGGGGAGCTGCGGGTTTTGTGACCGGTATTATCTTAATGCTGTTGTTAGGCCACGGATGTTCAGACGCGGACGCTCCCGCTGCATCCGCCGACAAACCTCATGCCGAAACGGCATCTGTTACCGACAGCCCTGAGTTTCAGCCGACTGAAGCATCGGTCTATCTTGACAACAACCGCATATGGCAACGCGATGACATGGAAAAAATTGACGCACTGAAAGGCCTTTTCGATGATCTCAACAACTACCGTTTCGACATCATCACCGAAAAATGGGCTCCACAACTCAGTTCATCAAAAAATTTTTCCAAGATCGTCAAAGCAGCATCCGACGCCATAAATAAAAAAGTCGATCCGCGCCGTGATGACAACCATAATCCGACCTATAATCGCGACGGAGACACAGCCATCAGCTGGCGCGGCTACACTTACTGGATCGATCCATAATCCCTCAACCAATGAAAGTATATTTTAAACAAACTGTTTTCATAATTCTGGCGGTCACATACACGGCCACTTTCGCCGCAATC
This sequence comes from uncultured Bacteroidales bacterium, assembly GCA_947573135.1. Taxonomy (GTDB): domain Bacteria; phylum Bacteroidota; class Bacteroidia; order Bacteroidales; family Muribaculaceae; genus CAG-873. The sequence continues at coordinate 16,213 of CANPDU010000026.1, read as the reverse complement.
AACGGCTATGCATTCGAATCATTGACCGCCGTAACTCCGGCAGGACGCACCGTCGAAGTCAGCGTCATCAACGCCAATACACTGAAAGTCACCAATCGAGTAGGCGATGAAAAAGAGCTGACAGCAAACAGGTTTGACACACGCAGCGAGGAAACCGGTGCAATCAAGGCATCACTCAACGACAACCTGACGTCGATTTCCACCGGTAGCGTGACAGCCATCATCGATTCGCAGACAGGCGCTCTGACTATCTATGGCGGCGACGGGCGCATAGTCACAGACAACGGTGTGCGCACACTCAATGACGGCAAGTTCGAAATCGAACTCGCCACAACGGCCTCAGGAGCATACTACGGCGCCGGTGAGCGCGGTCATTCGCTTGATCTGCGTGGTGACACGCTCGTCATGTATAACCGCCCGACATATGGCTACACCGGGACCGACAGCCGCATCGACCAAATGAACATCACTATGCCGCTTGTCGTATCGTCCGACGGCTTCGCTCTGGTCTTCGACGACTACGCGGCATCGACTCTTATCCTTTCGGATCCGATAAAATACATCACCGAGGCGCCCGGAGCCGTAAGTTATTATTTCGTCAACGGCGTGTCGACCGTCGCCGATGCTGTCGAACAGCTCACTGCCATAACCGGCCGACAGGATCTGCCGCCGCTATGGGCTCTCGGTTATATAACGTCGAAATATGGCTACAAGACTCAGGCTGAGACAGAAGAAGTAGTCAAGCAGCTAAAATCGCTCGGTTATCCGCTCGACGGACTCGTGCTTGATCTTTACTGGTACGGCAAAGAAGAAGATATGGGGCGCCTTGACTGGGAGCCCGCACAGTGGCCTAACCCCGAAAAAATGCTTACCGCCCTCGCCCGACAAGGAGTTAATGTTGTGCCGATATCGCAACCATATGTCCTGCGCAACGGCAAAGGTGTCGAAAACTATGATTCTCTCGCACCGAAAGGTATTTTTGTGCGTGATTCAATCGGAAATCCGCTTGAAGTCGAGATATGGGTCGGCAAGGGAGGAATGTTTGATGTCTCCAATCCCGATACCAAAGCATGGCTCGCCAAACGCTACGGCGAACTGACCGACATGGGCATTGCAGGATGGTGGGGCGATCTCGGCGAACCCGAACAGCATCCTTCTTCCTCTCGCCATGCCAACGGTCTCAAAGGCCGTGAATATCATAACCGCTACGGCAATGACTGGAGTAAAATCATCTATGATCTCTTCGCTGAAAAATATCCCAACCGGCGCCTGTTCGCTCTCATGCGCGGCGGCACTACAGGGCTCCAGCGTTTCAGTGTGTTCCCCTGGTCGGGCGATGTCTCCCGTTCTTGGGGCGGCCTCGAGCCTCAGATCCGCATCATGCTCAACTCCGGCCTGAGCGGACTCGGCTACATGAGTCACGATGTCGGTGGTTTTGCTATTGACGAGGCTAACCCTAAAGATCCCGAACTTTATGTGCGCTGGCTCCAGCTCGGTCTGTTTTCTCCCGTACTCCGCACTCATTCTCAGGAGTACGCCGAACCATATCACTATCCTGATCAGGCCGATATAATCAAAAAACTTATAACCGACCGATACCGCTGGATACCATATAACTATACACTTGCATACGAAAACGCCACAAAAGGATGGCCGCTGGTGCGTCCGCTCAATTTCCATGACAAAGGTCCCGCCGGCTGCGACACAATCACCGACGAATATCTCTGGGGACGCGACATCCTTGTCGCTCCCGTGCTGAAACAGGGCGCCGTAAGCCGCCCGATCGTTTTTCCTCGCGGCCGTTGGATCGACATGCGTGATCCGCGGGTAAGCTACACCGGAATGATAAACTCCTACGATGCCCCGCTCGATGTCCTTCCGCTTTTCGTACGCGCCGGAGCATTTATTCCTCAGTCTGATTACCGGATGACGAATACTACGGATTATGATCCCTCACGTCTGACCGTAAGCTACTATGCGACTCGCGGCATTGAGTCAGACTACACTCTCTTTGACGACAATCGCATGTCTCCGCGCTCGCTCGCCCAAGGCAGTTACAGACTCATCCGCTTCAATGGCGACTGCGCCGACAACGGGGATATGAAGATCACAATCAGCTCGGAAGGGACATACGACATGACCCCGGACAAAATCGACATTGACTTCAAGGTGCCCGGACTTGCAGCTGCACCCTCTTCGGTCACTGTCAACGGCAAAAAAACAAAATTCATCTACGACAGCAACTCGGGGCTGCTGTCGGTAAAACTGAAATTCGTACCAGGAAAAACAACTGAAATATCAATCATCAACTAAATTATTCAAGATCATGTTCTCAGGTATAGTAGAAGAAGCGGCCGAAATCACCGCCATCACTCATAACGAAAGTAATGTCAATCTTCGCGTGAAATGCTCGTTTGCCGACGAGCTGCGCATCGACCAGTCCGTGGCTCATAACGGAGTGTGTCTCACCGTAGTGGCCATCCATCCCGACAGCACATATGAAGTAACCGCGATACGCGAGACTCTCGACCGGTCGAACCTCGGAAGTCTCAAACCCGGTGATCTCGTCAACCTCGAACGCTCTATGATGATGAACGGGCGCCTTGACGGGCATATCGTTCAGGGCCACGTCGACTGCACGGCCATTTGCGAGAGCATCGAAGACGCTGACGGCAGCCGCTATTACAAATTCACTTATAATATTGATCCTGGCATGATAGCCAAAGGATACATGACCGTCGAGAAAGGGTCCGTGACCGTCAACGGCGTCAGTCTCACCGTATGCGACAGTGAGTCCGGATCGTTCCGTGTAGCGATCATACCGTTTACATTCGAGCACACCAATTTCCGCAACATCAAGGTCGGCGACCGCGTCAACCTCGAGTTCGACATCATCGGCAAATATATCGCCCGTCTCGCTGAGCTGAAAGAGATATAATGTTTTTTCAAGTGTGATTTACGAGGTTTGTTTTTATCGATAGGGGATTAAAAAGACAACAAATCATAAAAATTTGAGATAATCGCAATTTTTTTATTCACAAATCACATTAAAATTTAAGAATATTTCGTAACTTCGCGGCCGATTTATAGTGTATCCTATTTGAAAAAGCATTATTACCAAATTCTATAACTGCACACTATTTACTAAATTTTAATTCAAAAAGTTATGAAAAAGTTATTCTTTATCGCAACCGCAACTATCGCCATCCTCGGCATGGCAGCTTGTTCAGGCAAAAAAGCAGCTGATGCTGAAGCCGCTGCAACTGATACAATCACTGTAGCCAAAGCTGCTTACACAGGTATCCTTCCCGCTGCTGACTGTGACGGCGTATGGTACACTCTCCAGCTCAACGACGGCAACTATGACATGATCGAGACCTACTTTGCTCTCGACACTACTGCCAACCTCGGCATCAACGAGATCCTCAGCGTTAAGTCTGAAGGTACTTACACAACTGTCGACAAGAACGGTTTCTCTTACCTCAAACTTACTCCTTCTGTAAATGACTCGGCCGTTAAAGACATCTGCTTCCTTAACGCTACAGACTCTACTCTCATCATGCTCAACGACTCACTTGAGACTCCCACCGCTCCCGATTTCTACACTCTCAACGCAGTGAAATAATCATTTCCCTGATATAAAAAGACAGGCTGCAACCAAAATTGCAGCCTGTTTTTTATTTTAGCTTAACAAAAGACCAATACATATTATAAAAACAGACCGTAGTCCCGATTTCTCGGATGACTGCGGTCTGCTTGTTTGTTTCAGATCCTAAATTCTGTCAGATACGTTTCTTGATAGCCTCGGTTTCTGCTTCATAGCCGGGTTTCTCGAGAAGAGCGAACATGTTTTTCTTGTAAGCCTCTACGCCCGGCTGATTGAACGGATTGATGTTGAGAATATATCCGCTGACACCGCAGGCAGCCTCGAAGAAATATATGAGCTGACCGAGATATGTTTCGGTGAGAGCCGGAATTGTGACATGGATATTGGGCACACCGCCGTCGACGTGAGCGAGTATGGTACCAAGCTCAGCCATCTTGTTTACTTCGTCGACACGTTTGCCGGCAAGGAAGTTAAGGCCGTCGAGATTTGCCTCATCGTGACCGATGCGGAGTTCGTGTTTCTGCTCGACAACAGAGAGGACTGTCTCGAAGATCGTGCGCTCACCTTCCTGAATCCACTGACCCATCGAGTGGAGATCTGTCGAGTTGTCGACAGCTGCGGGGAATATTCCTTTATGGTCTTTGCCTTCGCTCTCGCCGTAGAGCTGTTTCCACCATTCGCCGAAGAAATGGAGTTTGGGGTTATAGTTGACGAGGATCTCTGTCTTTTTACCGGCACGGTAGAGAGCGTTACGGGTCTGAGCATACAGAACCGACATGTCATTGGCTCCTGTAAGCGTTGCCTCTTCGAAAGCTGCGGCGCCTTCGACGAGTGCATGGATGTCGAACCCTGCGACTGCTATAGGCAGCAGGCCGACCGGAGTGAGAACAGAGAAACGGCCGCCAACGTTGTCGGGAATGACATAAGTCTTATAACCTTCCTGGGTTGCAAGGCTGCGGAGCGCGCCGCGGCTTGCGTCTGTTACTGCAACGATACGCTTAGACGCTTCCTCGCGTCCGAGCTGATGCTCGAGCTGATCTTTGAGCAGACGGAAAGCTATCGCCGGCTCGGTAGTCGTACCTGATTTAGAGATTACGATTATTCCGAATTTCTTATCTTTCAGATAGTCTGACAGCTCGTAGAGATAATCCTCGCCGATATTCTGTCCTGCAAATAAAATACGTGTCGCAGCATCGCGGCGGTAAGCCTGGAACGAATCCGACAGAGCCTCGATCACGGCTTTTGCTCCGAGATAGCTGCCTCCGATACCGATCACGACGACGGTGTCGCAGTTGGCGCGCAGATCGGCTGCCGTGGCATTGATATCGTCGAGAAGTGATGCCGGGGTTTCACTTGGCAGTTTGACCCAACCGAGGAAATCACTGCCGAGGCCGCTGCCGTCGGTGAGTTTCCTGAGACCCTGCTGCGCAGCGGGTTTCAGTGCGTCGACATCCTGACGGGTTGTCGCGCCGAATGCATTTTTAATGCTGAGTTCGATTTGTTTCATTGAAGTTGATTTTTAAGTATGATATTCTTGAATTTCAGTTTTTATATCAGTCAAAATATTCAGCCATGCGGATCACGGTCTCATCAGGCTTTGCCTTGCGGTAAAGGATGTCGTAGACTCCGTTAAGTATCGGCATAGCCACTTCATAACGTTCGTTGATATCATGGATGCACTTCGCCGCATAATAGCCTTCGGCAGTCTGCTCCATTTCCATTCTTGCCGCTTTGACCGAATAGCCCCGGCCTATCATCGATCCTAAATAATGGTTGCGAGAGAAACGCGAATAAGCCGTAATCAGGAGATCGCCGAGATAGACGGAGTCGCATATGTCACGGCTGACCGGAACGGCAGTATTGACAAACGAGGCCATTTCGCGGATAGCGTTTGACATCAGCATTGCCAGAAAATTATCACCCATTTTCAGACCATGGACAATTCCGGATGCGATGGCATAGACATTCTTGAGCACGGCGGCATACTCGATCCCGTCGACATCGGCCGATGTGATCGTGTGAGTGTTCTTTCCCGACAGTGTCTGGGCGAAGACTGCCGCGCGGTCTATATCGCTGCAGGCGACGGTCAGATATGACGGTCTTGCCATAGCCACCTCTTCGGCGTGGCATGGTCCGCCTATAACCAGACAGCGGTCAGGGGCAATACCGAAACGGCTCTGCATATAGTCGGTGATCAGTACATTGTCGCCCGGCACGATGCCTTTGACGGCCGAGACTATATTCTTGCCGGATATGCCGGCAGTGATCTTATCGGTTTCGTCCTTGAAATAGGGCGACGGTATGGCAATAATGATCGTGTCGGCCTCATCACACACCTCATTTATGTCGCTCGAAAAACGAATACGGCTCACATCAAACTCCACATCCGACAGATAGGCCGTATTACGTCCCGTAGCGATGAAATCGGCAATCAGGCTGTCGCGACGCACATACCACCCTATCGTCCTGTTGTTGGCAAGGATAAGTTTGGCCAGAGCCGTGGCCCAGGTGCCGCTGCCGAGTATGGCCGTTTTGCCGGGAAACGCCGGGCTATGTGTGTCTGAGGAGCTGTTCATGATCGTTGTTTACTGACGGGTGGCAGATGCGGCTGCTATCCAGGCGGTCACTTCGTCGACTGTGGGATTTTTAAGTTCGAGTTTGAATTTCTTGTTCAGGCCGCAGAGCTCCTGGTGCAGTTTACCGGCGGAAGCGACATCAGCAAGAGCATCGACAGTCAGCACTCCGGCTTTCTGAAGGGGAGCCACCCATTCGGCTGCGATACCGATAGCTTCGTAAGCTTCAGGCTTGTCGCGGCGCTCGACTTTCTCGGGGCGCATCTGCGGGAAGAAAAGCACTTCCTGTATCGTCGTCTGTCCGGTCATGAGCATCACCAGACGATCCATGCCGATACCCATGCCCGACGTAGGAGGCATGCCGTACTCGAGGGCACGGATGAAATCGTGGTCTATGATCATTGCCTCGTCATCGCCTTTCTCGCCAAGTCGCATCTGCTCGACGAAACGCTCATACTGGTCGATCGGGTCATTGAGCTCGGAATACGCGTTACAGAGCTCTTTACCATTGACCATCAGTTCGAAACGTTCGGTAAGCTCCGGATTGTTACGGTGACGCTTTGTAAGCGGCGACATTTCGATAGGATAATCAGTTATGAACGTCGGCTGTATATATTTGCCTTCGCATTTTTCGCCGAAAATTTCGTCGATAAGCTTGCCTTTGCCGAATGATTCGTCGACCTCGATCTCAAGCTGCCGGCACACTTCACGAAGCTGATCCTCATTCATGCCGGTGATATCGACGCCGGTATGCTCCCTGATGGCATCGATCATGGTCACGCGGCGAAACGGAGCCTTGAAGCTGATCACATTGTCGCCGACCTTCACATCGGTCGTGCCGTTGACGTCAAGGCATATTCTTTCGAGCATCTGCTCGGTGAATTTCATCATCCAGTTATAGTCCTTATAAGCGACATAAATCTCCATACAGGTGAACTCCGGATTGTGTGTGCGGTCCATGCCTTCGTTGCGGAAATTTTTGCCGATCTCATATACGCCCTCGAAACCGCCGACGATCAGACGCTTCAGATAAAGCTCCGTTGCGATGCGCATATAAAGAGTCATGTCGAGCGAATTGTGGTGGGTGATGAACGGACGGGCCGAAGCTCCGCCGGCGATCGACTGCAGAATCGGGGTCTCGACCTCCATATAACCGTGCTCGTTGAAATATCGGCGCATCGAGTCATAGACCTTGCTGCGCTTGATAAATATATCCTTCACCTGATCATTGACCACAAGGTCGACGTAGCGGCGGCGGTAACGCAGTTCGGGATCATCGAATGCGTCATAGGTCACTCCGTCTTTCACCTTGACGATCGGAAGCGGACGGAGAGATTTGCTAAGCACGGTCAGAGTGCGGGCGTGAACCGAGATCTCGCCGGTCTGGGTGCGGAACACATATCCCTCGACACCGATAAAGTCACCGATATCAAGCAGCTTCTTGAACACAACGTTATAGAGATCTTTGTTTTCATCGGGACAGATCTCGTCGCGCGACACATAGATCTGTATGCGCCCGTTGGAGTCCTGCAGTTCGACAAATGCAGCCTTGCCCATAATGCGGCGGCTCATGATGCGGCCTGCCACGCAGACATCGCGTGCCGGAGCGTCGTCTTTAAAATTGGCTTTTATCTCGTCTGAGTGAGCCGACACAGGATATTCGGCTGCAGGATAAGGATCTATACCGATCTGGCGCATAGTGTCGAGGCTGCCGCGACGGATGATTTCTTGTTCGCTGAGTTCCAGTGGATTCATTATCTGATTTCGTTTTTAATTCAATGCATCATTGATGCATTCTGATATACAACTATATTATAACGCGCAAAGTTACAAAAAATCACTCTAATTAACGAATCACGACTTTAGCGTTTTACCGAATGAAATTTAGAGCTTGTTTAAAAATATTCTTCTATTTGCGACTTAGAATAATATTTTTTGTTTTTCAATCGGCTTAAATGGCTTTTATAACAATTTATCTCGGTCCGAATCACTCTAATCCATTTTTTCGCGATATTTTAGGTGTGTTTTTTGTCTTTTTTGATATGATCGAGGAGCCATTTTTTCATAACAAACTATGCTTGTGTTAATTGGCATGCACTTGTTTAACATATTTTAATATTATATTTGACTAAACAGGGGTGACTTTTTAAAAATTTGGCTTAACTTTGCGAGTGTAAAATAAACTTATTGAATAAGCTTTATCAAAAAGCTACCTAAAGAGCAATTATTATAACGTTTTGTTAGACTCACAATATATACTTGAATTTTGGTTATGAGGGAGGTGCGTTACTGTGAAGTAGCGCACTTTCATTTTTTATTCTCCATAATTTAATATTCTGCTGCGGAAATCAGCCGAGGATGTTGTAACTTTGCAAAAACTTTAGAAAGATGATAAGCAACGACAAATTTGAAATGGTTGCCAAGACCTTCCAGGGTCTGGAAGGTGTGCTTGCCGGCGAACTTCGCGGACTCGGAGCCGAGAATGTCGAAGAAGGCAAACGGATGGTTGCCTTCCGAGGTAATCTTGAAACTCTCTACAAGGCAAATCTATGCTGCCGCACTGCATTAAGAATCCTCAAACCGTTCTATAAATTTTCAGCCAAGGATCCGGACGATCTCTATGACAAAGCCAAAGATTTCGATTGGTCGTCGGTAATGACACTCGACAAGACTTTTTCAATCGACACTACGGCTTACAGCGCCGAGTTCACACATTCGCGCTATGTCACTTACCGCATCAAGGATGCTATCGTCGACTGGTTCAAAGATCGTTATGGAGCAGACAAGCGCCCGGGCGTAAGGCTTAAGGATGCCGACGTTATGATCAACGTCCACATCTCGGGAACTGAAGTGACTCTGTCGCTCGATTCTTCAGGTGAATCGCTCCACAAACGCGGATATCGGGTAGCTCAGACCGAAGCGCCTATCAACGAAGTGCTTGCCGCAGGCATTATAATGCTCTCCGGCTGGCATGGCGAATGCCCTTTTGTCGATCCTATGTGCGGATCCGGCACATTCCTCGTCGAAGCAGCACTGATAGCCGCAAACATCAATCCCGGCATATACCGTAAAGGGTTTGCGTTTGAGCACTGGAAAGACTTCGACAGCGAGCTATTTGACCGTCTGTACAACGACGAGAGCGGCGAACGGTCTGTCGAATGCCCGATAGTCGGTGCCGACATCTCGCCCAAAGCCGTAGCCATCGCTGAGTCAAATCTCAAAAGCGCCGGCGTGGCGAAATATGTCGATCTAAAAGTCATGCCTCTGTCTAAGTGGATCGAGGCTCCTCAACCCGCAGGCATAGTAGTAACAAATCCACCATACGGCGAACGCATAAGCGCTCCCGATATGGATGCCCTCTACGAAACAATCGGAACCAAACTCAAGCATGTATTCACCGGATACAGCGCCTGGATCATCGGATACCGCGACGAGTATTTCCGCAAAATAGGCCTGTCTGCTTCTGAAAAAATACCTCTCTACAACGGTGCTCTCGAATGCGAGCTCCGCGAATATGTAATCTTCGACGGTGACAAAAAATCGTTTATGGCGGCCGGCGGCCGAATCAAGGAAAAACGCGACGAGGAGACTCCGCGTCAGACAAACCGCTATGACCGCCGGTCACGCGACAGCAGGCCATTCGGCAAAGACCGCCGCAACGACCGCGGTTTCGGTGACCGCCACGACCGCGACAACAGACCGTCGCGACCGGGTGACCGCCGCGACAACCGCTTCAAGGCCGAACAACCTTCCGATCCCGAAAATCCGTTTGCACTGCGCCGTAATCCTCACGCTCTTAAGAGCATCGGTGACAAAAAACCTTCATTGCCGCCTCAGTCAGGTCCTCTGATGCGTTCGCGAGGATGGAAAAAACGTGACGCCGACAACAATTCCGAAAATAATTAAGCTAACATTCACATTCCAAATATCAGATCATGTCAAAGCTCAATATCCTTCTTTTAGGTTCAGGTGGCCGTGAATCCGCCCTCGCATGGAAAATTGCCCAAAGCCCGCGCACGGCACGACTTTTCATCGCGCCAGGCAACGGCGGCACAGAAGCTTACGGCACAAACGTCAGCCTGTCGCCGCTCGACTTCACTGCAATAAAACAGTTTGTAGCCGATAATGCCATCGACATGATCGTCGTCGGCAACGAAGATCCGCTCGTTGCCGGGATTTATGATTTTTTTGCCGGTGATTCGGTTCTCGTCGTCGGTCCTTCAAAAGACGGAGCGGCTTTAGAAGGAAGCAAAGACTTCGCCAAACGGTTCATGATGCGCCACTCGATACCGACAGCACGCTATGAAAGCTTCACATCAGCCAATATCGCCGACGGTTGCCGTTTTCTCGAATCTCTCCGTCCGCCCTATGTTCTTAAGGCCGACGGTCTCGCTGCCGGTAAAGGCGTACTCATAATCGACAATCTCGATGAAGCTAAAAAAGCGTTGGCCGAAATGCTCGGAGGCATGTTCGGAGCTTCGTCGGCTACAGTTGTGATCGAGGAGTTTCTCAGCGGCATCGAGTGCTCTGTTTTCGTCCTCACCGACGGCGAAGGAGGATACCGTATACTGCCTGTTGCCAAAGACTACAAACGTATAGGCGAAGGCGATACAGGCCTCAATACGGGAGGTATGGGAGCAGTAAGTCCCGTTCCTTTCGCCGACAAAACTTTCATGGATAAAGTTGAACAGCGGATCATCCTGCCCACTGTACGGGGGCTAAAAGAAGAAGGCATTGTATACCGCGGTTTCATATTCCTCGGCCTGATCAATGTCGGCGGCGATCCTATGGTCATCGAATACAATGTCCGTATGGGCGATCCCGAGACAGAAGTCGTGATGCCCCGCATCGCATCCGATATCGTCGATCTGCTCGAAGGAGCGGCAAAAGGAAGTCTCGGTGACATTCCCGCCGACCATGATCCGCGCACGGCAGTGACAGTAATGGCTGTTTCGGGAGGATATCCCGGATCTTACGCCAAAGGCCTTGAAATCACAGGAGACCTCAAGCCCGCGCAAAGCATTCTTTTCCATGCAGGCACACGCCGTGAGCCCGACGGACGGTTGCTCACTTCCGGCGGACGTGTGATAGCAGCTACGTCCTACGGCGACAACATAGCCGACGCTCTGTCAAAAAGCTATCAGGCAGTCGACGGCATACACTTCGACGGCAAATATTTCCGCCGCGACATTGGCCGCGACCTCATGAAATAAACCATCCCCAATGGTTTTGCATTGAAAGCGTCCGTTGTCACCCGGCAGCTCCATTCGCGCGGAGCGATGGTCATGGCAGTCATCGTGATGATCGCTTCTGCATTTTATGCAGTCGCAACAGGAGCGGTTACGCCGGTCAGTGATGACAACGGCACTATTCTGCCTCCTGTCAGCGAATGGATCTCTTCTCCGATAATGTCTTTGTGGGCCAATACCGGGGTGATACTCATCATTATCGCCTTTATGGTCTACATCAACAAGGCATACACCATACCGCGCACAATCACTTTCATCTATGCGACTTTTTTTGCCGTACTGCAGACGGCTACTCCCGAAATCACCGCCCGTCTGGGATCCGGGACTCTTCTGGCTGCAATCATAATGGCATCGATGACCCTGATGTTCAGCGTCTATAGTAAGCCGGAATCCCGCAGAAGAGTCTTCCTGGTGTTTTTCCTCCTTTCGAGCGCGATTGCGGTCCAGTATGCATTTATAATCTACATCCCTGTCTTCATAATTGCCTGTGCTCAGATGCGAATCTTCACTTTGCGCACTGTTCTCGCTGCTTTAGTCGGAGTAATCACTCCGTGGTGGCTGCTTTTCGGCGCGGGCATCGTGACGCCGGGAGATTTCCACTTACCGCATTTTGTAAGTGTGATCGAAGCCGCTGACTCTGCCGAGACAATCCTGCTGGCTTCTACGATAGCCCTGACTGTCGTTCTGACCATGACCGCCTACGCTCTGAGTCTACTCAAGCTGATAACTTACAATGCTCGCACACGCGCCTGCAACGGTCTTCTCACCCTTCTGACTGTCGTTACCGTAATTGCCATGGCCGCCGACTTTACGAATTTCATCACATACCTTACTCTGCTAAACTGTTGCTCGGCCTTTTTCCTCGGTCATTTGTTTGTAATTAGAAACAGCCCCCGTGCGTGGGTTGCTATAATATCAATAATAATCTACTACGCGATCTACATATGGAAAATTTTCGTCTGAACTTCGTCGTCGAACGAAATGTGCCTTTCATAGCCGGGCTGCTCGAACCTTATGCCGATGTCCGTTACCTTGCTGCCGAAGAATTCACCCCGGCAGCAGTCAAAGATGCCGACGCCCTCATCGTCAGGACGCGCACACGGTGTGACGCACAATTGCTCGAGAAATCACGCTGTCGTTTTATCGGCACAGCTACCATCGGCACAGACCATATCGACCTCGAGTGGTGTGCAGCCCACGGCATAACGGTCATAAACGCGCCGGGATGCAACGCACCGGCAGTCGCCCAATATGTTTTTGCGACAATAATGCAGCTTGCCAACCGGCCTTTGGCCGGATATACGCTCGGCATCGTGGGCGTCGGCCATGTCGGATCTATAGTAGAAAGATGGGCTCGAAGGCTCGACATGAAAGTTCTATGCTGCGATCCGCCTCGGATGCGTACTGAAAGCGACAAAGACTGGTCGTCAATCGACGATATAGCCCGTAAGGCCGACATAATAACATTCCACACTCCCCTCACCCGTGGGGGCGACGACGCGACGTTCCATATGGCTGATGAGGCGTTTTTTGCAAAACTGCGGCGTGCGCCGATCCTGATCAACAGCGCGCGTGGTCCGATTACGGACACAGCAGCGCTTATCGCCGCCATCGACAACGGTTCGGTCGGACCTGTCGCCATCGACTGCTGGGAAAACGAACCCGACATATCGGCCGAACTTCTGTCTCGTGCCGCTATCGCCACTCCGCATATCGCCGGATACTCCCACGACGGCAAAGTGCGCGCCACACAGATGATCGTCGACGCTCTGACGACATTCTTCTATCTGCCGCGCGTGTCCGTTAAGGCCGACACCCCAAAACCCGTCCCCCCCTACGTTACGCCGCTGGCCGTTATCGGCAGTTACAATCCGCTGGCTGACACAGTAGCCTTGAAAAACAATCCAGAAGCATTCGAATATCTGCGCAACAACTATCGGTATCGCTCGGAAATATAGCAAACTACATATTTATTAAAGTCATGAAACTTAGATCTCTCGTTTTATCTGTTCTTGCTCTGGGAGCACTGTCAGCTTCTGCCGGCCGTCCTCAGATTGTAGCCCACCGCGGTCACTGGAAACCGGACGGCTCGGCTCAGAATTCGATACGCGCACTAATCAAGGCGGATTCTGTCGGTGCGGATGCCGTAGAGCTTGACGTATGGATTTCTGCAGACAGTGTCCTTTATGTCAACCATGACCCGGCTTTCAACGGTGTCACTATTGAAAAAGCGAATTCCGATGAACTCTCGAAACTCCGGCTCGCCAACGGCGAACCGCTTCCTACCCTCGACAGCTATCTCGAAATCGCTAAAGGTCTCAGACCGGATATCGTACTCGAAGTCAAGACCCATTCCGACCCGCAGCGCGAGGATCTCGCTGTGCCGATGATCATCGACATGATAGCTGAAAAAGGTCTTACCGACCGCACATCGTATATAACGTTCTCACGCAACTCTTTTGACAATCTTGTCGCCATGAGCGGCCGGCCGGTGCAGTTTCTGTCGGCAGCCGATCCCGACATGCTCAATAATATCGGAGGTTCGGGCGCCGACTATCATATCAGCGCATTCCGCTCCAATCCCGAATGGATCAAGCGTATTCATGACCTCGGACTCACAGTCAACATCTGGACGGTCGACACTCCCGCCGACATACAATGGTGTATCAATCACGGCGCCGACTACATCACAACCGACGAACCCGAACTCGCCATGCAGCTCGTCGATCAGGCTTACGCACCCCGCGAGATGACTGTCATGACCTACAATCTGCGGTTCGGCGAACTCGCTGACATGGATCGTATCGCAGCCGAAATCAAAAAATACAGCCCTGATTTTGTAGCCATTCAGGAAGTTGACGTCAACACAAACCGCGCAGCGGCAAAACACAACAACGGTCTCAACTATGTCACCGAACTTGCCCGGCGCACAGGTCTATTCGGCTACTATGGCCGCGCTATCGACCTCGGCTCAGGCTACTATGGTATCGGCATACTCTCCCGTTATCCGGCTGAAAAGATCGAGAAATTCGAGCTTCCCAATCCCGGCAATGAAGAGCCACGCGTTCTGCTGATGGGGACTTTCGAACTTCCCGGCCAAAAAATGGTGTTCGCATCTACTCATCTTGACTATCGCGATCACGAGACACGTAAACAGCAGGCCCGCTATGTGGCCGAAAAGATGTCGCAATCCCCCTATCCCGCCCTTCTCGCCGGTGATTTCAACGCCACAAACGGTCAGCTCTACATCGAGTCGATCAAAGCACGCATGAAAGATCTCACCAATACCACAAAGACCTGGCCTGCCGACGCTCCTCAGGATAAACTCGATTTTATCTTTGCATATCCGCCGCAGGATTTCGAGCTTAAATCATGTTTCGTGCCCGAACCGTCGAAAAAATCACCGTCAGACCATCTCCCTGTTATCTCAGATATTATCGTCAAATTTTAGGCATCATAAATGAACTCAAAAATCGAAACTCCGGTCCTGCTGCTGACCGGTTACCTCGGCAGCGGCAAGACAACTCTTCTCAACCACATTCTGTCTAACCGTCAGGGCATACGCTTTGCCGTCATCGTGAATGACATAGGCGAGGTCAACATCGACGCCTCTCTCATTCAGAAAGGCGGTGTCGTTGGCCAGGATCAGTCGTCTGACGACCTCGTGGCCCTCCAGAACGGCTGTATCTGCTGCACTCTCCAGATGGACCTTGTCAGACAGCTCAGCGACCTCATAGCCTCACGGCGCTTCGACTATATAGTCATCGAAGCCAGCGGCATCTGCGAACCGGCGCCTATCGCCCAGACAATATCCTCGATGCGCATGATGGACGAGCAGTACACTGCTCACGGCATTCCCCGTCTCGACTGCATCGTCACCGTCGTCGACGCTTTGCGCATGCGTGACGAATTCGGCTGCGGCGAAAACCTGTCTAAGCCCGATCTCGGCGAAGACGACATCGAGAACCTCATCATCGAGCAGATCGAGTTCTGCAACATCATTCTGCTCAATAAAATTTCCGAAGTCACTGCAGATGAAGCCGCACGTATCCGTGCCATAATCCGCGCCATCCAGCCCAAGGCACGCATCATCGAATGCGACTACGCCGATGTGCCGCTCGACGACATCATCAACACCCGTCTTTTTGATTTCGAGAGCGTCGCCACATCGGCAGCCTGGGTTCATGAGATCGAGCGCGCTGTCTGTGCCGAAGAAGAGGAAGAAGCGCATCATCACCACCATCATGAGCACCATCATGAGCATGAGCACGAACATGAAGGCCACCATCACCATGAACATGATCATGACCACGATCCGGAGCACTGCCATGACGAGAACTGTCCCTGCCACCATCATCACCACCATGGAGAGGGCGAAGCCGAAGAGTACGGCATACAGACCTTCGTCTATTACCGCCGTCCGGCCTTCGACCTGCATAAATTCGACCGTTTCCTCGCTCAGAAATGGCCTGCGAACATCATCCGCGCAAAAGGAGTGGTTTATTTCAAACACAACCCCGACATGTCGTTCCTTTTCGAACAGGCCGGACGCCAGAAAAAACTGACCGAGTCAGGCTACTGGTACGCCACAGCCCCCGAAGAAGAGCTGATCGCCCTGATGCAGCGCGAACCGGGGCTGATGCGCGACTGGGACGAGAAATACGGCGACCGCATGATCAAACTCGTTTTCATCGGTCAGCACCTCGACCGCGAAGCCATCATCGCCGCCCTCGACGACTGCCTCGCCGAATGATTTTTCAAAACTTTATACACACTTTATTTTA
>CANPDU010000025.1 GCA_947573135.1 uncultured Bacteroidales bacterium | reverse complement strand
TGAACCGAATTTATTTAATTTTTAACCCCGTCCATTTTTAGTGGACAGTAGTGATACAATAACTATAATTATTTTCGCTATCTTCATTTTATATCATAGTGACAGGTTTCTGCCTTATTGTTTTATTTTATTGAATGCTGCATCAAATTCAGAGTATGGAATAACTTTCCCTGTCTTCAGATCATAAGCATACCGCGGATTTTCGCTCGTGCTGTATAGGGCATATGAACCCTGAACCGGCAAGCCGTAGGCATAATAATCAGCATTATTGCGATTATTGCTGTAATAATCCATAGGTGATAGAATACTGGCTGAAATCATTCGCTGTTATCGATTGTTTCGTAAACATATCATAATACATCTCCGTCGGGCCACTATCGGATGATAGATAATATTCATGGTTGACGTATTGAGCTTTGACAACGTGACCACACAAGACGATGAAATTCCATGCGCAATAACCATTTTCATCAAAATAATCATAAAGCGGATACATTGAGATATCTGTAATATCATTGAAAAATGGCAACAGGAACTGCGTAGTCGCAAAATTAAGCCCTTGGTATTTGAAATTGACAGCATCTAAAACGTTGATTTCTTTATGAAACCAGACTTTTATAATATATGATCCTGTAGAATTAAAGATATCGCTATAATAATATGCTTGACTACCAGCATAAGGATCTAATTCGGTTCTCACATTTCCGTATGGGAAATAATAGATTTCTATATTATAGACTCCGTTTCGCATTTCATCCATTGAATAAGTCGAGGTGGGATAAGATTCTATCGTTTCGGTAATATAACCCACAAGTTCATCCATAAAAGGGTAGTTCTCAGTTGAAACTTTTATATCAACAAACATTCTGTCCAAATTTGGGGAAAATAATTGTTCGATTTCATATAGATAATAGTTTGCGATGCTGTCCAATTCGTCTTCGGAATTCTGTCCGCACGAAATAACGACATTATTGCCGTGCGACGGTAGATTTATGCCGGCCGTAAGCGACACAACGGCGGCAGCGATTGCAGCAATGAATATTATTTTCCGAGGCAAGAAGAGAGGCATAGCAATAGTGGATTAGATGATCGAATTTTCGCAAAGATAATATACCAGACAAGGCCTTTGCAAATTTATTTATATGTTTTGCAGCAGTTTTTGGGGTTTGGGTGTCATTTTGTGAGGAGTGGAGCGAGTTTCGGGCGATGTTTTAACATTCCGGAGGAAACAAAGAGCCGATAATTTATGTTGATAATTCATAACACCGCTTAACAATCGACAAGATGAAACTAAAGACTCTCTTCACAATACTTATCATGACGGTTACCCCTCTGACGGCTGTTATGACTGCCTGCCGCGACAATGAGCCCTGGGGCGAACTACCTGAAGAAATATCAGAATTTATCAATCAATATTTTCCCAATTCGGGCATAGAGGATTTTTCGGAATCGGCGACGACCTATCATGTGCGTATCATCAGCGGCCCGGGTCTGACATTCGGCAAAGACTGCAAGTGGGAGGCGATCAGCGGCTACGGCATGCCGCTGCCTCAGGTGTTGCTCTTCGATCAGCTGCCGCCGGCGCTTTATAACTATCTTGATGAGACCGAAAATCTCGACAATGTGTTCGGACTCGAGCGTGATCGCGCGCACTACACTGTTGTTCTTCTCGCCGACACGCTGACCTACGATATCTCAACCCAGCAGATCACAGGCTCGACCGACGTCAGGGCCTGACCTTGCGGAAGCGGAGCGAGCCGCCGTGGAGCGGAAAGTTGAGGCGCATTATCGAGCCGTCGGCGGTGATGTCGGCGCTTGTCTCGGAGTCGATGCGCGCTCCGTAGGCGTCATACCATACCAGATCATAGTGGCCGACAAAGGGTGTCGGCGTCAGCCGTCCTTTGAGCATCATCGGGCGCCAGTATCCGGTGTTTGCCTTCGAGCCGCCGAGGTAGACGATCTCGATCGATCCGTCGGCCGCGGTGACGGTGGCGAGACTATAGTCGCCGCCGGTGTTTAGCAGGCGCGGATCGGTGTCGCGGTCGAGATATTGCCAGCGTCCCTCGACAGGGTCGGCCGACGCGGCGAGATGGTCGAGCAGACTGTCGGCGGTTGTGAAGCGCGCCGATGAAAGCCGTTCGGTCGGGGTGACGAAACATGACAGTCTCGCGAGTCTGAGCGGCGACAGACTATAGGCTGTTATGGTTTTAGCGGAGTCAGACGGTAAGCCGAGGTCAATGTCGAGCAGCGGCGTGCGCTGGCCGACGGAGCAGAGCAGGCTGCTGTCGTGCGGACGTTTCTGCAGCGTCAGAGACCATGCTCCGATATTCACATTGATGTCGTCGGTGATCTTATAAGCAGCCTGATCGCAGACCGTCCGGTCAGGCGCCTGCCGGCTGACGGTCACTTCGAGCGGCAGACCGTAGTCATTTTCGGCCGAAGCTTTTCCCTGACGACGGAGAGCTATGTCGACCGAAGAACCGCCGGGCGCGTTTATTCTCACACCCCACGAGGCGTCGGCGCAGTCGCGCGGTATCTCTATTCTCAGATGGTAGTCGCAGTCGACAAACGCGTCGGGCATAGTGTCGGCGGCGATGACCCCGGCTCCGATAGCGGCGGCAGGGGAGTTGTAGATCTCACGCGCGCCGACTGGCAGACAGACGCAAAGAAGCGCTGTCGCGACGAGCAGCAGATATGTCATCGGGTGCTCAGTCATCGGAGATTAGTTTTTCGACTTCGCCGACAAATTCGTCGTCGGGCATGTCCCAGCGCAGCCAGTGGATCGGAAAACCGCGGCGCTCCATGCCTCTGAACCATGTCATCTGGCGTTTGGCAAACTGGTGGATGGCGGTTTCGAGCGCCACGAACATTTCGTCGCGGCTCATGCGGCCGGTGACATAGAGCGTCAGGTATTTGTATTCGAGTCCGTAGTAGATCAGATCGTCGGGGGCTATGCCCGAGTCGAGCAGACTCCTGACTTCGTCGGCCATGCCGGCGTCGAGGCGGGCCTTCAGCCGGGCGGTGATGCGGCGTCGGCGGTCGTCGCGCGGAATGTCGATGCCGACTGTCACGGCGTCGGTCAGCGGCGACGGCTTGGCCTCTAAGGCTGCATCGGGATGGCTGCGGTAGTAGGTTTCGATCTCTATGGCTCTGACGGCGCGCTTGACGGTGTCGACATCTGTCGTGTTGTGGAGCGTCTTCATCGATGCGAGCATGTCGGTCAGTTCGTCGAGCGACTTGTTTTCAAGCGATGCTCTGAGTTCAGGGTCGGCCGGCACCTCGGGCAGATGGAGCCCTTTCAGCGCCGACTCGATGTAGAGACCCGTGCCGCCGCAGACGATGGGAAACATTCCGCGGCGCTCTATGTCGCCCCGGGCGGCGTCAAAGTCGCGGAGATACTCGAAGAGATTGTATTTGTAGCCTGCCGGCGCGATGTCGATCAGGTGGTAAGCCACGCTGCCGTATTCGCCGAGGTCTTTGCCGGTGCCGAGATCCATGCCGCGGTAGATCTGCCGCGAGTCGGCGCTGATGATCTCGCCGTCGAGACGCCGCGCCGCGGCCACAGCCTTAGCCGTCTTGCCCGAGGCGGTCGGTCCGGTGATAAACAGTATGCGCGCCATCGCCGTGACAGATCAGTGATGGAAATTTTTCCGCCAGAAACGACGGAGTCTGAAGAACGGTTTGTCTTCGTTGTTTGTCGCCACGTCGAGCCAGTGTATGTCACTGTAGTCGACATCCCATTTCTTGAGATCACGCAGACGGAAGGTCGGCTGGTAGTTTTTAATCGGGTATAGCCGGTTGCCGTTGCGGTCGTAGGTTTTCCATGCCATGGTGACATGGTAGATGCGGTTTATCTCGCGCAGCAGCAGCGGAGCGAGAGCTCCGGCCTTGAGCCATCGGTCGAGTTTGTCGATGGAACACCACTCTCCTGTCAGCTTGCCGGTGCCGGTAGTCTCCTCGGGTATGAACACGGCGTAATGAAGCACGTTAGCGCCGTTGAGATATCCGGTGTCGGTGTAGAGATAACGTGTCTCGGCGTCACTTATGCCTGATATGTCTTTGAAGCTTTCCGAAGCGTCTTCTGCCGACATCTGGTCTCGGCGCGGCACTATCAGCTGTGCCGGCGTGTCGACAAGTTCGTCTGTGCCTTCAGTAAGAAAAATTCTGTCACCCGAGAACACGAGGAAGCGGATGACAGTCATCATCGGGCGCAGTCCGCGGTTTGATTTATGGTTGAGAAGATCCTCACTCATCGACATATAGCGCACCGACATATAGACAAGCGACAGCAGATAGACGGCTATCGGCATGATTATGAAATAAAACTTGTCGGGCTTGTTGAAGTTGACGTTGATATAGAACAGATAGTAGTAGGCCCAGTCTACTATGCTGAGTATGAGCGACAGCCAGATCAGCATTCTGAGCTGATAGCGGGCTTCGCGGTAATACAGGGCCGCTACAAAATTGGATGGGTCATAGTAGCCGAAGCGTGCCTGACAGTCGCGGCATATTTTTGATTTCAGACCGCGTATCAGGAAATAGATACTGACTGCCAGCGCGACGGGAAAGATTATGAGACTGCACACATACGGATGGCGCGGATTGAACGCTTCGAGTGACAGCAGACCTCCGAATAACCATTTGGCATAAAGCAGATTGATCAGCAGCATGATGATGGCCGACCAGAACAGGGTGATTGCCATGACCCACAGCACGAGGTAGCAGGCCCCCATCTTGCTGCGTGAATGGTCCGCCTTCATTTTTGACATCAGCGCATAAGCTACGCCGAGCAGCAGAACCGGAAGGATAGTCTTCGGAACGAAAAGTGCGCAGAGCATGACAAGTGCGACCGATCCTGAGGCCAACGCCCAGTTGTTCCATAGTCCCCGTATTGTCGCAGTCGATATTTTATGATGTTGAAACATAGTTTGCTTACCGTTTTTTAGCGTTTAACTTTCAGGTTCCTGTCAAAAAAGTCAAGCATTTTTGCGTAAACCACGGCTCGGGCGTTGCATCCGTTGATCGAATGGTTCATGTTTGGGAAAACAAACATATCGCATAGCAAGCCCTGACTCTGCAGGCGGGAGACAAACTCGAGAGTATTGGCAGGGTGAACGTTGTCGTCGGCTGTGCCGTACATGAGCAATAACGGACAAGCGAGGCGTGTGGTTCGGTTGATGGGTGCGGATAAACGATAGCCCTCGTCGTTCTGGCGCGGGGTAAGCATATAACGCTCGGCGTAGACTGTGTCGTAGTAGCGCCAGTCGGTCACCGGAGCGATGGCTACGGTAGCAGCGAAGGGTGATCCGGTCTCTGTCGCACACATCAGAGCCTCGTAGCCCCCGTAGCTCCAGCCGCAGATGCCTATATTGTTCTTGTCGACATAAGGCAGTGAGGCGATCCGGTTGGCAGCGTTGATCTGGTCTATGGTCTCATAGTGACCGAGCTGCCGGTAGACAAGATCGGTGAATTTGCGTCCTCGTCCGCCTGTGCCGCGGCCATCTATGCATACAACGATATAGCCTTTCATCGCATAGAAATAGTCAAAGTCCATCTGCCAGCGGTTGACAACGCTCTGAGAGCCCGGTCCGCTGTACTGGGTCATGACGACGGGATATTTTTTCGACTCCGAGAAGTCGAGCGGCTTGATCATGTAGGCATTGAGCTGATAGCCGTCACTCTCGACGGTGAAAAACTCTTTTGTCGGGATGCGGCCCTCGTAGCGCGATCGGTAGGCCGCGTTGTCTTCCATGACACGCAGTTTCTTGCCGGCGGCATTACACAGAGTGTGAACCGGAGGAGTCTTCGCGTCGCTGTGGCAGATGATCATGAAGTCTTTGGACGGCGAGAACGAAGCTGTCGACCATCCGTTTTCAGGGCTGACTGTCTTTACTATCCCTTTCTTGTCGATGCATTTTATCGTGCGGTTGAGCGGAGTGGGTGACGCCGCCTGGAAGTAGTGGTTGCCCAGCGCGTCGCTGCCGTAGTAGGCCGTGACGTCGAAATCTCCCGAAGTGAGTTGTTTCAGTTCTGCACCTGCATAGCTGTACTGATAGAGGTGTGTATAGCCGCTTTTGTCTGACAGCAGGGTGAATCTGTCGTCGCCGTAGTGAATATCCTCATATGTTTCGGGCGAGATCCATGCGTCCGACTGCTCGACATAGATCGATTTGACGACTGTCGATTTCGGGTTGACACTGTAGATCTCGAGACGGTTCTGATCGCGGTTGAGAGTCGGCACGATGAGCACTCCGCCGGCAGGAGCATAATGTATGTTGGGGATATATTCGATGTTGGGGTCGGCGAGGGCGATGTCTTTGACTTTGCGAGTCTCGACGTCGTAGCTGTGGAGCGTGACCCGCGAGTTGTTTTCGCCGGCGACAGGATATTTATAGGAGTAGACACCTGGGTACATTGCATAACGTTCTTCGGGATGGCAGCTTCCCGAGTATATAGGCAGTGTGTATGTCGGCACATTGCTTTCGTTGTATTTCACAAAGCACAGAGTCTGGTTGTCGGGAGAGAAGGCCATAGAGCATGTCGTCGAAAATTCCTCCTCGTAGGTCCAGTCGCTGACTCCGTTGATGATCTCGCCCTGACGGCCGTCTTCGGTCACGGCTATTTCGGTTTTATAGTCGAGTTTCTTGATGTGGATGTTGTTGTCTGTGCCTACGAAAGCCACCATGCGTGAGTTGGGCGAGAATATCGGCGAACGTTGCACGGAGTGGATGTCAGAGAGCGGACGCAGCAGGCGCGAACGCACTTCATAGACATAGTATTCAGCCGTGAATGACCGGCGGTAGATCGGAGTGACGTTGCGGTAGAGCAGCAGCTGCGAAGCATTGGCACTTGTGATGAAACCTTCGATATCGGGGAGGGTAGTCTCACGTGTTTTTTTCAGATCGACAAATGTTTCGATCTCTTTGCCTGTCTTTGTGTCATAGCGGACGATCGCCGTGTGGTCGGCCGACAGGGTGAGATAGCTTTGTCCGTCGGGCATATAGACAAAATTTGACGGAGCCGACGGAGCATTTTCAGGGTAAACATAGGGCGCGATTTCCGATACATAGGGTGAACGCGCTCCCGCGGCCGTTGCTGAAAGAGCGCCGACCGCCATAGCGGCCGCGCACAGGATATTTTTTCTTGAAATCGAATGCATGATTGGGTTGAGGTTTTTTTATTAGCCTGTTTTGTAATATCAGTCAGAATAATGACAGCTGTGCGTCGTTGTCCTGACGCGGAGTCTTGCGGACGGGAGCCTGATAGCCGAACTCGGCTTCGCTTACACCTGTCCTCATCGAGGGCGTGATCGGCGGATCTGAGCGCATCCAGTCGGCGCTGTCAAAACTTTCCTCGATAGCGGCGAGATCACCGTCGGATATCTTGGGCGTATCGTCGGTATTTGATTCTGCTTTCTCTTCTTTTTTCGGGGTGTCGTGAAGGTCGCTGCTGACGATAGGCGTTGTCGGATCAGCCTCAAGTTCGGCGATGCGCGATCTGAGCGTATCTTCCGTCTCGGCATGCTGCCTCAGGTTGGAGGCTATGGTTTCGCGCAGCGAGGCATTTTCGTTTCGCAGACACTCGCATGTTTCTTTGAGTTTTGCGATTTTGCGGTCGCGTTTGTCGATCACCTCCTCGACCATTGTTATCTGGCTGTTGAGCTGCTCGATATCGGCTTTAAGAGTCTGAGCCTCGGCAAGTCGGGCTTTCAGAGATGCGATTTCTTCGTCGCGCGATCCGAGCTCGCTGCGTGCGGCCGAAGCTTTCGACTGCAGACCGTTGAGCATCTCGGTCGCGATACGGTCTTTTTCGGCAGCTTCCTCGAGAGCGCCGTTCAGCCGGGCATTCTCTTGTTCGAGTTCGGTGATACGTTCTTTCAGAGTGTCGGCTGATGTGGCCTCATCCGTGGCCGCATTGTTGCGCAGGGCGACGATTTCGGCTTTAGCATCATTGAGTTCGTTTCTTAGTGTCTCGACATCAGCTTCATAGACTGATGCGACCTTCAGCTTGTTGACCAGACTTTTGTTCTCGAGGTCGAGCTGCTCGCGCTCTGCATCGAAGACTGCTATCTGGTTTTCAAGATCATGGACACGGTCATTGAGTGCGCGGCGCTGTCTGTCGGCGCTGAGTTGCTGCTCCTTAATGTCGGAACGCTGCTGCTCTATCTCGCGAGTCCTGGCCTTGAGATTTTCCATCTCGCTGCGCAGAGAGATCTGTTCGTCGGCCCAGCGTGTCTCACATTGGCGGCGCATACGGTCGGCTAGATTGCCGAGATAGTCTTTTATCGACGAATCAAGCCCGTCGTAGAGCTTTTTGCGTTGAGTGTCAGGATCAACAGCCTCACTCAAAAATCCCGGCAGAGCCTGATTGAATGTCTCGACGACATGATCGAAAATGCGATGTACCATAGCGGGATCGATATCGACGTCTGAACTGCCCCCGTCATTGCGGCCGGGACTGTCACCTGAAGCGCCCTGCAGAAGCCGGTTCTGCGGCTGGTCGGCACTGTCGTCGAGCAGCCCGTCATCGACATCGTCGCTGCCGAAACCGAATGATTTTTTTATAGCGTTAAAAAATGACATCTGTATTTATGGAGTTGTTAAATGGTTGCTTATTTTTTGTCCGGCCTGAACACGACTCCCGCGCCCTTGCGGCCGTCAATGGCCACGGTCAGCGGATGGTCGAAGCTGACGACGCGTATGCGGTCAGACTCGTAGACGGCAGGAAGCGAGTCGAGGTAGCCGACGTTGTAGATGCCGTCGTCGCTGTGAGGATTGATGGTGAAATATCCTACGCCGAACGATGTCAGGTTGTGGAAGAAATGTGTGCCCTGGCTCGGTTCGATGCGGTAATTGTTGAGCGATGACTCGACGATGAGGCGCGAACCTGAGATATCGGGCCATTTTACAGGTATGCCGAGTGCCGGATCGCTTGATCCCCAGCGGCCCGGGCCTATCAGTATATAACCGTCGCCCCGGCTGACCATGTCGCGGTTGAGACGGTTCAGTTCAAGAGCGACCTCGGGGTTATGGAGCGAGTCGAATGTTTCGGGCTTGACATAGATGATTGTCTTTATACCGTCGAGGTTGCCGTGGCCGAGTGCAGTGTTGCTGCGGAGTATAAGATCCTCGTCGGCTGCATTGAGAGCCGCTTCGTCGACATTCTCTTTCTTGTCGATGATCGGGCGTATCTGCAGCCAGTAGATATGGCCTTTTATGCCTTCGGCCGACGGCACGGCCGATATGTTGCCGGCAAACTCTATCTCTACGGGGCGCTGCATCTCGGTCTGACCTTCTCGCAGCATGAAATTGATAGCCGGAGCCAGCGGGAAAACTTTGTCGCGGAGCACGTTGGCAAAAGTGACCACTTTGCGGCCTCGGCCGGGTGCGTCATAGTCCATCAGGATGCCGTTCTGAGGATCGAAAGTCGACACAAGGTAACGCAGGGCGCCGGTGCCGGCAAAGTCGCGCACCGCTTTACGCACGATGTTGAAACCGTCGTCGGCCGACATTTCGAGCGAAGCGTCGTTCGGTCCGAGCACATACAGTTCGTTCTGAGTGTCGCGCAGAGCGAGATCGAGGGTCGATGTCTGAAGCACCTTGTCGGGGTGGACAGGCGAGAAGCGGAGACTCAAGCCTCCGTCGACGATATATTTGCCGAGACCAACCGCAATTTCGGCTACGCCGTCCTCTGTGCGCTCCTCGCCGATGGGATAATAGTTGAGCGAGCGGCCGACGCCCGAGAATGACGGGAAATAGTAGGGCCCGTGGTTCTCGCCGACGACTTCCTGGATAATCACGGCCATCTTTTCCTGATCGATCACATTGCTTGTCGCCGACATGTAGGCTTTGCTGGCCTGATAGAAAACTGAAGCGTAGACTCCCTTGACCGATTCAACGAGCATGCGCAGCCGCTCGTCGGGATTTTCGTCATAGGGGATCATGTAGGTGGAGTAGATGCCGGCAAACGGCTGGTAATGCGAGTCTTCGAGCAGACTCGAGCTGCGGATGGCAAGCGGACGGTCGACGACCTCAAAGAGCGCATAGAAGTCGTCGATGAGGCGCTCGGGAAGTTTTGCCGCCAGAAACGCGCGGAGTATCTCTTCGTCGGACGCATCGCTGAGCGCCATCGGATAGAGGCCGTTGGTAGCCATGAACTCGTCGAAAATATCGGTGCAGAGCACAACCGTGCGCGGTATCGAGATCGTGACGCCGGAGAAGTTATCGCATATCGGATTTTTCTTGATGATCGAGTCGACAAACGCCAGACCGCGGCCTTTGCCGCCGAGACTGCCTTCGCCGATTCGGGCGAAGTTTGAGTAGTGGTCGAAGCGGTCTTTGCGGAAGACGGCCACGACGCCGCGGTTTTTCATCTTGCGGTATTTCACGATGAGGTCAAAGAACAGCTGCTTCACGGCGGGAGCCTCGTCGAGCGAACGGAAGCGGTGCTGCTTGATCACTTCGGCGATAGGAAACAGTGCCCGCGAATAGAACCATCGCGATATGTCGTTGGTTGAAGCGTGGTGAAACAGAGCCTCGTCGGGAATGGCGAAGATGTTTTTCTGCATGTCTTTCAGCTCTTTCAGACGCATGATCTCTTCGCCGGTGGCCGGATCGCGCACGATAAAATCACCGAAACCGAAGTTGGCCATGATGGCCTCGCCGAGATCGACGGGCAGTTTTTTTGAGTTTTTATCGAGAAAGACACCGTTGAACGGCTTGACGCGGCCGGCGTTCTCTACGTCGCTCGACTCGATGATGATCGGCAGATAAGGCGACTGCTCGCGGATGTAGCCGGCAAGTTTCAGTCCGGCCTGTGAGTCTTTCTCGCCGTTGCGCTTGAACGACACGTCGCTGATCACGCCGAGCAGACTGTCTTTGTATTTGTCAAAGAGTTCGACCGCTTCCTCATAGTCGCGGGCAAGCATCACTTTGGGGCGGCCGCGCATACGCAGGCGCTGCTCGTGCTCGTTGAGCGCCTCGGTCGAGAATACCATCGACTGTTTGAGCAGAAATTTGTAGACCGTCGGGAGGATCGAGGAGTAGAACCTGACAGAGTCTTCGACCAGCAGAAGCATCTGCACTCCGACATCCGTAATGTCGTCGGCGTTCATCTTGTCTTCGATCAGCTTGATGATTGCCAGAAGAAGATCCATGTTGCCGAGCCAGCTGAACACATAGTCGACATGGGTGAAATCTTCGTTTTCGAGCCGCCGCGACACTTCCTTGGAGAACGGCGTAAGCACCACCACCGGAATTGTCGGATCGACGGCTTTGATGTCTCTCGCGCCTGAAAATGTCTCTGAGATGTCCATGCTCGGCATGGTGATTACCAGGTCGAAGTGGGCTGTCCGCATGGCCGCCACAGCCTCGGCCGATGAAGACACGCGTGTCACTCGGGGCGGCGAACTAAGATTGAGAGATACATACTCAAAGTAGAGTTGCTCCTCGACGCGTCCGTCTTCCTCCATCATAAAGGCGTCGTAGGGCGACGCTATGAGAAGGACGTTGAAGATGCGCCGCTGCATCAGCTTCTGGAATGCTGTGTCTTTGAGATATAGTTGGCTTAGGGCTTCTTCGTTCATTTCAGCACTGGTCTTGATAAGAATAAGCAAAGATAATCATAAATGCCGACATTGGCGGATTAATAACCCTACAAACTGAATCTTTTTCTGAAAAAATCTCTTATTCATTCCTGAGCCGCTTAAATAATGATTATATTTGCGATCTAAAATCAAAAGCTCATGTCAAAGCAAGACGAGATAATTCGTTTGGATAAAATAACCGAGGGTATCCGAAAAGCTCAAAGATTGCTCTTTGAGCGTAAGGCAAAGCTTGGAGAAACTGTTATTGTGGCTGATGAAGATGGAATGCCGATAACAATTTCGGCAGAAGAAGCATTGCGGCGTATTAATGTTTCGCGACAGTGAATTAACATATATTCAATTTAATATATTCAAAATGAAAAAGTATTTGCTTTTGTTGATGTTGCCGTTGTTTATGGGCGGCGTCAGCGCATGTGATGATGACGATGATACTCTCGATCCGTCACTGATCAAAGGGATATGGGAAGTGGCAGCCGACGATAACAATGATTTTACAGCTGTGTATAATTTTGAGGCTTTAAAAGGCTGGAGTAATTACGGAACTGTTGAAGTCAGATATTATAATGCAGACGGTTCAGAGAATGAAAATATGGCGTCTGCCAAATATGACTGGCATGCCGCCGGTCCGCAAGGCAACAATGGCATATTGGATATCACACTGACGCCATATGAAGTTGATGCCGACGATCCCGGTTTCTTTTACGAAACTTATATGGTTACAGATCTGACATCTTCGAGGATGGAGTGGAAAGGTCTCGAACCGAATCCCGTAAAAAGATAAATCGATTGTGTTTAACAGACGCAAAACTGACTAAATTCGGTCTCGGGAGTGCGTTTAATTCAAAATAAATGAGTAACTTTGCATCCAAATAAATCAAAGCATAATACAACCAATTCATTTTATGGCAACTACAGCTGATTTCAAGAATGGCATGTGCCTCGACATCGATGGCAACTATTACTTTATTGTTGAATTCCTTCACGTTAAGCCCGGCAAAGGTCCGGCTTTCGTCCGCACAAAACTCCGCAACGTCAAGACCGGCCGTATCATCGACAAAACCTGGAACTCGGGTGTGAAAGTCGACGAAGTGCGCATAGAGCGCCGTCCCTACCAGTATCTCTACAAAGACGATATGGGCTATAACTTCATGCACACCGAAACATTCGAACAGGTAGCCATCCCCGGCGAAAGCATCGAAGGCGTGCAGTTCCTCAAAGAAGGTGATATCTGCGAAGCTATGGTTCATGCCGCAACCGACACTATCCTCACCTGCGAGATGCCGACCAGCGTCGTGCTCGAAATCACATACACCGAACCGGGCATCAAGGGCGACACCGCCACCAACACACTCAAACCCGCGACTGTTGAGACCGGTGCTGAGGTGCGTGTGCCTCTCTTTATCAACATCGGCGACAAAGTGCGCATCGATACCCGCGACGGCAGCTACGTTGAGCGCATCAAAGCGTAAACTTTCGGCGTCAGCATATCATAATCAGAAGTGACCTTTTAAGATGGCCGCGTCCTTAAGGATTGCGGCCATCATTGTTTCCCGGCGTATCAACGGCCGAAAAGATTGTTAAATTGTCGCACCGGTGTCCAACTCACGGCACTGATTATTTGTTGTATCTACAAATGAATAATTAAGTTTTATAAGTTGTATTATTATGAAAACTCAAGAAGAAATCAAAACTCCTCTGCGTCTGGCCGACGAACTGGAATACAAGGCCGGTGAAGTGCTGACAAAAGATGTGTTCTCCAATGATAACGGTTCGGTGCGGCTTCTGGCGTTTGCACGCGGTGCAATGCTTGCCCGTCATTCGGTGCCTTTCGATGTGTTTGCGTATGTAGTCGAAGGTGCGGTCGAATTTGAAGTCGAAGACCAGCGTCAGCATCTTACAGGCGGCAATGCTATCCTGTTGCCGGCCAATACGCCTCACACCGTTCTCGCGCTTGAAGATTCGAGGATACTCCTTACCAAAATCAAGGCCTGATCAGAGCATCTGACTGAATTTGATGCCGCGCGTGTGTCTATTGAGACATATCTGCGCGGCATCACTTGTTATGGCGCGGGAGACACGGCAACGCAATGTTTTGCGTGTCATAACGTTTCTTATTATATGGAAGAGAATAATATTGAAATAGAGTCCCATCCGTGGGAACCTTTTGTTCCGGCCAACGCGCGTGTGCTTGTGATGGGAACGTTTCCGCCTCAGCCCAAGCGGTGGGCGATGGATTTTTATTATCCCAACCGCACCAATGACTTCTGGCCGATGATGGGGCTGATATTTTTCGGCGACCGCGAAGCTCTGCGTCTGCCCGGCACAAAAGACTTCGATGTGGTTGCGATCAAACGGCTGCTCAACGAAAAAGGGATCGCGCTTAACGACACAGGCCGTCGTGTGCGCCGTCTGATGGGTAATGCGTCTGACAAATTTCTCGAAATTGTCGAGCCTGTGCCGCTCTATGATGTGCTGGCGCTTATGCCTCTGTGTAAGGCAGTCGCAACTACGGGCGAGAAGGCTGCCGGAGTGATTGCGGAGATAACATCGACGCCGCTCCCCAAGATGGGCGAGCATGTCATTGCCACCGACGGTCTCGACATCTGGCGTATGCCGTCGACAAGCCGCGCGTTTCCGATGAAACTTGAAGCGAAGGCCGAATATTACGCCCGTCTGTTCAGGAGCGTCGGCATATTATAAAATAAGAAATGTATAAAAAAACGGCGTGCGGATTTCTTCATCTCGCACGCCGTTTTGGCTGTATGGTTATTGCTGTTATTTAACAGCGACTTTGCTCACTGATGAACCGTGGCGCACGATGTAGAAACCGTTGTCAAGGCCGTTGAGGCTGTCAGCGACTTTAACGCCGTTGAGGTTGTAGACTTCGACTGATTGGTCTGCGCCGTCGGCAATGATGTTCTCTATGCCTGAGGTTCCGCTTGTAACATCGATGTAGTCACTGTAGACAGTCTTGCTTTGCGGAACGAAATCCTCGGCTTCCTCGTCGTAGACTGAGGTGATCATCTCGGTCGGGTTGCCGTTGTCGTCGTAGGTATACTCATATTTTTCGCTTGCAGTGAACGGTGGTTCGTCGCCGTAGGTTGATTCAAGGCGGTCTTCGATGATGTTGCCGTGTTCGTCGATGGTCACAGTCTCAACTTCGCTTGAGAAAGGTTCTTCCACAATGTTGTCGTCTTCATCAACATAGCTGAAAATACTGATGCGGTAACTTCCGTTATCATCGATAGTCTCGCGAACGAGCATTTCACCGACTTCCGAGGGATCGATTGTGGTGTTCTTGACTGTATAGTCGTTTTCTCCGCTGTAAGTTGCGAATATGTGGCCGTCGAGTTCACCTTCGTAGTAGGCTTCGGCGCTGCTGAGACGGTTTGCACCCTCGAAGAGTTCGAGAAAGTCCTTTGTCATCTGTCCGTCGGTGTTCTGCCATACGATGTTTTTGTATGAGACTTCCGAGGGTTCCCAAAGAGTAACGGCACCGTTGGTATTGGTGTAATAGTAGTATTCGTCAGCTTTGCCTGTCGTTGCGTCATAATGCCAGATGCACTTATAAGCCGGCGTCAGATCTTCGCCTAAAGGCAGTGACTTAATGATTTCGGTTATATTGCCGTCAGTGTTACGCGTGATCTTGTTGGTCTCGCAGTAGAAATTCTTTACCCAGCCGTCGTCGGCCCAGTTATAGCCCATACGCTCGATGCAGAAGTCTTTGACAACTGAATCGTAGACATAAGTGCGTTTGGCCGAATTTACCAGATCTCCGCCTTCCTCGCCTTCAGTTTCGAGACGTTCGGTGACCATATTGTCGTCGTTGTAGGTAAGGGTTACGACAGAGAGATAACCGCCGTCGTTGACGGTCTGTCGGGTTGCGTTGCCGCGGGCATCGTATTCAAACGTTGTCTCACCCATCAGGATCCACTCGCCTTCTTCATACATATAGTCGGCTGTCGAGACCGGACGCCAGATTTTGGCGGCGTCGCTGCGTGAGGCGATAAGTGTTTTTGTCGCTGATTTTTTAGCGTCGCGTTTGATTGTGAAACGATTAGGAGCGGCTTCTGCCGAAGATGCGCATACGATAGCGCATAATGCCATTGCGTAGAATTTTTTCATATAATAATTGTTATTTTGTGAGTAAAATCGGAATATCTGTGCAAAATTAGCATAAATATATCTAATAATGCAAATTAAGAGCTTGTTTAATAATAAATGTTGCCGGCAGGGTTGCATAGCTTGAGGAGATTTTTGTCATGAGACGAAGGAGCGTACTTGACGTACGCGATTGAGGAGCAGGGCAAAAAGCGCCCAAGATATGCGAAGCAAAGGTAATTTTGAATTAATCAATCTCTTTCCAAAGGATATTAAAACAAATAAAACGATATCAATAAAATGAAACGAATCAGCTACCGACGGCCATTCGCCGACATATTTCCGTCTGCTCTTCGGTCGTTATGGAACCCCATAACTCCCTCATCACATCCAAAAATCTGCACGGCGACTGACCGCCCTGCATGTAACATTTATTTTTAAACAAGCTCTAATTGCTCTTTTAGTAAAATTCACACAAAATCCAATCGGTCTCTTAGGATTTTTTTTGATAAACGTACAATCAATTTAATCGCCTCGGTTGTTGGATAATTAGTATGATGCTTGTAACTTTGTTCAACTGTTAATGTTTTGAGAGATGAAAGATCTGTCGACTTCAATACTGAAAATCAAAACTGTTCCGCCGAAATCGATTGCGCCGGGATCGTTGCTGATAGCCGAACCATTTCTTTCGGAGTCATATTTCAATCACGGAGTGATAACGCTCGTCGACTATACCGACGAAGACGGAGCTCTCGGACTTGTGATGAACAATCAGACCGGCCATACTCTCGATGAGTATCTCGACGGAGTCGACGATGGCACAGATGTGCCTGTCTACTGCGGCGGCCCGATCGGACAGGACCGTATGGTGTTTATGCACACGCTCGGCGCGGGGATGTTTCCGGGCGCCAAGGAATTTGCTCCAGGACTTTATCTCGGCGGAGACTTCGACAAAGCGATCGAATATGTCAACGGCGGTTATCCGGTCGAGGGTGTGCTTCGTTTCTTTGTAGGCTACAGCGGCTGGGACTCGCCGCAGCTCAATGAGGAGCTGACGGGCGAAGTGTGGGCCGTCAGTGACGCACCGTCCGATCTTTCGATGCTGCTCACCGGCAGCGATGACTCCTATTGGCATCGCTTTGTGCGCCGCATGGGCGAACCCTACCGCGCATGGCGATTCTTCCCCCGCAACATCAGCTCGAATTAGAAATGTAATTAGCCTGACCGCTGCGAGGGAAGAGTAGAAAGTTGGCCGATATTAACCGGCTTTAAAAGTTGTAACCTACGCTGAAAGTTACCCGGCTTTCGTGGAATTTGACGTCTGACTCACTGTTCATATTCAGCATACCTATACCGCCGTTTACTCCAAAATAGAAGTGCTGATAAGTTATGCCCGCGCCGATTCCCCATAGAAGATTCACACGATTCATGCCGCCATCGTGACCATATACGCTTTCTGACATGTCAATATTGTGACCTTTGAGATGCTCTTTTGCTGAAAACCCGATCTCAAGTTCAGGCCCTGTGAAAATTGAGACTTTCATGTCTTGAGTGAAATCAAAATGGTAGCCGGCCATTACAGGTATACGCATACCAAATTTCTTTATAGACAGACTGTTGAGAATGACATCATCCTGGTCGAGCCAATCCTTGCTGACAGAATAGGTGTCGTAATATAGTTTGAGACCCGGTTCGATATAGAAATTCGCTACAACCGGTACGTTATATATACCGCCAAATTCTATTCCACCGCCATTTTTGAATACGCTGACACCAACATTGCCTGAGGTCACTTTCCCCGGACAGGTAATGTCACCGCCGACCCTTATTCCAAAATAAGCTTTATTGTCGGGGTTGTTGAAAATGCTGCTTTGAGCGACCGTCGAAAAGCAGCTGATTGCGACGAGCATTGCTACGGTTAGAATCTTTTTCATAATGCTAAGTTTTAAGTTTTATTGATAGGTTGATAACTTGCTTTATATTCGCAAAATTAACAAAATTTTGATAAGAAACTTTAATATGCGGATTTTTTTATTCGACTTTTGAGATTTAATTTAGTCCGAGGCCGGGAAATTGGATTGCCAGGTCGATTATTTTTGTGGCGATATTTCTACCTTTTCGCCAAATGTCGGCATGAAATCCCGCCAAACATCGGAATGAAATCCCGCCAAACATCGGAATGAAATCCCGCCAAACATCGGAATGAAATCCCGCCAAATATCGGAATGAAATTCCGCCAAATGTCGGAATTGTAAAAAATAATCGTTATCTTTGCGGAGTGAATTAGTATTTAAATATCAATGAAAGAGAACTATAGACCCCGTATTGCGGATAGACTTCTTGAAAGGAAACTGAAGGGCAAAGGTGCCGTTCTTCTTGAAGGCGCGAAATGGTGTGGGAAGACCACTACGGCTGAACAGATATGCCGGAGTGTGTTGTATATGTCTGAGCCCGGCAAGCGTGATCAGAATATTCAGCTCGCGCACATCAATCCGGCACTTCTGCTCAGTGGTGATAAGCCTCGTTTGATTGATGAATGGCAGGTGGCTCCGACTCTTTGGGATGCAGTCAGATTTGACGCGGATCACAGCAACCAGCTCGGACTATATGTTCTTACAGGATCAAGTGTTCCCCCTGATATGAGTGAGGTATTTCATAGCGGAACAGGTCGGTTTGCATGGCTAAGGATGAGACCGATGTCATTATGGGAGTCGGGAGAATCGACCGGCGATGTCTCGTTGAAGCAGATCTTCGACGGTGAAGGTAACATAGCCGGTGTATCTCATCTCGATCTGGAGCGCGTTGCTTTCATTACATGTCGCGGGGGCTGGCCGCTGTCGGTCGATATGGAAGACGAAATAGCTCTTGATCAGGCATTCGATTATGTGTCAGCTGTCGAAAAACGAGATATTCAGGCTTTGGACGGTGTTGAACGAGATCCGGTAAGGGTGCACCGCCTTTTGCGTTCTTATTCGCGACATCAGGGTACTCAGATTTCAAATGCGGCAATCAGGGATGATCTTAGCGAAAATGAGGGCGAAAGTCTTGATGTGGAAACAATTGCTTCTTATATCAAGGCTCTGAAACGTATATTTGTTATAGAGGAGACAGAGGCATGGAATCCAAATCTCCGGTCAAAAACGGCGATAAGGACATCTGATACGCGTTATTTTACCGATCCGTCGATAGCTACGGCGTCGCTTGGTATAGGGCCGGCTGACCTGATCTCGGATTTAAATACGTTCGGGCTGATATTCGAGACTTTATGTATGCGCGATCTGAGGGTTTACGCCGAAGCGTTGAACGGGAATGTTTATCATTACCGTGATAAAGACGGACTGGAATGTGACGCGGTAGTGCATTTGCGTGACGGCCGGTATGGACTGGTTGAAATTAAGCTTGGCGGTGCAAAGCTAATAGAGGAAGGAGCGGCCTCATTAAAAACGCTGGCATCAAAAATCGATACTACTAAAATGAAGCAGCCGTCTTTTCTCATGGTTCTGACGGCTACGGGTGATTATGCTTTTAAACGGGAGGACGGCGTGCTGGTTGTTCCTATCGGAAGCCTGAAAGATTGAAATACAGCTATCAGTGAGTGTTTCCTTTAGATTTGCCGACGGGGGGCTCGGTGAGGGTTATTTTTATGATGGTGGTGCGCGAGAGGCTGCGGGCGACGGCTTCGTCGAAATTGTCCATGTACGCGGGCAGGAAGCGCTGACAGATCAGCCTGAGAGCCTCAATCTTCTCTGCGTCGTCGTCGACAATCGAAGCGCGGCCGAGGGCTACAGCGGAGTTATAGTACATTGTGAAATTGTTTTTCTCGGCTTCATAACGCGGAGCGCACCGGCTGACGGCGCTCAGACTAACGAGCGGATTGGCTTTGATGCAGTCGATTTTTTCGCCTTCGCCGGCGCAATGGAAATAGAATGTGCGGCTGTCGCTGCGGACAAGCGAAAGAGGCAGACCGTAGGGCGAACCGTCGGGACGGGTCATAGATACTGTAATATAAGGCGCGCGGTCAAAGACGTCGAGAGCCCACGCTTCATCTTTCTGCCTGGCGGCTTTTCTCATCTGTTTCATAGTTAAAATTCGCTACTTGTCAATATTTGCGCCAGAATGCCGGAGTGAACAGTACGAGCACGGTGAAGATCTCGAGACGACCGATCAGCATGAGCAGCGAAAGAACCCACTTGCCGGCATCGGGAAGAATTTCATATGACGATCCGTAACCGGTTATGCCTGCGCCGAGACCTGTGTTTGACACGCAAGAGAACGCTGAGAAGAATGAGTCGATCAGCGGAACATCGAGCGCTGACAGCACGAGGCCTCCTGCAACGACCAGAAGCATGTAGATACAAAGAAAAGCAATCACTTTGTTGACAAGATCAGAGTTGACAATGTTGCCGTTGATCCTGACCGACAGCACGGAATTGGGGTGGATGCAGCGGTACACTTCGTTGCGGCAGTTCTTGAAGAGGAATAGCAGACGGTCGATCTTGGCGCCGCCGCTGGTCGACCCGGCGCAAGCTCCTGAAAACATCATTATGAACATCAGCGACAGCACGAACGATCCCCAGTTCTCATAGTTGGCCGAGGAGTAGCCTGTCGAGGTTATAGTCGATACGATCTGGAACACGGGATTGATAGTGACATCCTGCCAGGAGTGAACCTGCCCGCGACAAACAATAGAGATGACAAACAGAATGTAGAATAAGAAAATCGCTGTCACATAGGATCTCAGTACATCATTTCGGCGCAGGGCAGTGAAGTTTCCCGACACGGTTTTGAAAATCAGACCGAAATTGACGCCTCCCAAAAACATGAAAACTGTCAGAACGACTTTAACGTACACCGAGTGATATGACACAATGTTGAGTGACTCTGTCGAGAATCCTCCGGTCGAGATTGCTCCGAACGCATGGCAGACGCTGTCGAAAAGGTCCATCGGCCCGAGCCAGAGCAGCGCGATAAGAATTACTGTCAGCAACAGATATATCATCCACAGGCTTTTTGCGGTCTGGCTGATGCGCGGACGTATTTTGTCGTGGGTGATGCCCGTTACTTCGGCGTTGAACATCTGCATGCCACCCGAATGGTTGAGCATCGGCACAACGGCAAGGGTGAAAAGAATTATACCCATGCCGCCGATCCACTGCATCAGCGCGCGCCAGAGCAGAATGCCGTGGCTCATGCCGGTTACGTTGTCGAGCACAGACGCGCCCGTTGTTGTGAAACCTGACATGGCCTCGAAAAATGCGTCACTGACAGAAACAGGCAGTGAACAGGTGAGGAAGGGCAGCATGCCGAACATGGAGAATATTATCCAAACGAGAGCCGTGAGCAGAAAGCCGTCGCGTTTGCCCATGTGACCGGTGCGCGGGCGTATTCGTGTCATCAGCAACGCGCCGATGCCTCCGGTGACAGCAGCCGAAGCTGCGAACGGCAGCCAGTCGCTTTCGCCGTAATAAAGACAGGTCAACATAGGAAACACCATGAACATAGCCTCAAACATCATCAGCAGACCGATGATGCGCAGGAGTTGGGCGAAGTTGACCAGATGCTTCTCGTTTCGTTTCATTGCTGGGAAGATCAGTTAAAGAGGCGTTCGACTTTATGGATTGCTCCTGAAAGACAGAACACCAGCACATGGTCGCCGGGCTGAATGACAGTGTTGCCTGATATCAGCATGCCCTGTCTGTCGCGTATAAGACCGGCGAGGGTCATGTCGCGTGTGAGCCGCAGATCTTTGACCGGGGCTTTTGTTATTTTAGATCCGGGCCGAGCTTCGAGTTCGGCCACTTCGGCATCGGTGAGCGCGAGGCATTTCGACGTCGAGGAGTCGGAGTCGAGGAGCATCTGGAAAATTGAGCTCGATGCGAGGAGTTTCTTGTTGATTATGGTGCCGATGTTGAGACCTTCGGCTTGAGATATGAACTGTATGTTTTCGACTTCGGCGATGGTTTTTTTGACACCGTGCTCTTTGGCGGTGAGGCATGCAAGGATGTTGGTCTCGGAGCTGTCAGTGAGCGCGATGAATGCGTCTGTATCGTCGAGACCGACGTCGGCGAGGAGTTCGGGATCGCGCGCGTCGCCATGGATGATCTCGCATTCGGGACATTTTCCGGGCAGTTCGTGGCAGCGTTTGAGATCGGAATCTATTATGCGGAAACGGAAATCGTCGCCGGCCATGTTGGTTAGCCGTACGGCGATCTTGCTGCCTCCCATTATAAGCACCTTGCGGATGCGATGGCTGACTTTGCCGGTAAGATCGAGCAGATCGTGGACATGGTCACGGGTTGTCGTGATATATAGAATGTCGCCGTCCTGAATGTAGTCGTCGCCACGTGGAATTATCGTCTCGTGGTTGCGTTTTATTGCTGAAACGTGGAAGTGGTGGTTAGTGTGGGCGAAATCTTTGAGCTGCATCCCGGCGATCTGTGCCGATCCGGGTACACGCACACCGACCAGTATGATCTGGCCTTCATGCAGTTCAAACCAGTGTCTTACCCATGAATGCTGCAGTGCGGTGATGATCTCGATAGCGGCGAGATACTCCGGATAGATAAGACGGTCGACACCCATTTTGCGGACCATCTCGCGGTTGGCCGGATCCATGTAGTCATAGCTTGCGATTCGAGCCACAGTAGTTGATGCACCGAGATTCTTCGCCATCGAGCAGGCCACGACATTATCGGTCTCGTAGGGCGTCACAGCGATAAAAAGATCGGCTGACGCCACGCTCGCTTCGCGCAGAGACGAGAAGTTGGTCGGACATCCGACAAGAGTCATGATGTTGTAGTTGGCGTCAAGAGTCGTCAGTTTGTCGGCGTTCTCGTCGATAAGGATAATGTCCTGGTTTTCGTTGGACAGCAGTTTTGCGAGGTGAGATCCGACTTCGCCCGCTCCGGCAATAACGATTTTCATTTCTGACAAGCTGATTTTTCAGCCGCAAGCGACTTGATTTTATTATAGATCGACTCAGAGTCAATGCCGCATAGAGCGGCGAGCTGAGCCGGAGTGCCCTGAGATATGAATTTGTCGGGCAATCCGAGACGGATGAGCCGGAGTCCTGAGATATTGTTGTCTTCGAGCCATTCGGCGACGGCGCTTCCGAGACCACCGTTGACAGTGCCGTCTTCGACCGTTATGATGTCGAGCCGGCGGTCGGCTATCTCACGCATGATCGTCTGATCGAGCGGCTTGAGGAAAACCATGTCATAGTGAGCGACCGACAGGCCGTCGGCACGGGCCTTTTCGGCGGCGGCCGCCGCCGAAAAGGCGACAGTACCTATAGTCAGCACGGCAATGTCATTACCGTCGGAGAGTTTCTCCCCCCGGCCGATTTCGAGCTGACGCATATCGCACTTCCAGTCGGCGATCTTGCCTTTTCCACGGGGATAACGGATGGCCAGCGGGCCGCAGTCGACGGCCTGAGCCGTATAGAGCAGATGGCGGAGCATATGCTCGTCGCGCGGGGCTGCGACTGTCATGTTGGGTATCGTCCGCATGTAGGCCAGGTCGAAGGCTCCGTGGTGAGTGGGGCCGTCTTCGCCGACGAGACCTGCTCGGTCGATGCAGAAGGTCACGCGACGGCGATGGAGCGCAACGTCGTGGATGATATGGTCGTAGGCGCGCTGGAGAAAACTTGAATAGATGGCGACAAACGGCTGCTTGCCTTCTTTGGCGAGGCCTCCTGCAAAGGTGACGGCGTGGCCTTCGGAGATGCCGACATCAAATACGCGGTCGGGAAACGCTTCCTGCATTGTGGCCGTGGAAGTGCCCGAGAGCATGGCGGCGGTGATAGCGACTATGTTGTCGTTATTCGCGGCCAGCTCGACCAATGTGTTGCCGAACACATCCTGATATTTTATCGGCGAACCGGGAGTCGGCGAACTTTCGGCTCTCTTACCTGTGGCCGGGTCGAAGCGCCCCGGTGCATGCCATGTCGACGGATCTTTCTCGGCCGGAGCATAGCCTTTGCCTTTGACTGTGCGAAGATGGAGTATGCGCGGGCCTTCCATGTCGCGGATATCATTTAGAACGCGGATTATGGTCGGGAGATCGTGACCGTCGAAGGGTCCGAAGTAGCGGATGTTAAGCCCCTCGAAAATATTCTGCTGATGTGATATGAGCGATTTGAGGCTGTTGTTGAAGCGGAGTATAGATCCGCGTCCGTTATCGGAGATCAGCCGCAGTTTGCGCAGCAGCCGGAAAGCCTTGTAACGGAGATCGTTGTAGGTCTTCGAGGTTGTGATGTGAGCGAGATATGAGTTGAGCGATCCGACATTACGGTCGATCGACATATCGTTGTCGTTAAGAACGATAAGCAGATTGTTGGGAGTATTGGCTGCGTTGTTTATGCCTTCGAATGCGAGTCCGCCGCTGATCGAAGCGTCGCCGATGACTGCGACGACGTTTCGCGCCGGCGAATCATTGTTGAGCTTAGAAGCTATAGCCATGCCGAGAGCCGCCGAAATCGAGTTGGACGCATGTCCGGCGGCAAAAGTATCGTAAGGGCTTTCGTCAGGATTAGGGAAACCGCTGAGACCGCCGAGCTTACGGTTGCCGGAGAAAGCGTCTCTGCGCCCTGTAAGTATTTTGTGGCCGTAGGCCTGATGGCCGACGTCCCAGACTATGCGGTCGTAGGGAGTGTTGAAAACATAATGTAGAGCGACAGTCAGCTCGACCGCTCCCATATTGGACGCGAAGTGACCCGGATTTGTCGACAGAGAATTTATAAGGAATTGCCGTAGCTCGTCGCAGACTTGAGGCAGTTGCTCAGGCCGAAGGCGGCGCAGATCCTCGGGCGAATTGATCGAAGGGAGCAGCGGTGCGGAAACAGAAGAGCTATTGGTTGCCATTTTTGACATATTTCTTATAGACAGGCACGAAAATAATGATGGCCGAAGCAACAATTACAAACGCCGTATAGAGAGTGAATTTCGGCGTGTGAGCAACGATGTAGGCCACAAGCCCGAACCAAAGAAGTCCGAGAATAACAAAACGTAGGATAACGGATGTCTTCATGCCTGTAGTGTTTTATATTCTCGCAAAGATAACAAAAAACAGACAAATAAGCAAGATGCATCAGGCGAGGGACGCCGGACGAGTTTGTCCTGCGGTGGCTAATCAGTGATGTATGAACGGCTTAACGCCTCCGACCGACGGCCATGTGCCCATATCGGGCCAGTCGTTGATCCAGTCGAGACGTCCGAGAAAACCGAGGCGTCCGTCGTCGGGACGGTCTACATCCCAGCCATGATAGCACAGCCAAGTCTGTCCGCTGTCATCGACAATAACCTCAGAACAGTGTCCCGGTCCCTTAACCCGGTCGTTGCCCTGAAGCAGCGGCTCGAAACAGTTGTCCATTGCCGAACCGCCCGATTTGTCGGTGTAAGGACCGAAGAGATCGGTCGAGCGTGCAACACAGAGATTGTAAGTGCTCTGCAGACCTTCGCAGCACGCTCCGCGGCTGCCGATGAGATAGTAGTAGCCGTTGCGTTTGTAGATACATGTGCCTTCTATGGCATCGGGCCATCCTTTTCCGGCAATCTGGCGCTTGCCGCTGACTACACTCAGCCCGTCGTCAGACAGCTCTACACCGAAAATTCCGCTGAAACTGCCCCAGAACAGATACTTCTTGCCGTTATCATCAATATAGAATGGGTCGATGCTGTTCTGGACATCAATTTCGCGGCTGCTGAACAACTTTTTCTGCCAGGTGTAGGGTCCTTCGGGCCGATCAGCAGTGGCAACACAGATGGCTGCGTCCCACTCTGCGCCCCACAAGGCAATAGAGAAGTACATCACATATTTTCCGTTGATATAGTTCAGGTCGCTTGCCCAGACGTCGCCGTTGACACCGAGATGTCCGTCGCCGGGGTCGTCGGTGCCTTCAAAGGCCATCCGGGCGAAAGTCCAGTCGGTCAGATCGGGCGATTTC
Organism: uncultured Bacteroidales bacterium; assembly: GCA_947573135.1. Taxonomy (GTDB): domain Bacteria; phylum Bacteroidota; class Bacteroidia; order Bacteroidales; family Muribaculaceae; genus CAG-873. Next base: position 22,882 of record CANPDU010000025.1, on the reverse strand, counting down.
CATATTCCGGCTCCCGAACTGAGATAAAACTTGCCGTCGTCAGCACGGAGTACCGACGGATCAGGCGTTGCAGTAGCTATGATCGGGTTGGAGTAATTGTCTGATGATGTTGATGTCTGAGCTACGGCTGCAATGCCAAGCATAAGGGCGACGAGGCCGATTGATTTCTTGTTCATATGATAGATGAATGTCGTTTTAGGTCTGAGGAGAATTAGTTATGACCATAAAATTACGACAAATCCGAGAATAAAGCAAATTTTGATCCGGCGGGCTTGGAAGGCCGGGATGATCGGGCGCCCCGGGATGATCGGGCTGACGAGTCGGACGGGTCGGACAGGTCGGACTTGTCCGACTCATCTGATGGTGGCTGGGCTGCAATGATTTCTGAGTCAGTGAGATTTAGCAGAGCTCGGTTGGCCGACTTGGTTGAATCATTGGCTATGATGAGCAGAGAGAGTCGATAACGTTTCTGCAGAACGGCGAGACGCTTCATGACGTAGGCTGCCGATGCGTTGCGGCCGAACGACAGGGCAGCGATGCGTGTGACGGAGTCGATGATGAATGTGCGTATGTCGGATGTGGCGACTATTTCCTCGATCGATGATATGACGAGATCGGCATAGTCGCGCTCATCATCGGGAGATTCGTATTCCGGATTGAGAATCATCAGGTTGCTTATCGATGACAGTCTGTCGGCATGGCGGTCAAGATTGCCGGCGGCGTTGACGTAGACTATTTTACGTCCGGTGTCAGACACTTCGGCCGCAATTTCGAGCGCCTGCGGGGTCTTGTCGGCTTCGAGAGGGCCGTGAAGAAGCATGACCGAAGATTCGCGCCAAAGATTTTTATAGAGCCAGACTGTTTTTGCGATGTTTTTGACGAACTCGGAAGCGGTAATAAATTTGTGGGTCATAATTTTGTACGTGTTAGAATTTTATGACGCAAAATTATGCCGGTATTCGAGCAAGAATGCTGCCCTGCTATATGAAATAAAGTTAAATTTCAGACGGGGTCGACGTCATAGTAGATTGTGAAACCTTTGGTTGCCGGTGACGACTGAACTTCGATGAAAAGGTTGCGGAGAATTTGTTTCACTTTGATCATCGAGGCTTCGGTCTCGATCTTAAGCATGATGGCGCGGATGTAAAGAGACTGTATGCGGCTGACCTGCGGCTCTTTGGGACCGTTGACGCGGTTGCCGAAGAGTGCGCGCAGCCGAGCGGCATAATCATCGGCAAAGGCAATGAGCCGGTCGAGGTCGCGATGTTTCAGATAAATGTTGATCACTCGCGTAAACGGCGGATAATTGTAAAGCCGACGTTCTTCGAGCTCTTCATTATAGAAAGAAAGATAATCATGACTGCTGACGTGGCGTATGACCGGATGGTCGGGCTGGCGGGTCTGGATGAGGACATGGCCGGTGGTGTCGCGGCGTCCGGCGCGTCCGGCGACCTGTTCGAGCATGTTGAATGCCCGTTCGGCGGCGCGGAAGTCGGGATAATGGATCAGCGAATCGGCATTAATCACACCGACAGTGTCGACATCGGCAAAATCGAGACCTTTGGTGACCATCTGCGTGCCTACGAGAATGTCGGCTTTATGCGACGAAAAGTCACTGATAATTTTAGAGTAGCTGTCCTTGTTGCGCGTGGTGTCGAGATCCATGCGCATGATGCGGCTGTCGGGGAAGAGAGAGGCGACTTCGTCTTCGACGCGCTCGGTGCCGTAACCTACGATCTCGATTGCCGGTTCGGAGCATGAGGGGCATGTGCGCATGACGGGATAAGTGGCTCCGCAATAGTGGCATACGAGAAACTCCGGATAACGGTGATAGGTCAGTGAGACGTCGCAGTGGTCGCATTTAGGGATGAAGGCGCACGCCTTGCAGCGAGCCATAGGCGCATATCCGCGCCGGTTATGGAAAAAGATGGCCTGCCTGCCTGCGGCAAGCGAGCGGTGGGCTTGCTCGACAAGGGTCTGAGAAAAGGAGCCTATGACGCGGCCTTTGTCGCGCTCGCGCGACATGTCGACGATCTCAATCTCGGGCATCGCTACGTTGTCGAAACGCTGTGTCAGGCTGACGAGGGCATATTTTCCTGTAAGAGCCTTGTAGTAGGTCTCGACACTTGGCGTTGCGCTGCCGAGCAGGACTTTGGCGCCGTGCATCGACGCAAGCATGATAGCGGCGTCGCGGCCGTTATAGCGCGGAGCGGGGTCAAACTGTTTGTAGCTTGCCTCGTGTTCCTCGTCGACGATCACCAGACCGAGCCGTGCAAATGGCAAAAAGATGGCCGACCGGGCACCGATGACGACGCACGGTTTATTGTCGGTCAGCAGACGGCGCCAGACATCGACACGCTCACCGTCGGAAAATTTTGAGTGATATATGACCACGCGTTCGCCGAATACATGCTGGAGACGGCGGGTGAGCTGGGTCGTAAGAGCTATTTCAGGCACGAGAAAGAGAACCTGGTCGCCCCTGCGGAGCACATAGTCGATAAGATGGATATAGATTTCGGTCTTGCCGCTCGATGTTACACCGTGGAGCAGCGCGGTCTGATGATCGGTCAGTCCGCTGTGGATCTCTCTGAGCGCGCAAGACTGGGCTTCGGACAGAACCGGTAGTTCGCCAGTCGGGGTGTCGACCGGAGAGAAGCGCGATACGTCGCGCGAGGTGATGGCGGCAACGCCTTTCTTCACAATAGCAGCGACGATCTGTGCGGTTACACCGCTGCGTTCGAGGAGAGCTTCGAGTGAGACTTCCTTGCGGCCGTGCTGACTGAGCGATATCAGAGCCAGCAGGGCAGCTTCTTGTTTACGCGCGCCTTTGACGAGTGAAAATGCCGCGTTGGGATCAAAATCCCCGGGGAGTGAGACAAATTTAATCTTTTTACGGCGGAAACGCTCGACGATTTTTTCGGCTACGACGAGAAGTCCGCGCTTGATCAGCCGGTCGACAACAGCTTCGGAATTAGATATGCCGGAAGCAGATGATATTTCTTTTGTCGACATCCGTTTGTGGGGGCCAATTAGCCCGAATACGGCAGATTCGTCATCGTCGAGAGCGGTGATATCTTCGGGATCGAGATCAGGATTGAATTCGACAACAGTCTCACTCTCGACTTTCAGCCCTGCCGGAAGGGCGGCTCTGAACACATCGCCTAACGGACACAGATAATAGTCGGCTATCCAGCGCCAGAACTTTATCTGCGGGTGCCTGACGATCGGAGTGTTGTCGATCAGACAGACAATGTCTTTGATATTGAACGATCCCGCCGGCGCTTTGGCGGTTATGTCCTCGACAATGGCAGTGTAATATTTCGACGGTCCGAACGGCACAAGGACACGTGCGCCTGTGGCTATCGCGCAGTCGATGGAGTCGGGCACTCTATAGGTGAATGTCCGGTCGAAAGGAAGCGGCAGTATGACTTGAGCATAATATTGACCCATATCGCTACAAAGGTAGTAATAATTGTAAACTTTCGGCCCTTAAAAAACGTTTAGGAGACAAAAACATATCAATAACCAACAAAAGAATAAAAACGGTCATGGATATCAACAGACAGAAAGCGGAAGCCGAAGCTGCGGTAGCGAAAGCTGCGGCTCAGGTATCGGCAGAGGCCGCACAGGCTGCGACCATCGATGCAGGTAAAGATATAAAGGCAAAAGTAGCTGACGCATATGCCAACGCCAAAGACACGGTGTCGGACAAAGCTCAGGATGTCACCGAAAAAGTCAAGAATTTTGCGGCGAGCGCGCTTGACAAAGGCGGCGATCTTATGGACAGTCTGGCCGGCAAGGCTCACGATGTGGCAGCAGGCATGAAGAAACAGTAACGCGAGGCGTCACAGGGCGCGGACATCAGCCGCGAACCTGAACAGACCTCCGGGCGGCGTGAGAGCGATCCTGCCGCTGACCATTCTCCGGTTTTCGACAATCATGTTGTCGGGAGCCGGAGAGTCATTTTGCGGAGTGACAGTGAATGTGCCTTCGCTTCCGGGTGCGATCCATGTTTCGGTGAGACGATGGGCGACGAATCCCATGGTCATGCGCAGATTGAGTTCGACCGTGGCGTCGAGAAGCGCCGAACCGTCAGACAGCCGGGCTATGAGCATATCGACACCGAGCGGTCCGGAATAAGTCGGGGCGATCAGCTTTTCGATCGCATTTCTGATCGCGTCGCCGACAGGAGTGAGGCGGTCGGCCGGATATAGGCTGTCGAGTCTTTCGAGCAGCCGGCTGTCGGGGGCGAGGATGTTGCCGGTGTAGGCTCCGGCACTGTCGGCGGTAAAAAGCGACAGCCCGGCCTGCCGGCATCGACCTCCGCTGCATTCGAACAGCATCGCGAAGTCGGCCACGCGCTCATAGGCTGTCTCGACCATGACCGAACCCTGACGTCGGATGATGCCTTGGCTGCGTCGCAGAGCTTCCGGGGCCGATATGCGGCGGGTGTCGATCAGTCCGCGGCCCGAACTGGACCAGGGCGATTTGATTATTACGTCAGGATTGTCGGCGAGATAGCGCGACAGATCGCTGACAGAGCCGATTTCAATTGCGGGCGGTGCGATGGCGAAGCCGAGCGAGGGGGCTATCATGCGGTTGATTTCCGAAGCTGTGCGGCGATGGGAGAGAAGACGCAGACGACTGAGCAGGTCGTCGTCGGGAAGGCGTCTGACATCGAAACCTTCGCGGAGAAAATCCTTGCGGACCGCGGCTGACCAGCCCCACGGAGCGGGATCGAAATCGTCAGCCGACCGATGGTCGAAGACAGTGACGCCGCATCCGAAACGCTCTCTGACCTCGTTGAGCCAACGGGCGTTTATGCCGTAAGTAAGGACAGCATCGCCCGGATCTCCGTACCACAGCGGCATGGTGGCACCGGCCGAACGTAAAGCAATTGCGGCTTTGGGGGCCGTGAAATTATCGCTGCCGACGGCGAGCGCGATATCGTTTTCGGGATTAAAAAGATGCAGACGTGCCATAATTACCTGACAAAGGTAGCGCATTTATCAGTTATAACAAAAAAAGCAGGGCACCTTCTCACGAGGGCGCCCTGCACTGTTTTAAAAGACTTAAAACAATTACATAACTAACATAAAACACATTATCTTTTGTATGCCCGCACTTTTCGCCGTCCATGCAACATGACGACGGAGGCGACGGACGGCCTACGCTCGTAAAATCAGATTTTCAGCGGTTTTTGAATTATGGGGTCTAATCATTAATAAGTGAATGCCGGTTTAATAAGTGAATGTGCTAACAACTGGTTTATGATCGGTTGCCCGATTCTTTTGCGGTACAAAATTACAACCAAAAACAGTGTTGCGCAACAGTATATAATTGCAATCTAAGATGATTAAACTCCATGCTCGGAGTAACGCATTGATCTGTAATGCAATGCTGAAATGTTGGCATCGGCCGTATATAACACCCGTTTATGTCGACGGATTGATTTTCATTATATTTTCCTCGAAATTGTCACGGTCGACAGCTCGCGATTTCAGCCGGTTGCGGTAGGCATAGATGGTGTTGAGCGAGTAATTCAGTATCTGGGCTATGCTTGCGGCATCGTCTATACCCATGCGCTTTATAGCCAGAATACGCAGATCGGTGTTGAGGCGTTCGCCCTCGGCGAGCTCTATGCGGCATTCCGGTCTGAGCAGGTCGTTGACACGGTCGGCGAAATCGGGGTAGAGATGGAGAAAGGCGTTGTCGAACACGTCATAGAAATCGGCGCTCTGTTCTTCGATGAAGCGTCCGGATTTGACCATGCGGTAGAATTCGTCTGCTTTGCCGGTCGATATCTTGCGCTCGGCGAGTTTGCAGAAGCGATTGAGTTTGTCCATATAGATCGAACACAGCTGCAGAAACTGGCTGATATAGATGTCTTTGCTGTTGTTTGCCGCCCGGAGCCTCTCCTGGGCGCCGGCAAGACGCCTGGTCTCGCGGTACCGCAGTCTGAGGCTGATTCCGAGTCCGAGCATAAGCGCCGCCATGACCGCCATGATGATGTAGCTCCAGATGCGCCACGATGCGGCCTGACTGCTGTGAGCCTGGGCGATCAGCGGCAAAGCGCGTGAAGATTCGATTATGCGCAGTGTTGCGCCGCATCTCACCGCATTGTCAAGGGCCGCAGACAGATAGCGGTACGAGCGTTCGATGTCGCCGCCGGCGTAGAGCACCGAACCGAGTTCCTGAAGAGACTTCACTTCAAGTGTGGCCGACTCGATGTCCGCGACGGCCGAACGTGCCAGATAGCCGCGGTATGCATCGTTGTCGCCGCGGCTGCGTGCGATCGCCGACAGGTGATGGTTTGCTCTGGCGAGCAGGCTTTTGTCGGCAGATGTTTCGGTCAGACGGTCGAGCAGAGCCTCGGCGCGCGCCTCGTCTCCGATAAGAAAATAATATTCGCCGAGATTGAACAGGTAATCGTCGCTTCTGCGGTCAAGCAGATCGAGCAGCCGCTCCTGAAAGACAAGCGCTTTGTCGTTGCAGGCTTTGCGGTATGGCGCATAATCGTCGTAGGCTGAAGCCAGATAGCTGTAGAGGCGTCGCCCCGACTCATAGTAGAGCGGTCGCAGCCGCTCCGGCATACCGGTGGTGTCGATCGCGTCAAACGATTTGACCGCCGACTCGTAGAAGCCGGCCAAAGGCAGGAGCGCCGCGCGTTTGAGCGCCGCTTCGGTGCGTTCGGCCGCATGCTCTCCCGACGCAAGCGCCCGTTCATAATATGTGATGGCCGAATCATTGGCAAACGAACTGTAGGCGTCGGCTATGGCTATCAGCTGGCCGGTCCGGTGCTTTTTGTCGTAAGAGTCTTTGAGCGAGTCGATGCGCTGCTGCCGGATGTCGATATAATGGCGGCGCATGGCGAGGGCGCGGTCAAGGGCCGATATGGCTCCGGCCGATGATCGGGCGGCGCAGGCGGCGGTCAGCAATGCCGACAGAACGGCCGAAACTATCAGTGCTGCGGCTCTCACGTCTGTCAGTCGAAAAGGCGGCTGATATCGTCAAGACCTATGGTAATGACGATGGGCAGACCGTCGGGTGTGAAGTTTGGTGATGAAGTCCTGAACAGATCGGCGACGAGCATATCGGTCTCGGTCTCGCTCATGCGGTTGGAGACGTTGACGGCCGCGGTGCGCGCCATAGAGGCTGCTATGGTGGCGAAGAGTTCGGTGTCGGGTATTTCGCCAGTCGCGGCTACGCGTGCAATGATATCGGTAATGGTTTCGGCCGGAGAGGCGGCGCTGAGAGCCGAAGGCATACCGTTGATCGCCCATGTGCAGTCGCCGAGCGGCGAGATGTCGAAACCCAGACGGGCGAGCGAGTCGCAGACAGATGCGAGCACAATGTCGTCGGCCGCACCGAGGCTCAGCGTCTCCGGGAAGATCATGCGCTGGGTGGCGATCGGACCGTCGGAGATACACGACATTATGCGTTCGTAAAGCACTCTGACATGGGCGCGGTGACGGTCGATAAGCATCAGTCCGTCGCGCACGGGAGTCGCAATGTAGCGGTTGGCTACGGTGATATATGATCCTGTCGGCTGCTCGTCTGCCGCGTCAGCACTGACGGCCGCCGGTTCGATGTCCGGCAGTTCGTCGAGACCGAGCTGTCGTCCGGGAGCCTGCCTCGACTGTTCCATAATGTTGAGCGCGCTGCGCACTTCTTCGAGCGACGCAGATCGTTCGCGGCGGAAACGGCTTGTCAGACTGTCCCAGTCGGCCGCGCTGCCGACAGCTGCCGGACGGCTTTTGCACTCTGTGTCGGCCGACGGCACTCCGATGCCGCTGACAAACGGATTGTAGGAGTCGTCGACATCGATGGCGACTCCGGCGCTCCTGTCGGGACTGAATGCCGGTATGTCGGGAGCGTCTTCGACGTTGAAATCGATTGCTCCGGCGGCGTTGGTTTTGCCGATGGCTTCCTTGATCGCGGCGACAAGAATCTGCCATATGCCCTGTTCGTCCTCAAATTTGATCTCATGTTTCTGAGGATGTATGTTGACGTCGATTCTCTCGGGATCGACTTCGAAGTTGATGAAGTATGAGGGCTGCATGTCGGCAGCTGTCAGATGTTCGAAGCAGCTCATCACGGCGCGGTGGAAATAAGGGTGGCGCATGTTTCGGCCGTTGACGAAGAAAAACTGGTGGGCGCCGCGCCGTCGGGCGAATTGCGGGAGTCCGACGTAGCCTGACAGGCGCACAAGCGATGTCTCGGTCGAAACCGGGATGATCTGGCGCTCTACTGACTTGCCGAAAAGTTCACCGATGCGCTGCCGCAACGATCCGTGGAGCAGACGGTGGAGAGTCACGTCGTTGTGGATCAGAGTGAGGTCAAGATCAGTGTTGACGAGAGCGAGGCGCTCGAATTCGTGGACGATGTGGCCGAGTTCGACGGAGTCTTTTTTGAGGAATTTGCGTCGCGCCGGCTGATAGGCGAAAAGGTTTTTGACCATCATGTTAGTGCCCGGCACACATGTGCATGCTTCCTGACTCTCGACCTTCGACGCGGCTATGGTCAGCCGGCAGCCTACACTGTCGCATCGGCGCATGGTGCGCAGCTCGATCTGGGCCACGGCTGCGATCGACGCCAGAGCCTCGCCTCTGAAACCCATGGTGTGGAGACTGTAGAGGTCGTCAGCCGAGCTGATCTTGCTTGTGGCATGACGCTCGAACGCCATGCGCGCGTCAGTCGGCGACATGCCGGCGCCGTTGTCAATGACCTGGATCAGAGTGCGGCCGGCGTCCTTGATTATGACGCTGATGTCGGTTGCTCCGGCATCGACGGCGTTTTCGACCAGCTCCTTGACCACAGAAGCCGGACGCTGGATCACTTCTCCGGCGGCTATCTGGTTGGCCACAGAGTCGGGAAGTAGTTTTATGATATCGCTTGCTGCCATATTTTCACTTTAATTACAAAATTACAAAATAATTTTGAATGAAACGGTCATATCGAAATTTGTCTATCGTCCGACATCGGTCACGGAATCGTTCGAACGGATGAAGATTTTAGTTGTTTTTGCGCTTTTGTTGGCCGTTTTTGTATAAAAATTATTATATATTGAAAATAAGTCTTATTTTTGCATGATATATTTAAGCGTGAAAAATTAAACCATTCATATACATATCGCTAATGAAAAAAATCAGATTATTTCCGGGTGTGCTTATCTTCACGACAGCCATGACATTGTGGTCGTGCGGCGAAGATGTGGCCCGTGGCGGCAGTGCCACAGGCTCGATAGCCCCGGCCGTCAGCATCGACGCTTTGGTAATCGGTGCCGATGTCGAATCAAGGGCGGCCTCTGATCCTGCGCCGCAGGTCGGCGATCTGTCGCTGACTGTGACTTCAGACGACGGTTCGTTTGTGCGCACATGGGATCGCCTTGCCGATTTCAGCACGGAAGAGAAATTTCCTGTCGGATATTATAATGTAGAAGTGAATTATGGCGATCGGGAGGCCGAAGGCTTTGACTGCACTCCGGCTTACTACGCCTCGCAGCGCATTAAAGTGATCGAGGCTGTGACAGTGCCCGTCAATATGACAGCCCGGCGGACCCACGCCGAGGTCAACGTGGCCTATACCGACGCATTCAAGAGCTACATGTCGCGTGCTACGACCCGCGTCGAATCGGCGTCGGGCTATAAATCCTATTTCGTGACTTCGGCTACATTCACCGAGGAGCGTTCGAGCCTTGTGGCTCCGGGAAACATTGTCGTCTACGTCTCGTTTACCAAACAGAACGGCGCTGAGGCCAACGATGTGAAGGTGACCGAATTCGCGGCCGAGGCATGCCACCGCTATAATATCACTCTCGATGTCAACAATGGCGGGGTCGGCGGACCGCGGCTTACTGTCGACTTCGATGACACGGTCGATACAGAGCCGGTCGAGATCGACCTGTCGGATGAAAACCTCTTTGCCGAGGCTCCGACACTTAAGATCGACGGCATCGCCGACGGCGAGCGGATAGAGTTTGTCGAGCACTCTTACAGCGGTGACGGCGTCAGGGTGAGCGTTCTCGCTCCCGGCGGCATCAGCTCTGTCGTGCTGACAACGCAATCGGCCTTCCTGCGCGACAAGAAAGGCCTGCCCCCGACACTCGAGCTCGTTGGCAACAAAGGCGACCACGGTGTGAGCAACAGCGGCATCGTTGTGCGCGGTCTCGACGGAACGGTCGACAAGATGGCCGTGATAGATTTCACAAAGATGTTTGATGTGTTCGATTTCCTCGACAGTGATTCGGAATTCGGCCATGTGTCGACGTTCAAGATCCAGGTCACTGATAAAAACGGCAAGACGGCCGAGACTCCGGTCGGCTTCTCGATGCGTCTGATGCCGATAGAGATGACAGTCGACGCTCTGTCTGAGCTGAAATTTTTCGACACCGATGTTGTGGCCGAGGTTTCGTATAACGGCCGCAAGGATAATCTGAGCTTTGCCTATGTCAACGATCTCGGAGTAGACAAGCCTCTGACCGTCAACAGCATCACCGACAAGGGCGGCAACAGTTACTCGGTTTCGCTGTCGGGACTGCCGTCTGATGCCAATCGGGTCACTGTCAAAGCCAAAGCCGGCATCAAGTCGGCGTCGCTTACGGTCGACCGCGTCGCGCCGGAGTTCTCGTTGTCGGCCGCGCCTAATGATATATTCGCGCGTAAGGCTTATGTCTCGGTTGAATGTTCGGAGATCGAGCCGGCGCGTCTCGCTCCTTACGTTACTTTCTATAAAGGCACGACGCGCCTGACATCGACAAGGGTTGACGGCAGCGCTACATTTCTGATCGAGGGTCTGGCTTCAGACCTTGACAATACATTGACGGCGTCGCTTGTCGGTGATCCTGCCGTGGTGTGCGAGGGTTTGACTTTCCACACTGAAGTGGCAAGAACCGCAAATGATGGCGGTTTCGATGTGTGGGAGGCTGAAAAGAAAGGCTCTCATCAATATTTATGGAAAATTAAAGGAACTGGTTTATGGTCTACGCTTAATCCGCTAACAACATCACAATCTAGTATGGGCTATGCATATAAATCTACTTCCGGGACTATACCTGCTAATGGTAGGAGCACAAAATCTACTGAATCAGGGATGGGTGCGAGTACAGATGGTCATACGGATGGGAACGCATCATTACATACAGACAAGGCGCATACCGGAAATAATGCAGCTCTTATTAGAACAGTTGGTTGGGGAAAAGATAATACAGCTAAGGCAAGTGGCGGTTCAAATGCAGGCTTTGCAACATGTGACAACATGACTCCCGGAGAGTTATATGTCGGATCATATAATGGAGGTCCGGAATATGGTGTTGAATTTAAATCGCGTCCTTCGGCTCTGAAGTTCTATTATCATTATGATCCCGTAACATCAGGAAACGGTGATTTTGGTACGGCCGAGATCATAGTATATGACAGCAACGGCAATACTATTGCTTCAAATAAGGTGGAGTTGAGAGAACAGGCAAGCTATAAGGAAGTCACTATGCCGTTGACCTATAATAAAGGATGTGAGAAGGCTGCAAAGATAAGCGTGATATTCCGGTCGTCTGAAAATGCTGCCGCTCTTGAAAAGAACACTGCGTTTTGGCGTACTCCAGGCGCACGAAATCTTACCGGCGGCGAATATGTCGGATCGGAACTTTATATCGACGACGTGGACTTGATCTATTAATCAACGAAGACAATCAAAGCAAATGAAAAGCAAGATATATTCAATAATCACAATTTTTGCCATAGGCTGTTGTTTCGCGGCATGCGATGACCACAACTACGGCAACGAGCCGACAGAGGAGGGCTCGATCTCCTTTGCCAATTTCGGCGTTGATGTAGACAACGATCAGTCGGAGATAGAGACGCGTGCGTCGGTCGACGTTTCAGGTTTTTTGGTGAAGATTATCGACACAAACAAAAACGTTACAGTCAAGCAATCGACCTACGGCACACTTCCCGGTGTCGTGGCTCTGCCGGTCGGCGATTATAAGATCATGGTCGAGTCGCACGAAGTGCAGCCTGCGGAGTTTGATCATCCATATTATGCCGGTGAGACTACGGTCAAAGTCAGTGCCAACAATATCAGTGACGCCGGCAAGGTGGTGTGTACATTCTCTTCGATCAGGGTAACGATCCGCTATGAGAATAACCTCAAGGCTCTGTTGGGCGATGATGTGACAGTAACTGTTCACGCCAATGATGAAGGTGAGCTGATATTTACGCCTGACGAAACTCGATCGGGCTATTTCCGCAAACTCGATGGCTCGACAACGCTTATAGCCAATCTGCGTGGAACGATCAACGGCAACTATACAGAAATACGTAAGGAAATCACCGATGTGAAAGCCGGCGATCACCGCATCATAACTTATAAGGTCAACCTTCCGCCTGATTTCCCGGACGAAAGCGGCGGCATCGATCCCTCGCAGGGAATCAATATCGACACGAGCGTCGAGACTGTCGATAAGGACGGCAATGTCTCAGTCGACGAGGAGAATCTTGGCAGTGACGACCGTCCCGGTCAGGAAGAACCCGACGGACCGGACGATCCGACACCTCCCGGTCCTCCGGCTGAAGACAGTGATGTGACAATAAAATCTGAGGATTTAAATTTAGAAGGTGATAATAAAACCTCTGAAGTGAAGTCTGCAGTAGTAAATATTCATGCCGAATCCGGACTGAAACATTTGTATCTTGAAGTAAGTTCCACTAATGAAGATTTTAGCGGAATTGCTTTGAGTATGTTCGGGATCGGTAAGTTTGATATTGCAAATCCACCAACAGAAGAATCAGCAAATAACCTTAAGGTGTTGGGTCTTGATTGCGGTGAAGCAATTCAAAACAAACAAGATGTTATCTTTGACATATCAAAGTTTATCCCGATGTTGGATAACGCCCCCGGTTTCCCGGGAAAGCACATCTTCAAACTTACTGCCGTAAGTAATAAAGACGATGAAGCAACAAAATCTCTCATCTTAATAGCCGAATGATCATGAAAAAGATAAAATTATTTTCAGCAGTCGCTCTTGCAGTCCTTACTATGAGCTGCGCTAATGATGATGAGCGTTTTTTCGGTCGTGATGAGGGTCGGGTGATGCTGTCATCGGAGATCAGATCTGATGTGAAGGTCGTCGGCCGTGCATCGGCTACTGAAGAGGATCTTAACGAGAGTCTGATATTCTGGATCTCTAATGCCAACGGCCCGGTGCGTAAATATAAAGGCAAAGCCAATCTTCCGCAGGAAGAGTGGCTTGCGGCCGGACATTATATAGCTGAAGCCTGGGCCGGAGACTCGGTTTCGGCATCGTTCGACGACCGATGGTTTAAGGGTTCGGCCGAATTCGATGTGCGCGGCGGCGATGTCACGGCGGTCAATGTGCCGTGTAAGATAGCCAATGTGCTTGTCGACGTGGCCTATGCCTCGGGACTGACCGATTATTTCAGTGAATATGGTGTTACGGTCGGTCACGCACGCGGCAGTCTGACATTCGAAGGCGAACAGCCCCGCACGGGCTATTTCATGATGCCCTCGTCAGACAAGAACCTGACCTGGAAATTCGAGGCCACGACTAACGCCGGCGAGAAAATCAGCGAAGAGGGTGTGATCGAAAATGCCAGACCGGCGACCAAATATATAATCAATATAAAGTTTGATCCGACCGGATCAGATACCGGAGGATCGTTTTTCGACATTGTTGTCGACGTGACTGAAAACGTGGTCTACGATGACTTTGTGCTCGAACTTGCCCCGATTATCAAAGGCGTGGATTTCGACATCGATGAAGAACTGCTGGCTAAGCCCGGCGAGGTTGGGCGCCGCTCGCTGATCGTTGCCGCCTCGGGCGAACTGACAAAGGTTCAGGTCGGTATGACAGGTCTGAGCGAGATACTCGGCATAACGAGTCCCACAGGCAGCGAATTCGACGAGCTTAATCTGATCGGACTCAATCAGGAGTTCGAGCAGCAACTGCTTGTTGCCGGCATTCAGGGTCTGTATGAATATGACAGTCAGGCAAAGATGTCGTCGATGAAGATTAATTTCGGCGACGCTTTCACCAACAAGCTGACTGAAGGCATACACCGCATACATATCTCTATGCTCGACTCCAACAACAAAGAGAGTTCGGCCGAATTTGTGATCCATGTTTCAAACGATCCGTTGCAGCTCAATGATGTCAATGACTATGATGTCTGGGCAACTTCGGCTACTTTCAGCGCCACGGCTCTGAGAGCGGACTGCGGAACGCCCCGGCTGCAGTACCGCATACTCGGCAACGACGGATGGTCGAACGCTGAATATACGGTTTCGAACGGAGTATATACGGCCACGGTCAGCGGCCTTACCGCGGGAACGACTTATGAGTACCGTGTCACGTCGGATGTTGACGGCGGTTTTGCCACAGCCGGCAAGCGGTTTACAACAGAAGCCGCTACGCAGCTGCCTAACTCCGGATTTGAAAGCTGGACCACGACATCGGCACCCTATTTGCTCTATGCGAATGGAGAACAGATGTTCTGGGACAGCGGCAATCACGGCTCGGCAACCTTAGGTAAAAATATAACCGTTCCGGATGAGTCGATTAAACATTCAGGCAATTACTCAATAAAACTTGCTTCAGAGATGATCCTAATTAAGTTCGCAGCCGGAAATGCATTTATCGGGCAATATCTTGCTACGGAAGGAACCGACGGTCAGTTGGGCTGGGGTCGTCCGTTCTCATCACGCCCCAAAGCTTTGAAGGGATATGTAAAATATTCTCCGGTCACCGTAGATAACGCTAATGGCGGAGGGCTTAATAAGGGCGATATGGATAATGGTATTATTTATATTGCGATGCTCGACGGTTCGACACAAAAAGCAGATGCTGCCGACAGGGATTATGTTTCCGGTCTGACACAGAAGGATTGGCCTGTAATTGTAAAGACAAAATCGTCAAAGCGACAGCTTTTCAGCAAAGATGACGCTAATGTTATCGCCTACGGTGAGAAAGTGTTTACCGAGGCAACGTCGGGCGAAGGTCTGATCGAATTTGAAATACCGCTGACTTATTTTAAATCAGGCGTCAAGGCTGTCAATATCATGGTGACGATGTCGGCGTCGCGTTACGGTGATTATTTCACAGGCGGCGACGGTTCGACCATGTGGGTTGACGATCTCGAACTGGTCTATTGATCAATCAGCTAAATACATTATTATAATAACAGACGGCTGCCTGCGGGCAGCCGTCTGTTTTATTCAGGAGCCGCGGCGGCCGGCATAAAATTCGGCATTAGACATTCAAAATTCAACATTATTGCGTATCTTTGCGCGATGTTCAGAGTTAAGCGCTTATATACGTTCATGCTTCAGAGCTTTTTGCCTCTGTTCACCATGACTTTTTTTATCTGCCTCTTCATTGTGATGATGCAGTTTCTGTGGCGCTTTGTCGGTGATATTGTAGGCAAGGGTCTGTCGATGAGTGTGATCGGCGAGCTGTTTTTCTACGCTGCGCTGACTATGGTGCCTATGGCGTTGCCGCTTGCCGTGCTGCTGGCGTCGCTGATGACGTTCGGCAATCTCGGCGAGAAATTCGAGCTTACGGCGCTGAAGGCATCGGGCATCTCGCTGTTCAAGATCATGAAGCCGCTGATCATACTGATGATACTGATCGCAATCGGCGCGTTTTTCTTCCAGAATAATGTGCTGCCCGTGGCTCAGACAAAGATGTGGACCCTGATGTTCTCGGTGAGGCAGAAGACTCCCGAGGTGGAGATCCCCGAAAAGTCGTTCTATGACCAGATCCCCAATATAAATCTTTATGTAGACCACAAGAATCCCGAGACCGGCATGCTCTACGGCATGATACTCTATGATCTGACACGCGGCATGGACAATTCGCGCGTCATACTCGCCGACTCGGGCAGCCTGAGTTTCACCGAGGATAAAAAGCATCTGTTTCTGCATCTCTACGACGGCGAAATGTTTGAGAACCTGCGTGACAATGCCATGGGGGTGACGACGTCGGGCTATATGCCTTTCCGCCGCGAACAGTTCGACGACAAGCAGATCTATATGGCTTTCGACGCCAATTTCAACCGCATGGACGAAGACGGTGTGCGCAGTCAGTATGTCGGACAGAATATCACGGAGCTGCGCCACTCGATAGACTCTATCGGCACGAGGGTCGACTCGATAGGCTCGGTCTATGCCGGCGAGATACTGTCGGCTCCGATGATGGGCCTCTCGCAGACGCTGTCGCGCCGCGAAGGAGACTCGACGGTGACTTACCGCCGACCGGAAGTGGCGATGGCCGTGCCGCTCGACCTGGACTCGGTGTTCAATGCTCCATCGGCAAGTTATGCCAAGACTTATCTCAATCAGGCTCTCAACAAGGCGCGGCGCCAGAAGATGGACTATGAGTACCGCAGTCTGTCGCTGGCTCAGGAAGCCAAGATTATGCGACTTCACGTCATCGAGATGCAGAAGAAGTTCACGCTGTCGTTTGCGTGCATCATATTCTTCTTTATCGGTGCTCCGCTCGGTGCAATTATCAAAAAGGGCGGTCTGGGCACACCGCTTGTGATCTCGGTGCTGCTCTTTATCGTCTATTTCATCATCGACAACTCGGGCTACAAGATGGCCCGCGACGGCAAACTCGAAGTGATCCAGGGTATGTGGCTGAGTTCGGCCGTGCTGCTGCCTCTGGGCATATTTTTCACGTATAAGGCTGTGGGCGACTCGGCGGTTTTCAATGTCGACGCTTACCGCAATTTCTTCAATCGTCTGATCGGCCGAGTGCCGCGCCGCCATCTGGAGCTTAAAGAAGTGGTGATGCGTGATGTTGTGCCTGAAGATGCGACAGCGATGCTCGCCGAACTGGATGCGGAGTGCCGCCGGGAGGCAGAAATCATTTCGCACAAAAACGCTCTCACACGCAGATTTGCGACAAAAGGTCTGCATCATCTCCGCGACAGGATCAATGATATTGTCGACTATCTGTCGAATTCACGCGACAGAGTCGTCATCAACATGCTCAATAATTATCCGTTTAACGTAACGTCGCGCAATATCGGCGCTGTCATCGAAAACAACCGCGCACTGATTGACCGGATTTCGAAAGACATAGCCACGGGCGGCGATAAAAATTGACAGATATATATGGAAGAAAAAATCAAACTCGATTGTATAGAAGAGGCTATTGCTGATTTTCGCGATGGCAAAATGGTGATTGTCGTCGACGACGAGGACCGCGAGAATGAAGGCGACATCATCGTGGCCGCTGAAAAGATTACGCCTGACCAGGTCAACTTCATGCTCAAGAACGCCCGCGGTGTACTCTGCGCCCCGGTGACGATCTCACGCTGCCGTCAGCTCGGTCTGCCGCATCAGGTCGAGGACAATACGTCGGTGCTCGGAACACCGTTCACCGTGACCGTCGACAAACTCGAAGGATGTACGACCGGCGTCAGTGCCGAGGACCGTTGCGCGACAATACGTGCGCTCGCCGATCCGAAATCCACCCCCGAGACCTTCGGCCGCCCCGGCCATATCAATCCGCTCTATGCTCAGGATCTCGGAGTGCTCCGGCGCTGCGGACACACTGAGGCAGCCGTCGATCTGGCGCGTCTCGCCGGTCTGCAGCCTGCGGCCGCACTGATGGAGATAATGAGCGACGACGGATCAATGGCACGTCTGCCTGAACTGCGCCGGCGCGCTGACGAATGGGGCATGAAACTGATCTCGATACGCGATCTGATAGCATATCGTCTGGCGACAGAAAGTCTTGTCGAGAAAGGTGTCGAGGTCGATATGCCGACGGTCTACGGACATTTCCGTCTGATCCCCTTCCGTCAGAAGAGCAACGGACTCGAGCATATCGCCATATTGAAAGGCGACCTGTCGACTCCCGAACCGGCTTTGGTCAGAGTGCATTCGTCGTGTGCGACGGGCGACATATTCGGTTCGCAGCGCTGCGACTGCGGCGAGCAGCTTCATCAGGCTCTGAGAATGATCGAGGCCGAAGGCCGCGGCGCGGTTGTGTATCTCAGTCAGGAGGGCAGGGGAATAGGCCTCATGGATAAAATCAAGGCCTATAAACTTCAGGAAGAAGGCCTCGACACGGTTGAGGCAAATCTGCATCTCGGCCACAGCGCTGACGAGCGAGATTATGGTGTAGGCGCGCAGATACTCAACTTGCTCGGCATACGCAAGATGCGTCTGATGACAAATAATCCGATCAAACGCGTCGGACTCGAAGGCTATGGACTCGAAGTCGTCGAGAATGTGCCGATCGAAGTAGAACCTAACAATTATAACAAATTCTACATGCACACCAAGAAGGAGCGCATGGGGCATGATCTCCACAAAGTGGATTGACCGCCATATATAATCGCTATATATAATAATGTATAAAAAACACCGGGCCGCCTGAAACATGATCAGGCGGCCCGGCACGTTTTTTAAGATCTCTTATCCGATCAGCTCGTCGATCTTCTCGGCAAGCGTCTGTCGCGACTGCGAGCCTGTCAGGCGAATGTCGGCTTTCTTGCCGTCTTTGAAGAAAAGAACGGTTGGCAGCGACATGATGCGGTATTCGGCGCTGAGATCGCCTTCTTCCTCGACATTGTATTTGCCGACGATGGCGCGGCCTTCGTATTCTTTGGCAAGTTCGTCGACAATTGGACCCATTGCCACGCAAGGACCGCACCATGTGGCCCAACAGTCAATAACTACCGGTTTGCCGGTCGCGATGATTTCTTTGACGTTTTCGTCTGTAAATGTAAATGCCATGATTTGAATTTGAGTTAAATTATGATTTTTTGATGTATGATTTTCGGTGTTCAGACGTGTTCGACGGAGAACTCGATGTTTTCGATGCGGCGTAGCTCGTCGATGAAATGCCTTTCGATCGGAATGCGGACACTCGATGTCATCATGATCTCGCGGTTGACCGACGGATCATATATGCGGAACGCCAGTGTACCGGCAGAACGTTTGTCGTCTTTTTTGACGGCATTCTTTTTCAGAAGTTCGCGCAGTTCAGGCTTTATCTGATCGATAGCGGTCTTTAGTGTTATGCCTTTGATGAGTTTTCCCTTGACGTCGTCGAGCAGCTGCATCTGGGTTATGTTGAATTTTATTTCGCCTTTGAAATTTTTTTTGTAGACACCTCTTACGCATACCGCGAGCCCTTCCTGACAGAAACTGTTGAGTTCCATCAGGTGTTTGCCGAAAGCGACGAGTTCCGTCGATCCGGAGTAGTCTTCGATCTTGAAGCGTCCCATCTGAGTGCCGCTTGGCAAAAACGAAGACTCGTATTTCATTATTATGCCGCCGAACGTTATTTCGAGACCCTCGGTCGGAGTCAGTTCCTCGCGTTCTTTTATCGAGCAGCTCATGCCGTAGTTGAGTTCCATGTAATATGGGTCGAGCGGATGTGCCGACAGATACATGCCTACGAGTTCGCGCTCTTTATCGAGGCGGGTGATCGGAGCCCAAGGCATAGCGGGAATAATCATCGGTCTTGATGCAAGGTCGAGTTCTTCGTCAAAGTCACCGAATAGCGATGCACTCCGGTTCTGATTTGCATTCTGATAAAGCGCTCCATAGCGGAGAACCTGTTCGGCGAAGTTTTCGCCTTTGCTGTTTTCGCGGAAGAAATCCTCACGCTTGACCTCACTGAAGCAGTCGAAGGCGCCGGCGAGCGCAAGGCTTTCGAATGCACGACGGTTGACCGCGCCAGCGGGCACACGCTCTACGAAGTCGAAGATGTCTTTGAACGGACCGCCTTTCTTGCGCGCCTCGAGAATATCGGCCACTACGTTGTTGCCTATGCCCTTGATGGCCGAGAGTCCGAAACGGATATCGCCCGTCGGTGTAACACCGAAGGAAGAAAACGACTCGTTGACATCCGGACCTTTGACGACGATGCCCATCGCCTTGCACTCGTCCATGTAGGTTGTGAGCTTGGTGATGTCGGTTAGGTTTCGGCTGAGGACGGCAGCCATATATTCAGGCGCATAATTGGCTTTTAGATATGCGGTCTGGAAAGCGACCCAGCTGTAGCATGTCGCGTGACTCTTGTTGAAGGCGTAAGATGCGAATTTCTCCCAGTCGGCCCATACCTTTTCGAGCACTTTGGGATCGTGGCCGTTTTTCTGGCCGCCTTCGAGAAATAGGGCTTTAAGAGCCATCATCTTGTCGATTAGCTTCTTACCCATGGCTTTGCGGAGCGTGTCGCTCTGGCCTCGGGTGAAATTGGCCAGCGAACGCGACAGAAGCATGACCTGTTCCTGATATACGGTGACGCCGTATGTGTCCTTGAGATATTTTTCCATCTCGGGGATATCGTACTCTATAGGTTCGTCGCCATGTTTCCGCGCTATAAAGGTCGGGATATACTCCATAGGTCCGGGCCGGTAGAGGGCGTTCATGGCAATAAGATCCTCGAACGTCGATGGCTGAAGCTCGCGCAGATATTTCTGCATGCCGGGAGACTCAAACTGGAATGTTCCGACTGTGCGTCCGGCGCTGTAGAGTTCGTAGGTCTTGGGATCGTCGATGGGCACATTGTCAATGTCGAGGTCGAAGCCGTGGGTATGTTTGATATTGGCTACGGCTTCCTTTATTATAGAGAGAGTCTTAAGACCCAGGAAGTCCATCTTGATCAGCCCGGTTTCCTCGATGACGCTGCCTTCATACTGGGTTACAAGAAGCTTGCCTTCTTTTTTGTCAGTTGCGGTGCTGACGGGCACCCAGTCGGTGATATCGTCGCGGCAGATGATCACACCGCAGGCATGGACGCCGGTGTTTCTTACATTGCCTTCGAGCTGACCGGCATATTTGAGAGTGTCGGCGATAAGCGGATTGGGGCTTTTGAGTTCGGGTTCGAAGTCGGTGACATACTGATAGCAGTTTTTCAGTGTAGGCTTCAGTTCCTTGCCGTTGACAACCGGCATTCGTCCCGGTACAAGTTTTGCCAGACGGTTGCTTTCATTCAGCGGCAGATTGATCACACGCGCTACATCCTTTATCGCCGATTTGGCGGCCATGGTGCCATATGTAATGATGTGCGCGACTTTTTCAGCGCCGTATTTCTGAGTCACGTAGTCGAGTACAATACCGCGTCCGTCGTCATCGAAGTCGACGTCGATATCAGGAAGAGATATACGGTCAGGGTTGAGGAAGCGTTCGAAAAGCAGATCATATTTCAGCGGGTCGATCTGTGTGATGCCTAAGCAATATGCAACCACAGATCCTGCCGCCGAACCACGTCCCGGACCGATGCTGACTCCGAGTTTTTCGCGGCCTGCGCGAATGAAATCCTGCACTATAAGAAAATAGCCCGGGAAACCCATGGTCTTCATGATGTGCAGTTCGAACGTTATTCGTTCGTTCACTTCATCAGACAGCGGAGAGCCATAGCGTTTCTCGGCACCTTCGTAAGCCAGTTTTTTCAGATAGTCGGCTTCGAATTTGATGCGGTAAAGTTTTTCGTAACCGCCAAGTTTCTTGATTTTGGCCTTGGCATCTTCCTCGCTGAGCACAACATTTCCGTGTTCATCCTGAGTGAATTCGTCGAAAAGATCTTTTTCGGTAAGCCGCTGACGGTATTCCTCCTCGGTGCCGAAATCAGCCGGTATCTCGTAGTTGGGCATGATAGGCGCATGGTCGATAGAATATACCTCGACCTTGTCGCATATCTCGAGTGTGTTGGTTATGGCTTCAGGAATGTCGGCAAAAAGTTGTGACATCTCTTCTGTAGTTTTTAGCCACTCCTGTTTTGTGTATAGCATTCTGCTCTCGTCGTTGAGCAGACGGTTAGTCGACAGACATATCAGCCTGTCATGAGCTTCGGCATCCTCTTCATTGGTGAAATGGACGTCATTTGACGCTATAACCTTTATATTATATTTTTCGGCAAGAGCACGCAGTTTGGGTTCGATCGACATCTGAGCCTCGTAGACCTCATGGTTTGCCCGTGGCACAGTCGCTTTATGGCGCTGCAGCTCGATGTAATAATCGTCGCCGAACGTTTCCTTCCACCACTTTACCGATGCGTCGGCTTCAGCATCGCGACCGGCCGTCAGCAGACGCGGTATCTCACCGCCAAGACATGCCGAACATATGATCAGACCTTCGCGGTGTTTTGCAAGTTCGTGTTTGTCGGTTCGCGGATGTGAATAGAACCCCTCTGTCCATGCTTTTGAAACGAGTTTTATAAGATTATGGTAGCCGGTCTCATTCTTGGCAATCACTATAAGATGTCGTCCGGTGTCTTTTTTATCCACGTGGTCAAGCAGATTTTCCTGGGCAACATACATCTCGCAGCCTATGATCGGTTTTAATATCTTTTTCTTCAGTTTCGCGATTTCAGCTTCTTTTTCGGCCTTCTTCTCGCTGTCGTCAGCAGCTATGGCTTCGGCAAGTTCTTTTTCTGCGTCAGATATCTTGCCCTTTGTTTTACCGTTTACCTTTTTTACGTAATTTGTAAACTCCTTTATTCCAAACATGTTGCCGTGGTCTGTAATGGCGAGTGCAGGCATGCCGTCGGCTATCGCTTTATCGACGAGTCCGGCAATAGAAGCCTGTCCGTCAAGCAATGAGTATTGTGTATGGACGTGGAGATGTACAAATTTGTTCATTATGCGTTGTGAGTTTATTGTAGGGAGTAATAATGTTTACACTTCAAAATTACAAAAAATGCGTTGTCGCGCTCGTTGATTGTTCCAAAATATATCAACACTTTATCAACATATGTATATATAGGAGTGCATACATGACGGATCAGTTGTCAGTATTGAAAAAAAACGAAAAAAAATCTGAATGCGTAAATGGCTGAAAAATAGGGTTTGGAGTCGTGATGGTGTTTGAGAAACATGTTTTAAAACATAAAAATAGTGGAAAAAGT
>CANPDU010000024.1 GCA_947573135.1 uncultured Bacteroidales bacterium | reverse complement strand
GGCGACACTATACGCCTGACATCATCGCTCACCAACCGGAAAAATCCGCTGACCCACCTTAAAGACCCTACCGTCCCCAAAGCAGTTTACTTTCGATGCAAAATATATACCGACGAAAACGAAAGTTTTTACGATTATAGTGATACTTTCTAAAATATTTTTTCTAACTTTGTCAGTAGAAAAATATCTTACCCTAAAAATCAAATATCATCCTTCAGTAGCATGAAACCATACGTATTAGGAATCGACATCGGCGGAACAAACACCGTATTCGGAATCGTTGACGCAAGAGGCGTCGTTATCGCAAGCAACTCCATCAAGACCCAGAAGTATCACAAGTTCGAAGACTACCTCAACGAACTCTACACAGAGGCGATGAAGATTATCGAAGCAAACGATGCCGTGGACAAAATTTATGGTATAGGTATCGGCGCTCCCAACGCCAACTACTACACCGGCATGATCGACTCTGCCGCTAACCTGCCCTGGGAGACTCCGCTGCCACTCGCTGAACTCGTCAGCAAAAAATTCGGCATTCCCGTTGCAATTACCAACGACGCTAATGCCGCTGCTATCGGCGAAATGACCTACGGCGCTGCCCGCGGTCTCAAAGACTTCATCATGATCACACTCGGCACCGGCGTCGGATCAGGTATCGTCATCAACGGACAGCTCGTCTATGGTCACGACGGATATGCCGGCGAACTCGGACACCTCATCGTTAAGCGCAACAACGGACGTCTGTGCGGATGCGGACGCACTGGTTGCCTCGAAACATACTGCTCCGCAACAGGAGTCGCCCGTACTGCCCGCGAATTCCTCGAAACTCGCACCGAGCCGTCGCTCCTGCGCAACTTACCCATTGAAGACATAACTTCTAAAGACGTTTACGACGCCGCTATCAACGGCGACAAGATTGCCAAAGAAATTTTCGAATACACCGGAAAGATACTCGGTGAATCAATGGCCGACATGATGGTCTTCTCATCGCCCGAAGCATTTATCCTCTTCGGCGGTCTTGCCAAGTCAGGCGAACTCCTGCTCAAACCCATGCGTGAGGCGATGGAGAAAAACATGCTCCCCATTTTCAAAGGCAAAGCCAAAGTCCTCCTCAGCGAGCTCAAGGAAGCCGACGCCGCTGTTCTCGGAGCTAGCGCCCTCGGTTGGGAAGCCAAGCCTATGCCCGCTGCCGCACCGGCAACGGCTGCCGCTACCGCCGCTGTCTGAGATCTGTTCAGATAACAATTATCATATAAAGGCCCGGATCTCACCATGTGGGATCCGGCCTTTTATTGCAGATAATAATTCATCAATTCATTTCTTGCAATGACCTTCGTCAAGATCAGCGAACAACCCTCGCTCTACAACGACCTCGAGAAAAAGCCCGTCGGCGAAATACTCCGCGACATCAACACCGAAGACCGGAAAGTCGCCGAAGCCGTAGGCCGGGCCATACCTCAGATCGAAAAACTCGTCACCGAAATTGTCGCCCGTATGAAACGGGGCGGACGCATTTTCTATATGGGTGCCGGCACATCGGGACGCATCGGCGTACTCGACGCATCCGAGATACCCCCGACTTTCGGCATGGACCCCGGGTGGGTCATAGGAATTATCGCCGGTGGAGACACCGCGCTCCGAAACCCCGTCGAAAACGCCGAGGACGATAAACTTCAGGGCTGGAAAGACCTCGAAAAATTCAACATTAACGCCAACGACACAGTTATCGGCATAGCCGCCTCGGGCACAACTCCCTACGTCATCAACGCTCTGCTCGAATGCCGGCGCAACGGCATCCTGACCGCCGCGATAACCTCAAACCCCGACGCACCCGTAAGTCACGCCGCCGACATTCCCATCGAGATGATCGTCGGTCCCGAATACGTCACTGGAAGCTCGCGCATGAAATCAGGATCCGGACAAAAGATGATATGCAACATGATCACAACATCAGTGATGATCAAGATGGGTCGCGTCAAAGGCAACAAGATGGTCAACATGCAGCTCACAAACGCAAAACTCATCGACCGCGGCACACGCATGGTCGTCGACGAGCTCGGTCTCTCTTACGACGACGCCCGGCGACTGCTGCTCATGCACGGATCAGTCAAACGCGCCATCGACGCATACAACGGTGACGCATGCCACGACTGACCCACGACCACGCTCAGCAACAGATCATCGCCATCAACGGGCGCCGGGCCCTCGTGCTCGCAGGTCCCGGATGCGGAAAGACACACCTTCTCACCCGTCGCATCATCAGCGCACGCGCCGACCACGGCATCCCTTTCGCCGACATGATATGCCTGACGTTCACAAACCGCGCTTCGCGAGAAATGAACAGCCGCATACTCGCCGAACTCGGAGCCGTGCCCGACGGACTCTTTGTCGGCAATCTTCACCGCTTCTGCAGCCGCTTTCTCCATGACAACCGTCTGATCGCTCCCGACGTCACCCTTCTCGACGAAGACGACCGCGACGCTTGGCTACAATCATCGCTCGGCATCCGCCGAAATTTCGAGCGCCGCCGGATCGCCGATCTCGCAATGCTGCTCTTCCAGCGCGAAAACGAATTTCCACTCCCGTTGCATCGCCGCCTCGACTTCAATCCCGACCCGGCATATATCCGTGCCGCCTCAGCCTACCGCGACTATAAGGCAGCTGAGCGTCTCATCGACTTCGACGATCTCCTGCTGCTCACCTATCAGGCTCTCGTATCACATCCCCGCGGATCGCTCCTCTACTCGGCCTACACATGGCTGCAGGTCGACGAAGTCCAGGATCTCACACCCCTGCAGCTCGCCATCATCGACCTCATCACTGCCGACGGCCCTTCGACCGTCGTCTATCTCGGCGACGAGCAGCAGGCGATATTCGAATTCATAGGAGCCGGAGGCCCCGCCCTCGACAAACTCAAGCTACGCTGCGAGTCAGCCATCTACCGTCTGGCGCGCAATTACCGCTCTCCGGCCTACCTCGTCGCCCTTTGCAACGAATTCGCATCGTCATGCCTGGGCATTGACCGACGGTTGCTGCCCGAAGCGGCCGGAGGTCCAGACCGTGCCAACGGTGCCATGCAGCTCCTCGCCCCCACAGACTGCAACCTTTCCAACGCCGTGGCCGCAAAAGTGCGGGCTTGGAAAACCGCCGGTCCTGACGAGCGTATCGCCGTGCTGACACGCACCAACGACGAAGCTGAGGAGATCTCCGCGCTCCTGACAGCCCACGGCATCGGCAACACTCTTGTGTCGCGCAATGACCTTTTCCGCCGCGTACCGTTCAAAACTGTCTATGCCCACCTTGCCGTCGTTGCCGATCCCGGGCGGCGCACTGAGTGGGCCGCCCTGCTCTACCGCACCCGTGTCGTCGCCACCCTCGCCGAGGCCCGGAGCCTTGTCGCCCGGCTCGCCGCCTTCGGTCTGACTCCGGTCGTCCTGCTCGACGACAAAGCGCGTCCCGAAACCATAACGCCGGAAGCAGCCGACTTCGTTGCGTCACCCTTAGTCAGCAAAATTTCAGAAAAATTCAGAGAAAACTACGGACCGCTCTACAGTCAGACCCTCGCTATGCTCACCGCAGCGCCCGTCGACGAAAATCCTCTGGCCGCAGAAATGGACCGCACATATGATTACTTTCTCTCCCGCGGCTACATCAGCGAGATCACCCGGTGGACGGCCGTCATCGCCTTTATCAGCCGCACCCTCGCTTCACGCGGCAACGCGGCAACGTTTGCACAGCAACTCTTCTCCGGACTACCTGAGCTGCGGACCTTCAACGAAGGCGACCTGCTGACCGACGAACCGGTCACCGTGATCACCGTCCACAAAGCCAAAGGCCTCGAATTTGACAACGTTATCGTCTACAACGCCTCGCGAATCGAGACGGCACGTGGCGGCGACGACGCGCGGGTC
Source organism: uncultured Bacteroidales bacterium (assembly GCA_947573135.1). Taxonomy (GTDB): domain Bacteria; phylum Bacteroidota; class Bacteroidia; order Bacteroidales; family Muribaculaceae; genus CAG-873. Next base: position 48,361 of record CANPDU010000024.1, on the reverse strand, counting down.
TATTATGTAGCGTTCTCACGCGCCCGACGACGTCTCGCCGTCTTCCACACCGGGCGCCCGTCGGCGCCTGTCGCCACAGTCTCACATATGTTCGAGCACATCAGCCCCGACGAAGTCGAAGCCATGTCACTCCTCGAGCGCCTCCACTCCCGACCGGCCACTCTCCGCCGCTGAGCATTAATATTCTCATAATATTTTGCATTTATAATTTCTGGTATTATCTTTGCAAATGCATCAACCACTTAATTTTAAGCCATGAAATTTAAAATTTTAATGACAATCGCAGCGGTCGCTCTGTTCGGCTCAACAACCGTTTGGTGTCAGAACTACTCTGCCGAGTTTGGCAGCATCATGGATATGGACCGCAGAGATCAGCACAAACCGCAATTAGACAGCATCTTATCTTTGTGGGGAAAATCAGCGCCCGATGATCCGAAACTTGCTATTGCAAAATGCAGGCGACTGTTACTCGACTGCTACAAGCCGGTCATTACAAAAGCAAAAAATAAAAACGCCGGCAATGACTCAACATATAATATCGTCATTGACCATGAACTTGATCCGGTCGTGATCAACAAGGCATACTCAATTATAGATGGTGCAATCAATAATAATCCCGACATATTCGAACTTCGCCAATATAAACTCATCACCGATTATCAGTTGGAATTTTATAGTGAATTCATACGTGATTTCGAAAAAGCATTCAAGCGTCAGGAGCAAAACAAAGGCAAATGGATTGTTGATGATTCTTTTTCTCCTGAAGTGCCGAGAGAAAGAATATTCACGGCTCTCGCGGTCGGATACCTTAACGACATCATCAGCAAAGATAGTATTGACTTAGATCTTGCCGAACAGTTACTTGACACAGGGCTGAAATATTTTCCGAACGAATTCCGCCTGCTGAACATTTATGGTATAATAGTCGGAAATTACAGGCATGACGCAGAGGCGGCCGCCAAATATTACAGTAAGGCACTCGAAATAGCGCCTGACGACGTCCTTATCCTGCTCAACTTTGCCCAGCTGAAAGTCAAGACCGGCGATGCAAAAGGTGCAATCGAACTTGCAAGCAAAGTGCTGGAGTCGCCTGAGGCATCGAAAGACTACAAGGACGAAGCTATGGATATTATCAGCTATGCCAACGCAGAGAAGATCCCGGTCAGCCTTTACTCCTTTGAATTTCAGTACGCACCGGTATTAGCATCAAAGGCCGGAAATCCGTTTCAGATGACTAACGTCGCTTACATAATAGAAGAGGATCTGCCGTCGGGAGGATTTATACCTCAATTCAGATCAGATGTGGTCAAAGATGATCTGATCACAATAGGAGATAAGGAATGTGTGCTGTGGACCTTTGACGATCCGACGGAAACACCGCTGTGCAAATACCTTGTATTTATTCCGGCAGACAAGGGCTTCGATGTTTACACTCTTGAAAAGACACTTCCGTTAGATGAAAATATAAACTGGGTCATCGGCCATCCGACGACCGAGGGACATTCGTCGTTAGGCGGCGTAAAAGGTTTTGAAAACGGCGAGGCATTTGTGAAATTCGTGATTGACAAGATCGTTAAGTAATAGTAAGATTTCGCGGTCTGCGGTATTATTCTTAACTTTGCAGAGAAAATCAACAATCACATTTCCGAACAATTAATCACACTTATATAAATGGCTCTTCAATGCGGCATCGTGGGTCTGCCCAACGTCGGCAAATCGACCCTTTTCAACTGTCTTTCAAACGCCAAGGCTCAGTCGGCCAATTTCCCTTTCTGCACAATCGAACCCAACGTCGGCGTGATCACCGTGCCTGACGATCGTCTCACAAAGCTCGTCGAGATGTGTCAGCCGAAGTCGATCGTTCCGGCGACGGTAGAAATCGTCGACATCGCCGGCCTCGTGAAAGGCGCTTCAAAGGGAGAAGGTATCGGCAATAAATTCCTCGCCAATATCCGCGAGACCGACGCCATACTCCACGTGCTCCGCTGCTTTGACGACGACAATATCACCCACGTCGACGGTTCGGTCGATCCGGTCCGCGACAAGGAAATCATCGACTATGAGCTCCAGCTCAAGGATCTCGAGACCGTCGAGGCCCGCATCGCCAAGACACAGAAAGCCGCACAGACAGGCGGCGACAAGGTCGCAAAGATGCAGTACGAGGTGCTCCGTCAGATAAAAGACGCCCTCGATCAGGGACTGCCGGCGCGCTCCGTCAAATTCGAGACGCCCGATGATCAGAAATTCGCCCGCGAGCTCTTCCTGCTGACCTCGAAACCCGTGATGTATGTCTGCAACGTCGACGACGCATCGGCCGTCACAGGCAACAAATATGTCGATGCCGTCCGCGAGGCCATCAAGGACGAGGACGCCCAGCTGCTCATTGTCGCAGCCCAGACCGAAAGCGAGATCGCCGAACTCGACACCTACGAGGAGCGCCAGGAATTCCTCAACGAAATCGGCCTTACAGAGTCAGGCGTGTCGCGTCTGATCCGCGCCGCCTACGCTCTGCTCGATCTTCAGACCTACTTCACCGCCGGCCCCGACGAAGTGCGCGCGTGGACCTTTATCCGCGGCTCGAAAGCACCCAAATGCGCCGGCATCATACACACCGACTTCGAAAAAGGCTTTATCCGCGCCGAGGTCATAAAATATGACGACTATGTGAGCCTCGGGGGCGAGAACGGAGTCCGCGAAGCCGGCAAACTGTCGGTCGAAGGCAAAGAATATGTCGTGCAGGACGGCGACATCATGCACTTCCGCTTCAACGTCTGACACATATCTTGAACCGCAAAGTCAGACAGACTCTTTGCGATTGCCTGAGCGGCGCTCACGAAGCTCTTCGAGGTAGCTCGCTGTAATGACGCCGGAAGGCAGCGCAATTATGGCAACTCCGAACAACGACGACAGCATTGACACAACCCGTCCGAGATCAGTCACCGGACACAGATCGCCATAGCCCCCGTTGTAAGAGTGACCGTCGCCCAATAAAGGGCGTCGAAAAATGAATGAAAGGTTTCTTCGCCGGTCTGCGGATTAATATGAGGTTCGGCGTTGAACATCACCAGCGCCGTAATAAAAATATAGAACAGCGCGAGCATGAGAACCGACAACAGAACCTGACGTTCCTTCTTCAGGACTCTGAAAAATATCGTGATCTTGTCGGAATATCTGAATATCTTCAGCAGGCTCACAATCTTGAGCATACGGGTCAGTCTCAGAAGCTTGAACTCATGATTTATGAGGTTCAGACCGGGCAAAATCGAAAGCAAGTCGATTATGGCCATAGGCGTGAACGGATAGATCACGAATGACAACCATCCTTTTTTCAACTGATAATCAGCCGTCGACCAACGTATCAGATAGTCGATGATGAATGCCGTGACAGTAACGATCTCAATGGTTCTGAACACAGGATGGAATTCAATAAACATCAGCGGAACGATGCTGGCGAGTATCATCACAAGCATATACCATTCATATATCCTGCTCTTCCATGTGCCGCTCTGACCGCGGTCGATAAGATTAAAAATACCCTGTCGTGACATGATAATGATCCGAGGTTATACAATACAGTCGCAAAGGTAGCTTATTTATCTGACATCACGACAATTAATTTCAAATCTATCGAAATAGTATGTTTTTAAACATTTTATTATAACTGTTCAAATATATTTACTAACTTTACCGTCGCCAAAATATCAGGCCAAACCGATCTTCGGTAAACGCCTTTTTACGGCAGACATATTTTTAAGCGTTTACAAAGCGCTCTTTCCTGACAACTGGAAACTTCGCAACTTTCTTTGGTAGAGTCAGAAAATGAGGCAGCGGTAGATGCCTGTTGATGTGTATATACATATAAAGGCAAGGCGATCAGAGAATGTCCGCTTGCCTATAAGTACATATCAGCGTGGGCTTCTGCGTTGCTCGTTCTACTCTACCGGGCAATGCGAAGGCCTCCAGTTGTGGGATGAGTGACAAGTACAGACTCTCACGCTATTTTTATTTACGCCCCTGATTGTGAGTCTTATGGGGCAAAAAACAATCTAAACGATGAAAAAAATCGTAAAATTCGCTCTCGCATGCTTGGTCGCTGCGACTGCAGCAAGCTGTTCTGTAACAACACCTGTCACCGCCACATCCAACCCTGTAGGCAACAAATGCGGTATCGCTACAGCAACAACAGTACTCACAATCTTCGGCGGTTCTGCTGATTGCGGTATCAACAAGGCTGCCAAGAATGGCGGTATAACAAAAATCTCACACGTAGACTCTTACACCAAAAATTATCTTGGTATTGTAACGATCTATGGCGTTCGCGTTTACGGCGAATAATTATCCAAACAGACAAAGTGGCCGGACCGGACAACTGTCATACCGGCCACTTTGAATCTTTTTCAAGCAATGAGATATCTTTTATTAATATTGGCGGCATTATTTGTCTTCAGCGGCTACAGTCAGGAAACCGGCGATCGATATGCGAGCCGTATGACTCAGGACGGTACAATTTTTTTCATAATGCCGCAAAAACTTTCGAAGACAGAAGGCATCAGACGGTTTGAATATGATATGACATGCCTCACATGGAGTGACACAGTCACAATCAACTTCACAATCAAGTCGAAACATATAGAGACGCCTGAGAACATCACAATTGTCAGCGGAGACAACAGTTATAAACCTGTCAAAACAAAGATATTGTTCATCGATCTCAAAAAAAATGAATATGAGATCAGGACAAGTTGTCAATTCCTGTGGCCTGACATAGAGAAAATCTTCACCGACGAACAAAAACCGACATTTTGCCTGTCTCAGAACGGTTTGCCGGAAAGCGCCACTTATAAAGAGGGCAAATGGAATAAAGAACGTAAAACCTTAAGCAATATATTAAACCTGTTCAAATATTCAAAGAAATGAAATCACTGAATTTATTCATTGCCATAATTATGCTCGCGGTATCTTTCCCTGCTTTTGCAGCAAAGACCGTCAAAATTAAACTGACCGGCTCAGTCAAAGAACCGATTATGATGACAGTCGGCACGAGCGGACGAACGGAAGTGATATCATCGTTGCCCTACGTCCTGGAGGTGCCGAAAAATGAAATGCCTGTGCACCTGTCATTTGTTTCCGACAACTTTGTGTATTATGACATCAATGTTCCCAAAAAGCCGGTTGACACCACGGGGCATGTATATCTGCTTAAAATCGACGAAAGTGAGACTGCCCGGCTAATGACACGAACGGCTCCGACTGTAACCGAATTTGTCAATACTCCTCAAAAATCGGCAAGCAAAGTCAAAGGTATCGATGTCACCCATGGTGTCAACAAAGCACCTCTGACAGGCTCCAAAAACGAAAAATCTTTCGCACTCATAATATCTAACGAAGAATATGAGTATGTGTCGAAAGTCGACAATGCATGCAACGACGGTCTCGCCTTGAAAGAATATTGCATACGAACCCTCGGAATGCCCGGTGAAAATGTAATGTATCTGTCAAATCTCTCATATGGCAAGATGCGTAAAGCGATAAATGACATGCTGTCGATCACAGAACTTCTGAACGGCGAGGCAAATCTTCTTGTCTACTATGCCGGACACGGCATTCCCGACAACAAAACTAAAGGCGCCTATCTTCTGCCTGTCGATGCAGACGGAAAAGACACAGATATCTGTTTCCCTCTCGATGAGTTCTATAATAAATTAGGATCGGCCAATCTCAAACAGTGCGTTGTCCTTTTAGATGCATGCTTCAGCGGAGCCAACCGCGACGGCGATATGCTTGTAGCAGCTCGCGGAGTCAAGATTAAGCCGAAAGAATCACAGCCCACCGGAAATCTTGTTGTACTGTCGGCAACCTCAGGCGACGAAGCCGCCTACTCACACGATCAGGAATCTCATGGTCTGTTCACATATTACCTTCTCAAAAAACTTCAGGAATCAGAAGGCAAAGCAAGCCTCGGAGAACTCAGTAAATATGTTACAGAACAAGTGGCCTTACAGTCACGGCGCATCAACGGACAGGCTCAGACACCCACGGTACACATATCAACCGACCTGACCGACAAGTGGAAATCATTGAAACTCAACAAATGACAACAATTTCCAGATATATTATACTCTCTTTGTCATCATCATTGTTATGTCTGATTATCCTTACTGCGTGCGGACATGCGACAACCGACCGACAAGTCTGGGATGAAAGCAACAACACGCTGACGATCAACGATTACAAAATACAGATACATCTTCCGCAAGAAGGGGAATGGGTGATAGCCGACCCAGACAGTCTTCCGTCCGGTATGATTTACTGCGCGGTTGACCGAAAAAAAGACCTGCTGTTTGCCGCGGTCGATCCGGAGACGGTTTCCCTTCACAGTTTCACGCCCAATGACCTTAAAACAATTATATCCGACCTCACTCGTCAGGACAGCACCCTAAATGTCACGTACGGGGATATAACGCTGAATAAGATTCAAGCATGGCAAAGTGTAAATGCCATCAGTTTCAGGCGCACTATTCATATTGCCGTTCCGGACGAAACCGAAAACATTACTGTGACATACGACGGTGTTATCGCGATCTGTGAGGACAAGCCTCTTATATTTTTTATCACGCATAGCGGCGAAGCCAAATGTTACCTTAATACGATCATCGATAACGTAACGTGGATATAGAGATTCGCATTTCATAACTGACAAATATTTTGATTACTGTCAAATAATTCGTAAATTTGCGAGATTAAAAACAACAACACAACTAACCAAAATAACGACAATTATGAAAATCGAAAAAATCATTGGTCGTGAGGTGCTCGATTCACGCGGCAACCCCACAGTCGAAGTAGACGTAATCCTCGAATCAGGCGCATTCGGCCGTGCATCAGTTCCCTCCGGCGCATCTACCGGCGTCAACGAAGCACTCGAGCTCCGCGACGGTGACAAATCACGTTACATGGGCAAAGGCACACTCAAAGCCGTAGCCAACGTCAACGGCCCGATCGCCGAAGCCCTCGTAGGCATGAGCGCACTCGATCAGATTGCCATCGACGAAAAGATGCTCGCCCTCGACGGCACCGACACCAAGTCGAACCTCGGCGCCAACGCCATCCTCGGCGTATCGCTCGCAGTAGCCAAAGCCGCAGCCGACTATCTCGGTCTTCCCCTTTACAAATATATCGGCGGCTGCAACACATACGTTCTCCCCGTTCCGATGATGAACATCATCAACGGCGGCGCACACTCAGACGCTCCTATCTGCTTCCAGGAATTCATGATCCGTCCTATCGGCGCAACATCATTCCACGAAGGTATCCGCATGGGCACAGAAGTGTTCCACAACCTCAAGAAAGTGCTCCACGACCGCAAGCTCAGCACAGCAGTCGGTGACGAAGGCGGTTTCGCTCCCGCTCTCGACGGCACAGAAGACGCTCTCAGCGTAATCATCAAGGCTATCGAAGCCGCAGGTTACGTTCCCGGCAAAGACGTTACAATCGGTCTTGACTGCGCATCGTCAGAATTCTATCATGACGGCGTTTACGACTACACCTGGAAACAGGGCGCCAACGCTCCCAAGCTCACATCAGAGCAGCAGGCACAGTTCCTCAAAGAACTTGTTGAAAAATACCCCATCGACTCTATCGAAGACGGTATGGCAGAAGGCGACTGGGAAGGCTGGAAGATCCTTACCGACCTTATCGGCAACCGTTGCCAGCTCGTAGGTGACGACCTGTTCGTGACCAACGTAAAATACCTCAAGAAAGGTATCGAACTCGGCTGCGCCAACTCAATCCTCGTCAAAGTCAACCAGATCGGTTCACTCACCGAAACTCTCCGCGCTGTCGAACTCGCCCAGCGTAACGGCTACACCGCAGTTATCTCTCACCGTTCGGGTGAAACTGAAGATGCCACTATCGCCGACATCGCAGTTGCAACCAACGCCGGCCAGATCAAGACCGGTTCTGCAAGCCGTTCTGACCGTATGGCCAAGTACAACCAGCTTCTCCGCATCGAAGAGCAGCTTGGTGCAGCAGCCGTTTACGGTTATGGCAAAAAGACCAAAATGCCCCAGGCTTAACAAGCTGTCAGCATAAGCGACTTATCCGACGCCCGACCGCTCACCCGGCCGGGCGTTGTTTTTAGAGCATAATAAACAAGCTCTTAGCGACAGATGCCGAGTTTTCTCATGAATGGAATGAATTCAGGGGGCACAACCTGAATGCCGGTCCATCCGGCCAGCGGATCAGGAGCCCTGATAAACGGATATTCATCGGGATCGTAGCGTTTGCGGTCATCGGGATCACACAGATATGTCTGTCCGGTCGCACAGTCAAAATAGCCTCCGATATCAGAGCGGCGGCTGTCATCATCACGGTCCGAGGGGCGGTCGGACTTGGCGGACAGGTCAGAGACGTCGGACAGATCAGACTTGTCGGACTTGTCAGACCGGTCAGACTTGTCAGTATCCGCGGGCTGAGCACTGCGCTTTGCGTGACGGGCGGCATCACGCTCAAACTCGTTTACAAAAAATAGATAAGCCACTCTGATATCGTCAGCAGGCTCGACACTCTGACCGAGCTGATAGAGATAGATGGCGCGGAAAAGACGACCGAGCTGTTCGTCACTGAGTACGGATATCGGTGCGTAGAATGATTTGCAGAGAGAAAATTTTTCGTTTTTCATTGCTGTAAAATTTAATTGTTATTTCGTTGATTATTACGACACAAAATTACAGCACGATTCAAGGCAATTTTTAGCAAAATAGACCAAGTGTCCGATTTAACACGTGTTAAATCGGACACTTAATCATATATCCATCTGAGATACAGTCGTTTCAGATGCAAATTCGTGTAATCAAAAAAGCCCGTCAGGTTTCAGGTATTTCCAAATCGCATAACATATTGCCGCAATCAGAACTGCCGCCAAGATTACATAGAGCCATGCGCGACCGGACCCGGATTCTACCGGCTTATCGGCGATAACAACCTTACGACGCTCCAGCTGCGGAGAATCACCGATCACATCGACGATGCGTATAATAAAAGCCGTGTGATTGTCTCGATTATCGGCCGTAGCGCCGGTCAGAATTTCGGTCTTGCGACGCGCATCACCCCCCTGATCGGAGAAAATATTCAGCAAGCTCTCGCCCGACTCCATCTCAGCCTGCTCAAGCATGCCGTCGGAACACATATAAAAATAGTCCCCGGGGCGGATGTCAGCCGTATTATACACATCGGCTTTAGGACGATGCTCCATATTGGGCTGCATCGCGCGGGTGATCACATTCTTCTGTCCGAAGGAAGCAACATCCTCCTTGCGGAGTTCGTTGATACGGATAAGATCATTCACAAGCGAGTGGTCGCGAGTTTCGTGAAGTATCTTCGTTTCAGCGCCGGTTTTGCCGGGACGGATATGATAGACGCGGCTGTCGCCGATATGAGCGATTGTGGCGCCACCATTATGCAGCTTGAGGAATGTCATCGTCGTGCCCATCTTCTTTTCGGCACCGGTGTCCTTAAGGTCAAGGGCATCGAAAGCCGCAGTGAGGGCAGCCGAAAAATCATCGGGTGTGAATAAGCCTTCACTGTCGTGGCCGTCGTCAAGGACAGAACGGCTCATTGCCTCGCAGACCGTAGCGCTCGCTACTTCACCGGCATCATGACCACCCATGCCGTCGCAAAGGATAAACGTGCGGTCAGAAGCCGACAGATTTTCAGGATCGGGATAAAGACTGTCCTCTTGATGAGGATTGCCGTCGGCATCCTTGCGCTTGCCATATTCCCAGATGCTGTATGCTTCAATAATATATTTCATAGTCGTCAGATTTCAGTTGCCTCTTCGTCAGGGATCTCAAACTTCAGCTCGGCATCGGGCAGAATGATCCGGTCGCCGTGGGCGAGTACTATGCGGTCGCCGTAGACCAGCGGCTCTTTGCCTATAAAAGTAGGATTAACCTTCTCTTTGAAGAGAGACAACGTGTGAACAAAACCTTTGCCGGGCACATTCTTAACTTCGATCACAATGTGTTCGCGGCTCATCGCCCGGCTGTCGGCCGTGTCGATCTGAAAATCGGCCTCGGACTTAGCGGCCCGGCGCCCTACCACATTACGGCCCGGTTTCAGGCGGAAAGAGACATCCGATCCGGCAAGCGACAGACGTCCAAGCACATAATTGACTCCGGGATCAGCCGTATGAGATGACGAAGCATGAGCGTAAGACGTGTGCTCTTCAACGCCGGAATAATCGGTGTCAGGATCATCATCAGCCGATGGCCGGGGAGTAACTTTTTTGAACTGAGAAAAAGGATACTTGTGGCTGCAGACCGGACAGGCAGCACTCTTGCTCTCGATGCCGGGACGGTTCTTGATCGAGAGAACAGATCCGCAGAAGGGACATTTTATCTGAATAATATCATCCATCGGATTAAATTTATCTACCATTTCATTACCACCATGTCGTCGCTGAAGTTGCCCCACATCACGGGATGCTGCTTACCGTCAGAGATCTTGACCACTCCGCCGCTGACGAAGTCGAAAAGCTCTTTAGCGGTGATCACACGGTCGCGGTCAGTGTCGGCATTGCCTTTGAGGCCTTTCTGCAGACATGTAGTGAAAAAACCGTTTTTCATATTAGCGCGTTCGATCGAATTCTCATTGTTGCGCGATGACAGAAAGAGCATTACGTTAGCGTCTTTGGCGGCATTGAGCTCGCGTTTCGACGCCGAACGGTCGACTCTCATGCCACCTGAGCGACAGGCGTCGACAAACATCATCTTGTTGTCGCACTTGCTTTCGGCCATTGCCCTGCGCACCTCGTCGTAAGAGATATTGCCGTCATAGGCGCAGAAACCGCCGGGATATCCGTGACCGCTGAAAAAGAAGACCACAATATCGTCGGCCGAAGCCTCGCTGAAAACCTTCTTTATAGCTTTGACAATACGTCGGGACGTAGCTTTCTCATCGAGCAGAAGAGCATAGTCGACCGACGTGTTGCCGGCATAAAGCGAAGCTATCGTCCTCGCGTCGCTGACAGGCAGCCTCAGATCAGTCATCTTATGAGGGAACGCCGAATAGTCGTTAATGCCTACCGACACAAGATATGTGTGGGCGCCGGCAGAGACCGACAGCCCGAACAGCAGAACGACTGCAACAGCACGGACCAGATTAAGCGTTTGTTTAAACATCATAAACGGCGTCCGATGAATAATCAGGAGCATTGTCCGACGCAAGCAGGTCGTCAGTGGAATTCGTGAAACCTCCAAGATCGGCGACCGTCAGATTTCCGTCACTGATGTCAGCAACCTCACCCTCGTCGATCTCACCGTTATGATTACTGTCGACAGCCATATAGTCGAAAGTCATGTCACCGTTGACATCGACAAGAACAACATCCTGCCCGTCGACATTCAGCGCGCCGTAATTGGCTCCGGAATCAGAATCATGAAAGACCCCGAGCACCTCGATATCTCCGTCGTCCGAACCCGGTTCGGTCATTCCGGCCTGAGAAACATGTGGAGCCTGCGTGTTATGTTCAGCGGCATTCTCGTGACCGGGAGTTACATTCTGCGCCTCATGATGATTCACCGAAACGACCTCGATATCATCATCGGCGGCTGCGGGAGCATGATTAGCGGCCGCAGCATGAGAATGCTGAGCGACATTGCCCGACGAATGGTCGATATGGTTCCAGCTGAAATGGTCGCCGTATTCGGCACGCTCCTCAGCCGACATTGAGTTCCACTCCTCGGCAGTGTAGGTGCCGTAAAGTTTGCCGTGCCACTCGAAACAACCGCCCGCACCGACCTCGGCACGCGCAGCGGCAAAGGCCTGACCGAACGACATATTATCACTGACCGAAGTGGCGACCTGCACCTGATCGTCGACCCACTCGGGGTGAGACAATTCTTCTTTATGGTTGTCGGCCGGCTGTTCAGGCTCATCTCCGGCACTTTTCATCCCCATCAGAGTAGTCGAAAGAGTGCCGATGACAACACCGGATGCAGCACCGGCGGCCGCGCTTTTCCATGCACCGCTCTTTGATTTAGATTTGTCACCTGAGTCGGAAGCCTGTGAGCCGGTAGCGTTCTGAGCGCCCTCAAGACGCGTTTCTTCGTTGTCGTAATTATCAGTTTTCATGTCGATAAAAAATTATTGGTTTGATTTATGACGCAAAGATAAGCCGTTTATTTTCAGCCGACAAATATTAAAACCTTTTCTGTATGAAATATGCGGATTATTACAGGAAACAATCTTTATAAGGATCAATTTACAGAAATGATCTTTGTAAAGATCAAAATCACAAAGTGATCTTTACAAGGATCACTTTGTCAAAATGATTACCGTAAGGATCATTTATGCAGAATGATCTGCGAAATAACCAAAAATAAAAAACAGACAATCAGTTATTTCGCAATATCAAGAAGCGTCACATCAAAGATAAGAACCTGATCGGGAGGAATGAGATCGCCCGCACCATTTGAGCCGTAAGCAAGCTCGGACGGGATAAAGAGTCTCCATTCGGAACCGGCTTTCATAAGTTGAAGTGCTTCCTGCCAACCTTTTATAACGGCCGAAAGCTTAAAACTCACCGGTTCTTCAGCAGAATCAAAAACCGTGCCGTCGGGCAATTTGCCGGTATAACGCACTGTCACAACATCATCAGCATTCGGTTTCGGGCCATCGCCGGCTTTCAGGACTTCATATTGCAGGCCGCTTGAAGTGACAGCCACGCCGGCACGCTGACTGTTTGCGGCAAGAAATTTTCTGCCGATATCATAATTGCTCTCTACAGTTGATACAGCCTCATTTTCATCAGCAACTGTCTTATCGCCATTATGCGGCCAAACTAATACCAGTACCACACCGACAACCACACAGCAAATCAATGCCAGGATCCAAGCGGGGATGCTGCGACGCGGTGAATTTGTCTGAACAGCATTCCTTTCAACAGGCGTCGCGGATTTTTTCTGAACTTCTTGCTCCGGACGGTCTGACGGCTGATCAATGACCGTCGCTTCGTCTTTATCATCTTTATAATCTTCATATGTCGGCGGAGTGTAGCCCAGGGCGTCGATGAAAGAGCGTACGTCCTGAAAGCGGTCTTTGCGTAGAGGCGCCATGGCCTTCTTCACGGCGGCGCGAGTTGAGGCACAAATACCTTTCTCGGCAAGCATAGCGTCGGGGAAGCCGTCGTTGAGGATATAGGTAGCCTCGGGCAGACGCTTGCCCGTGAGCATCTTGAAGAGAGTCGCGCCGAGGGCATAGATGTCGAGAGTCGCCGGGAAACTGCCGTCGCGGGTATAGCCGGCCTGTTCGATGGGAGCGTAGCCGGGGGTGCCCAGTCCGATCGAGGTACTCGACTCCGGCTCGCCGTCGTCGGTAAATTGCTTCGACAGACCGAAATCGATAAGGCATCCGGTGCCTCCGGCTTTGCGCATTATGTTTTTCGGCTTGATGTCGAGATGGAGCATCTTCCGGGAATGCATATAGGTCACCGCGCCACCGATCTCAGTAATAATATTCAGAGCCTCATGCTCGGGAATCGAGCCGCGCTCGCGGATGTAATCGTCGAGGTTGCTGCCGTCGATATACTCCATTGCATAGTAGGTCGTATTGTTCTCGTCGAAGACATCGAAGACGCTGACAATATTGCTGTGCTTGAGGGCAGCGAGGTTTTCGGCCTCTTTGCGGAACTTACGGCGATAATTGGTAAACACCGAGCCTGAGGAACCGTCGACCGAGCTGCCGTCGGTCTGACGACCGTTGACCTCGCTCATGAAGAACTCTTTGATAGCGACTTTGACCTCGACTTCCATTGTGCCGAGATTGCCCTGAGAGGATATTTTGGCAGAGGCAAGGTAAGTGATGCCGAAACTGCCCTGTCCGAGGATTTTTTCGATCTTATATTTTCCGCCGCGGAGAGTTGAGCCCGGGGCGAGAGCTTGATTTGCCATTTATATATAATCTACAATTTTTCTAATGATTACTGTTGTCTAAATGAGAGAGGTAAAGTATAAGCAACATCTACAGGCTCTCCATTGAGACTGCCAGGAGTCCACGTCGGCATAGCTTTCACAACCCTTACAACTTCCTCGTCGAGAGCCGGATGACAACTACGAATAATCTTGACATCCTTAACCGCACCCGTTTTCGAGACTACAAAACCAACAATAACTCTTCCCTGAACACCTCCGTTGTTAAGAGTAGTGGGCGGAAATTTGATATTATCAGCAAGCCATTTATACATAGCAGATTGTCCGCCTGGAAATTCAGGCTGACTATCAGGCTCCGACATAATCTCTCCGTGACTGTGTTCTTCTGATATTTCCTTTTTTTCAACTAAAACGGGACGAATGGGGCAGCCGCTACTCCGAATCCAGCGACGGGTTCTCAGATTGTGGTCATCTCCAACAAAAAGGGTTCGTAAAAAAGCACATGCATAGTAGCCGTCATCATAATCACTATAAGTAGAGGACCAATAGTTTATATGCCGGCCGACATCTTCGAGAGTCTCTCCTGCACGATCTCCAGTAGCAGGGAAAAAGATAGAACGGCCATTAGGCCCAGTTGCACGAAAACCACGTACACCGGCATATGAGCCCCATGTCCATGTACAATTATCAAGCAGTTCCTGGAACTCCGTTATGGTCGGCATCCGCCAATCGGCACTCCAATTCACACAAGCCGCATCAAATTCAGGAGTAAGGTTATCAGAAGCATCAATTATACCTAATGAGCGAATCTTAGATTTTTGCTTTTTAGCTGTAACGGTATTATCATAAAGATATGATTTTTTAACATCTGTATCTCCCCATGAATAATAACCACCATATTGCTCAGGCTTAGAAGCTCCAATATTGCATGTAGCCCATTTCAGACCGCTCGGCAGGCCGAGATCGACATAGCCGTGGCCGTTTATAGAACCGTCAGGCTGACTCAGTTCGATTTTCGATTGAGCGACGGGTTGTGACTCAGTCTTTGGCCGAACCTTTTCAGTGGGCTCGGTCTTGGGTTTCTCCTGACGGGTTACGCGGCCCTGGGCTGAGGCTTCGCCGGTGAAAATCACGACAGAGACCAATAGCGCCGCGATTAATGATAATTTTTTCATAGCCGATTTTCTATCCATAGTCAGTTTATAATTTCTTGCCGTCTTTATCGTACCAGTCGCCTGCGGCAGGCTGGCCGTTCTCGAACGTTCCCTCGAAATATTCGCCTGTCGCCTTTATGGTGTAGCGACCCTGTTGATACTGATTATTTTTGAACGTTCCGACAAATGTGTCACCGTTATCCTGAGTATAAGTGGCCTGACCGTCCATGTTGCCGTTGACAAAGTCACCTTCATATACACTCCCGGCATACTCGCCGCCGGTAATTTTCGCGATACCGCGGCCGTCGGGGCAGTTATACTGAACATTGAGATCGCCGAAATAGACAGCAGGTCCTAATGGAGAGTCCCATGCAAAGTCAGTCACGGTATCTATCGGTTTGGCAACGGGTGTACCGCGCGGGATCAGCATAAAGACAACAACCACTATCGCCGCCACAGCTGCGGCAATCAATGTCCATTTTTTGCGCCACCACGGGGTTTCGGGTTCCCATTCGGGAACTTCAGGATCAGGCCCATCCGGTTGATCAGCCTCAGACTGAGGAGCGGTATATCCCTGATTTTCAGAAGGTGAAGAGCTGTCGGACGACTGAGATCCGACGACCGTAGCCTCATCATCATCATCGTCGGGAGTAAAATTATAATGACTGCAGCCCAATGCGTCAATAAAAGACATGATATCCTGAAAGCGGTCTTTGCGTAGAGGCGACATAGCCTTCTTCACGGCGGCGCAAGTAGCGGCGGAGATGCCTTTGTCGGCCAGCATTGCGGAAGGGAAACCGTCGTTTAGGATATAGGTAGCCTCGGGCGGACGCTTGCCGGTGAGCATCTTGAAGAGAGTCGCGCCGAGGGCATAGACGTCGAGAGTCGCCGGAAAACTGCCGTCGCGGCTGTAGCCGGCCTGTTCGAGGGGAGCGTAGCCGGGTGTGCCCAGTCCGATCGAAGTGCTCGACTCCGGCTCGCCGTCGTCGGTAAACTGCTTCGAAAGGCCAAAATCGATAAGACATCCGGTGCCTCCGGCTTTGCGCATTATGTTTTTCGGCTTGATGTCGAGATGGAGCATCTTCCGGGAATGCATATAGGTCACCGCGCCACCGATCTCAGTAATAATATTCAGAGCCTCATGCTCGGGAATCGAGCCGCGCTCGCGGATGTAATCGTCGAGGTTGCTGCCGTCGATATACTCCATTGCATAGTAGGTCGTATTGTTCTCGTCGAAGACATCGAAGACGCTGACAATATTGCTGTGCTTGAGGGCAGCGAGGTTTTCGGCCTCTTTGCGGAACTTACGGCGATAATTGGTAAACACCGAGCCTGAGGAACCGTCGACCGAGCTGCCGTCGGTCTGACGACCGTTGACCTCGCTCATGAAGAACTCTTTGATAGCGACTTTGACCTCGACTTCCATTGTGCCGAGATTGCCCTGAGAGGATATTTTGGCAGAGGCAAGGTAAGTGATGCCGAAACTGCCCTGTCCGAGGATTTTTCTGATTTTATATTTTCCGCCGCGGAGAGTTGAGCCGGGGCTGAGAGCTTGATTTGCCATAATTTATAGAAACGTGACAGTGTATATATTTAAGCCATGAACGAGTCGACATCGGCGTCGTTGACATAGTCGGGAAGATCGTTCTGCGCGAAAAGGGGATCGAATCCGGCCGCATCCTGAAGCGGCTGCATGGAGATGCCTTCGCCCTGAACGTCGACTAACTCGCCATCGTCGATCACCTGATTTTGATTGGCGTCGCACATTATGAAATCGGCCTCTCCGTCGAGATCGACATCAATAAACGCTATCTCGTTGCCGCCGGCGCTGACAACAGCAACGTCTCTGATCGAGCCGTCATCGGCAGCAATACGATCATAACCGATAACTTCTATATCATCGGATGTTGGCTCGGACTGAGCGGCGTTGACGTCGGGTTCAGGCGCCGGAACGTTCCGGGGCATGGGTTCCGGGGCAGGCTCAGTGACCGGCTCGGGCCGGGGTGAGAAATGGTGAGGATGAGCCTCGGGGTGAGCGGTCTGCGCCGAGGCTTGCTCGGGCGAGAATGCCGCGCCGGCCACAACGCCGGCGGCTGCGCCTGCTGCGGCAGAAGCCGCATTGGCGATATCTGATTTCACATTGCTGACGGTTTTCTTTTTCATAGTGAGCAAAATAAACGAGCGTTAGCACTACCATGCACAGGAATCTACGATTTCGACTATGCTGTCATCATATAGATAATAGTCGTCGACAGGAACGACTTCCTCGACGACTGCCGAATCCCAATAGTCACTATCATCAGAAGAAGCACCGTCACCACCTGACAATGAAACGATTATTGCAATCACAATGAAAGCGATGATAGCAATTATGATTATCTGAAGAGATTTGTTGGTCTTATGCTCTTTCTCGGGAACGCCGATGACCAGAGACGGCTTTTCAGGCTTAACCGGCTTCGGTTTCTCCGGCTCCTCGGGCTTTTCGTCAATGATAACCGTATCTTCATCATCGTCATCAGTGACAGAAGTCGAATTAAGGGCTGCGGCAAAATCGGATGCCGAAGAATAACGACCCGATTTCGACACTGACATAGCCTTGGATATCGCGCGCCAGACATTTTCATCGATGCCGTCGGGCCGATGCAGACCTGAGTCGAGGAGCAACGGGGCTTCGGGCGGAGTGATGCCTGTAATGAGTTTGTAGAGCGTAGCGCCAAGCGCATAGATGTCGGTAGCAGGAGAAAATTCGCTTACACCGCCCTGACGGTACTGCTCGATCGGAGCGTAACCGTGGCTTATGCCGACGGGCGTCGTCGAGGTCTGCTCGCCTTCCGAGGTATATTGTTTCGACAGGCCGAAGTCGATCAGCACGGGAGCGTTGTCGCTTTTGCGGATCATGATGTTGGCCGGCTTCACGTCAAGGTGGGTCATGCTCTGAGAATGGATATATTCGAGGGCTCCGGCTATCTTGGTTACATAGTCTACGGCGTCTTTCTGAGGAATCGACTTGCGCTGCTTACATATAGACTGCAGGCTGCTGCCCTCGATATAATCCATGACATAGTAGGCCGTATTGTTCTCCTCGAAGATATCCTGAATATGAATGATATAAGGATGGTTGAGACGGGCGATGTTACGTGCTTCCTTTATGAACTTGGCACGGAGACGTCCGACGAGCTCGCGGTTGCCCTGAGTGCCGAGGGTAACAGTATATGTCGTCTCGGAGTCACGGTCGCAAAACTCTTTCGGGAAAAATTCTTTGATCGCAACCTTTATGCCAAGCATTATATGCTCTGCGAGATAAGTTATGCCGAAGCCGCCGCGTCCGAGGACCTCGATTATCCGGTAAGATCCATTGCGCAACAGCGTACCGGGTTTTAATTCCAAATTTATATCCATGGCGATAGAACTTATTTTTCAACGTATTCGCACTTGCAGTAGGGGCAGTGCATGGAATATTGTCTTTTAAGGAGTCTGTAGCTGAGATTGCCGAGAAATTTGTTGCAGTCGGGGTTTGGGCAAACGTACCGGTCCTGAAAGTCTTCGTTCAGACGTTCGAGCACATCGGAAGCATCGTCATTCTTGAGTCCGACGAAACTGTAAATATTGCCTATTATACCTATGCCTGTAAGCACATAACCTATAGGCCCGAAAAGAAAAATACACGGCATCGCACACATGGTGAACACTCCGCATCCCGAACGGACAAGGTTGATCTGCTTCTGCTTTGCCTGCACCTCTTTGCGCCGTGCGATGAGATCATTCCAGACATGCTCGAGATGAGCGATGTTGAAGCGTTTGGCGCCTGAATCGCCCGGCGTCTGCGGGCGTTCCTGACCGACCGCGACAAGCTTGCGTGCAGTCTCAAGGATCAGCGGGACGCTAACGGCGAAATGATCTTTGCCCAATGAGACTAAACTGTCGGTAACGATACGCTTAGACTCGATCTCAGAACCGTTGACATAGGTGGCGTTCTGCGATTTGAGATTAGTCAGGATAATGTTTCCGCTCTGATCTATAGATATTTTTGCATGGGCTATGCCTTCTGCGGGACGACAACGGCTCACGCTTGCCGGCACAGAGCCCGGCAAACCGATAGCCGCAGACTTACCGCTACCGGGGAGCGCAACGAGAAGCCGGCCCTGAGAGGGTTCCTTGCCAATGAGTATGGTCTTGCCTTTTAACTGTTCCATTGTATATGTTATAACATTTTGATTGATCGGTTATTGTCTCGAAAATTCAGCGGTGATGTCAGAGACGTACATGTCGCGTAGTCTTTTCAATGCATCCTTTGAAATCTGAAGCTGATATTCGAAATTTTCGCCATCGCTAAGAACGAGGATCTGACGTAGAATGGCGATGTGATAGACGTATGTAAGGTTGATTATATGGCGTTTGCCGATACGCGCGAAAACGGCTGCATCATCATTCAGACTCCTGTTGAGGATCTCCTGCATCCGAGCAAGATTCATACAGATAGTCGCCATCATCTTATTGTTGAGGATTATATTGGTGTAGTTTCCTTCAGACTCAAAGTAAACAATCTTTGAGATGTCGACTCTGAAAAATTCGTCGCGAGAGTTAAGATAAAGATATTTCGAGCGGTTCATGACTATCAGATGAAAAGGTTAATTTTTGAGGCGGGCAATGCGCAGCCCGACAAATGAACGGTTGCGCTTCATATAGTCGGCGAGCGGACGCTGTGACAGTTCGACCTTGCCGTCAGAACTTGATGCATGGAGCAGATAAGGCTCGCCGTTTTCAAATACGACAAACCCCATATGGCTTACATCAAGATTTTTCAGACTCGAAACAAGAGCGACAGCATCGCCTTCGCGAAAAGCGGCTTTGGTCTCCTTTCCGCCGAGGTCGACAGTCTTGATATAGGGGAAGCGATGACTGCGGTAGCCAATTTCTATATTTTTAATGCGCCGGAATTCATCATCGTCGGCCAACAAGGGATATTTGTCACGGTTTGAACTCATGAAGTCGATCGTGCGCACGATATAGTTTACCTTAGGGAAAAGCCGCGTTGCGTCTTCGATATTGCCCCTGTGGATATTGTCGACAAACCAGTCACTGATATAATGAAGCCTGGACGCGTAACCGTTGACTTCGCCGCCGCGGTAGCGCATGCGCTCGAGATTATAGACAAAGTCACGCCACGATGTACGCCCCTCACCGACAGTGAAAGACATAGCCAGAACCATATCGACAAAGGTCGTGCAGTCGAGTTCGTCAAGATTGACCGTCACAAGCTCGGGTGTCTGATCAAGAGTACCGGCCACATAAGGCGTAGCTATAAACTTACGGGCAATGAATGCATTGCGCTCGCCCGAAGTCTTAAAGTTTTTAGCAGCCGTCTCGATCAGGATTTCATTTATGCGTGTAGTATCTGTGGCTTCGTTATGAAACCGCACGTTCGCCGCCGCATATGCCCCGCAGCTGACCGTAAATATAAGGACAATTGTCGATAGGATCTTCTTCATTTTAAACGACATAAAAATTATGTCAACGAAAATACGAAAAAATATTGATACAGGCAACCAATAAAATATCAACCGGGCAAAAACGCCTTCCTGAACAGATCTCACACTAACAAGTTCCGTGCTTACCACCGGGAGCGGCAGGAAGTACGCCAAAGGCCATTGTAACAATTTTGTATTATTTTTGAAACAGTTTATTGCGTTGATTATTACATTTTTAATTGCTTTCTGCGGCATATTTTGCAGTTTTCACATATTTTAACCTTAAAACTCTTGACAAATCAGTTTTCAGTCGTAGATTTGCATCGTAATCGATTTGTAACATAAATCACATGTTTTAAAACCAACTCGACAATTCATTTTTCTAACGATAAAAATTTCACATTATGGCAAGCGTTAAATTTCAAAACAATCTGATGGATCTCCAGAGCAACCTCCTCAACTTCGCCTACATGCTCACTTCGAACCGCGACGACGCTTACGATCTGCTCCAGGACACTACTCTAAAAGCTCTCGACAACGAGGACAAGTTTGCCGACAACACAAATTTCAAAGGATGGGTGTTCACTATCATGCGGAACATCTTCATCAACAACTACCGCCGCGCCGGGCGGGCGGCTACTGTGGTCGACACTACCGAAAACCTGTATCACCTGAACCTCTCGCAGGACTCCGGACTCGAGACGCCCGAAGGTTCGTTCGGTGCTTCGGAGATTACAGACGCAATAAACGAGTTCGCCGACGAATACCGAATACCCTTCTCGATGCATGTCGCCGGTTACAAGTACAACGAGATCGCCGAAAAGATGAATCTGCCCCTGGGCACCGTCAAAAGCCGCATCTTCTTCGCCAGAAAGAAACTTCAGGAGCGCTTCTCCGACTACAGATAACTTTAAGCGGGCTCTGAAAAGTCCATTTGAACCCGTCTACAGCAAAAAAAGTGCAGAGACAAAAGAAAATTTTATCGTTTATCCCAACACTCATAACCAAGATTCAAGTTTAAACACAGCGGCGCCGAATCTCAAAAGATCAGGCGCCGCTGCTATATAATAAATAGGATCAGATAATTATCAGAACAGGAAGTTCAGACCGAAATTGGCTGCAGCATTTGATGATGTGGGAACAGCAACACCTTTTGCAACATGAGTGAAGCAGTGGTCCATGCCGAAGAAAAGATTGAAACCCGGAGCATGGAGGTTGAACAGCCATCCGAAGCCCATGCCGAATGTACCGGCAGAAGCATTGACAGAAGCCGACAGACATTTTGCCGGTGCGATATTGGCCGACAGGCGGAAGTCGGTCCAAGAGTATGCTCCGTCGACACGGGTAGTGTTGAGCAAGCCGAACGAAAGACGGCGATAGAGCGGGAAGGCATATTCGGCGCCGATGTTGAACGTTGTGGCAAGCGAAGTCTTGCGCGAGCCCTGATCACCGAGATCGTCAAGTTCATACAAAGTGGCGAGATCGTCCTGAATCTTATCCCATTCACGATCCGGATAGTTGATATCGAAAGAATATTTGTCAGTCGTGAACGTACGCGGCCCCTGAGTCGAAGCAAGCATATTGTTGCTCCAGTTGATAAAACCGAGATCGAGTATGGCGGCCGAGAATGTGAAGTCACGGAGCACCGGCAAAGACGGCTTATAGATCACACCGAGATCGACAGCAAAACCATAGCCCCCGATACCTGCGCCGTCGACATCGGCACCACTGACATAACGATGGTTGTTATGATCGTTGACGTCGGTCTTATATGTCAATCCTTTGAGCGAAGAGTTAATCTCCGCGTCGGATGTGATGGTCCAGGCGTCAGTGCCCAGGGTAAGATTTGCGTTATGGAGACGAGCGTCGACATTTCCGGCGCCGACAAGGAACTTGGCAGTCACACCGATACGCCACTCCTTGTTTATGTCATGTGAGTGACCGAGCGCAATCTCTGCGTAAGCCATGCCGCGCGCAGCAAAATCATCGATAGCATATGTCTTGTTGGCAACGCCTTCTTTAAGAAGGGAGAAAAGCGACTTTGGCAGATTGGCGCCAACATCGGCGCGAGCATTGATATTGATAGTGTTATATCCGCCAAAACCCTTGAAACCGATCGAAAGTATATCAAATTTTGTATTGACGCGCAATTTAGTCACATCAGAAATTTTGCCGAGAAACTCCGAAGCATTAACTCCGGGATTCATAAAAGTTGTGGTCTTGCCGTTGATATTATAAAAGACGTCACTGAGATGAATATTGCCGTTGACACCGACATTTATATTACCGAGAGCCGGCATAGAGACGAAACCGCGGCTGTTTCCGAAAGCAGGATTAAGCTGGAAACGATATGTATAGTCATCGACAAAATAACCGGAGCGTGTGTTCTGAGCACCGGCGGCAAACGAGGCCATAAGGGCTACGGCGGCAAGCGTATGTTTGATTATAGTTTTCATTGCTTAGCTATTGTGATAAATGGGACGAGAGGAAGATTAAAGTTCTTTCTGATAGTAACCTGAGACAGTCGGGCGCAGTTTCGACACACGAATATTCATGTCGGGGCTGAGCGCCGCGCCGGCCGCACCGGCAGTGGCTACCGCCTCATAGTGTATGCCATCAAGACGGGTTATAGCGCCGGTAATGCGTATATTGACCTCCTGAGCCTGCGAACCGTCGGCGATATGCACCCCTTCGATCCGAACGTTGTTGATCTGATTACCGTCGGCATCAATAGGATAGGCAGTAATATCCAGAGCTACAGGGATGTCGCATTCGACTGTAGCGAGAATATTGAGTTCGGTTATGGTCATATTATCAAGATCTTCAGACCCCCATCCGGTAGCATCGTCGGCATAAACGATTGTCGAACCTTCGGCCAACGCTATCGGAGCACGGAAAAGATAATTGCCTGATACAGCTCCAAGGTCGACGCCGAGAGGCAGATCAATGACTTTCTGGTCGGGCAGACATGGATTATCAAGGCTGATCGAAAGAGATGACGGCAGACCGTTACCGCTGAGGACACGTCCGAGCGAAGAAAATGCCACATGTTCGGCAGAAGCGAACTCAGCCGGTCTGTTTGCAGGATTTACCGGAGAGAGACAGAAAGTATAGATGCCGTCAGCATGGTCGTTGCCGATTGTAAACGGATTGTCGAGGCTATAGGGCTCGGCATTCTGCCCATGATGAGAAGTAATGGTCATACCTGTGCGCGCAATGGCCTTGTATGGCTGCAACGGATTATTCAGACTTAGATAGATACAAGGGTTATCGAGAGAAATATCGGTGCCTCCCTGAGATAGGACGTCAGGTAGTCCGGAAAGATCGACATCGGAGATATTTACACCTGAAATATCATATTTCACACCGCCGCTGAACGATGTGAGCGGGAAACCGGGCACGGCATAAGAAACTACCAGCTTGAGATTTGCCGGTGCGGCACCTGCTATCAGGTTGTCGGATGGAATAACAATGCGACCGCTCTTTACGCAGATATCGCCCGATACTGACATCGAATGGCTGTCATAGTCGAAGTCTGCTCCCAACACATTAAAATCGGCACGGTTGGCACGGAAATTAAGCGACATGCGCTCTCCGATGAGAGTCTTGGACGCGATCGAGAGTTCGCCTGTGGCAGCGTCATAAGTTCCGCCGTCTGTTTCAACGAGTGTAAGTCCCTTCGGAAGCTGGAGCACAAGGTCGCAGAACTCCACTTTTCCTGCCACGGCCGATATGCCCTGAAGGTCAAACATGAATTCGAACGATAGATCACCGCCTATTGCATCGACAGAGGTGATTTCGGCCGGTATGCCCACAGCAGAGAAATTGAATTGCTGGGCGGGAGTGGAAATTTCAAAATGCCCTGCCTCGCCGAGAGCCGATACAGCGGCCGGAACAAACGGGATAGTAATCTCAAATGAACTGAGCTGACGCGAAGAAATGTTGACTGCACCGATTTCTATGGGAGCAGTGTTGAATGTTCCGTCCTCGGTCACCATATACTGGTTGTCGATGATCTTGATCTGATCGCTCTCTTTAAGAATATTCTTGAGCAGGATCTCATCGAGATTAATCGGGATTGTCAGGTGATCGATATCAACCTTCACCGTAGTATCGATGTCAGACAAATCATAATTGTCGTCGACACATGATGACATGGCAAGGCAAGCCAGTGACAAGCCTAAATAAAAATAGTTGTGTCTTGGGGTCATGTCGTTTTTTATAGTTTCGTTAATGGATTAATATTTACGTTCCTGTGCAAAAGTGTGTCTATTAGAAAACGGTGTGCAATTATTTGACAAAGGTAAGTACTTTTTTAGATTTATTTTGAATCTTCAGCGTTAAAATTGTTACAATAAAGTGTCACCGACCTCCCGGCCGGTGACGACTTTTCTTCAAAAATATATCTATATGAAAAAACTAAGTTCTGAAATAATCAAGGCTCGACAAAACGCTTCTTGGCCAGTTCGTCAAGCAAAGCCGGCGCATCGGTAGTTATATAGTCTACACCCTGAGACATGTATTCGAGCATTGCGGCAGAGCTGTTGACAGTCCAGACATTGACGATCACGCCGAGGTCGCGGGCTTCCTTAATCCAGGAAGGATGTGCGGCATAAGCACCGGTGCTGTAGTCGACGCTCACAATGCCGAGAGCCTTGACTTCCGCGGGCGCGAGATCGCCGTTAAGATATCCGACAAGCGCATCGGGCTGTTTCGATACAATGTATTTACAATTATCCAGGCTGAATGCGATATACT
Source organism: uncultured Bacteroidales bacterium (assembly GCA_947573135.1). Lineage (GTDB taxonomy): Bacteria > Bacteroidota > Bacteroidia > Bacteroidales > Muribaculaceae > CAG-873. The sequence goes on along the minus strand of CANPDU010000024.1, from coordinate 23,053 downwards.
CTACGCGGTCTTTAATGCCGGCGTCCTCGACCATTTTCATCACCAGATCAACCAGTGTATGGTCGTTCCAGGGTTTGATTTCAATAATCAGTTTTGAAGACGAAGAATTCATCTTTTCTTTAAACGTCGCAATAAAGCTGTCGAGCGTCGGGAGCAACTCGCCGTTTGACAGTTTTATATTCTTGATCTGATCGTAAGTGCAAGCGCTGAATGTCAGTCCGTTGGCTTTACCGTCGTGATGAACGACAACACGCCCGTCGGTTGTTCTCCATACATCAAGTTCGATACCATAATAATTGGCATCCATAGCTTTACGGAGAGCTGCGACAGAGTTTTCAGCAGCGCCGTCGGTATGAGCACCGCGATGGGCTATGACTTTAGGCGTTTTTGGTGCGGCGGGAGTGGCCGACACAGTGAAGTTGACCGTGCATAGCGGGATTTTAACGTCGCCACGCTTAACAACAAACTTATAAGAGCCAGAAGTCATTTGAGAAGGAATTACAACAGTGACCGAACCCTCACCTACCGATGACTCAGGATTAAGGAAGGTCGAACCCGACTGCAGTTCGATAGCGTCACCCTGTTCGAAACCGTCGCCGTAAACAGTGTACTTATATCCTGCGCCAACCTCGCAGTTAGCCATAAACTGGAGATTAGTAATTGAAAAAACTTTAGCCGACTCTTCGAACTTAGAAGCCTCCCAAAGGGCTGCAACCTGAGTTTCGTCCATCGGCTGATCGTAGATGCGGGCTGTTACGATATCGCCGTTCCAGGCCGAAGCGCAGACAGTCTGATTCGGTTCGGCGTCACCACCGATCAGGAATGATTCAGCACCGGCTGCTACCGGGACATAATTTCCGGGAGCCGTAGCAGTGCCGCTCAGCTTGCCGTTGATATAAATGTATGACTTGCCTTCTTCTTTGTTCCAGACACCGACAACGTGATAATATTTGCCGACTTCGGGAGTAACCTGACTGTGAGTCCAGCGCCAGTTTGACGAACCGTTGGTCGAAACGTTGGGAAGGAATGTCAGACAGGTCGAGCGATTGTGGGTCGGCATGATGAAACCGATACCGCCGGCCTGCATCGAGCTGAACCATTTCACTTCGAGGTTAGATGGGTCAGTATCACCAAGCATCACGATCGACTCCAAGGTACAACCGTCGGCTATGCGCGAGATGAAGTCGTCGCCGGCCTTATAGTTGACACGGTAGTAACCCGACGTGACACTTGCGCCGGCCGAATGACGGAAGTTTGCCACATAGCGGTGGTGAATATCACTGTAATAAGTCATCAGTGAAGCGCCCTCGTGTGTGATTACATCGTGTTTATATAACGACGCGTCGTGAGCAGTGCCGTCCTCGTCAAACACAACGTCAAGGAGCAGATCGGAGCTCGGCTGATCGCCGGCGTCGACAAATTCTATTTTTGTGATCTCATCGGTCGGAATGACCACTGTCTGCCCGTTATTTTTTGTAACAGACAGATTATAGGTCTGAGCAAACGAAAGCACAGACACAGCTATAAAAGAAGCTATCAGCGATATCTTTTTCATTTTCTATAAAGTTTAAATGTTGTTTCTTTCATATTGACTATATACACACCCTTGGCAACGCCTGACAGACAGAGCGAGGCGTCGCCGCAATCATCGGCCGACGCCCGGCGCAACTCGATTCCCGACATATCAAACAGTCTTACAGTGCCGCCGGCCTGCATACCTTTGACAACCACAAAATCGGGATTACTGAGATCGACAACAAGAGCCGCCTGAATTTCATCGACTGATGCGGGATCAGCATATACAAACTTTGCGAAATCGATGTCGGCCATCGCATATGAGGCATTGAATTCAAGCGATTTGACCAGACAGTCGCCGCCATCGAAAGTTATCACCGGCTCTGACGAGAGCATAAACACCTGCTGCTCTCCGCTTTTCAGCTGGACAAGCAGAGCATTTCCTGAGACCTCGGTCTGGGCGCAGACGGCAGCCGCGCCGACAAGCAGACCCGCCAAAACAAGCGCAATCCTCTTCAAAAAGACCGATGAAAGAAATGTGATCTTTGATTTTAAGGTAAACATATGGTATTAAGTTATAAAAACAATAATTATTCCATGGCCAGAATATTCTGTGCGATAAAGTTATTAACATTTTTTCATTCGCACAAATACCTAATCACTTTTTTTACATTTTTCCCGACAACATGACATCGACCTCACGTCTGCTAACATCCGGATGCTGATCATACCACGGCCGGAAGATCACTTTGAAGTTTTGTTTGGTGAATTTGCATCGAAATGATAAAAAAAATCTTAATAATGAGAGTATATGGCACAAAATTAGTAACTTTGCACCTCAAGTATAACTATTAAGGAGTAATTACTATCGGGCCTGTTCACTAATCCGACGCAACATGCAACAACGCTTTCTCGCCGGCTTAGCTGAAGCAAGCACATAAATCGCATTTTATTATCATGTTTTTTTGTAACCGACATTTCATAACACGACTTTTATCGACTGCTCTTACAGCATTAGCTCTGGCAGCTCCTTATTCAGGCTACGCCTCACCCTCGGCCGGCGACAGCAACGACCGGTCGTTCTGGTTTTTCGGCAAAAAGAAAAACAATAAAAGCACCGAAAATAACGATACGGCCGCTGTCAAAACAGATTACGAGACACTGACTTCAGAAGCGTCATCAGTATCAGAAGGCCTGTTTAACGTCATCCGCAAAGGCGAAAACTATTACTTCGAAATTCCACGCCGGCATATGGGCAAAGCCATGCTCGTGATCAACAAATTTGTAAAAGTGCCCGTCGAACTTAACGAAGCCAGCGTCAACCGCGGTCTCAACTACGCAAACCAGCTTGTAGCTTTCGAGATCGACAGTATTGAAAATAAAGTCAGAGTGCGACAGTTCCGTCCGCTTCCCGACATTGATCCGGCCGACGCCATGGCGCGCTCAGTGGCCGAAAATTACATATCACCGATAATTGCGACTTTCAAGATCGAATCTTACAACAACGATTCAACTTCTGTCGTGATCAAAGTAAACGATATCTACAACGGCACCAAAACAAGCTTCAATAACGTCTTTAATGACATCAACATCGGCACATCGCCCAATACCGATCTCTCAAAGATCAACACCATCAAAGCATTTGACAACAATATATATGCTCTGTCAGAGCTGACTACAAAAGTTTCGGAACCGTCAGGAACAGTTTACGTAACCGTCGAAGTCGGATCAACGCTGCTTCTGTTGCCCGAAAAGCCCATGAACCGCCGCTATGCAAGTCCGCGCATCGGTTACTTCACCGACTCAAGCCTGCGCTATGGCGACAACCAGCAACGTGTCGACCGCCAGCATTACATCCAGCGCTGGCGCCTCGAACCGAAACCGGAAGAAGAGGCCGACTATCTGGCCGGCCGTCTCGTTGAGCCTCAGAAACCGATTGTGTTCTGGCTTGACAACTCAACGCCTCCGGTGTGGCGCAAATATCTAAAAAAAGGCATCGAGGACTGGAACTCGGCTTTTGAGTTAGCGGGATTTAAAAACGCCATACGGGTCGAACAGATTCCCGACACCGGCGACATAGATCGCGACGACATAAGCTACTCGGTGCTGACCTATGCAGCCTCGACAAAATCTAATGCCATGGGACCGTCTATAACCGACCCCCGCACAGGCGAGATTCTCGAGGCCGACATCATGTGGTGGCACAACGTTCTCGATCTGCTTCACGACTGGATCATCATACAGACCGGAGCTGTCGATCCTGACGCTCGCTCTCTCGAGCTGCCCGAAGAACTTATCGGCGACGCCATGCGCTTTGTCGCGTGCCACGAAGTCGGCCACTCTCTCGGTCTGCGCCATAACATGATGGCATCGGCGGCCATCCCGACCGACTCTCTCCGCTCTCCGTCGTTTATAGAGAAGCTCGGAGGCACAAGCGCGTCGATCATGGACTATGCCCGCTTCAACTATGTGGCCCAGCCCGGCGACGGCGTTAAATCTCTGTCGCCACAGATAGGTCCGTACGACCGTCTGGCAATCGAATACGGCTACCGGTGGTTCGGACATAAAACGCCCGAAGAAGAGTACGACGATCTGCAGGCTCTTATCGACAGCTACAACACTGACACTTACCGCTACAGCGAGGCTCAGGATTCGCGCGAGGCCATTGATCCGCGCGCTCTCAGCGAGGACCTCGGCGACGACCCTGTCAAATCGGCTAAATACGGCATCGCCAATCTCAAGCGCATTATGCCTCACATAATAGAGTGGACCACCAGCGGCAAGCCCGGACAGGACTACGACGAGGCATCGCGGCTTTACTATTCGGCTGTCGGCCAGTGGCAGCTGTATGTCTACCACGTGCTTGCCAACATCGGCGGCATATATGTCGACAACACTACTGTCGGCGACGGCAAGCCGACCTATCGCTTCGTCGAGACTCCGCGCCAGCGTGAAGCCGTCAGATTTATGATCGACGAGGTGCTAACTCAGCCGTCGTGGCTTTTCGATGCTGATGTATCCAACTATACGTTCCTCGTGAGCAATACGCCCTACGGCCGACAGGAAAATTCGCCAAACTACATTCTGAAAAATGCCCAGAGCTTTATCCTCTGGGATCTTCTGTCCGACAACCGCATAATAAGAATGTACGAAAACGAGGCTATGAACGGTAACAAAGCGTTCAAGGCATCAGAAATGATGGACATGCTTCATAACTCATTGTTTGCCAAAACAATCAGTGGCGTCACGCCTGACGTACGCGAGCGTTCGGTTCAGAAAAATTTTGTCGACGCCCTTATCATTGCGGCCAGCGAGAACCAGGGCGTCAAGTCTGGTGTGGCACGCTCAATCGACGCCGACAATGCTGCAATGTTCGTCACAAACCCGACTGAATTCGGCTGTATAGGCGGACTCTGCATGCACAGCCACGGCCTTGACAGCGAACATTCCCTCGGCGAACGCGCTCCCGGACGCCGCAATCTCAACTTCTACGGAAGCCAGGGCAACCGTGTGTCTGACGCTATATCGCTCAAACGCGGCGAACTCATGCGCATCCGCACGCTGCTGCTTTCAAAAATGAACTCAGCCTCACGCGACGCCCGTTACCACTACGAAGATCTCGTGATGCGTATCAATACCGCTCTCGGCATCGCTCAGCTTAAATATTGATCCCGGCTCCTACAACTCTACTCTCTCCAATCTCTTCTCTCACAATGAACTTAATTATCTCACACAGTCTATTCCAACAACCAATCTCAGTGCGATGAAACAGTTTTTTCCCAAATTAATGGCCCTGGTCTTCTGCCTGGCCATCCTGCCGGCTTCCGCTGTCATGGCACAGCGCGCCATCAGCGGTGTAATTCTTTCGTCCGAAGATCAGGAACCGCTGATCGGAGCGTCAGTCTCCGTCTCGGAGACCCAGCTGAAAAAAGCAGGCAGCAAATCAAAGACACTCGGATCCGTCACTGATATCGACGGAAAATTCTCGATTGTCATTCCTTCCGGAGTGACAGAGATCGAATGCCGAAGCGTAGGCTATAACCCGCGCACGATCATTCTTGTTGACGGCGTTGACTCTTACGACATCGTACTCGATCCGTCGTCGGTAGTGCTCAGCGACGTCGTCGTGACCGGTTATCAGGCTATCGAGCGCCGCAAGCTGACTGCGTCGATCACAAAGATGGACGTCGACGACAGCAAGATAGGCGCGATAATGAATATAGACCAGGCTCTCGCCGGTCAGGTTGCCGGACTCTCGGCAATACAGAGCAGCGGTTCGCCCGGCGCGCCGCTGAAAATACGCATTCGCGGCACCGCTTCGCTTCAGGGCACTCAGGATCCTCTGTGGGTGATCGACGGTGTGCCTATGAACGGCACCGAAATGCCGTCGACCGAAGAACTTAAAGACATCGATAATCTCTATCAGTCGTCGATCGCCGGCCTCAACCCCGCCGATATCGAGAGCATAACCGTACTTAAAGACGCCGCAGCTACAGCGATCTACGGCACACGCGCAGCCAACGGCGTCATAGTCATAACAACCAAGAGCGGCAAGCAGGGCAAGGCTCAGGTGACGTTTTCGACACGTCTGTCTTACTCGCCAAAGCCCGATATCGACCGTCTGAACCTTCTTAATTCCAACGAGAAAGTCGATCTCGAACTCGATCTGCTCGGCACAAACTTCACATATCGTGAAAACAAAGGTGCTGTCTCACGCATAATTCAGGCCGCCGGCCAGATGGATGCGTTCAAGGCCGGAGGCTGGAACGCACTGTCATCCGACGTTCAGACCCGGATCAACGCCCTGCGCGGTGTCTACACTGACTGGAACGACATTCTGTTCCGCGACACTTTCAGTCAGGAATACAACCTCAGTGTGTCGGGCGGCGGCGACAAAGCCACTTACTACACATCGCTCGGCTATCAGGACGAGAAAGGCAATGTGCCGGGCGTGTCGATGAATCGTTTCAATATCGTTCTCAAAACCAACTATCGCCTTAGCAACAGCTTCAAGGTCGGCGCTTCTGTATTTGCCAACCGCCGCAAAAAAGACTCATATCTCACTGACAACGACGGTTTCACCAATCCCGTCTACTACTCACGCCGCGCCAACCCTTACCAGCAGCCCTACGACAGCAACGGCAACTACATCTACGACACCGACATCCAGGGCCGTGAGGACAGCGATCTGAAATTCAACGTCTTCGAAGAGCGTAACAACACCGACTACTCACAGGAGACAACCGGTCTTACTGCTCTCATCGATGCCGATCTACGCTTCACCGACTACCTGAAAGCCGTCACACAGATCGGATTTCAATATGATCAGACAGACACTCAGTCGTTTGCCGGCAAAGAGACTTACGCGATGCGCAAGGAATTCTACCGCACCGAGATCATGGGTGCCGACGGCACACGCAAGACCTTCCTGCCAGACGGCGGACGCCATATCCAGAGCAAGTCGACCAACAAGCAGATCAACTGGAAAGCTCAGATCGAATTCAGCAAGCGCGTGGCCCCCGACCACGAACTCGAGGCCATGATCGGCACCGAGATACGAAAGACATGGTATGACTTCTTCTCGTCGACCGCATATGGATACGACCGCAAAACTCTGACCAACAAGCCGGTCATATTCCCCAACGAATCGTGGGCGAGAACATTCCCTCTCCATACCGAGAGCGTGCTTGAAAACGCCTACGCATCGTTCTACGCCACTGCTTCATACTCGCTTCTGCGCCGCTACACCTTCGGAGCGTCGGTTCGCTTTGACGGCAGCGACCTCTTCGGAGTCGACAAGAAATACCGCTTCCTGCCGCTCTACTCTTTCAGCGGACTGTGGCGCATCTCCGACGAACCCTTCCTCCGCGAATCGACGGCTGTCAACAACCTCGCCGTCCGTCTCAGCTATGGTATTCAGGGCAACATCGACAAATCGACCTCGTCGTTTGTGATGGGCGACTACAACAACACATCTATTCTGCCCGGAGTCTCGGAAGACGTCATCGTTCTCGGCACACCGCCAAACCGCCGTCTGCGCTGGGAGAAGACCCACACGGCCAATGCCGGCATCGACGTGTCGCTGTTCAATAACGTCCTCACCCTCTCGGCCGACGCCTACTACCGCAAAGGCAATGATCTCATCGCTCTCAAGATGCTCCCTCTCGAGACAGGATTCACATCGACAATGGTCAACTGGGCGAGCATGCGCAACCAGGGTGTCGAATTCGCCATCTCGACTCGCAATATCGCCAACAAGGATTTCCGGTGGACGACTAACCTCAACATCGCTTACAACGAGAACACCGTCCTTCATGAAACAGTTCCTTTCAACCAGACCACGCCGTCGCGCGAAGGCTATCCCGTGAGCGCGATATTCGCATATAAGACCGCAGGGCTCGACGCCGACGGTTATCCTCTCTTCCTCAACAAGAACGGCGAAACAGTCACAGCCAAGGAGTTCCTCAAACTCAACGGCGCCGGAGCCAGCACTCTGACCGCTGAAGAGCAGCGCAACCTATACACATATATAGGTTCGGGCGATCCCCTCTGGACCGGTGGTTTTATCAACAACTTCTATTACCGCAACTTCGATCTTACGGTCAACTTCGCGTTCAACCTCGATATGTACACACGCATCCAGCCGTCATACAGCAACGTTTGGTTTGACCGCGGCATGAACACAAACCGCGACATCCTCGACCGCTGGACTCCGTCAAACCCCAACGCTGTTCTACCTGCGCTGATGCCCGACGGATACCGCACGGACGAACGTACTCAGTACGGCGAATTCTCGCTCTACTCGATGCTCGACACCTGGGTCAAGAAGACCAATTACTTCCGCCTGCAGAGCGTCATCCTCGGCTACAACATACCGACCCCCATCGTCGCACGTATGGGACTCTCATCTGTCCGTGTCGCTTTCGAGGCTCGCAACCTTGCGGTATTCGGATCCAGCTACCGCAACTTCCTCGATCCCGAGACTATGGGCAACCCCTTCGCTCAGCCGATACCCAAAAGCTATACTTTCAATCTCCAAGTTAAATTCTGACAATCCGACGACAATATGAAACTCAACAAAATATTCGCCTCTCTTCTCATCGCCGCCTCAGCCGTCACATTCACCGGCTGCGACAGCTTCCTCGACATCCAGCCCGTCGGTAAAGTCATACCGACCACGGCAGCCGAATTCCGCTCGCTGATAACCGAGGCATATGTCACCGTTCCTAACGACCGAGGCCTCGCTTCGTTCCGCAGCGACGAGATCCTTCTCGACGCCACAATGTCGTCAAACGACCTCGGATCTTATCTCGACATATGGCGCTGGAACGATGACGCGCCCGACGAAAACACGTCTTCTTTCCAGTGGCGCCAGTTCTACCATGTCCTGTTCATCGCCAACTATGTCATCGAGAGCGAACGCCTCATGACCGACGGCTCGACCGATGAGATCCGTCAGATGGTCGGCGAGGCTTACATGCTCCGCGCCTACATGCACTTCATTCTCGCCAATCTCCACGCTCCGGCCTACACAGCCTGCGATCCCGCCACTACCAAAGCCATTCCGCTCAAGCTCGACAGCGACGTAGAGGGTATGCTCCGGCGCGACATGCTCTCTGATGTCTACGCCTCGATCGTCAAGGATCTCGACTCGGCGGAAGATTATCTCAACGTCGATTCCTGGGAGCCGGGCTACAACTACCGTTTCACCACCCTATCGGTCGACGCTCTCCGCTCGCGTGTGATGCTCTACATGGGTCGCTGGGACGAAGCCCGCAAGGCCGCTGACCGTGTGCTCGCTGTCAACAGCAGCCTTTCTGATGTCAGCACTCAGTTGCCTAACGTCTACAACTCCGTCGAGAATATCCTCGCCCTCGAGCAGATCATGACGGCTCAGTACGCCCGTGCGTTCAAGATCAACCGCGATTTCTTCCGGCTCTACACATCGTCCGATCTCCGCCGACGCGCCTACTTCAATCAGGTCACATCGTCCAACATTCTCCTCATCAAAGGCGGATCAAACACTTACTCCTGCTCGTTCCGAGTTGCCGAGATGCTGCTCAACGCAGCCGAGGCTGCCTGTCGTGAAGGTCAGACTGATGACGCCGCCGACTACCTGCTGACTCTCCAGCGTGCCCGCTTCAGCGACGGAGGCGCAGCAAAAGAGACAGCCGTAGCAGTCATGGATCAGGATCAGTTGCTCACGGAGATACTCAACGAACGCGCCCGCGAACTTGCTTTCGAAGGACACCGCTGGTTTGATCTCCGCCGCACCACCCGCCCGCGCATCGAGCGCACTTACCGCGGTGAGACCTACGTCCTCGAACAGGACGACCCGCGCTATTCGATCCGCATACCCTCCGAAGCCATCGCCGCCAACCCCGGCCTCGCCGACTGACAATATTACACTCCACATAAATTATTTATCATATGAAAAAAATTTTACTGACTTTTGCAGCCGCTTGCGCCTTCAGTGCCGCGACAGCTGCCGTTGCCGACCTTACTAAGGTCTGGCAATCGTCGGTCGAAAATGCTTTCGAAGCAAAAGACCGGGTTTTCAATGCCCCCGTGGCTATTGATGCGTCGGGTAATGTCATCGCTACCGGAGCTTTCTCCCAGGATCTGACAATTGCCGGCTCGTCACTTGAAGCTATAGGCACAAGTGCTTACATCGCCAAGTATGATGCCAAAGGCTCAGCTCTCTGGGCTGTAGCTCTGACAGGTGCGGCAACTGTTAAAGCCGTCGAAACTGATGCCGCAGGCAATATCTACCTTGCAGGTGTCTTCGCCGATGTTGTCACTTTCGGCTCTACTTCGGGCGAACCAGTCGAGAAAGAAGGACTTATGCTTGACGGAGCTGCTGTCGATATGCTCAATTCTTCATTCATTGCAAAATATGACGCTGACGGTAAACTTCTCGGAGTCGAGACATTCATCCCAGAGCCTTTCGCCGACCTCCATGCAACAGGAGCTTACTTCCCTGCTAAAGAAGACATCTACTTCCGCATCAACGGCATCAAAGTTTCAGGTGACAAGGTATACGCTTCGGCTATTTTCACAAATCAGCTGACCAAAGGCAACGCTGAACTCAAAGCCGCTTACAATGATCCCTGGGGCATCGGTTTCTATACCCAACTTCCTGCTGTCTGCGTCATCGCTCTCGACAACAATTTGGCATCTTGCAACGCAGTAATCACAGCGCACGTTCCCGAGAACCTCTCACTGTCAGAAGAAGAATACAAAGCCATCTCAGCTACCTTTGACGTAGCAGACGGCGCAGTTTACGCAGTTTTCTCCGGCAGCGGAGCCCTCAGTCTCGACGCAGCTGCCGAATCTAAGACTCTCGACGCGAAATTCGACGAATACAACTATATTTTCACCGAAATTAAAGACGGCAAGATTGCTCAGCTTGCTACAGTTGCTTGTCCATCGGCCGGTTTAAATGTTGCCTACACTTTGACTTATTCCAAAGTCAGCAATGGCAAGCTATATGTTGTCGGCGATGAGCCGTTCGCTGAAAATTATGGCGAAGCCAACGAGCGTGTAGCCAACGAAATCTTTGTTTTCACTGCCGATGCTGCCGCTCTCAGCGGTGCTGTCAAGAAAGCCTACGAGCCTGTCAACGGCGACATAACATACTCAGAAGTAGCTTCAGCCGCTATTGTTGCCGACGAACTTTACATCAATACTTTGGGCTATTACAACACCTCGAAAGAAAATGAATACAGCAAGGGCGACTTCGCCGGAGTTGTTAAATCGTTTGTTTTCGCCAACGACGAGTTCGCTGATTCCCCCGTAGCGGTCAACGCTGTCGGCATTGCCGCTGCCAAAGCTAATGTTGCTTTCTCTCAGATCGGTGAAACAGGCGTGACTTACAGCCTCTATAACGATCCCAACGCTGCGTCGGGCGACGATCTCCCTGCTTTCGACGACAATTCGCTCACTCAGGCATGGTCTAAAGCCGTTACCGGCATCTTCAAGGACGGCAAAATCGCCTACAACGCCAACGTTGCTATCGACAAGGCCGGTGCTGTTATCGCTGCCGGTGCTTACAATCAGGACGCCAAAGTCGAAGGTGTGGATCTTGAAGCAATAGGCACAAGCGCATATATTGTCAAATACACCGCTGAAGGCACACCCGCATGGACTGTCGGTATCGTCGGTTCAGCGACTGTAAACAAAATCACTGTCGACGCTGACAACAATATTTACGTTGCCGGTCAGTATGCCGATCTCGTCAAATTCGGAACCACATCCGGTGAAGCCATTGAAAAAGAAGGCATGACCGTAGACGGTGACCCCTGTACTGAACAGAACGGCGCCTTCATCGCCAAATATAATGCTGACGGTAAAATCGCCAATGTCATAACTTTCGTGCCGGAAATCCAGCCCGCACTTTTGCCTCTGATTGACGATTTCGAAGCCGAACCGATGTACTGGTACACAGACGGTGACGTAAAATTCACCATCGCCGACCTCAAATTTGCCAACGATCGTCTCTATGCCGGCGTTGTTTATGACGGCATCACCAAAGTAGGAGATATCACCCTCAATTCTTCATATGTCAACTTCATGGACTTCCTGATGGACGACAACATTGCTGCAGCTGTTATCTCGTTCGACGCTAACCTTGCCGACGCTAAGATCGTCGATGAAATCAAGGCTACAAAAGGCGACGGCGAATATGTTGAAAGCGCTTTCGAGGTCTGGAACGTCCGTCTCGATATCAGCGGCAGCGATATGCTCGTAGCATACACCGGCATTGGTGAGCAGAACTATCAGGGATCTGTCATCGAAGACATTCTCGACGAAGGTAATGCCTCATCTCCCTACTTCTTATTCTCGACATTTAAGGATGATAACTTCGTTGCCAAGACAGTCGTTGCGACAGCAAGCTCGATGATCAACGCTTTCAACTCTGTAACAGGCGTCAAGATTATCGGTAACAAAGGCGTAATCGCAGGACACAAATACACCAACGTAGACGAAGTCTACACCAACGACCTCTTTGTCGCAGATGTTCCCGGTCTAAACGTAGAGAACGTTGAGTTCACAACTACGCCCGTCATCACCAAAGAGTTCTACCAGCTGTCGACCGACGCTGCGTTCACCGCAAACGGCAATGTGTTCATCACGACCGATTCTTACTACCAGACTGCAAGCGGCAAACATAAGAAAGGTGATCTCGCAGGTGCCGGTACAACTTACGTCTTCACTGACCGCGGCTTCGCCACTTCGGGCTTCAACGCTGTCAGCGTTGCCGTTTCCGACGCCAATATCGCATTCGCCAATATCGCTGAAACCGGGACTACCTTCACCCTTTACGCTGATCCCAGCGCTGCAGGTATCGAAGACATCGTTATTGACGAGAACGCTCCCGTTGAGTACTTCAATCTCCAGGGCGTACGCGTCGCCAATCCCGAAAACGGCCTCTACATCGTCCGTCAGGGCAAGAACGTAACGAAACAGATCATCCGCAAATAAACGGTCAGTCCGTTTTCAAACCTGCATAAAAAAACTTGGGACCCGGCGTCGGGCCCCAAGTTTTTTATTTGTAGTTTCCTTTAATCTTTATTTTGCAGCCTGTTCCTGACGCATCTCTTCTTCTGCCTCGGCGATAGCCTTTCCGAGGATGTCGAACCAGTCCTTATAGATTATGTGACACATATCGAAAAGCATGAAGCCGTCGCTCTTCTTGAGGTTCATCTTCACAGCGCGCTGGAAGCGGTCGGGATCGCCGTAGTACTGCTCGACATACATGCCGCCGTAGAAAGGCCGGTCACCGAGCAGCTTGCGCGAATAATCGCACGCACCTTCGACACACAGATGGTCGCCTACCGAATACTCGCTGTCAGTCTCGTTCTTCACACGGCCGTCATGAGAGTGAAGCTCGTCGAGCGTCACGTCGACATAGTAGTTGCCGTTGGTGTACAGGTCAAACAGTTCGTTCAGCGCATAATTTTTATACTCCGGAGTCGCCCAGTCAAAATCTTTCGAAGGATCATAGTCCTTGCTTGCCCAGTTGACACCGACTTCATAATATGACGGATACCATGCGCCGGTGTAGTTGCCGAGCATCATGTCGGGCTTCTCGGCCTTGATAGCCTCGCGGGTAGTCTTGAAGAAGTCATAGATCACCGACGCACGCCATTCGATCCACTTGTTATACCATTTGCCCGGCTTGCGTGTGAAGCTGCCGTCGTCTTTCTTCACCCATTCGAAGATGTCTTGTGGGAAGTTTTCGACACTCTCGCCGATATATTCTTCAAATTTGTTTTTAGAGTACTGCGAGAAATCAGAACCCATGCCTTCATAGCGGCCGCGGTCGAGCATCACGCCGTCGAGATCGTACTTGCGTACAACCTCAAGCACCAGTGAGCGCTCATAGTCCTGTACCTCGGGTAATGCCGGATTCATGAAAGCAGTACCGGGACCTTCGGCAGCATCGGCCCGTCCTATTGTTCCGTCGGTGAAATAGTACTCTGTCTCCCATGCTTTGTGGTCGCCGTTAAGGATTCCGCCCTCTTCTTCGTTGGTTCCCTCGCAGAACATATTGAGCGACGCGAGCACCTTCATGCCGTTTTCACGGCCGATAGCGATCATAGTGTCAAGATAGTCGTAGTTTTCAGGAAAATCAATGCCTTTCCAGCTCTTTATCCGAGGAGCGATGTCACTGTTATATGCCACAACGCTCTTTGTAGCCTTGACATCGACCACCAGATGGTTAAACCCGCAGTCGGCCGCTTTCTTTATATAATAGCGGGCGGTGTCGGGATTTGAAAACTTGGTCCAGTTGGCCGAAAAATCGAGCCACATGATCTTCGGCCGGTCCTCGATACGAAGCTCTTCGTCAGCCGTAGCTTTGTCGGCCTTGCATGAATACACACCCGCGAGCGCCATCGCTGCGCCGGCTGCCATTAAAATCAGTCTTTTCATAAGGTTTTATTATTAAAAATTATGGATTTTAGATAAACTGCGAATACGCCATATGACAAAAAAGTATGTCTGGCGATTATTTTGCCGCCTGCTCTCGGCGCATCTCTTCTTCTGCCTCGGCGATAGCCTTTCCGAGGATGTCGAACCAGTCCTTATAGATTATGTGACACATATCGAAAAGCATGAAGCCGTCGCTCTTCTTGAGGTTCATCTTCACAGCACGCCGGAAGCGGTCGGGATCGCCGTAGTATTGCTCTACATACATGCCGCCATAGAACGGCCGGCCGCCCAGCAACTTGCGCGAATAATCGCACGCACCTTCGACACACAGATGGTCGCCTTCCGAAAATCCGCTGTCCGTTTCGTTCTTCACCCGGCCGTCATGTGAGTGAAGCTCGTCGAGCGTCACGTCGACATAATAGTTGCCGTTGGTGTACAGGTCAAACAGTTCGTTCAACGCATAATTCTTATATTCGGGTGTCGCCCAGTCGAAATCTTGCGATGCGTCATAGTCCTTTCCGGCCCAGTTGACACCGACTTCATAATATGACGGATACCATGCGCCGGTGTAGTTGCCGAGCATCATATCGGGCTTTTCGGCCTTGATAGCCTCGCGGGTAGTCTTGAAGAAGTCATAGATCACCGACGCGCGCCATTCGATCCACTTGTTAAACCATTTACCCGGCTTGTGTGTAAAGCTGCCGTCGTCTTTCTTCACCCATTCGAAGATGTCCTGAGGGAAGTTTTCAACTCTCTCGCCGATATATTCTTCAAATTTGTTTTTAGAGTACTGCGAAAAATCCGAGCCAATTCCCTCATAGCGGCAATAGTCGAGCATCACGCCGTCGAGATCGTAGTTGCGCACAACCTCGAGCACCAGTGAGCGTTCATAAGCCTGAACCTCGGGCAATGCCGGATTCATAAATGCCCTGTGATAGGCGTCATTTCTGTTTTTGGTCGAAAGTGTGCCGTCGGTCTGATAATACACTGTCTTCCACGCTTCCTTGTCGCCGTGGAGTATACCCTGTGCATTCTCATCTGTGCCCTCGGCGAACATACAGAGCGACGCAAGCACCTTCATACCATTCTCACGCCCTATCGCTGTTATTGTGTCAAGATAATCATAATTGTCAGGATAATCTACACCTTTCAGGCTTTTTAGACGTGGAGCTATCTTGCTGTCATAGGCTACTATACTCTCAATACCCTTAACATCCACAATCAGATGGTTGAAACCGCAGTCTGCGGCTTTTTTTATGTAATAGCGCGCGGTGTCGGGATTGGAAAATTTAGGCCAGTTGGCCGACAGGCAGAGCCACATGATCTTCGGCCGGTCTTCGATACGAAGCTCCTCGTCTGCCGTAACCTTGTCTGCCTTGCAAGAACACATTGCCGACAGTGCTATCGCCACAACGCTTGCCGCTAAAATCAGTCTTTTCATAAGGTTTTATTAAGTAAAATGGATTTTAATAGCAACTACAAAGTTAATAAAATATCTTATGCAAAGCCCATTATCAACTACATTTGACATAAGCGGACCCGGATTTTGAAAAATCCGGGTCCGCTCATTGTTTGGTATCTTAATATAAGTACTATCTGACGATCAGCTTGCTCACTGTCGATCCCTGACGTTTGATATACAGTTTACCGGCCTGTGGCTCTATGATCTTCATACCCTGAAGATCATAGTATTCAACTGGCGCATCTGCGTCACTGCCGACTGCGATTTCCGAAACAGATGATGTGATGTCAAATCCTTCTGGCAGCACAATCTTTGTCTCGCCGGCACTGTTGGTTATATACCAGTCGCCGTTGTCATATTTAAGCATTGAGAACATCAGTGCTTCTTCGGGGAAGGTCATGACACCGTCCTCGACGATGGCTCCGAGGCCGAGTTCGGCACAGTCCTCGATGGCTTCACCTGTGGCGAGGAAATAGTTGACATACGAGTTGACGCGCATCAGACCATACACGCCCGACTCAAGACCGATAGGCGACTCCTCGATGTAGATACACTCCGGATAGGTGGCGTTGATATAGATGTAATGGTGATGATCTTTGTGCTTAGCGTTAAGTGCGGTATACTCTTTGATACCTGCATACGGGTCTACCAGACGGTAACGGCCCGGCTCTGCTTTGCTCTCCTGAAGCATACATTTTGTTGTCTGCGAAGGAATATTGGCTATAAGATCCTGAAGGATGCCGTCAGTAAATTCAGCTTCGCCGCAGTCATTCCATCCGTCGGGATCCTCATAGATAAAATAGTAGGTACACCAGTCATAGCCTACCTGCTCTCCGTCGCTGTTGAAAGCGACCATGATGAGTGTCTCTTTGGCCACGTCGTCCATCTCGTAGGTGAACTCGCCGCGCGGCGTAAACGTTGCTCCGCCCTCGGCAACAAGTTCGACATAATTCAGCATTTCATCTTCCTGCATATCAGGAACGACCGTATATTTCACCAAGTCGATGTCTGATCCGACATTGAGAGTGCCTTTGAACGTCCGGTCGGTCAGACACTGCGATGCCGGTTCGAGCGACATGGCATAGTCATTAAGCTCAATGCCCGGAAGCACGATGCGGAACTTGCCGCGACGGTTGGCAGCTATGGCGCTCTCGCCTATACCAACCGCGATGCCAAGTATCGGAGCTGTGAATTTGCCGTCCTTGAACGTTACGTTGAGACGCGAATTGATCCCGATAAATACTTCGCCCGATCCGATATCAAAACCGGTCATCGTCTTATGGAAAATCACATTTTCGGGATCTGTGGCGTCGATATCGATATAGCATTTGCCCTCCGAGTCATACTGCTCAGGAGTGAGTATTTTGCCGTTGACAGCCTCTACAGCGTCGGCAAAAGCTTTGCCGTAAGGAGCAACTACCCGATAGAACTGAGAATCATCCTGCGCCTGCTGAATCTCGACTTGATACGTCACAGGCTGCCAGTCGAGAAGATCAGTGATCATATCATCGGTCATCCAGCCCATGCCCAGCGATTTGTAGACAATCTCGTCAGCGGCGGCATTTTGTACAGTAATAAAGGCTGTAAATGCCGCAATCAAAAGAGTAAAGCACTTTTTCATAAACATAAGTAACGGAATATTATATAATAAATTAACTATTTGCTTGCAAAGCTATAAAAAACCTCACAACTATCCAAATAATTCGCAAAATAAGTAAAAATTTGCCCAAACCAACTAAAACATCATCATTTCTCAAGCATCACTTCCCGGAGTGTTTCAGTTTTTATCATATTTCATATTGTCTTGTACGCAGGACAAAAATAGGCGTTTTTTGTCTTATTGGTATAATGTCATTGACAACCAGTCTGTCGCAGTAGCTAAATCAGGCGGTGATCCCTATCAGGGAAGCGTTGAAATCCCCGCTGCTATCACTTACCAGGCGCGAGAATATGCCGTTACAAAAATCGCGTCCTACGCTTTTGCCGAAGGCAGTGAGTCAAACAGCGCGCATCTCCTCACCTCTGTCACCATGGGCAATAATATCACTGCCATCGAGGAAGCTGCGTTTCAGGATTGTAGGGCTCTCCGCAGCGCAAAGGTCTCTAACCGCACCCTCTATCTCGGCGTGAATGCTTTTGCCAACTGTACCGACCTGACGTCTGTGACGCTTGGCCGTTATCTTGAGGAGATACGCGACGGTGCGTTTCAGAACTGTCTGAGCCTCGGCCAGATCGAACTGTATGACGGACTTAAAAGTCTTGGGCTGGGTGCATTTTTCAATTGCCATACCCTGACATCGATCAACATTCCAAATTCGGTGCAGTCGTTAGGCAACCAGTGCTTCGAAAGCTGTTCTAACCTCAGCTCGGTAACGTTCGGATCCGGAGTCGAGTCGATAGGCGAAGCCGCGTTCAAAAACTGTACGACACTCAAATCAATAAAGCTCCCCGAGCTTGTGACCGCTATCTCTCCGTCGACTTTCTACGGTTGCTCGGTCCTCAGCGACATAAAATTCGGATCATCGGTTACAACGATCTCCGACAACGCCTTCAACGGCTGTAAGGCTCTCGAGACATTCACAGTCCCCGCTTCGGTCAATGAAATCGGCGAAGACTCTTTCGGCGCTTGCGACGGTCTGAAGTTCCTGACTTTCTCTGACTCGGCTACTCCTCTGCGCTACGGCTCAGGCAACTTCACGTCTTCACCCGTGGAGCGACTCACTCTCGGCCGCACTCTCCAGTACACTTCCAACAATCCCGGCGCATTCTCCGAAATCGACCGGCAGGTCTGCAACCTGAAACGCGTTGAAATCACTTCGACAGTAAATTCTCTGCCTAAAGCCATATTCAAAGGCTGCAAGGCTCTTAATATCGTCAACATCGCCGAAGGTCTGCAGGAAATCGGTCAGAACGCATTCGAATCATGCGAGGGCCTGACCGTTATGCAGCTTCCGCAGTCGGTGACACGCATTCTCGCCAACAGCTTCGCAAAATGTTTCAACATGACCGGTTTCGACATTCCGTCTAATGTCAGCGTAATCGAGACTCAGGCCTTCTACATGTGCCGCAACATCACGGCTGTCGACCTGTCAAACGTGGCCGAGATCAAAGCCGGAGCTTTCAGCGAGTGCGACCGTCTGGCAGATGTGAAACTCGGATCCCGACTGTCGACAATAGCGTCTGAAGCTTTCAATACCTGTCTTGCGCTCAGATCAATCACTATCCCCGAGTCGGTCAAGACTCTCGGATCGGGAGCATTTTTTGAATCCGGTCTGACCGAAATCAATTCTCTCGCCGTTGTTCCCCCAACTGCTAAAGACGACACCTGGTCAAGAGAAATCTACCGTGATGCCTCTGTGACAGTGCCGGCGGAATCATATGACGCATACCGTGCGGCCGAAGGCTGGAGTAATTTCGCCAACTTCGATCAGGTCATCACCTACACCGCGACTCTCGATGCCAATCAGGGCGGCAAAGTCCTGCTCAACGGCGCTGAAGTCAGCTCGGTCAACATTCCCGAAAACGGATCGCTCGTCATAACTCTGAAACCCGACGCCGGCAAAGTTGTCGAATCTGCTTCCTACACCATGGGTAGCGCCACAAAATCGTTCACCGAGTCAATCAGCATCAGTCCGGTGACTGCCGACGTTGCGATAAAAGTAACTTTCGGTGACAAACCGCTCACGCCCCCGACTTCAATCCGGTTCCTCGCTTCGAGCTACACCATCCGTCCTCAGGAAAGCGTTGAACTCGCAATCGAATACTTGCCCGACGGCGCATACAGCCCCGTAACTTACAGCATTGTCTCGGGCGCCGATGTTGTGTCGCTCGAAGGCTCGACTGTGACAGGCCTCAAAAATGGCAGCGCTAAAATTCTGGCTGCAACGGCCAACGGTCTGACCGCAACCTGCAGTGTCACCGTTAATGACGGATCTGTATATATCGAAGATATCAACGCTTCCGAGCTTGCCGTCTACGAACCCTACCGCTGCAAGGTGATCGGCGCGGGCGACATTGATGCCGCCCTCATCAAATGGTCAAGCTCCGACGAATCTGTTGCTAAATTCTTCGACGGAGGCGTAATGATGGTTGTCAATGATTCAGGCAATTGGGTTGAGACAACAATTACAGCAACTCTTCCTTCCGGACAGAGTGTCTCTTACGATCTCGCATTCTTTGCCAACGGTTCTCTCTACCGCTTCAATTATATGGGCTACGGTTATCTGGCCTCGGCTCCTTTCAACCTGATATTCACAAACAACAACAAGGAGCTGTCGGCCGACGTAATTGTGCCTGAGACAATTGATTTCGAAGGCTATACCTACACAATCACAGGCGTTGCGATCGAGACATTCAACGGCAGCAAGAACGTGGCTCTCACTATTCCGGCCACTGTAACCGACGTCGAGATCGAATCCAATTTCATCGACAAAATCACCTGCTTCGCTACAGTTCCGCCGAAAGGCTCTCTCAGTCTCTATCACGACAACGAAAACATCATCTATGTTCCCGCCGAATCAGTGAGCGCCTATCAGGCAGCACGTCCCTGGAGCAGCTACACTGTTAAGGCCATCGGCGACGTAAGCAAATTCTATAATGTCACTGTCAATGCCAACGAAGGCGGCTTCGTACAGCTCAACGGCAACGAAGCTACCGCTCTTAGCATCGAAGAAGGCAAATCACTCCTGATCTGCGCTGTTCCTGACTACGGCAAACGCGTCAAATCGGCTTCCTACACTATGGGATCCGTTTCCCGCTCGTTCGACATTGAGACCGAGATCGACGCCGTCAGCGCTGACGTGACAATCGACGTCGTATTTGAAAATGAGAAAGAACCCGATCCACAGCCGGGCGAAAACGCAATTGCCAACTTCTATTTCAACGACCCGACATCGCTCACTCCCGCTCAGACCGTCAGCTCAAACAACTCTCCGGTCTGCGAAGTCAGCGGCGTGACATTCACCAACAAGAGCGTCAGCGTTGTCACAACCGGCGGAAGCACAACCGCACGCATCTGGGCTTACCGCGACTCATACCAGTACCGCGTTTATAACGGCGCCACTACAACGATCTCGACTACCGACGGTGTTTCCGATATCGTAGCCGTCGTCATCACCGGTTCGCAACTCGACGCACTCAAGGTCAACGGAGCAGCCCTCGACGACGCACAGTCTGTAAGCTGGGTTCCGGCTCCCGGCACAAAGCAGATCAACATCAGCTGCGTCACCAACGGCAGCCATAAACGCGCCGACATATCCACCATCTCTGTTGAATACAGCTCAACCGCAGGTATCGAAGACATCATCGCCGACGACAGCGCCGACGTTAAAGTCTACAACCTGCAGGGCGTCAAAGTGAGCGATAGCCTCGACGGTCTCCAGCCGGGCATCTACATCGTCAGCCGCGGCGGCAGCGTATCGAAGATCGCAATAAAATGATAACTCTAAAATAGGTGTAAACAACAGTTTTTATAAATCTGAAGCCCGGCTTGCGAAAGTCGGGCTTCTTTTATAATAGCTATAATAGCTATAGTAGCTAAGTCTTACACTTACAATACTTCTATCCGCTCGGCCGCGATCGGATGACCGAGAAACAGAGTGGCAAGTGCCGAAAATTTATCAGGATTTTCAGTGGTCAGATACTGTGTGTGACCGCCGCGCGTCAGTCGCCGTTCCATTTCGGGATGGCGCATGAGATAGTCCGCCAGACTCCGGGCCACGATGTCGCCCTGTCGCACAATCTCAATACCTTCAGGCACAGCCTCGCGTATCTTCGGATAAAGTATCGGATAATGAGTACATCCGAGCACAATCGTGTCGACATCTCCGTCGGCCTCAAGCAGAGCGTCGACCTCCTGACGCACGAAATAATCCGCTCCCGGACGGTCAGCCTCGCGGTTCTCGACAAGAGGCACCCACATCGGACAGGCGTGAGCCGTCACCGCGAAATCAGGGTGCAGCTTGGCGATCTCGATATTATATGATCCGGACGCCACAGTGCCGGGCGTCGCAAATATGCCTATATGACCGTTGCGCGTGATTGATCCTATAGCCTCGACAGTCGGGCGTATCACTCCGAGCACACGCCGCGACGGATCGAGACGCGGCAGATCGAGCTGCTGGATATTGCGCAGCGCTTTGGCCGACGCCGTGTTGCACGCCAGAATGACGAGATGGCATCCGCGCCTGAACAGCTCAGTCACAGCCTCGAGCGTAAACTGATAGACTATCTCAAACGACCGCGACCCGTAAGGAGCTCGCGCATTGTCGCCCAGATAGATATAGTCATAGTCGGGCAGAGCCTTGCGTATCTCCGACAGAATCGTAAGACCGCCATAACCGGAATCAAACACCCCGATCGGACCGCCCGCAGCTGAAAATTTCTCGACGTTCATGTCCCAAAGTTAATAATTAATTTCCTTCCGCACAGCTTTTCCCGTAAACTTTTACGTTTCCACTCTTCTTGCCCCCCTGCCGTCCCTAAGGACCTTAAGGACCTTAAAGACCTTAAAGACCCTAAGACTTGGCGAATTTTTGCCGCTTAAGGCAAAATTAACCTTGTCATGGTATTATTCTCACACTTTTTGTCTAATTTTGTACTCTAATAGTGTAAAATAAAGATAATTAAACCATCGCTTTTTGTAAGTATGTCGATCGAAAACATCATATCCGAAGCGGTAAGCCGTTCAGTTGCCGCGCTTTATAATCTCGAATGTGATCCGGCGTCGGTTGCTCCGCAACCGACACGCAAAGACTTTGAAGGCAATCTGACCGTCGTTGTGTTTCCCTGGGTGAAAGCAGCCCGCAAGGCTCCCGAACAGGTGGCCCGCGAAATCGGCGAATATCTCGTCACCAACGAGCCGGCCGTCAGGTCGTTCAACGTCGTGAAGGGCTTCCTCAATATAGTCATCGAGCCGACCTTCTGGAACAAGGTGCTCAGCCGCATCGCCGCAACCGAAAACTACGGCTCGCGTCAGGCCACTGACAGCGACCCGCTGGTGATGGTCGAATATTCGTCGCCAAACACCAACAAGCCTCTCCATCTCGGCCACCTGCGCAACATACTCCTCGGCTACAGCCTCTCGCAGATACTCAAAGCCTGCGGCAACCGCGTCGTCAAGACCAACATCGTCAACGACCG
>CANPDU010000023.1 GCA_947573135.1 uncultured Bacteroidales bacterium | reverse complement strand
AGGTGAATGAGTATTTCTCAACTCAAAGTTTTGCACTTCGATTTGGAATCTTCAATCCTGAGACCTTTCAGTCATTTATGAACATATATGTATCAAAAATTTTCTCTGTTCAATAAATATGAACAGAGAAAATTTTCTTAGTATCTCTGACCCTATTTGTTTGAAGTATAGTCGTTGATGGCGCGCCGGATTGAAGACCAGCTTCCCATGCGTTCGATATGGCATATATCAAAGAGGCATAGTCCGCCGGTTTTTTCGAGCGACATCATAGCGGCATTATACATGTTGTTGGGGTTAGCGGCAACAGTGTCATGGTTGATGGCGTAGATAGATCCTACATAAGCGCAGTCACCGTGCAGAAGGGTGTCGGCGCGGTTGAACGCATATTCGATCGACTCGTTGTCGTCGGCGCCATGGACGCGTTCGAGATATGCTCCGGCTGCGAATACGTCAAGGTAAGGTGCGAAGCCGGCAGCCTGATATTCGGGGGTGCCGAAATCATAGGCCATAGGCCATGAAGATTTCGGAGATGCCCAGTTCTGGCCTGTTGTGTGGAGCGCATGTATCCAGGTAGCGGCCCAGTATTCAACGTCAACATTCGGTTTGGCGGCATGGATAGAATCAGAAACCTGATGAACGAAATCTGATATTATTCCTGCTCTCCATGCCCACCACTGATTTATGAACGGTCCGTCGACGCGGTTGCTGTCGCTGTCGTAGGTTAAAACGTCGGTCGGCCAGTTTTCGAGCTTATGACCGAGATATTTTTCAAATTCGTGGCGTGAGAAATTGGAAAAATCGCTTTCATCATCGGGATAGCGGCAGTAGTCGAGAGAAAAGCCGTCAATATCGTAATTGCGGACAACTTCCATGATAAGGTTCAGCGAAGCTTCACGCACCTCCGGACGGGCGGGATTATAGAATGCGGCGGCTTTACGTGTGTCACGCATATCGCCGTAGGTGCAGTCTTTGCGGTATTCGACACACAGCAGACTGTCGGCAACTGAATCAAGATAGCACATTCCGCGTTTCCAGTAAGGTGAGCCGCACGGCATCACCGAGAAAGAAGCCGTGAGGCGCATGTCGCGGCTATGGCATTCGTCGATAAATGTTTGCAGATAGTCCCAGTCACGGCCGAGAGGCTTGTCGGTGATACCTTCGATGAAATCGAGATAGGGGAGATAGTTACTGCGGTAGAGGACTTTCCCGTAGTTGGGCTTTACGTCGAGTATGATGTGATTGATACCGGCTTCGCAGCATTTGTCAAGATATATCGCCACGCTGTCGCGGTCGGCGAAACGCAGGAAATTGGCATCGGCAGCCACTGATAGATAGACTTCCGGTTCGGGAGCCGGACTGCTTTTCTTGCATGCGGTGAACGGCAGGACGCATGCGATGAGAATTGCGGGAAACAGCAAAAAAATTTTCTTCATGATAATGATGATCTGTTATGCGGGATTATTTTTTTGTATAGTCGTCGATGGCGCGGCGGATCGATGGCCAGAGTCCGAGTTTGTTGATTTGTGAAATGTCAAACACACGCAGATTGCCTGTCTTTTCGAGAGCCATCGACGCAGCGTTGTACATGTTATTGGGGTTGTCGGGATTGTTGTCGTGATTGACAGCATATAGCGATCCGACAAGTCGGCAGTCGCCGTGTAGGAGAGAGTCAGCACGGTTATAGGCGAATTCGACAGACTCGTTGTCGTCGGCGCCATGGACGCGTTCGAGATAAGCTCCGGCGGCAAAAACGTCGATATACGGCGCAAAACCCGTGGCCTGATATTCGGGTGTGCCGAAATCATAAGCCATAGGCCACGAAGATTTCGGAGACGCCCAGTTCTGAGCAGAGCGGTGCAGGGCGTGGATCCATGTGGCAGCCCAGTATTCGACGTCTACATCCGGTTTGGCGGCGTGGATAGAATCGGACGCGCGGTGAATAAAGTCAGAAACGACTTTTGCGCGCCATGCCCACCACTGATTTATATATGGTCCGTCGACGCGGTTGCTGTCGTTGTCGTAGGTGAAAACGTCTGCCGGCCAGTTTTCGATCTTCTTGCCGAGATAGTTTTCGAAAGCCGAGCGCGAGAAGTCAGAGAAGTCACTTTCCTCGTCGGGATAGCGGCAATAGTCAAGCGAGAAACCGTCGATGTCGTATTTGTTGACGAGTTCCATGATAAGTTTCAGAGCGTAGTCCTGAACTTCTGGTATTGCGGGATTGAGGAATGCAGCGGCCTTGCGGGTGTCGCGCATGTCTCTGAACGAACCGTCGCGGCGCTGCTCGATGGTGAGCCAGCGGTCATAGACGGTATCGAGATAGCACATGCCGCGCTGCCAGTAGGGGGAGCCGCAGGGCATGATGGAGAAAGAGGCCGACAGGCGCATGTCGCGTCTATGGCACTCGTCGATGAAGAACTGCAGATAGTCCCAGTCGCGGCCGAGAGGCTTGTCGGTCACACCTTCGATAAAGTCGAGGTAGGGGAGATAGTCGCTGCGGTAAAGAACTTTGCCGTAGTTGGGCTTGACGTCGAGGACAACATGGTTGAAGCCGGCTTCTCGGCATCGGTCGAGATACCATCTGATACTGTCCTGATCAGAGAAGCGCAGAAAGTTACCGTCGGCTGCGATAGTGACATAGACTTCAGGCCCGTCGGGAGCTGCGGCCGAGGCTTTTGAGCAGGACTGGACAATGGCGGCTGCCGCAAAAGCACAACCAATTGCAAATAGAATTTTTTTCATGGGGAAACGGTTATATTTTATCAGAAGATTTATCGTGGGGAAGAGCGCTCTCATCGACTTTGAGGATCGGCAGCGACCAGTTGTAATGAACGGCGAGGACGCGGAGGCCTATGATTGTGACCGCACATATGGCCTGAGGGATCCACAACGGGGCAGATGTCAGCGATACGAGATAATATGCGACTCCGCCGGCCAGACAGGCAGTGGCGTAGATGTCCTTTCGGAAGAAAAGCGGTTCGTCGTTGATAAGTATGTCGCGGATGATGCCGCCGAAAGAGCCTGTTATTATGCCCATCACTATGGCCACCCACATAGGATAGCCGGCAAGTAGGGTTTTCTGAATGCCGACCACGACGAAGAGTGCGAGACCGATGGCATCGAAGATGAAAAGTGTGCGCATGCCGCGCACAAGAGCCTGCCGGAAAACGATTACTGCTGCAAGCGACAGTCCGGTTACGGCAAGATACCGGAATGACAGCATCCAGAATACCGGTATGTCGAGAAGAACATCGCGGACAGTACCGCCACCGATGGCTGTGACGAGACCTACGACATAAGCGCCGAACCAGTCGAAACGCTTGGCCGCTGCAAGACGGATGCCTGAGATGGCAAAGGCAATAGTGCCGAGAACTTCAATAGTTGTTAGGAAAAGCTGGTCGCCTGTCATGACTGTCGGTCATTTTTGGAGAAATAACGGCAATAGGGGCGGATGTCACATTGTTCGCAGAGCGGTTTACGTGCTTTGCAGACATAGCGGCCGTGGAGTATCAGCCAATGGTGGGCACGAGCGATCTTGTCGGCAGGAATATTCCTGACGAGCTCGCGTTCGGTCGTAAGCGGGTTCTTGCTCAAGGTCGTGAGGCCGATGCGTTCGGCAACACGGAACACGTGTGTGTCAACGGCCATCGCCGGGCGGTCGTAGACGACCGACAGTATGACATTGGCGGTTTTACGTCCTACGCCGGGGAGCGACATCAGATCGTCGATAGAGTCGGGAACTTGTCCGTCGAAGCGGTCGACAAGCATACGGGCCATGCCGAGCAGTGAAGTTGTCTTGTTGTTGGGATACGAACATGAGCGTATCAGCTCAAAAACATCATCACGCGAAGCCGCTGCAAGGTCAGCGGCAGTCGGGAAACGCTCGAACAGAGGGGGCGTGATCATATTGACTCGCTTGTCGGTGCACTGTGCAGACAGAATGACTGCCACAAGCAACTGATAGGGGTCGTTGTAATGTAATTCGGTCTGAGCTTCGGGCATCATCTGCTCGAAACAGTCGATTACCAGACGGTATCGTTCGGCTTTTTTCATCAATGAGCCGCGGTGAACTCTTCGAGGAAGCGTGTGTCGTTCTCAGAGAACATACGCAGATCCTTAACCTGATATTTCAGGTTAGTAATGCGTTCGACGCCCATGCCGAGAGCAAAACCGGAGTAAACTTTCGAGTCGATGCCGCAAGCATCGAGAACGTTGGGGTCGACCATTCCGCAACCGAGGATCTCGACCCACCCGGTGTGTTTGCAGAACGAGCAGCCTTTTCCGCCGCAGAGGTTGCAGCTTATGTCCATCTCGGCCGAAGGTTCGGTGAAGGGGAAGAAGCTGGGACGGAGACGGATCTTGGTGTCAGATCCGAACATTTCGCGTGCAAAATATAGCAGCGTCTGGCGCAGATCGGCGAAGGTTACGTCTTTATCGACATAGAGAGCCTCGACCTGATGGAAGAAGCAGTGAGCGCGCGCAGAAATAGCTTCGTTACGATATACACGTCCGGGGCAGATGATGCGGATAGGAGGCTGAGTGGTCTCCATCACACGAGACTGGACAGACGAAGTGTGTGTGCGAAGAAGCACATCGGGAGTGCGGTTGATAAAGAATGTGTCCTGCATGTCGCGGGCGGGATGATCTTCGGCAAAGTTCAGAGCCGAGAATACATGCCAGTCGTCTTCGATTTCAGGACCTTCGGCAATGTTAAAGCCAAGCCGGCGGAAGATTGAGACGATCTCCTCGCGGACGATCGACAGCGGATGACGTGTGCCGAGTTTAACGGGCGAAGGAGTCCGGGTGAGGTCAACGCCGGAAAAGTCATCGGCAGCAGAAGAAAGAGCCTCGCGGAGACCGTTGATCTTATCAGTCGCCATTGTCTTGAGATCATTGATGGCTTGCCCGACAGTGCGTTTCTGATCTGCCGGAACTGAACGGAAATCGTTCATAAGCGCGGGCACAAGACCCTTTTTGCTGAGATATTTAATGCGCAGGACTTCCACTTCGTCAAGATTGGCGGCGGTAAGTCCTTCAATTTCAGTTTTCAGGCTGTTTATTTTGTCTAACATTGCAATTGGATATATTATTGACGCAAAGTTACAAAAAATAGTTGATACGAAAAACAGACTCCGCCGAAATGTCGACGGAGTCTGTCATGTCACAGTTATTGGGAAAATTATTCTGCGGGAGTGGCTTCGGGTTTGAGCCATTTGTCGAACCAGCGGAAGAAGAGACGCTGCCACATGATGGCGTTCTGCGGTTTCAGTATCCAGTGGTTTTCGTCGGGATAGATGACCATTTCGGCGGGAATGCCGCGGAGCTTGGCGGCGTTGAATGCAGCCATGCCCTGAGAGGCGAGAATACGGTAGTCATATTCGCCGTGGCTGATCATGATAGGGGTATCCCATTTGTCGACAAAACGGTGGGGCGAGGAAGCAAATGTGCGCTGAGCGGCGGCATTGTCTTTCTCCCAGTATGCACCGCCCATGTCCCAATTGGCGAACCACATCTCTTCGGTTTCGAGATACTGAGCCTCCATGTTGAATATGCCGGCGTGAGCGAGGAGAGCCGCGAAGCGATGATCGTGGTTACCGGCGAGCCAGTAGACAGAGAAACCGCCGTAGCTTGCGCCTGTCGCACCGATGTGATCGGCATCGATAAACGCTTCCTGTTTCATGTAATCGACAGCGGCAAGGTAGTCTTTCATATTCTGGCCGGGATAGTCTTTTGAGATCTGTTCGAGCCATTCCTGGCCGAAGCCGGGGAGACCGCGACGGTTTGGCGCTATCATGACATAGCCGTTAGAGGCCATGAGAGCGAAGTTCCAGCGGTAGCTCCAGAACTGGCTGACTGCCTGCTGGGGACCGCCCTGGCAATAAAGGATCGAGGGATATTTCTTGTTGGGATCGAAATTCGGGGGCAAGATAACCCATGTCAGCATTTCCTTGCCGTCGGTGGTCGGAATCATGCGGCGCTCGACAGTCGGCATAGTGAGCTGTTTGAAGATGTCGCCGTTGATATCGGTGAGAGCCACAGTTTTGTCAGAACCTGCGGCGATCTTGAAGATTTCGTTTGGCCGCAGCATCGAGTGAGCCATAGTGACCACAGCGCCGTCGGCGAGGACTCCGAGAGTCTCATAGTCGCATTCGCCCTGCGAGAGAAGGCTGACCGTGCGGTCGAGGGTGATGCTGAACATCGGCTTAACACCGTCTTTATAAGCGAGGAAATACATCGAGCGGCTGTCGGGAGCCCAGGCAAATTCTTCGATCGTATAGTCCCAGTCGGAGGTAAGGTCGGTCTTTTCAGAGGTCTTCAGGTCGAGGATGAAGAGCCGGTTTTTGTCAGACTCATAACCGTCGTGCTCCATACTGAGCCATGCGAGATAATTTCCGTCGGGTGAGAATGCCGGCATCGTGTCATAGCCGAGCATGCCTTCGGTGAGGTTGCGTGTCTCTTTTGAGTCGGTGTCGTATGCGTAAAGGTCGCTGTTGGTTGACACTGAATATTCGACGCCTGTTTTCTTGCGCGATACATAGACGAGAGTCTTGCTGTCGGGCGACCATGCGAAAGACTCAACGCCTCCGAAAGGTTTCATCGGAGACTCATAAGGCTCGTCGGCCATGATGTCAGCGACATTGCTGACTGAAGAACCGTCGAAGTCGGCGATGAAGGGGTGGGGAATTTCAGTCACCCATTCGTCCCAGTGCTTGTACATCAGATCGTCGACCACGCGGCCTGTGGCTTTGGGAAGGTCGGGATAGATGTCCTGAGCCGTGCGCGCATATTTCACATTTCCGATCATTACGACTTTCTTTTCGTCGGGTGAGAATTTGAAGCCCGAAATGCCGTTTTCAACCGAAGAGATAGCCTTGCGGTCTGTGCCGTCGGCGTTCATGACCCATAACTGACCTTTGCCGTCAACAGGATATAGGAATGCGATTTTCTGTCCGCCGTCGATCCAGACAGCATTATTCTCTGACTTGGCAGAACGAGTGATGCGCTGCTGATTAGATCCGTCGGCATCCATGACGTAAAGATCGCGATTTGAAGTGTTCTCTTCAACGCTTTCGTAAGACACTCCGAAGAGGATCTTTGTTCCGTCGGGTGAGACAACAGGTTCGCTAACGCGACCGAGAGCTTCGAGAGCCTCGATGTCGAAAATTCCTGTTTTGCTGGTGAAATCAGGCCGATCGATGATTTTTTCGTCATCGCCGGCAGTGCCTCCGGCACATGAAGCAAGCATAAGCGCACCTGCACCCATAACTAAATGTTTGATTAAGTGTTGCATATTGTAAATATTGATGAATGTCAGTCAGAATGCATACAAAATTACAAAAAACTTTCAGTCTGAGAGACAGCCAACTTCGCAAATCTTCAGTAACTTTGCAATAAAGTAGCGTTCTTAAGACATTTATTGTTAAACAAGCTCTTAGCAAACAATGATCGAAGCATTATACAGAGCAGCCGACAACAGATACGACTGCGGAATGAAATACAGGCGCAGCGGCCGCAGCGGCATACTTTTGCCCGAAATATCACTCGGAATGTGGCACAATTTCGGCGAAGTCGATCCACTGAGTCGCAGCAAAGAAATAATGCGTTATGCGTTTGACCACGGCATATGCTCTTTTGATCTGGCGAACAATTACGGCCCCGGATACGGAACGGCCGAGGAAACATTCGGCTATGTGTTCAATAAATCATTCAGACCATATCGCGACGAAATGTTTATCGCGACGAAAGCCGGCTACGACATGTATCCCGGCCCCTACGGCAACTGGGGTTCGAGAAAATATCTGATAGCTTCTCTTGATCAGAGCCTCAAACGTACAGGACTGGATTATGTTGATATATTCTACAGTCACCGCTATGACGCCGATACACCGTTGGAAGAAACGTTGCAGGCACTGGTCGACATAGTGCGCTCAGGAAAGGCATTGTATGCAGGAATATCCCGATGGCCTCTCGAAGCGACGCGCTTTGCGATGAAATATTTGCGAGAACGCGACACACCATGTCTGCTCTATCAAGGACGTCTGAATATGATTGACCGTGAAGTCGCGGAAAGCGGAATACTCGATGAAGTTGAGGGAAGCGGATCCGGTTTTGTGTCATTTTCGCCTCTGGCTCAGGGTCTGCTGACCGACAGATATATCAATGGCGTGACAGAAGGTTCGCGTATGTCATTGGGACGTTCATTGAAACCGTCGCAATTGACAGACGAATATTTCAGACAGGTCAAGGCTCTCAATGATCTGGCGTTGTCGCGCGGTCAGAATCTGGCCGAGATGGCGCTGGGCTGGGTTTTGAACGATAAAAGAGTGACATCAGTGATTGTAGGATGCAGTTCGGTCAGTCAGTTATCGGATGCAATCAGGGGCGCCGACTCGCCTGAATTTACAGCCGAGGAACTTAAAATGATAGATTCAATTATATTTCCTGTAAGAAAAACGTTATAACTACCGAAGTAAGATTATCGTAAAATGGATCAGGAATTTACATCGCAAGTACTTGAAACAGCAGTCACCGAGTTGTCGCGTCTGCCCGGCATAGGGCGAAAAACAGCACTGAGGTTGGCGCTTCATATGCTGCGGCGCGACGAGCGAGAAGTGACCGCGCTCGGAGAAGCGATCATAAGGCTGAGACGCGAGATAAGCTATTGCCGCGAATGTCACAACATAAGTGAGAATGAACTTTGCCCGATCTGTGCGTCGCCGTTACGTGATCACCGCACAGTCTGCGTTGTCGAGAACGTGAAAGATGTGATGAGTATAGAGAACACGGGACAATATAAAGGAGTTTACCATGTGCTCGGCGGTCTTATATCGCCGATCGACGGTATCGGTCCCGACAGTCTCGAGATCGGGTCACTTGTCGAACGTGTCGGCCGCGGAGATATCGATGAGGTGATACTGGCGCTAAGTCCGACGATGGAGGGTGATACGACCAATTTCTACATATTCAGGAAACTGAGTCCGAGTGATGTGAAACTTACACAACTTGCACGCGGCATGTCGATAGGCAATGAAATAGAGTATACTGACGAGGTGACATTGGGACGGTCGCTACTCAACAGGGTTCCATTTGCAGATTCGTTTAAAACAAACTGACGGATATGATATCACTTAAAACAACACATATAAGTCTCCGCGGGCCTGAGCCGGACGATCTTGAGTGTCTTTACCTATGGGAAAACGACACAACGCTCTGGCCCTACGGATCGACCAAAGCACCGCTTACTCGCCATCAGATATGGCAATATATTGACAGCTATGACGGCGATATATTTACGCAGAAGCAGTTGCGTATGATCATAGTCGACAACAAGTCGCAACGTGCGGCCGGAACAATAGATCTATATGATTTTGACGCTCGTGACGGTAGAGCGTATGTGGGAATTTTTGTGGCGACAGAGTTCAGACGTCAGGGTTTTGCGAGAGAAGCGCTTGAAATGGTGAGCGGCTATTGCCGTGAAACGCTTGCGATCCATCAACTTGCGGCCTGGGTCAGTGTAGAGAATGCGCCTTCGATCGCATTATTCAAGAACGCCGGTTTTAAGTCGAAAGCATGTCTGAAATCATGGATACGGCAGGGTCGGAGATACAGTGATGTGCTTGTGTTTCAGAAACTGTTTGAGTAAGACCCAGTTCGCCAATATTATTTCAGTCTGAAATTGTAGCCGAGCGTTATTTCTATGGATGTGTTGCGTGAGGCACTGAACGTGTCGGCTTTAGCAGCCGGAAAGATATTACCGAGCCCGAAGTAGTAGCGCCCTTCGAGAGTGACAGAATTGCGCGGTGTCAGATAGAATTCGATTCCGACACCGCCGGTGATGCCATAGTCAAATTTGTTTTTTATGTCCATAGCCATCTGTTGGGTCATGCGAGCTTCAGAGGGAAACCCTTCGGCTTTGAGAGGATCTCGGTAGTCGAAATTAGATGAAATATTTTCGGAAATCATGAAGTCGAACTCAGGTCCGAGGTTTACAAAGCATTTAAATCTGGGACTGCCGAAATATATGTGTGTCAGCAAAGGCAGTTTCAGATATGTCAACGAACGAGAATACTGACAAGGAGAATCTTCAAACTTTTCTTTCCAGCCGCGCTGAGCCCATCCGATTTCAGCTATGAGACCAAATAGTTTCTCTTCGGTATATCTGAATGTAACTGCCCCGGTTGTGCCATTATTGAACGATTGTTTTACGGACGGAGAAAATGACATTTCAGACATTGTCATACCTCCTTTGAAACCGACGCTCAGATGGGGTTTATAGTGGGTCTGTGCGTTTATGGCCGGAGTCAAAACAAGTATGGCCGCGACTATAGCGATTGATCTGAGATATATGATGAAGGAAAACGGATTCATCGTTGCGAAGAGTTAGAATGTAAGTCGCTCGACGCGATGCTCGGGAGTGAACCTCAGAATGTAGATCTCGTCGTTGTAGCATCCGGAATTGTCGGAGTCGCCGAAACGAGAGAACCTGAAACTTGACTGAATGCCGACATATCTGTCATCATCCGGATTGAAAATGCCTTCGTTAGCGCGCAAGTTGCGTATCAGCATATTGCCTATGTCAAAGCCAAGCACGGCCTGATTGGGGACAAGATCAATCATGTCGTCGCCATACCAACGACGGAAGGCCTGCCGGAAACTATTGGTGTCAAAACTGTTTTCATCGTAATAGAAGCGAGAAAAAACGGTTGCATTCACTGCATGAAGCAGAGATTCGGCATCATTACGGAATGCCGTCCAGTCGGGATATCCGAATAACGAGAAACGGGGATTGTCGGCAGAAGCATCCATAGCTGTCTTTACCGCATGAATAAACTTATTGAATTCATTCAGACTTCCGGATGCGGGTATCAGCAAATATCGGCTGCCATCATCGGGTAAGGATTCTATTTTCGAACTTATCAACGCTCCGTCATATACCAATTCAATCGGTTCAATGCCTCTGGCGTTATATTCAGCCGTAAGATAGGTGATGAATTCGGCTTTGTCGTTGCGTCCGTTTTCATTGCGCAATATTACGGGAATGTGGGAGGGGTAAAGCTGCGAGATCGCCTGCATAGCTTTATTATACATAACGGAGTGAGGAGTGTTGGTCTGAATGAACAGCGGATTGACAGTGAACAAACTGTCTCTGACGTTGAAAACGTTTATGATTTTTGTGTCTGATCCGGTCACAGCGTCGGCAATGGCAGCAAGCTGGGATGATTCGTCAGGTGCTATTATGACTGATGCACCGGTAATATTAGTGTCAGAAAGAAGCTCTTTCACACGAGAAAGATCACCAGCTGTGTCATATGTGAAAATCTTCAGGCTGTCGCCCCGGTTGGACAATGTATCTGCGGCAAGCAGCAGCCCTTTATAGAAATCGGTATAATGGAGCGCTTGTCTCCCCGGTGTTTCACTATCGAGCATAAATGGCAGCAAGACGGCTATAGATGCCGGCCGTGAGGCAGATTGCACGGCGATACTGTCTGTGATGTCTTCAGTGTCGTCTATCGCGGCGTCATAGTTGTCGGGCGCGCGTTCGATCGGAGGATTGACGGGGGTGAGTTCAGCCGTTACTTCAATCGGAGTTGCCACAGGTGCATTGGCAACGGCGTTACCGCTTGTGACATCAGCTTGTCCGGCAGCCGTGTCGGCAGCGGCCGTGTCTTCAGCACTGACAGGAATTCGCAATGTCGAACCGGTTTTCACCCCGAAACGAGCCTTTGGATTGAGGGCTACGATCTGCTCCTGATCGACATTATATTTTTTACTTATTCCATAAAGAGTCTCTCCTTTTCTGACCTGATGGTATACAATGCCCGGTTCACTCGGCTGAGTCTTGGCATCATCGGCTTCGATGACAACCGGTTTGCCGTCGCTGAATTTATCGACGGCAAAATAAAGCGTATCACCAGTTTTCAGCATGTCGGCTGCAGCGGGATTGCTCTCGACGAGCTGAGCTCGTGTTATGCCGAAGCGGGCAATCAGAGAGTAGACGGTGTCGCCTTTTTTTACGGTATAGTAATAATATGGTTTACCGTTTACGTTTTTGACGGGCAAGTCAAGTGCTGATGCTG
Organism: uncultured Bacteroidales bacterium; assembly: GCA_947573135.1. Classification (GTDB taxonomy): domain Bacteria; phylum Bacteroidota; class Bacteroidia; order Bacteroidales; family Muribaculaceae; genus CAG-873. The sequence continues at coordinate 41,064 of CANPDU010000023.1, read as the reverse complement.
CGTTGGCCGCAAGTAATATTAAGGATAAACCCAAAATTCGGATTAACCGGTTCATCATTCAGTCTTTTTATTTTGAATTAGAGCGTCAGATTATATTCAATCAACAAAGCTACGATATTTTTCTGAATTTCGAAACTGCTATCGGGAGAGATGAGTGTTTTTATAGGATGTTTAACTTTAGGGAGATAGGCCTGATGGGCCCTGATAAGTCTAATTGGCCTGATATTGGAGGGTGAGGTGAAAGGGGGCGTCGATGAGGTGTATGGCGGGTATAGAGTGTGTGCGGCATGAGTCGATAAGCCGCGAGGCGCGCAATGGAGGGGTGTCGCGTGAGATTATTACGGTGTCGGGTTGTGCGGCGGTTACGACAGTCCAAGGTGCGGTCCCAGATTGTCGCGTGACAAGCAGATAGTTGATGTGTATGGTAGAATCGAGCAGAGTGTGTGCGTCGGCTAATGATAAGATTTTATTTCCAAAAATGATATATGAACCGCGGCGGTGTATGGATGGCAGAGTGAAATTATCAGATGTGACGATAAGTGAGTCAGAGCAACCGCGCCGTGCAAGATAGTCGGAGTAGCGTCGACTAAGCCGGGCGGAGATATCAGAGTGATATCGCCTGGGAGCAGTAGTGACGATGAGCGCCGAGTTATTGTCACGGATGACAATGTCGGTACGCGCAGGCTGACGTGTTATGAATAATTCGGCTTCCGGAAATCCTTCTTTGAAGAGTGAGAAAAAGATGGCCAATGCGGTAGACAAGCATGAGAGAAAAACATATATGCGGCGCTTCAAAGAAAGAGCAAGCGCCAGACAAAACAATGCGACGGCGCCGAAGACAACAGTCATCGGTGGCAGGAAAAATCCTGTAATCTCCGTGTGCTCAAAAGAAGACATAGTGGCACACAGATTTATGATCGAATTATATATGAAATCTATAAATCTACATAAGCAATCAGGCTGAAATCCTAAGGCGACTGAAAACATCAGGATTACAGCAGATGAGAGCAAGAGCGGTAACATAATTGCCAAAATTACGTTAGGAATGAGGAAAAGCAGAGGAATGCGATGGAAGTGGACAACAGTTATAAGGCAAGTGCCAAGCATGGCGGCGACAGGAACTGTAATGAATTCCATAAGCTTGTATTTCAGTGATGCCCGGCGAGGAAAAGGATTAAACCGAGGCGCGAAAACAAGAATAGACAGGACGGCGCAGAATGATAACTGGAATCCCGGAGCAAATAGTTGCCGAGGACTGAATGCGAGGATCATGACGGCCGCTACACACAGCGAGTTGTAGGGCGAAGACTGGCGTTGTATAATCCGTGCGAGGAGAAAAATAGAAATAAGAACCGCAGCCCTGACAATGGATGGTGAAAGACCGCACACAAATGCATAAAGCCAAATAACGGCTATTACGGCGATATGACGCATCCGGCCGAAACGACTCCAGATTCTCAGAGGGAAAAAAGCAGCAGAAGCGATCAAAGCGATAATGCCGACATGGAAGCCGCTAAGCGCGAGGTAATGAGCTATGCCAATTTCACGGAATTGCTGCCTGAGTGACGGGTCAAGCGCATTGTCGTCACCCAAAAGGGTGGCTGACAGAAACCAAGCTGCGCCGCTGCAAAGCGAAGAACGGTAAATAAGGTCGCGGAGACAGTCACGAAGATCAAGAGCAGTGCGGCGGAAAGTATTGTGAGAAGAAATTACAGTAATATCGTCGGGAGATACGTAGGCCTGTGAATATATGCCGTCGAGACTGAATGTAGGATTGAAACTGTTTTCGTCCGGCAGGTCGCCGCCATAAGCCGGATTAACAATGCGCGAACGGAACAATACTCTGTCGCCCGGCCTAAATCGGTCGGCAACAGCCGGAATGAGGACGGAACACGCGAAGGACGATATAGAGACAGAATCGCATGACGAGATTGTTACGGTGAGCCTTACTGCTGCGGATGTGAGATGGCTGTCAGTAACATCGGCAGCCCAAAAGGCTTTTTTTTCGAATATGTCATCGGGAGGCAATGCCGGCCTGTCGGCCAGAGAAATAATCCAACCGAGTGATGAAAAAAAGAGTAAGAAAGAGAGCCAATGTCGATGGAGGAAGAACGCAGTCAGAGCCGAAAGTAATAGCAAAACAGGTATCAGCCATGATGCAGAAAGAGAAAAAATGACAATTCCCGCCATCATGCCGATAGCGGCAGGCAAGGCGGGAACATATGATAGAGGCGCTTTCAAAGATTGATCAAGCGATAGTCCTGAGTACGACGGCAAGACTTGTAAGGCTGATCACAATCCACAGGAGAATGGCAAGCAACAGGGGCTTGACACCAACCTGACGGACAGTGGCAACAGACAGAGAAGCTCCGATAAGGAATAGGGTCACTACCATACCGCGGCGGGCGATCCAGACCATAGTGTCAACGAACCAAACGGGCAAAGCAACATAAGTGTTGACAATCATCGCGAGTATGAAAATGAATATGAACCAGGGAACAGATATTTTAGAACCTTTCTCCCGGAAAAGGAACATAGTGACGAGAGCGAGTGGAATAATCCAAAGCGCACGGGTGAGTTTGATGAGAGTTGCCATCTGCAGTGCAGTCTCGCCGTATTGTTCGCCAGCCCCGACGACGGAGGATGTGTCGTGTATGGCGATAGCAGCCCAAGTGCCGAACTGCTGCTGGCTCATGTCAAGCATGTGGCCGATCGGTGGAAAAATAAACAGGGCGACAGCATTAAGGATGAAAATCACACCTAAAGATACAGCCATCTCATTTTCATCGGCTTTAAGGACCGGCCCGACTGCGGCAATAGCGCTGCCTCCGCAGATAGCGGTACCAGATGAGATCAGATAGGCTGTCTTGCGGTTGAGGTGCAGCCAGTATCCGATAAGAATGCCAAGAACCATAACTCCGACCACAGATACGACTGTAAACATCATGCCCTCAGATCCTGATTTCAAGGATTCGTGAAGGTTCATATTGAATCCGAGGCAGACAACGGCGACTTGAAGAAGGTATTTTGAAGTCTTCTTGTTGAACTTGGGACAAGGGTTTTTGAAAGCGAAGGCAAAAATCAGACCTGCGAGAAGTGCGACCGGTGCGTTAATCTGAGGAATGCCTAATTTTTCAATCGGGAGAAGGATTAGCGCTATGACAGCGATGTAGATGATTTTGGATATGGAAAACATAGAAGTAAAAAATTATTTTTGCCAAATATGCCATGCAGCAAAAGCCTGAAGTAACAACATTTCAAGACCGTTTTTAACCTCAGCTCCGGCATCAGCACTTTTCTTCATGAAAAGAGTCACGTCAGGGTTATAAAGGAGATCGTAACATAGGTGCCGGGTGGTCAGCAGATTGTAAGGAATATCGGGACACTCGTCGACGTGAGGATACATGCCGAGAGGAGTAGTGTTGACAATTATTTTATGAGAATCAATTATATCCGGATTAATGTCGGCGTAAGTTATGACTCCGGGAGCCGGTCGGCGAGAAACGAGCTGAGGCGTGATGCCGAGGCTGCGAAGTGCGTAGCTTACGGCTCGCGATGCGCCGCCGGTGCCGAGTACAAGTGCGTGTGAATGATGTTCGGTCAGCATCGGCGCTATCGAGTCTCGAAAACCGATGATGTCGGAGTTGTAACCTTTGAGAATTGTGCGGCCGTTACGCCTGACAAATTTTATGACATTGACTGCTCCAATCTCAGCGGCTTCGGGGTCCATCTCGTCGAGCAAGGGGATAACCAACTGTTTGTATGGTATGGTTACATTAAGACCGTTAAGGTTGTGGTTTCGGGCAAGTACATTTTTGAGGTCGGATATTTCGGGGATCTCGAAGTTGATGTATCGAGCATCAATGTTCTCTGCCTCGAACTTCTGATTAAAGTAATCCTGAGAAAAAGAGTGTCCCAAAGGGAATCCGATAAGCCCATAAAGTCTGGCGTAATTCGTTGTCATCTGCTGAGAACTGAGATTTTGCGACAAAATTAAGCAAAAACGATCATATTACAATGAAAATAAGCCAAATAATAGCCAAATAATCGCGCTTAGCTTCGTGAGCGTTTAGCTTAGATCCCGTTCACCAATATTTGTTAACGCTGGGGAACGTGGTCTTATATAGCAAAAGATCGCCGTCAGGCGATCTTTTGTATGGGGAAAAATAAGTTATAATCAAATATTAGAATCGTCAGCTACGCCGGCAAGCGCGGGATCAATCATGATACGTCCGCAATATTCGCAGACAATGATTTTTTTATGGAGTCGGATTTCAAGCTGTTTCTGCGGGGGAATGCGGTTGAAGCAGCCTCCGCACGCGTTACGCTGAACGTAAACGATGCCGAGACCGTTGCGGGCGTTTTTGCGGATGCGTTTGAAAGCCTGAAGAGTGCGCTCGTCGATGCTTGGTTCGATGGCTTTAGCTTTTTCGCGCAAAGTTTCCTCTTCCTGGCGAGTTTCGCTGACGATCTCGTCGAGTTCGGTTTTCTTTTCATCAAGAATGTGGGCGTGGTCGGCGAGTTTTTCTTTTGTCACTCCGATCTCGGCAGTTTTATTTTCAATAGCGCGATTGTAGTCGTTGATGTGTTTTTCGGCCAGTTCGATTTCGAGAGTCTGGAACTCGACTTCTTTTGTGAGAAGATCAAACTCGCGGTTGTTGCGGACATTGTCGAGCTGCTCTTTATAACGGGCGATGAGACCGTTGCAGTTGTTGATCTTTTCCTTTTCAGCAGCAAGATTTTTGCGGAGTTCTTCGATTTCGCGAGTGTAGTTTTCGATACGACAGTTAAGACCTTCGATACTGTCTTCGAGGTCTTTGACTTCAAGAGGAAGTTCGCCGCGGATAGTTTTGATGCGGTCAATTTCAGAAAGGATAGTCTGAAGGTCGTAAAGCGCTTTCAGACGCTTCTCAACCGAGGCGGTTTGCTCTTGTTTCTTTTCAGTAGCCATATATTTTTATATGTATTTTATAGGATTTTCTTCTAATTCTGAGTAATAGCATGCAAAGTTAGGAAATTTTTCCCGAATTACATCGTAAAAAATTTGTTTTGTGCATGCCTCGCTCTCAAAATGACCTATGTCTATGATAAGGATTTCATTCTGCCAATCGACGAAATCATGATATCGAGTGTCAGATGTAATGAACGCCTGAGCCCCTGCGCGCATTGCATCGGAGATAAACTCGCTTCCTGATCCGCCGCACATGGCAATACGGTTTATTTTAATGTCATCGGGCGGAATGGCTGTGCAACGTGCGACAGGTGAATTAAAAGTTTTTTTTACGAGTTCGACGAGCCGGCGAGCTGTCATCCCGCACTCGAAGGTCGCAAACACGCCGAGACCAATGGTCGTATCGCTATCTGAAGTCGGGACAGTGCAGACCGACTGAATGCCATCCGGCACGATATCTTTGATGTCGGCCATGATTTGTGCCGCGACGCCTTTATCAATAACTGTCTCGATTACGGTCGATTTTTCGGATATTGTCTCAGTGCTGCCGAACGGATCGTTGGTGTCTGTTACTTCGGAACATGAACGGGAATCAACGCAGGTGAACGGACAATTATTCTGTCCAAAGACGGTAATGACGCGATGGAGAACATTGTCGCTGACGACGGCTCTTAGCTTTACGCGCCGGTCGCGGAGCGGCTGCAGAACGCGCACCGGAGTAGCTCCAAGCATACGTGCCATGCGGTAGCTGACACCGCCGGGAGTACTGTCTACTGCGGTATGACAAGAATAAACGGATATTCCATAGCTGATTGCACGCATAACCGCTTCTTCGACCGGCGTGTTGCCGGTAAGCTTTTTGAGGCCTTTGAATATAAGCGGATGATGTGAGATAATCAGATTGCAACCGCGGTTACGGGCTTCGTCGACAATGGAGGGGGTGACATCTACGCAGAGGAGAACACCAGTGCATTCGGCGCGCAACGAGCCGACCTGCAGGCCGGTGTTGTCCCATGATTCCTGGAACGACGCCGGTGCAAAATCTTCAATTGCCGATATAATGGCCGCGTTGAGCATCAGGCCTGACGGTCGGGTGAGACTACGGCGATCGAAAGCTCATCGAGCTGTTTCTGATCGAGGGGCGCCGGAGCGTCGAGCATTACATCGCGGCCGCTGTTGTTCTTGGGGAAGGCGATGCAGTCGCGGATGCTGTCAAGACCTGCGAACAGCGATACCCAGCGGTCAAGACCGTAGGCGAGACCTCCGTGAGGGGGAGCGCCGAATTTGAATGCATTCATGAGGAAGCCGAACTGCTCCTGAGCCTTTTCGGGCGTGAAGCCGAGTATCTCGAACATCTTTGCCTGAAGAGCGCTGTCGTGGATACGGATAGAACCGCCGCCGACCTCAACACCGTTGATGACCATGTCGTAAGCGTCGGCACGGACTGCAGCCGGATCTGTATCGAGCAGGGCGATATCCTCGTCTTTGGGATGTGTGAACGGATGGTGCATGGCCATGAGGCGCTGCTCCTCGTCGCTCCATTCGAACATCGGGAAATCGACAACCCAGAGACACGCGAATTTATCCTTGTCGCGCAGACCAAGCTGACGTCCCATTTCGAGGCGAAGCTCGCAGAGCTGTTTGCGGGTCTTCATGGCATCGTCGCCGCTGAGGATGAGGATGAGGTCGCCGGGTCCGGCGTTCATCTCAGCGCGGAGTTGCTGAAGAACTTCCTGCGAATAGAATTTGTCGACCGACGACTTGACGTTACCGTCGGCTTCGACGCGGGCATAAACCATGCCCTTGGCGCCGATCTGCGGGCGCTTGACAAATTCGGTGAGCGCGTCGAGCTGTTTTCGAGTATAAGATGCGGCGCCTTTAGCGCAGATGCCGCCGATATAATCAGCATTGTCAAACACGCTGAAGCCATGACCTTTGAGCGTGTCCATGAGTTCGACAAAACGCATGTCGAAGCGGAGATCGGGTTTGTCACTGCCGTAATATTTCATCGCGTCTGCCCAGGGCATGCGGATGAACGGCTCGGTAAGCTCGATGCCGCGTATCTCTTTGAAGAGATGTTTGGCCATGCCTTCAAAGAGTTCTATAATATCGTTCTGCTCGATGAAGCTCATTTCGCAGTCGATCTGAGTGAACTCAGGCTGGCGGTCGGCGCGCAGATCTTCGTCGCGGAAACATTTCACGATCTGGAAATAGCGGTCCATACCGGCTACCATCAGAAGCTGTTTAAGAGTCTGCGGCGACTGGGGCAGGGCATAGAACTGACCCTGGTTCATACGCGACGGAACAACGAAGTCGCGGGCACCTTCGGGGGTAGATCCGACAAGCATCGGAGTCTCGATCTCGAGGAAACCCTTGCTGTCGAGATAGCGGCGTACTTCCATAGTCATGCGGTGACGTAGCTCAAGATTGCGGCGCACGGGATTGCGGCGCAGATCGAGATAGCGGTAGCGCATGCGGATGTCGTCGCCGCCGTCGCTTTCGTCCTCGATTGTGAAGGGCGGAACTTCGCTTGGATTTAAAATGTTGAGTTCTGAAGCGAGGATCTCGATGTCGCCGGTAGGCATATTCGGGTTTTTAGACGTGCGTTCTGAAACGGCACCTTTGACCTGAATGACAAATTCGCGGCCAAGATGATTGGCCGCTTCGTTAAGAGCGGCATCGAGTTCGTTATTGAAAACGATCTGAGTGATACCGTAACGGTCGCGTAGATCGACGAAAGTCATTCCGCCCATTTTACGGACACGTTGCACCCAGCCGGCAAGAGTGACGTTTTTGCCGGCGTCAGATAAGCGGAGTTCACCGCAAGTATTTGTTCTGAACATGTCGGTTAATGTTTCGAAGTTTGTTTTTCTGTCGCAAAAGTAGTCATCTTTGGTGAAATCACAAAATCAATTAAGTTTAAATCAGTTCTTATTATATATGTGGCCGGATGAAAAATAATGTCTATCTTTGCGAAAGTGCTATTAAATACCATAATTAAATACCATAACATGAACTACAGAATCAAGTCGCTTGCCCTCGGACTGGGCGCGCTGTTTGCAGGCCTGACTTCCTGCACTCATTATGACATGGAAACCGGGTTGCTGATCATAGGCGGAGGTGCGAGCGGCACTGCGGCCGGCATACAGGCCGCTCGTATGGGAGCTGACGCTGTGATAGTCGAAGAGTCGCCGTGGCTCGGCGGTATGCTGACGTCGGCAGGCGTGAGTTGCATCGACGGAAATTCGCGCATGCCTTCGGGCTTTTTCGGCGAATTCCGCGACAGTATCGCCAATATTTACGGCGGCTATGACAAACTGATGACCAACTGGGTGGCGGCTTATTCGTTCGAGCCTTCGGTAGGTAATGCTTTGTTTCACCGAATGGTGGAACGAGAGAAGGATCATCTGACCGTGATCCATGGTTCGCGTCTCGAAAGCCTTGAGAAAAAAGGCGACGACTGGCTGGCGGTGATAGAAGATGAAAACGGAGAAAAGAGTACAATAAAGGCAAAAATCGTAATTGACGGCACGGAGTTCGGTGATGTAGCCCGGATGGCAGGTGTAGGTTATGATCTCGGCATGGAGAACGGCCGTCTCACGGGCGAGGATATAGCGCCGGATTCAGCTTACAATATCGTTCAGGACATGACATTTGTGGCGATACTCAAAGATTATGGTAAAGACGCCGACATGACGATCGCCGAGCCTGACGGCTATGATCCGATGCTCTTTGCCAATACCTGTCAGAATCCTCTGGCAGAGCCACGGGAAGACACTACCAAATTCCATACGCCTGACTATATGATGTGCTACGGCAAGTTGCAAAACGGTAAATATATGATCAACTGGCCTTTCGCGGCCAATGACTATTATGCCAATATTGTCGACATGACACGCGAGGAGCGCGACTCGGTGCTCGCTCTGGCTAAGGCTCACACTATGAAATATCTGTATTTCATCCAGACGCAGCTCGGCTATAAAAATCTTGCGCTTGCTGACGATGAATATCCGACAGAAGACCGTCTGCCGTTTATTCCTTATGTCAGAGAGTCGCGCCGCATACACGGGAAGGTGCGTTTTAATGTCAATCATGTGAAACATCCTTTCGATCAGCCTGATGCACTTTACCGAACAGGCATTGCCGTAGGCGATTATCCGGTCGATCATCACCACAGTTCGTATAACGGACCGGAGGAACTGCCGTATCTTTATTTCTACAAGGTGCCGTCCTACTGCCTGCCGCTGGGAACGCTGATACCCGAGGATGTCGAGGATCTGATCGTCACAGAGAAGTCAATCTCGGTGTCGAATATCGCCAACGGATGCACACGTGAGCAGCCGGTCGTGCTTCAGATCGGCCAGGCAGCCGGTGCGCTTGCCGCACTTGCATTGCAACATGGTTGCGAGCTTGATGAAGTACCGGTTCGCGAAGTGCAGAACGTTCTGCTGTCGACCGGCGGATATATAATGCCATATCTCGACGTTGACCGTCATGATCCGCTTTTCGCGCCTTATCAGCGTATCGGAGCGACGGGCATACTCAAAGGCGAAGGCAAGAGCGTTGCGTGGGCTAATGAAACGTGGCTCTATGCCGACTCAGTGCTTACCGGCGAAGCAATTGACGGTTTCTATGAACTTTATCCTCAGGCTAAAGGCGCTGTTTCAGAGATCGGGCCGCTGACATTTGCCGATGTGGCGGATCTGTTGACGGCAGCCGGAGTTGAAAATATCGATCTCTCGGCAGACGGCAATGAGAAGGAGCCGATCACCCGCGGCCAATTTGCCGTGATAGTAGACCGCGAACTCGATCCGTTCAACAAATTCGCAGTCGATCTGAAAGGCCGGTTTATAAATAATAAATGACGCATGATTAAGAACAGGAGACGGGTGTTTTTAAGACCTTTTAGGACGGGAGTTTATGAGGGTGCGGAAAAAATGATTAAATTTGCGGATTATTTATAAGAATTAAAACATAAACCAAGATAAACCAATAAAGAAATGGCACAGCAAGAAGATGTCTTTAAGAAGATCGTTTCTCATGCAAAAGAGTACGGTTTCGTTTTTCAGTCAAGCGAGATTTATGACGGGCTTTCAGCCGTCTATGACTATGGTCAGAACGGTGTAGAGCTGAAGAATAATATCAAGCGCTACTGGTGGGACTCGATGACTCTGCTTCATGAAAATATTGTCGGTATCGACTCCGCGATCTTCATGCATCCTACAATTTGGAAAGCATCGGGCCATGTGGACGCATTCAATGATCCTCTGATCGACAACCGCGACTCCAAGAAACGTTATCGCGCCGATGTCCTTATCGAAGACCAGCTTGCCAAATATGATGAAAAGATCAACAAGGAAGTAGCGAAAGCCGCCAAGCGTTTCGGCGACAGCTTTGACGAAGCACTTTTCCGTCAGACAAACCCGCGTGTCTTAGAGCACGCCGCCAAACGCGACGCTCTCCACGAGCGTTACGCCAAAGCAATGAACGACAACAATCTTGAAGAGCTCCGCCAGATAATCATCGACGAGGAAATCGTCTGCCCGATCTCGGGAACAAAGAACTGGACCGATGTGCGCCAGTTCAACCTCATGTTCAAAACCGAGATGGGATCGACGGCCGACGGTTCGATGACCGTATATCTCCGTCCGGAAACGGCTCAGGGTATTTTTGTGAACTATCTCAACGTACAGAAGACGGGCCGTATGCGTATACCGTTCGGCATCGCTCAGATCGGCAAGGCGTTCCGCAATGAGATCGTAGCCCGTCAGTTTATATTCCGTATGCGTGAGTTCGAGCAGATGGAAATGCAGTTCTTCGTTCGCCCCGGTGAGGAGCTGAAGTGGTTCCAACAGTGGAAGGAATGGCGTCTGCGCTGGCATAAGGCTCTCGGCCTCGGTGATGAAAAATACCGTTACCACGACCATGACAAGCTCGCTCACTATGCAAACGCCGCTACGGATATCGAATTCCTGATGCCGTTTGGGTTCAAGGAAGTCGAAGGCATACACTCGCGCACGAACTTCGACCTTTCGCAGCATGAGAAGTTCTCGGGCAAGAAGATCCAGTATTTTGATCCGGAACTTAACGAAAGCTATACTCCTTATGTGATCGAAACTTCGATCGGTGTCGACCGAATGTTCCTCAGCGTACTTTGCTCAAGTTATGAGGAGCAGCCTCTCGAAGGCGGTGACACACGCGTCGTGCTTCACCTTCCGGCAGCTCTCGCTCCGGTGAAATGCGCTGTGCTTCCCCTTGTCAAGAAAGACGGTCTGCCCGAAAAAGCCCGCGAGATCGTGAATGATCTGAAATTTGACTTCGCAACGCATTACGAAGAAAAAGACACCATCGGCAAGCGCTATCGCCGTCAGGACGCTATCGGCACACCGTTCTGTATCACCGTCGATCATCAGACCCTCGAGGACAACACGGTCACACTCCGCGAGCGCGACTCGATGGAACAGACACGTGTCAAGGTTGAGGATCTCCATAAACTTATCCACGATCAGGTGAGCCTGACTGCACTTCTGCGAAAGCTCGCATAATATTATTAATGTATAAAGAGACAATTTATGAAAAAATCAACAATAACACTTATTATAGTCGTTGCGGTGATCGCTGTGCTTTGCGGAGTCGGTTGCTCGAACTATAACGGTCTCGTGACGTCGGAGCAGGAAGTCGACAAGGCTTGGGCCGATGTCCAGACTCAGTATCAGCGCCGTTTTGACCTCATCCCCAATCTTGTGGAGACTGTCAAAGGCTATGCTGCACACGAACAGGAAACATTTGAGAATGTGACGCGCGCGCGTGCAGGTCTGACTGACGCCTACAATACGGCCGACTCACTGCGTGAAGCCGCTGCTCCGGCCGATATGGCAGCGTTTGAAAAATATAACGCATCGCAGGCCAATCTTAACCGTGCGTTCAACGTTTATGTCAATGCCGTCAAGGAGGCTTATCCCGACCTTAAAGCCAATGAGCAGTTTCTGAGTCTTCAGGATCAGCTTGAAGGGACAGAAAACCGTATCGCAACTTATCGCGGCTATTATACTACGGCAGTACAGAACTATAACCTCAAGGTAAAACGCTTCCCGGGATCAATATTTGCCGGCCTTTTCGGCTTCGGCGAGAAGGCTCAGTTTGAGGCCGAGGCACAGGCTCAGTCTGCACCCAAAGTACAATTTTAATATCCAGGATAATTAATGAAAAGACTTCCAATTCTGCTTATCGCTTTCATAGTTGCAGGTTCTGCTTTTGTGGGTTGCGGCGGTGATGACGATGATATAAAAGCCATAATCAACTGGCGCGACCAAAATAACAGCTGGCTGGCGGAAAAGCAGGCCCAAAAGGATGAAAACGGGAAGCCGTACTACACGATGATAGTTCCCGATTGGGATCCGTCGTCATTTGTATTGATCCATTATTTCAATGAGCGCACCGACAATCCCAACGCTTTGAAACCGCTGTATACGAGTACGGTCGATGTGCGATATCAGCTTGCTCTCTACAATGGAGTGAAGTGCGACTCTTCTCTGTCGATGACTGATTACGGCCCCGGAGTCTATCGCGCGCAGCTTTCGAGTCTTATCGACGGCTGGGCAGCTGCTGTCTGCGATATGAATGTCGGTGACACTGCCGAGGTGATAATTCCGTATGCACTCGGCTACGGAACCGTATCGACAGGGGGTGTGCCTGCTTATTCCAATCTGCAGTTCAATATCCGGCTTGTCGACATATATAAATATGAGGCATCGCCCGAAACATCAACAGATGAATGAGCATACACAGATACTGATCATACTGACTGAATTATAACCGGGGGGTCGTGCGGATAAGCACGACCTCACGTTATAATATAGTCGGGCAATGTGCGTTATAAGTATATCAAAACAACAAAATGAATAAGACAGCACTATATATATTCATATTTGCCGTCGCTGCAGCGTTTGTGTCATGCGGCGGAGCGAAACTGTCGGTAGCTGACGAGCAGATGGCCCGCGGCGAATACTTTGACGCAGCAAAAACATATCGCAAAGTCTATAATAAACTCGACCGAGAACAGCGTTCCAAGAGAGGTGAGATTGCGTTTAAAATGGCCGAATGTCACCGGATGCTTCGCCAGAATGCCAAGGCATCGGCGGCTTATGCCAATGCTAAGCGTTTCGGCTATGAAGATTCGTTGCTTGACCTGCGTCTGGCCGAGGTGCTTCATGCCGATGGCAAATATGCTCCGGCAATAGCAGCATACAAGGAGTATCTTGAGGCACATCCCGGAAGCGTAAAGGCACAGAATGGTCTGGCCGGTGCAAAAATGGGACAGGAGAAGAAAGCGACGACCCGCTATAAAGTTTATAATGCCAAGCTGTTCAATTCCCGAAGGTCGGATTACGCGCCGATGTATTTCGACAATTCATATGACAGGCTTTATTTTACGACTACCAATGAGAAAGTGACCGGCAGTCGCCGCAGCGAAATTAACGGAATGAAAAAGGCTGATATATGGACGTCGGCTAAAAACGAGCGCGGAGAGTGGACACGCCCGCAACCGGTCGAGGGCGAACTTAATTCAGAAGCAGAGGAGGGCGTTGTGTCTTTCTCTCCTGACGGGTCTACGATGTATCTGACTGTGGCCCGTCGCGAACCTAATGCAAATACAGGAGTCGAAATATATACCTCTCAGCGCAGCGACGCTCAGTGGAGCAAACCCGTCAAATTCGAAATCACGGCTGATACACTTTCAAACTACGCCCATCCTGCAGTATCGACTGACGGCAACTGGTTGTATTTTACGTCCGATATGCCCGGCGGATCAGGCGGCAAGGATATCTGGCGCATAAATCTTAAAGAAAGGGTTGGATCGCTTGAAAATCTCGGAGAGTGGATCAATACGCCGGGTGACGAAATGTTTCCGTTTGTGCGCAGTGATTCGGTGTTGTATTTCGCATCCGATGGTCATCCCGGTCTGGGGGGACTGGATATATTCAAGGCAGTCATGACAAAATCCGGTGGCTGGAATGTCTCTAATATGGGATCGCCTGTCAATTCGGCAGCCGATGACTTCGCGATCACATTCGGTCCGGGCGAAACCGGCTATTTCAGTTCCAACCGAGGCGATCCGCGAGGCTACGACCATATTTATTCGTTCGAGCTTCCGGAAATAAAAGTGAACATTAGCGGCTGGGTGCTCGACCGTGATGAAGAACCGGTGGCAAATGCCGTGATCAGAATTGTAGGCAACGACGGCAGCAATCAGAAACAGATCGCCAAAGATGACGGCAGTTTTTCTTTTCCGCTCGACCGCGGTGTAAGCTATGTGATGCTTGCCGGCGCAAAAGGTTATCTTAATGCCAAACAGGAGTTCACTTCGGATCTTGCCGAGGAAGACGCTGAGTACAGCGTCGATTTCATACTGTCGTCAATAACCAAACCTGTGGTTATCGAAAATATTTTCTATGACTTCGACAAGGCGACGCTGAGACCAGAGTCCAAGACCGCGCTCGACGAAATGGCGCAGGTGCTGCGCGACAATCCGAATGTAACTATCGAGATGGCATCGCATACCGACCGTATCGGCAGCGATGAATACAATATCAATCTTTCCACGCGCCGCGCGAAATCAGTTATCGACTATCTGATCTCGGTCGGGATCGATGCCCGGCGCTTGCAATGGCAGGGATACGGCAAGTCACGGCCTAAAGTAATTACAAAGAAACTTGCACGCGAATATCCGCAGTTTGCCGAGGGGCAGGTGCTCGACGAAGAGTATGTCAACGGTCTGTCGCCTGATGACCAGGCTGCGGCAGATCAGATCAATCGCCGCACTGAGTTCCAGGTGCTTTCAATCGACTATCAGATGTATTAAACGTATTTAGCCGATGAAATTCAGAACTGAAATAGAGTCTGCCAGAGGCAGCTTTGCTATCACACATAACGGCGGCATAGTTCTGCTTGGCTCATGCTTTTCTGATAACGTCGGCTCGCGTCTGAAGCGCGACGGCTTTGACGTGACTTATAATCCGATGGGCCCTCTTTATAACCCAGTGTCGCTTGCGCGGTTGATAAATGATCTTGCCGGAGATAAAGTCTACGGAGTGGCTGATTTTAAATGTGACGGAGAAGGCGTCTGTCATTGTCTTGATTTTGCTTCGCGCTATCAGAACAGTGATGCCTATGAACTTGCGGCCGTGCTCAACGCTGATCTTGCAGTATTGAAAGAGGCATACAGACGGGCGAAAACGGTTATAGTCACTTTCGGATCATCGATAGTTTATTCCCTTAGCTCTGATATAGCTGACACTGTCGGCAACTGTCATAAATTTCCGGCGTCAACTTTCAGCCGTTTTGCGGTCGGGACAGATGATATTGTCGCATTGTGGCGCCCGCTGCTTGAGGAAATGATAAATGGAGGGAAAAATGTCATACTGACCGTCAGTCCAATCCGCCATCTTGCCGACGGACTTCATGGCAATGAACTGTCGAAGGCGAGATTGTTGCTGGCCTGTGATGCTCTTGGTGAATTTTGTGAGTATTTCCCGGCGTATGAAATCATGATGGATGATCTGAGAGATTATAGGTTTTATGAACGCGATCTCAAACATCCGTCAGAGATGGCATGTGATTATATTTATGAGAAGTTTGCCGAGCGGTATTTTTCGCGAGACACTCTGACTCGGGTCGCAGATGAACGCGCGAAATCGTTGTTTGCCTCCCACCGTCCAAATGTTTAAAAATTAAATGAGAGATCAATGATACTTTCAGTCAAAGAAATAGCTGATACGATAGGATGCCGGTCGGCGTCCTATCGTATGATATCAACATTGCTTACAGATAGCCGCTCGCTGTGCATACCTGACGAGACACTTTTTTTTGCATTGAGGACAAATGTAAATGACGGACACCGTTATGTTGCGGAACTTTATCGTCGCGGCGTAAGAGCGTTTGTGGTTGAGAGTGTGCCTGAAATTATGGGCGACGTTGCTGATGCCGAATTTCTTGTCGTCGAAAATGCTTTGGCCGCATTGCAGAGGCTGGCTTCATATGTCCGGTCTATGGTCGATATCCCTGTAGTGGGTATTACCGGTAGCCGAGGGAAAACGGTGGTCAAAGAGCTTGTCTATGCTGCGCTGATGAAGGCCGGACGTAAGGTGGTCAGAAGTCCGAGGAGCTGGAATTCTCAGATTGGTGTTCCGCTGTCCGTATGGCGTCTTGAACAAGATACAGAAATCGCTATTTTTGAGGCCGGCATTGATCATTGTGGTCAAATGGAGATATTAAAAGATATTATCCGTCCGACAATCGGAGTGATGACAGAGATCACAGACGAGCACGACGGCGGTTTTGACAGCCGTGAGCAGAAGATCGCAGAAAAACGTAGATTGCTGGAGAAATGCGACACAGTTATCGAGGGCAGTGACAACATGACAGTTGCCGGCCGTATCCTCGAGGCTTTGGGAGAGTCGGCGTCATTGCTTGGCGGGGTTGCTGAAGTTTCTACGCGTTTGGATGTTCATGACGGGGTGAATGATTGTCTGATGATCTATGACGAGTTTACCGCCGATTTCGCATCGTTGGTCGGTGCGCTTGATTTTATGCAGCGACGCAAGACCGCGTCACGGCGTAATACTGTGATTCTCGGAGATCTGCTCCATCGCGAAGGTGAAGATACCGGAAAACTGTACGGCAAGGTGTCGTCATTGCTGCAAATGGCGGGTGTCGACCGCTTGATCGGTATCGGTGAGGAGATATCGCGCCATTTCGGTGAGTTTGATCCTCTTATGGCAAGCGAGTTTATGGCGACAACTGATGATTTCCTCGAAAAATACAATATTTCGCATTTTGACAGTGAGCTAATTCTAATAAAAGGTGGCGCACGAATGCACTTTGACGATATACGCCGTAGACTCGAGACTCCGCGTCATCAGTCGATACTTGAAGTGAATCTCGATGCCGTGGTGGCAAATTTCAATACTTACCGCAGTTTGCTGCGACCTCAGACCGGTATTGTGGCTATGGTCAAGGCCTCAGGCTACGGCACCGGAGCGTTGGAATTGGCGAAGACACTTCAGAGTCAGGGCGCTGCGTATCTTGCCGTAGCAGTCGTGGAAGAGGGTGTCGCGCTCAGGCGAGGGGGCATAACGATGCCGATAATACTGCTTAATCCCGTTACGACTAATTATCAGGCGTTGTTTGCCTACGGTCTCGAACCGGCCGTGTTTTCGGTTCGAGAACTGGAGATGCTCGTTGAAGAAGCTGCGCGTTATGGACGTAGGAATTACCCCGTGCATATAAAATTCGACACCGGTATGCATCGCCTTGGCTTTATAGACAATGAGATTGACGACTTGTTGAAACTGCTGCATTCTACCGACAGAGTCAGAGTAAGCTCGGCTTTCTCGCATCTGGCTACAGCCGATTGTCTTGACGAGGATGAATACACCGAGTCTCAGTTTGCCGCTTTCGAGCGGATGACAGGTGCGCTTGCCATGGGCCTCGACTACGGATTTAAACGTCATATACTTAACACCGCCGGAATAATGCGTTATCCCGAACGGCAGTATGATATGGTTCGCCTCGGTATCGGCCTGTATGGTATCAGTCCGTTGCCCTCGGCAGCGACAGCATTGAGCCTTAAGCCCGTAGCTCGTCTGAATTCTACTATTATTTCACTGAAGAAATGGCCATCGGAAACTACGATCGGATACTCTCGCCGAGGCGTTCTTGACAAAGAATCAGTCATTGCCACTGTCCCTATTGGTTATGCCGATGGCATCGACCGTCATCTCGGCTGTGGCAATGCTCGTTTTGTCGTTAATGGTCATCCATGTCCGACCGTCGGGAATATCTGCATGGATCTGTGCATGATAGATGTTACCGGTGCCAACGCAGAGATTGGTGATAATGTTGAAATATTTGGTCTTGACGCTCCGATTGAGGTGCTTGCCGAAACATTAGGAACTATACCGTATGAAGTTCTTGCGTCAGTGTCACCGCGTATACATAGAATCTATTACCGCGAGTAATATCTTATAATGGAGCGGAGAGCACAATTTGCCACACGTATCGGAGTTGTCGCTACAACAGTCGGATCTGCCGTCGGTCTTGGCAATATCTGGCGTTTTCCGTATGAGGCCGGAACTCATGGGGGAGGGGCATTTTTGCTGTGCTATCTGTTTTTTATCTTTGTAATCGGTATACCGGTCATCAGCGCTGAGTTTGTAATGGGACGGTCGGCACGGTCCTGCATCTTGGGCGCGTTCAGAACTCATAGCGGAGGTCGCAGGTGGGACGGGATCGGCTATTGCTCTATCCTTGCGGCCATTTTAATATTGTCGTTTTATTCGGTTGTCGCCGGATGGACGATGGAGTATACCGTAGAGTCTGTCGCCGGTCATCTTGGCGGAGTTGCAGATGCCGGCCGCCACTCTGAATTCGACCGTTTTATAAGCGGTTGGAGACCGGTGATCTGGATGATCGCATTCTTGGTTCTCAACGCATTGATCCTGTTAGGGGGTGTAAAGAAGGGCATTGAGCGCGTCAGCAATATCCTGATGCCTGTACTGTTTCTGATTTTGCTTGCGTTCTGCGTAAATTCACTGTTGATGCCGGGGGCTTCTGATGGCCTGAAGTTTTTGTTCACGCCCGATTTCAGCGCTATTACACCCGGGGTTGTGTTAGGGGCTATGGGGCAGGCTTTCTTTTCTCTGTCGATCGGCTTGGGTTGCATGATGACCTATTCGAGTTATTTTTCCGACCGGACGCCGATAGTCAAAAGTGCCACCACTACTGCTTTGCTTGACACGCTAGTTGCCGTTTTGGCCGGCGTTATAATATTTCCGGCGGTTTTTTCATTCGGAATGGAGGCGGAGGCCGGCCCTAAACTTGTCTTTGAGGTTCTGCCCTCGATTTTCAGCCGATTGCATGGCGGAGAAGTCTGGAGCACATTGTTTTTCTTCCTGCTTGTACTCGCTTCGCTTACATCTACCATCTCGATGAGCGAAATATTCATAGCCTTCGTCTGCGAAGAGTTCCATATGTCGCGCCGTGCGGCCACAATTCTTCTGACATTGATCGCTATGGGCCTCGGCACGCTATGCGCATTGTCATTCGGGCCGCTGGTAGATGTGACCATGTTTGGCAAAACGATATTTGACCTGTTTGATTACGTATCGAGTAATATTCTTTTACCGCTTGGAGGCATGGTTATCAGTCTGTTTGTAGGATGGCGGCTCGACCGCAACACTCTCACGTCGCAGTTGAACAGCAACGGCAGATTACCGAGGTGGGTAATAGTCTGGCTGCTGATTTCACTCCGTTATATCGCACCATTGTGCATTCTTGCAGTCTTCTTAGCGTCGTAAAAAAATATTCCGAAAATATTCTGAAGGATAATTTGGTCAGACAGAATTAAATGCGTAACTTTGCAGTCGATTTCGTAATCTCTGGCAGGACATGCGGCCTGCGAATATTGCGAGTAATGTTAACATTTTAAATCATTTAGCTACAATGGATTTAATTAAAGTTGCTGAAGAAGCATTTGCTTGCGGCAAACAGCATCCCGAATTCGGTCCCGGCGATACTATCACAGTCGCTTACCGAATCAAAGAAGGTAACAAAGAGCGTATCCAGCAGTATCGCGGTGTAGTTATCCGCATCTCTGGCGAAGGAAACAAGAAGCGCTTCACTGTTCGCAAAATGAGCGACAACATCGGTGTTGAGCGTATCTTCCCCATCGAATCTCCGTTTATCGACTCTATCGTAGTCAATAAATTCGGTAAGGTTCGTCGCGCTAAACTTTATTACCTCCGCAATCTCACCGGCAAGAAGGCTCGTATCAAAGAGCGCCGCGTGGTTGCGAAATAATAAGTCGAAGCGACTTTTTAAAGTACAGATGGACTCAGGTGATTTTCATTGCCTGAGTCCATTCGTTTTTTATAACGGTTAGTTAGCGTTTGGAATAAAAAGTTTCCGTTTGCTCAATTTAGTCGTTATGGAAGACATAAAGTCCATAAAAATGTGTATATTTGTATCAAAATCTTTTTTTACGTTCATTATCACATTATGAAAAAAATCTTATTATGCGGTGTGACCGCTCTGCTTGCAGCCGGAATTTTGTATTCGTGCAAGACAAACAAAAACGAAGAGGCCGCCGCTCAGGAAACTGAAAAATCTTATGAAGTAGTGGCTTATGTATGGAACGGTGGCGACTTGCTGCCTGATCCGTCGCTTATTACGACCATTAACTATGCGTTTGCCAATGTCAATGACACACGTGACGGGGTTATGATCAATAATGAAGATCGCTTCAAGGATATAATTGCCCTTAAAAAGATTAATCCTGAATTGAAAGTATTACTTTGTATAGGCGGTAATTGTGAATCCGGTCTCACCGAGATGGCTGCGGATTCTCTAAAACGCGAGGCTTTGGCTGCCGATTGTGCCCGTATCGTAGAAGAATATGGAATTGACGGGATTGATTTTGATTGGGAGTTCCCTGGTGGAGTAGGTGGCACTCCTGACGATTATAACAATTTCCTCAAAGTCCTGAAATCTGTCAGAGCAAATCTTCCCGAAGGCAAGCTGCTGACTCTTGCCGCCGGAGGTGATCTTGCAGGTATGGATGTTAATAACGTACCCGCTTTTGTTGATCAGCTTGACTATGTCAATGTGATGGCGTATGATCTCGGCGGTCAGGCTCCGTGGCATCATACGGCGCTCTATCGTTCGCCCAACACCGGATGGCGTTCGGTTGAAGAAGTGGTTGAAGACTATGTCAACCATGGTGTGCCTTATGAGAAAATGATGCTCGGTCTCGGCTTCTATGGCCGCGGTGACGACCACTATTATACTGGTTGGACTAATACCAAGAGCGCTGTCCCCTATGACGATCTTACCGAACAGTGGGACTCGATTGCATGTGTACCGTATATCGCCGATGCCAACGGTGCTTTAGTTCTCGGGTATGAGAATCCTCGCTCGATCGAAATTAAGTGCGACTATCTTAAAGAGAAAGGTTTCCGCGGTGCAATGTGCTGGCGTACGGAACTTGACACTGACAGTCTTGATCTCGCACGCACGGTGGCCCGTTGTCTACTCGGATCTGAAAAATGATCTGTCGCATTAATAAATGAATACAGGGGGCATCGGCCGGCCGGTCGGTGCCCTCATGATATTACCTTGCTATCTTGATTGACGACCCTGATCTAATTCATTTTAATCACATTTGTCTTATGAAAGGACTATTGAAATCTTTGCTTGCGGCTGCATGCGTGTTGCATCTGTCGCTCTCATCTTGCTCGTCAGATTCGCCGGATGTTGAACAGCCGGTAAGTACAAAAACTTATGAAGTCGTTCCTTATGTCTGGTCAGATGGCGTGACGCTGCCTGATCCGACTCTGATAACAGGATTGACATATATCGGAAATGAGTTTAACTCAAATCGCGATGGCTTTGTGATAAGAAACGAAGCTCGGTTTGAAAAACTGCTGGAACTTAAAAAGGTAAATCCTGATCTGAAAGTTTTTTTCTGTGTCGGCGGAACATGTAAAGACGGTTTCTCATCGCTTGCGGCTAATCCGGCGAAACGTGAGTCTTTTGCTAATCAGTGTGCCCGGCTGATCAAAGAGCGTGGTGTCGATGGCATTGATCTCGACTGGGAATTTCCCGGCTGGTCGGGCGGAACATCTGCCGACGAGGATAATTTTGTCCTTTTGCTTAAAGCGATACGGGAAAAGATCGGTTCTGATAAAAGGCTGACCATCGCTGTCGGCAACAATGTCGACGGAATAAAAGTAAAGGAGTGTCTTGAGATTGTCGATTATTTTAATGTAATGACTTATGATATGTGTGCCGGTGCCACTCACCATACGTCGCTTTATCGATCATATCGCAGTGGTTATACTACTGTTGATGAAACAATAAAAAAAATTTTGGCAAAAGGAGCAACTTACGACAAAATGATGCTTGGTCTTGCCTTTTATGGACGAGGTAATAATGTTGAATTCAAAGACTGGACAGATTATCGCGACATAAAGCTTCGTGACGGCATGAAAGAGCGTTGGGACGATACAGCTTTGGTTCCATATATTCTCAATTCAAAAGATGAGTATGTTATCGGCTATGATAACCCTCGTTCTCTTGAGATAAAATGTGATTATCTTAAGGAAAAAGGCTTCCGTGGCGCGATGATGTGGCGCACAGAGTGTGACGATGCCGAGATGACTCTGGCCCATACAGTTGCGCGATGTCTGTTGAACAAATAATCATGTATTTTTAACTATAATCAAATTACCACTTTAATGAAAAAAATTCTATTTTCTATCTTTGGTTTAGGCGCTTTGGTTTCAGGCGTCGTGGCATGCGGAAACAAAAATGCAGACCAACAAAAGGAGCCTGATTATGAATGTATAGCCTATGTATGGGAAGCTGAAGGGAAACTGCCGCCTGCCAATATGGTGACAGCGATCAATTATCTTGCCGCAAATCCTAATGAGACTCATGACGGTATCAAGATAAATAATGAGGCGCGTCTGTTAAAGATACTTGATTTAAAAAAGGAAAATCCCGATCTTAAGGTCCTTTTGTCATTAGGCGGTGCCGGCGAGGAATCTGGTTGGGGTGAAATGACTTCCAGTGATTCGCTCAGAGCTGCTTTCGTTGCCGATTGTAAGCGGGTGGTGGATAAATACGGTCTCGACGGACTTGATTTTGATTGGGAATTCCCCTATGGCGATCAGCAGGATGATTATCTGACACTATTCAAAGACGTACGAGAGGCGCTTGGACCCGATAAGCGGGTTACGGCTGCCGTCGGATTTTTCGGCAACGGTTTCAATCTTGCTGAAGGGATGAAATATCTTGATTATATAAACCTCATGACCTACGATATGGGCTGGCAGGCTCCGTATCATCATACATCACTCCGACGTTCGGATCTTTCAGGTGTTTCGACAGTCGAAGAGTCGCTCGACTCTTGTCTGAAACGAGGACTCGAATATAAGGACATCGTGCTCGGTCTTGCTTTCTACGGCCGCGGCGATGCCAAGAATTTCAAGGGTTGGACCGACTACCGCGACATCGTCAACCGCGATCTTGCAGCCGAAGGCATGGAAGAGCGCTGGGATTCGGTGGCATGTGTGCCTTATATCGTCGACAGTCTCGGCACACTCATCGTCGGATACGAAAATCCGAAATCGATGAAGATCAAATGTGACTATATCAAGGAAAAAGGTCTCAGAGGCGGCATGTACTGGCGCACAGAGCTCGATGACGACAGTCTGAGTCTGACTCGTACGGTTGCAAAAGAATTCGGTCTGATTGATTAAGAGTGTTATCATCATGAAAAAAATCGTTGGAGGTTTTATAGGGCTGATGCTTTTATCGGCATTTGGGGTAAGTTGTGTCAACAAGCGGAACCCTGCAGCTGACATCGGCCCGCAATACGAGCTGTTGGGATATGTTTGGTCAGGCGGCAAGACATTGCCTGATCCGACTATGCTTACGGCTGTCAATTATGCCTTCGGTCGTGTCAATGAACATAGAAACGGTATCAATATCGAAAATCCTGATCGGCTCAGGGAGGTCGTCGGATTGAAGAAATTGAATCCCGATTTGAAGGTAATGTTGTCGATAGGTGGCGGATGCTCGGAGGGTTTCTCCGATCTTGCGTCATGTGATTCGTGCCGTGTGGCATTCGCACGCGATTGCCGCCGCGTGATCGATGAATTCGGTCTTGATGGCATTGATTACGACTGGGAGTCTCCGGCGTTTCCCGACGGGACGCCTGAGGATGTCGATAATTTCGAATTGCTTCTGAAAGAAACCCGTTCGGCCATTGGCGATGATAAAGTATTGTCTGTTGCGGCGATGGCCGGGGCATTGGGCATGAAATTGCCCGATATCCTTGAATATATCGACTATATCAGCGCGATGGAGTATGACATGACGTGGACTCGTCCGGGCAGTCATACCTCAATGCGTGAGTCTGAGATCGGTGGATTTGACTATAATGTCGAACGTTCGATGAAGACTTATGCCGATAAAGGCGTTCCGCCTGAAAAAATTATGCTCGGTCTTTCGTTTTACGGACGTGGCGACGGTAAATATTTTGAAGAGTGGACGGCCTATCGCGATATCACTCCTCGTGAGGGAGTCGTGTTTCACTGGGATTCGATAGGCTGTGTGCCCTATGCCGTTGACAGTGTCGGTAATTTTATACTTGGTTTTGATAATGAGAAATCTCTTGAAATCAAGTGCGATTATATCAAGGATCTCGGACTCAGGGGCGGAATGATATGGCGCATGGAGTATGACACCGACAGTCTGGAGTTGACCCGTAAGGTTACAAAGGAACTCCTCGGACGCTGAGCGTTCTCGGTTTAGATAATAACAGGTAATTCCGGTGTGTGAGTCTCCGCGCACCGGGATTACTGTTTATTTCTCGCTTTTCATTAAAATGGTATTATAGATCCACAATGCCGCTCCGGCGACTAAAAGTGCGACAAGCGCTGCTATGGCAAATGTCTGCGGTGTGTGGTCACCAATCGCGATAGCTGATCCCCAGCCGCCGATTATAGCGCCAATAAGACCGATCAGAATGTCGAAAAAAGCGATGCGTTTGCCCGGAAGAAAATATGAGGACATCAATCCGGCTATCACACCTATAACAATCCACGATCCCCAGGCCCATGCGCTTGAATATATCGGTGTCATGGCTCTATAGTTTGAAATATGGAAAAGCAGGTGTCATGAAGGCTGCGACGTCGGTATTTCCTGTGAAATCGGCTACGGTAAGCCAGATGATTAACAGAATAATAAGGAATATAGCACCTATCGCCACCCATATATTAGTTTTGTTATAGCTTTTACGTGACATGATAAATATTTTAATTGTTGAAAAAATATATAAACCCTATTAAATACAGGCTGTATTTGAAACAATTTTATCTGCGTTTGGGTTTTGTCATAATCGTTATTAGATAAAGTTTTTTAGAGCGCCCCGGATCACCGCTTCGAAATATTTAGTAATTTTGTACTTGAATTCATAACCTAACTAACAAGCACTGACAATGCAACTTTTTGAAAAGTTAACCGAAAATGCCCGACAGCACAAGCAGCGTATTGTGTTGCCCGAAGGTAACGAACCGCGTACACTGACGGCTGCTGACCGCATCATAGCTGACGGCCTTGCCGATATCTTTTTGATTGGTGATCCGGTCGAGATAAAACGCATGGCTGCAGAATTGAAACTTGACAATATTTCGCGTGCAACAATAGTCAATCCGGCTGACGAAGCGGTGATCGACCGATATGCGCCTCTGTTTTATGAACTCAGGAAGAAAAAAGGTATCACTGAGGAAGAAGCTCGGCTTACAACGGCCAATCCGCTTTATCTGGGATGTCTGATGGTGAAAGCCGGAGATGCCGACGGCCAGGTTGCTGGAGCGATGAATACCACAGGAAATGTACTTCGTGCGGCTTTTCAGGTCATAAAGACTCAGCCCGGCATAAACGTAGTCTCAGGAGCGTTTGTGATGCTTCTGCCTCAGGGCATGCCGTTCGGAACTGATGGTATACTTGTGTTCGCTGATTGTGCTGTAGTTCCTGATCCTACGGCCGACGAGCTTGCTCAGATTGCTGTTTCGGCTGCTCAGACAGCCCGTGATATTGCCGGAATCGAACCGCGTGTCGCCATTCTTTCTTTTTCTACTAAAGGATCTGCTAAGCATGAACGAGTTGACAAAGTGATCGAAGCTACGCGCATAGCTCACGAGATGGATCCTTCATTGATTCTTGACGGTGAGCTACAGGCCGATGCCGCCATAGTGCCCTCTGTTGCCAATACAAAAGCTCCGACAAGCCCTATCAGCGGTCGTGCCAATGTTTTGGTTTTTCCGTCGCTTGAAGTAGGTAATATTGCTTATAAGCTTGTGCAGCGTCTCGGCGGCGTTCAGGCTGTAGGTCCTGTCCTTCAGGGTCTTGCTGCTCCGGTCAACGATCTTTCACGCGGATGTTTTCCCGAAGATATCTACAAGACTATCATCATAACCTGTAACCAGGCTATCGGTCTGAAACAAAACAAATAATTTAAACCTATACCATATGAAAATTCTGGTTCTAAATTCAGGCAGCAGCTCAGTCAAATATAAACTGATCGACACCGACAACGAAAAGACTCTTGCTGAAGGCGGCGTTGAGAAAATCGGTTTGCCCGACGGATTTCTGAAATATAAGCGTGCCGACGGGTCAAAAGCTATAATCGAACTTGGCCAAACTGACCATAAAGGATCTATCGAGGCAATTCTTCGCATACTCACTGACAACGTCGAAGGTTGTATCAAGTCTTATGACGAGATTGACGCTGTGGGTCATCGTGTCGTTCACGGAGGTGAAAAATTCAGCAGCAGTGTACTGATTGACGATGCTGTGAAAGAGAAGATCAAAGAGTGCTATGACATCGCGCCTCTTCACAATCCCGCCAACATGATCGGCATTGATGCAATAACGGCACTTATGCCCGACAAACCTCAGGTAGGTGTGTTTGATACGGCTTTCCATCAGACGATGCCGGCAAAATCATATATGTATGCTCTGCCGTATCGTTTTTACAAAGAAGACGGCGTGCGCCGTTACGGCTTCCATGGAACAAGTCACCGCTATGTGTCGCAGCGCGTATGTGAGATCCTCGGTGTTGATATCACCGATCAGAAGATCATCACTTGTCACGTAGGCAACGGTGGTTCGATCACAGCTGTAAAATACGGTAAGAGTATCGACACATCGATGGGTCTCACTCCGACCGAAGGTCTGATGATGGGTACGCGTTCCGGTGACGTCGATCCCGGCGCGCTCACATATCTGATGACCAAACACAATCTTACTCCCGACCAACTTCAGAAGATTATCAACAAGGAGAGCGGCGTAGCAGGTGTGAGCGGCATCTCAAGCGACATGCGCGAGATTGAGGCTGCTGTCAAAGCCGGTGACGAGATGGCGACACTTGCGCTCGACATGTACGAACAGCGCATCATAAAATATGTAGGTGCATATGCGGCTGAGATGGGTGGAGTAGACATTATCGTCTTTACAGGCGGTGTTGGCGAAAACCAGACCGGTGTACGTGAAAACGTCTGTGCGCCTCTCGCTTTCATGGGTGTTGAGATCGATAAGGAACTTAACGCCAAAACGCGTGGAACGGAAACAGTCATTTCAACTCCGCAATCGAAAGTTAAAGTCGTAGTTGTGCCGACAGATGAGGAACTGATGATTGCCCGCGACACACGCGAAATCGTGTCAAAGCTGAAATAATATTTTTCTGTAACGGAGAACGGAATTCAAAATGCGTGCCGGCTTGTTTTAAGTCCGGTGCGCATGTTTGTTTTCTGACCGGTCGATCTTTTTTAGAATATTCTTTCGGGTGGTCCGTAGCGCAGGCGACAGTTCGCCGATTGTCATAAGCTCAAGTTCATCAAGTAATTCTGAAACCATTTCCGGAAAGAAGCGACATTGGGTATATGCCAGTTTAGCTGCGAGTGAGCGAATGCCATATGATGCTGGAGTGTTGATCTTGGCGAGGCAGAAGTCAAGGAAATCGCTACGAATGTCATCTTCTGTCCACGTCATGCGTTCAAGCAGGGTCAGCATAAGTCTTAGCTTGCCTTGATGTATCTCTCCGATAGCCCGGTCAATCAGTGCGTCGCGATGACTTTCAAGCCATGTGATGCCGTCAGCGCCCCAATGAGTCATACACCACAGAGCGTTATATGCTGTGCGGTCGTCCGTATCATCAATCAATGAGAACAATTCGTTTCGGTCTGCATTAGTGCAGATTTCCGATATGATTTTGGCTGAGATGCGTCCGGCAATAGTCTGTTTCAGGTCCATATGTCAGGGAATCCAATAATAAGGTTGTTTTTTACGATGGTCGGCAACCCAGTGGCGCAGGCCGTCTAATGTGTTGATGCCGTCGGCGATGACTGCCTCATAAAATTCGACACCATGGAAATCACAGTTGTCGCCGGCTTCATATTTAAGCCTGAGTATGATATCGCGTTGTCCGGCAGTCATAGTCTCGGCGATACGGTCAGCCATATGCTCGAAATAGCCGTCATACTGCGATCCTTCCTCGATATGGATAATGTCGAACTGCCATAACTCATTGTCTTCGGCCCTGTATGTCGCGTGCCATGCTACGCAATGCTCGTCTGTGTGAAGGCCATTGATGCATCTTATTTCTGTTACTCTTGGGTCGGCGGCCATCCGTGCGGCAATAGCAAAACTTTTCTGCTCTGTGATGTCGTGGGAATAGATGTGGAGATCAATGTCGCGGTGGGTCATTAACAGACCCATTCTCAACGATCCGACAAGATTGACGCGACAACCCGCGTCGGACCATATCTTTTCTATGCCCGAAGCCTGAAGCACGCGCCTTGCTTTGGATTGATTTTCAAATGCTAATCTGCTGATTTCTATGTCGCTCATATTTTTATGCGAAAAATAAATCTGCAAAGTTAGCATAAAATTTATTATTCAGCTGAATTATCGCTAATTTTGCGTTTAGATTTCGGTGAATATGAATGATATAATCATACGTCAGGCTGATAACGGCGACGTTGACGAAATATTGAGGATTTACGACTCCGCGCGGCGATACATGAGATCAACCGGCAATCAGACCCAATGGATCAACGGTTATCCGTCGCGAGATCATGTCTTGGCCGACGTGTCGCGCGGCGGCGCTTATGTCGGAGAGGATAGGGAAGGGCATATCTTCATGGCTTTTGCGTTTATTATCGGTGATGATCCGACCTATTCGTTGATAGAAGATGGTCATTGGCTCAATGACCGGCCTTATGGCACGATTCATCGTCTTGGTTCAGACGGTAGTCACCCCGGAGTATTAAGACGTTGCGTTGAGTTTTGTTTTTCTAAAATCAATAATCTTCGGTTGGATACTCACACTGATAATGCACCGGTGCGCGCTGCCGTCGCTTGTCTCGGCTTCACTCGCTGCGGCATAATTTACTGCGACGACGGCTCTCCGCGCATCGCCTATCAGAAAGAAATAACTCCTTGTTTATGAAATACGAAATCAGACATCGGTTACTATATGCTTTTTATAAGAGCAAAGTACTCAACTCTATGATGATAGCGGTAATAGTCGGGTTGTTACTCGCTTGTTATTACCCGTCATCGCTTCTGCCGATTATATGTTCATCGCTCGCGCTGGCAATGTTTATCGGCTATTCGTTGTGGTTATGGATAAAGAAACCGAAGCGAATTGTGATCAATAACTGGCTGTCGGAAATGAACGGATATTTCACGTTGTATTTTCTGATTGTTGTCGCGTTGCGATCAGACAATCAGTGGTGGTATATTTTCCCGGCAGCATGTTCGGTCGTCGTCCTCTTCATAGCCCTTGTGCGTAACCGCGACGAAATTTTCGGCATATCATAATTAATTAGTAAACTTTGACAAGCATCTGATGACACAAAAAGGGTTATCAAAGGCCGAATTTGCTCGTTCGCTTGGCAAGCGCCCATGTGAAATCACCAAGTGGCTGAGTGGACAACATAATTTTACCCTGTCTACCCTCGCGATGCTGTCCTCTTTCTTCGGACAGCCGATAATAACAGTCGGCTGAGATTTGCATCTCACTCCATTACTCGTTTCATGACAGCTGAAGGAATAAAGATACTTTCCTCCGGCGAGTGCTGCATGATACGCGACTGCTGTATCGTCCAATAAACGACATCGAAGTATTTTTATAACCATACCTTATATCTATTTCGCTGAAAATGCTTATATTTGCTTTGTAAACAATATACTTCAATATGAAAGCAATCATTATACTGATTACCTCTATGCTATGCTGTTTGGGCGTAAGTGCGCAAACAGTTACCGAATACTTCGATGTGGGTAATCCAATCAAATATTGCGGAACTAAATATTCTCTTGTTTGGAGCGCCCGACCACAAGAAAATTATTATGTTCAAGAATATCTGCCAAAAGGGGAATCTCTTGAACACTATAACCAAATGTTTACAGTCAGCGTAATATTTGGGGATATAACACCTTTAGAAGCGGTTCAAGCCAAAATTGCAGAATTAGAACAACGCAAAAAAACAGATCCGGTTACCAATTACTTGGTCGCTGAAAATAATGGCGAGTATATTCTTGAGTTTATCGTTGGCGACAGTAGCGATGGTAAAATGAACATCGTAGAAGTTGACGTTCATTATTACAAGCAAATGACAATTAATGGTAGGAACGCGAGTGTTTTAAGTTTCTATTCAGGTCGTGCGTATGGGGATGATATAATGCAATTTATTCAATCCATACCCCAAAAAAGAAATGCTTGGTACGAAGGCATGAGTAATTTAAAGCTCAATCCTAAATTTCCTAAGAAATAAGCGCTTTTTCGCACACATCATAATGTCCATATCTTCGCTTAAAAATCAGCATTGATATGGACTTTTCTTTTTCCGACCTCAACCTTCAGCTCGATGGGCTTCCGCCCATCAATTTTAACTTCGTCGTTATCGACACCGTCGCTATGCTTCCAGCATAGAAACGCTTCCGGACTTCGAGACCCGAGCAGCGTTCACTGTCAACTCGGCAACGGTTTCCCTTGAAGATGTTGTCATCGTGCCGACCGTCGTTGATGATACACTCTCTTACGTTTAGTGGGGCGGCGACAGGGAGAAATGACAAATTAATACCATTCAAATAATTATTATCTGCTAATATTACTGCTAAAAATTAGCAAAATCTTCCGCATTATGGGTAACTTTGCGGCGAAATTAGACTTTTGAAATTATGATACTACAATTCGGCGTTTTATTTGCATTTCTTGTGGCCGGCGAGTTGCTTGTCAGGTTCACCGGCATCCCTGTCCCTTCTAGTATTATCGGTATGGTGCTCTTGTGCGCCTCACTCAAGCTGGGAATTGTGAAACTGAAATGGGTGGAAAAGTTGTCCAGTTTCCTTGTGCATAATCTCGGTTTCTTTTTTGTGCCGGCCGGTATCGGTCTCATGAACTGTCTCGGACTTATTGCCGACCAGTTGATGCCCATTGTTTGCGCATCCGTCATAAGCACAGTTATAATCATTGCAGTCACAGGCTGGGTTCATCAGTTCACTCGCTCCGCTTCCGCCAAGATGGCTCATAAAATCATAAAGTAGGCTGAATAATGGATTTTTTGCAGAATAAATTTTTTCTCATAGCCCTCACTTTCGGCTTCTATCTCGTGGCACAGTTCATTCAACGGCGCACCGGTATCAAGTTGTTCAATCCTATTCTGATTGCTATTGCAGCAATGATTTCTTTTCTGTTGCTGTGCGATATTGACTACGATACCTACAAACAAGGGGGCGATTACATCGATTTTTGGCTCAAGCCTGCGGTTGTGGCGCTCGGTGTCCCTCTCTACAAACAGCTTTCAACAATAAAACGACAGCTTCTGCCACTTCTGTTGTCCGAGCTTGCCGGATGTGTGGCCGGAGTGGTGAGCGTAGTGCTTCTTGCCGAGATGTTCGGCGCCACTCGTCAGGTAGTCATATCTCTTGCTCCCAAGGCGGTCACGACACCCATAGCCATGGAAATATCAAGCGCCATGGGAGGCATTGCGCCTCTGACGGCTGCTGTTGTTGTGGCTACCGGAATTTTTGGTGGTATGACAGGCTTTAGAATAGTAAGGATGAGCCGTATTCATTCGCCCATTGCCGAAGGATTGTCAATCGGTACTGCGGCCCATGCGGTGGGTACTTCCGCCGCCATGGAACGCAGCGAACGCTATGGAGCTTTTTCGTCAATCGGTCTGACGCTAAACGGTCTCTTTACTGCACTCCTTGCGCCTATCATTTTGGAGCTTCTCGGCTACTCCGTGTAAAGAGTCCGAAATAAAGTGTCAAATTCGAGGCAAGCTAAGGTCATAATCTTAAGTATATGATTGGTTCCCAATTCTTGCCGGTTGTACCGGCCAAAATGGTCTGTGTCGCTCGGATTCAAAAAAATTATGACGTGTTATTTTTTTTGTCTAACCACACATAACATAGTCATTGGCGTTTTATGGATAATATATGGCGTGGTGTCTCTGTTTACTTTACCCAAAAGAAAAAATGAATAATATCATATGTAATTATTTGTTTAATCTCGCGTCTAATAAGTAAACCTAAATATACGAATCATCATGATCGCTCATTGGTATGTCTATCTGACACTCGCGATAGTATCAGCATTTCTGCTATGGATTTGCGACAAGTTTCAAATTATAAAGTCGAAGCCTTTGCGCATCTTCATAGTAATTTTTGTATCTGTCTTTATCTGTTGGGGAATTTTCGACATTATCCTCGGCACAGAGTAAAGTGTCAAATCCTAAGCAGCCATAAGGTTATGACCGCATGAGATGCGCGAAAAGACGTCTTATTTGCAGTTAACCCTTATAGCTCCAATAATGCCATTATTATTGCTTGGAATAATCGAGAGTGAACTATCTTTGAGAGTTAGTTTGCCTTCCTGAATACACAACTTAGAGGATTCATTCACATCTGTCACGTATAGATAGGTTAAATCACCTTGTTCTCCACTCATGGTGACGATAAGCATATCATTTGAGCCGTTTTCATTTGGCGTGCAATATACAAATGCTGCCACTAATCCGTTATTTCCACCATTAATCATATATGATAACGGGATCTGATTTAGAATCGCAAATGTAGAATTTCCGACTGTCTTAATATCTTCACTATTCAAGTTGTGTGCCCCTGCGACTTTCATGATGCTGCTGTTTCCTATGACATTATTGTTAATTGATACAGTTAATGTATCATTAAGTTCGGTCGTGATTTTCGGAAGATTTGAAAGAGCGTTATAAGCCTCTCTCAAATTCATAGCGTAAGAGCCCAGAACAGAGAATGTCAATGCAAATAGTATGAGTATATATTTCTTCATAATTTGATCGTTTTAGATTAAAACAACCAAAATAAATTATTAGTTCTTATTCAAAGGAATAGATTGATAAGTCTATCGGGCATATATACACGAACTTGGTCAAATCATTTAATCCATACAAATAAAATTGAAACTACCGCATCTTAAGAAATAGATCCGTGCTTATTCCGTTTGTAGCTACAATATGGACGGGAGATTGGATTACGGAGAAGCAGAGTGGACGAACCAAGATGCGGGAGGTGCATCCGAAGTATGAGCTATTGACATCGCATGTGGCACGACGCACCTTCGTAACGATGTGCCTGCGCAAAGGTATGTCGCCGGAGGATATTCGTGCCGTCACCGGTCATACTACCGCCGACATGATGATGAAGTATGTCAAGTTTGACGATGAAAGCAAGAGGGAGAAAATGAGTATCCTCAACGAGAACGCCCAATCAGGAGTTGAGACCGTTTTTGACCACTCCATCACTGATGACGAGCGTATTAGGCTCGGTCTGCCTACCCGTGACGCATACTTTGAATTCTTCGAAGGAGATACCGCTTCGGTCAACGCTCACCTCGCTGTACTCGCCCACATCCGCGGCAACTTCGAAGCCCGTGCCGAGTACATCAAACGCCTCCCCGCCGACAAACTCAACGAAGTTCTCGAAATCTTCATGAAAGGTATCTAACGCTGAAACAATCGGGGTACAAATAGAAAAATTTCAATGAAACACATTGGAGTAAACGCTCCCATCTTGAATCATATCATATAATAATGTATATACAATTATTGATTACTAATCAGACATTTATAAGTTAACATTCGCTAAATATTTGGCTATTCGGAATATTTTGACTAACTTTGCGCCGCAAATGAAATATCTGGAATTACAAGGTTTTGTAATCCTCATCATAAAGGCATAATATAAAGCCGGATAAGATGACTGGGTAAAACCACCATCTTATCCGGTATTTTGTTTAAGCGATTCAGTATTAACACTTAAACAATAATTGCCTCTATGAAAAGAGACTCGCTCGATCTGGGGAAGATGAATGTCCCCGTGCTTTTCAGAAAGTATTTTGTGCCGACGCTGCTCGGTATGCTCAGCATGGCATCCGTCACTGCCATCGACGGCATATATGTCGGTCATGGCGTGGGCAGCGATGGAATCGCCGCCATCAACATCTGTATCCCGCTCCTGATGCTGTTCACCGGATTCGGTCTGATGCTTGGTATCGGCAGTTCGGTTGTCGCGTCGATTCATCTGTCACATGACAAGGTGAAGGCTGCACGCATCAACGCTACGCAGGCCTTGTGGTTCGTAACCGTTGTAACAGCACTTGCCGTAGGCGCAATAATGATGTGGCCGTATGAGACAGCTAAATTGCTTGGGTCGTCAGAGCATCTCGCTCCACTCGTCATCACCTATCTTTTATGGTTTGGGCCGTCGATTTTATTCCAGATGTGGCTGTCGGTGTCGCTGTTCATCATCCGTCTTGACGGTTCGCCGCAATATGCCATGTGGTGTAATATCGTGGCTGCATTACTGACGGTCATACTGGGCTGGATTTTCATCTTCCCGCTGCAACTCGGTATTGAAGGTGCCGCTCTCGCCGCCACTGTCGCCACTGCTGTCGGCGGTATAATGGGTGTGTACTATCTGCTATTCAAGGCAAAGAAACTTAGTGTGATTGCCATAAAGCTATCACTCAAAAGTCTGAGGTTGTCAATGAGAAACATCGGCTATCAATGCAAAATCGGTTCTTCGGCTCTACTTGGCGAGGCCACGCTTGCGACTCTGATGTTCGTAGGCAATCAGGTTTTCATGAAATACCTCGGTGACAATGGTGTCGGAGCCTTTGGAATAGCCTGCTATTATACTCCATTTGTATTTATGGTCGGTAACGCTATCGCGCAGTCGGCGCAGCCTATCCTCAGCTACAATTTTGGTATAAATCTGTACAAACGTGTGTCGCAGACCGAAAAGTTAGCTTTGAAAACTGCCCTTATGTGCGGCATCGTCGTAACCGCGATATTCTATTTCTTTCCACACTGGCTGGTGGGGCTGTTCCTGCCGCTTGACAATGCCGCCGCAAAAATCGCTGTGACGGGACTGCCGCTTTTCTCTCTTGGATTTATCTGCTTTATTGTGAACCTGACAGCAATCGGCTATTACCAGAGTCTTGAAAGAATTGGTGCGGCCACAACTTTCGCCCTGCTGCGAGGTCTGCTGATACTCGTCCCCGCTTTCTATCTTCTGCCCATGGCAATAGGGAATAATGGGATATGGCTTGCTATGCCGACTTCCGAAATTCTCACATCTTTGCTGATATTCATATACTACTTATTGACAAAGACGATGTCAAAACCGAATTTTAAGTCAAAAATATAACTATCAACAAAACAATGGGAAAAACCGAACTCGATTTCAGAAACATGGGAGTTGGAAAACTCTTTACGCTCCAGTTGATTCCGGCTTTGCTCGGCATGGTAGCATCTGCGCTGTATGTTGTTGCCGACGGCATTTTTGTTGGACGCGGAGTTGGCAGTGATGCCATTGCAGCAGTGAATATCAATAATCCTGTCATGACTTTGGTCAGCGGTATCGGACTTATGTTCGGTATGGGAGGCGGTGTCATGGCATCTGTCGCCCTTTCGCGGGGCGAGAAGAAACGAGCCAATGACATACTGATGCGCACTGTTGTGGCTTCCGTGGTAGTCAGCGGTCTGTTGACGATATTCCTGTGCCTTTTTCCAATCGAGGCCGGAATGATACTCGGCTCTGACGAATACCTGTCGGGCATGGTCGCCGAATATCTGTTCTGGTATGCCCTGTGTTTCCCGTTTATGGTATTGATGACAGCTCTTCCATTCTTTATCCGTCTTAGTAATCCGTCTGTACCGATGTGGGCCCTCGCAACCGGAGCAATACTCAATGTCATATTGGACTGGTTGTTTATCTTTCCGTTTGGATGTGGACTGTTTGGAGCTGCCATTGCGACCGGCATAGGCCAGACTGTCGGAGCGTTGATAATGATTTTCTATCTTTTCAAGAAGAATCTGGCAGTCCATTTCGTGCGTATCAGTGTCAAAATGAATGCAATACCTTCATGGATTAAAGATATATGGTATATGATGTGCCTCGGCTTTGCAGTTTTCCTAAGCGAAGTTACAGTGTCCATAATGGGTATTGCGGGAAATTATGCCTTTATGAAAGAGCTTGGTCCCGACGGTGTTGCCGCCTTCAGTATTGTATGTTACATTTTCCCGGTGATATTTATGGTATTCAACGCCACCATACAATCCGCGCAGCCGATAATCAGCTATAATTACGGGTGTGGACTACTTCATCGTTCAAAACAGGCATTGCGTTATGCTCTGTATTTTGCGATTGGTTTTGCCGCAATAATGATGATTGTTTTCCTTTTCCAATCGCAGCTCGTTGTGGATCTATTCATACCTGACAAGAACAACCCGGCATGGGGCTATGCTGATAAAGGGCTTCCATACTTTTCAGCCGACTTCATATTTTTCGGCATCAACACAATAATGATAGGCTATTACATGAGCCTTGAAACTCTGAGAAAGGCCGTGGCATATACCTTAATTCGAGGCATACTGCCCGTGATATGTTTCTATGTCCTGCCGTTATGGTTTGGCGTAAGCGGTTTGTGGATGTCTGTGGCGACCGCCGACATTATCACCACATTTGTTATTGTCGCAACAAGTCTGACGAAAAGAACAATAGTGAATAGCGGGAATGCCGTGAAGCAGGCGTAACATTAAAAGCATCAAGAACATGAAATACAAAAACATTATATTCGATTTCGACGGTACCCTGGCTGATACAGCCGATTTGACTGTGGCAACGATGCAACGTACAATCGAGGCGTTGAACCTACCGAAGCAATCCGATGAAGTGTGCCGGTCAATGATAGGCTACAGGCTTGAAGAGATTCCTTCAATCCTGTGGCCAGATTTCCCGGTTTTATCCGAGCTGTTTGCCTCATCCTTTCGTGAAATATTCAAAATCACAAAGGATTCGTACACAGTCCAACTTTATCCCCATGTGCTTGACACTCTAACTTATCTTAAACAAAATGGAGTATGCATGGCTGTAGCCTCCAGCCGCAGTAAAGTGTCGCTCCATGAATATCTGGCTAAAATAAACATCGACGGCTATTTTCAGATGGTGGTCGGCGGTGGCGACGTTAAAAACGGAAAACCTGCGCCGGATCCGGTCAACCTGATTCTTTCTATTCAAGGGTGGGATAAGGACGAGACACTTGTTGTCGGTGACATGAACGTGGACATTCTTATGGGTATAGCCGCCGGAACCGCAACTTGCGGTGTTACATACGGTAACGGCTCGATTGCCGAACTCAAAGAATCGTGAGCTGATTACATTGTATCGGATTTCGCGGCACTAATCAAAATTCAATCGTAAATTAATCAGTGATAGTGTCATCCCGAAACGACAGTCTTATACCTGCATAAATATTATCTACGTCCTTTAGGTTTTGGTTTTCGAAATATGTCTTTGTCATCATCGTTCCAAGGCAAATCGGAAGATGAACCACCTGCGCCGGTGCCGACATGCGGTGTCGGGATTCCTCCGGCGGCGGTCTGAAGTGCTATGGCGAGAAGGCTGTGTTGTGATTCATCGACCTGCTCCCACGGCTCAAACAGTTCATTGACCAATTCATGAAGAGTAATCGCGCCGCTGTCGTACTTGTCGAGAAGATTCTGGGGAAGATTATAAGAGGTGTTCTTGAACTCGTTTCCATGAAACAGCGTGGTGATTGACAGACTGGGATACATACGGTTGGGAATCCAGCCGCTTACAAGCTCTGCTCCTGATGACAGTCGGTATCGTTCAGGATATGCCAGGCGGTGCAGCTCTTTCGCCCGGTTGTGTTCAGCATTATAACGGCTCTCCCATTCGGCTGCTCGTTTGGTCGCCGCTTCGATTTCCTTCTGGTAAGAGTTGTGTTCACGGAGCGAATCGGTTTTCAGATCATCATACCGCTTTTGAATCTCGGTGAGCAGCTTTTGTAATGCGGCAATCTGTCTGTCCCTGTCGGCAACTTCCTTCTCCAGTTTCGGCAGTTCTCCGGTTCCGAGCCACGATAGGATGCGGTTCTTGCCGTCCTTGGCTCCCTTCTCAACTTTCTCCTTTTCGGCTGCGAGTTTCTCAATTTCGGCTGTCAGTCTTTCAATGTCTGACTGAAGTTCGAGTGCTTGCTGACGGTTGTATTGCTGTTGCGTCTGATGTCTCGCACCACTCGCTATAACACCGCGTTTCAACCCGAATCCGGCCATTGCCCCTGCGTATGTATCCTGATATTGCCGGAGCTTGCCGCGTGTCAACAGCTCATTGGCACATAGTCTTGGTGCCGGGGTCTTCTCCTTGTACTTCTGCTCACCCTCGCGCTTACGGCGTGTGCGTGGTGCCGTTACAATAGGGACAACCGTTGCATGAAGGTGGGGTGTCTTCTCATCCATGTGGAGCACACATGACACAAGATTATCCTTGCCGAAGGTGTCCTGCAGCCATTTGATGTTGGCCCGGCACCAATCATCGAGGCGACCGCCGTTTGCAAGAGCCATCATCTGCTCATGGGTCCCTGTCAGAAGCACTCGGATGGCACGGGTCTGGTTCTTGCCGACTTTTCTTTGAAGTCCGGCGGTATCAATACGGTGCTGAATCGCTTGGGTGCGGTTTTGAACGCCATCAGGAAAGGCGATAAGCTCACGGTTGAGGTGTGTTCTGGTCTTGTCGGCGTTGTCGGGGATGTGCGGTTTGCCGTCGGCTGTCTTGCGCTCGATGTGGCAGGACATTCCCGAATCGTTGCCTGCGCCACGCTCCAGGTGGCACACTGCATATTGTATTGTCATATAGTCCTGAATTAAATTAGTTATGATAAAATTCCGTATCAATCGCAAAGGAGAGCCGGGAGGAGGCTCGATGCCTGATGGCTTTTTCGGGAGAGGTCGCAGACATCGGATGAAAATGCCATAATAAGCTATGGAATTTTATTACTAAAATCCTCCCTACATTCAGCAAGCTGACCTGTTCCGTCGGCAGCTCCTACAATGGGGCTATTCCGGCTTGCCGCATCCAAGAGGAAGTCGGCAATGTCGGGTTTAGCAACTCTACCTGTAGGTATTGTCGTATCGGATTTTGGTTGGGTGAGGTGTCGTGTATATATAGGCCCGCTTCATCCAACTAACTTTTTCAATAGTAAAAGTCCTGAAGGTAGCGGTACGGATTGCCTTTCTTCTTGCCCTTGTCCACCTGCTCAATCATCCGTTTGTTCTTCAGAAAGGTTATCAGAATCTTGAGCTTGTAGTTGCTGAGTTCGATATCCTCATCGGCGTATGCGTCACGAAGCGCATCCATGAGTTCGCCATGCCGCAGCAATGTGTCCGGGTTGGGGAAGACCGAATCAAGTGCACTGCGGTGGGTATCCTCGGATATGTCGTGGTACGGATCCCACGCCTCGTTGCCTTTGGCTTCGGGTGTCGGCACATAGTCCTTGATGAGTTCCGGCAAAGCCTCGTCGTTAATCCTGAAAGCAAATGGAGGGAAAGAAATATCACGGATATAGACTGCCTCGACAGTGCTGATGGCATCATCGTTCTTGTCTTTCTCGACACGGAGCACCGTCTCGGATTTGTTGTTGATTTCTGTTCCGATGTGTCCTCGCGCGTTTTCATCACCCTTGTTCTGGTGGATGACTGTGTGGAGATGAAGATTGAATTCCTCCGTCCAATTCATCAGATAGTTGACTATAAGAGTAGCCTCGCGCGGACTGTTGATGTCAAGCATCAGGTCACGGATGCCGTCGATGATTACAAGCCCGACAGCCGGAGTGTTCCGAATCTTATGGTCAATCATTCCGATGCGGTCTTCGACGGAATACTTGCGCAGGGCGAAATACTTTATCCTCTCGTTGATTTCCTGATTGCTCTTGCGGGTCAATGTGGCAATGCGCTTGAAAACACGGAACGCATGATAGGTGCTCTGTTCAGTGTCGAAGTAGAGGATGCCGTTCTGGTTCGGAGGCATATTTCCTCGATAATTGAGGATTGTGGAATTGGTCATCGCCGCAGCCGTCATCGCAGACACGTTAAAGGTCTTCTTGCCCTTGGGCTTACCGATTGATGCACTAAAGTTGCCGAAAGTACAAGCAGGGGAATCGCCGATATAAATGGCAACCGGCGGCGGTGGCACCTCCCTGTCGATGTCGAGCTGCGCTTCATTGCACATCCTCTCATAACGCATTTTCGCCGGGTCTGCCGCCTGATGGGCGCCTTCGTTCTCTGCCTCGGCGTTGAAGCTGATAAGCGGGTTATTCATCGTGCCCATCTGCGAGCCTCCTTCTTCTGCCCGACGAGAGAAAGGGCAAGTTCGACATCCACAACTATCTTGCGCCCGATCTGACGGATTGCGGCATTAATCCTGCCGCTCTTCTTGATGCGCGAGGCTGTGGGGCGGCTGCATCCGAAAATCTCAGCGATGCCGTCAATGCCATAGACATATTTTTTCTCTGAAGGGGTTTGAGACGGATTGTCCTTGATTGTCGCCTCATCATTC
The DNA here is from genome assembly GCA_947573135.1 of uncultured Bacteroidales bacterium. Classification (GTDB taxonomy): domain Bacteria; phylum Bacteroidota; class Bacteroidia; order Bacteroidales; family Muribaculaceae; genus CAG-873. The sequence goes on along the minus strand of CANPDU010000023.1, from coordinate 581 downwards.
TGAGAGGCGGTTTTGTAGAGGAACATGAATTCCTCTCCGGTCATTTGCCACAAGGGTTTCTGTAAAAGGTCTGAAATATTCATTGAGATGAGAAGTGTTGTGGCTTCCGGTACCTGAAGCCGGGTGATAATTTTGTCGACGCTGCAAAAGTAGCGTGCAACTTCCTCATTCAAAGAATACTTACTTTCGACATCCCAATCTTTTAAGAGAGATTGTTAAAATCAGACAATCGGCACCTAAAAACGGCACTCGCGCATGCGGAATGATGTCATTCCGGCTGACCGCTTGCTATCTCAAGTAAGGAGGGCAATGTAAAATGGGTTAACGTTTTGGAAACTCTTTTGACTTGGAAACTTTATTATTCTTTATGATAGCTCACAATATTATCTTCCCTCCTTTTGATTTTCCATGATACAGACGCATTTGTATGGGGCTGGGATTGTCCGGCAATTTGTATGTGTTTTTGTATGTATATAAAATCAAAACCGCCGTAAGTCGTTGACTTACAGCGGAATTAACTTTGTCATTGGCGGAGAGAGAGGGATTCGAACCCCCGGAGGTGTGACCCTCAACGGTTTTCA
>CANPDU010000022.1 GCA_947573135.1 uncultured Bacteroidales bacterium | reverse complement strand
TATTATATATTTCTGATACCTGATGCCCGAAATTGAAATCTCTATACCAATTTACCTGAATAGCAATCAATTCTTGATCAGTAATTAGTTTGATTTTAGGGTTATGTTGTTGTAATTCAAGTTGAACATTTAATAAGTTCTCTAACATTTGAGCTCGGTATGAAAATGTATACGGGCCCATGTTATTTACAGCTTTTTTTCCGTCACGTCGTAACGGGAATCTATTTTCAATGATATTACGTTCTTGGTCTAACTTTAATCTAAAATCATAGAGAGGCTGCATCCATTCGCGACCATTCTTTATGAGAGCTCGCATGGATTTATCATCCTTCACAACTGTACATGTCCAACAGCCAAAACGACTCCTACCGCATGACCCATGACTATCATCAGTAACGACGGCCGGACATTCATAGTCGTCTGCATTTGCATCTCGATATATATTATACAATAATTTGTTCTCAAAACCCCAAGGGGTTGGGATACTATTTATAATTGACCAAACCTCATCTAAGATCAACTCTTTTATCGGTGCATATACGAAAGTATTAGCCAAAAGAGTATGTTTGGTAAGACGCTTACCATGAATTTCATGTTTCTTTATAGATCGAGCGCGAGTTGCACTTTCTGCTTTTCTAGTGCCAATTAGGATTATTGCCTCTCCACACTCATCCACTTGTTCGGTGATGAAACGAGCTGTAGGTTTGATTTTCATCTTCTCAGTACACCATCTAAAGGCTGTATTGGGAACTGGGTATCCCTTGCCTATAACATTAACCCAAAAAGAATCTTCGAGCCTTGGGGTTGTCTTTCTTACGAATATCGGCAGATCTTCTTCTTTCGCTTTTTCCTCAATTAGTTCTAATACGTCATCAACATAATTTGCAATAATGGGATTTTCTACCATCGTGTCATTGCATACCACATAAACTGGACGTCTTAATTGGAAGGGACATGGTAAATTCTTTAGCTTTTGCAAAGCAATCCAAACCAGCATAAGTAATACAGTAGAATCTTTACCACCGCTGAATCCGATAATCCATGGTCGGTTGGATTGATCAGCGTAAGCATACTGATCTAAAATCTCATCAATGATATATTCAATACGTTTATTTTTCATGTCTAATCAGACGTTCAATCGTTTTGTGGATTTCTTAATCGTTTTATATCATTTCTCATTCAATCCAAGTTTATTGATAGCTGGTAAAGTTAGCGAAAAAACTTCACATGGCAATAAAAATGAATATGTTTAAAAGCACACAATACAGTTATAAAAATGCCTTGTGAGTTTACACGCATGTGTATGCGGTATAATATTTATAGGTGGTATTGCTATGTTTAACTCGTAGGCTATTTCCCGATGCAGAAGTTTTCGAAGATGTTTTGGAGGATGGTGTCGGTGGTGATGGTGCCGGTGATGGTTGAGAGGTGGTGGAGGGTTTCGCGGAGATCCTGGGCTATGAAATCGCCCGATAGCGACGCATTGATTCCGTCGATTGCCCGTGATATCGACGCCTCGGCGTCGACGAGCGCACGGTGGTGGCGCGCGTTGGTCACAATCACGTCTGTCGCCCTTATGTCGGCCGCCCCCGATATCTCCACGAGCTTTCGTTCAAGCTCCTCGACCCCTTCGCCCTTCGCCGCAGCGAGTTTCACGATATTCCCACACCCCAGCCGTCCGAGCCTGTCGCACACGCTGCCCGGGTCTGCCGCGTCTGTTTTATTCACTACCGCGACGAGCGTCTGATCGTCCGACAGATTGCCTATGACGTCACGCGACGTCCGCTCTACGTTATCAGGACGTCCCGCGTCAAGAACCCACAGCACTATGCGAGCCGACTTCATCCGTCTGATGGCCCGCTCTATACCCTGACTTTCGATGCTGTCGGTCGTTTCCCTCAGACCGGCAGTATCGATAAACCGGAAACAGACGCCGTCGATATCGACAGTATCCTCGATTATATCGCGCGTCGTGCCGTGAACGTCGCTCACTATCGCCTTCTCGTCGCGCAGCAGCCTGTTGAGCAGAGTCGATTTTCCTGCATTCGTCTCGCCGACGATCGCAACGCTGACACCGCGTTTTATCGCATCGCCCGTTCTGAAACTGCGCGCGAGCCTTCCGACGGTGCCTTTTATTTCCGTTGCCAGTTCGAGCAGATGCTGTCGCGACGCAAACTCCACATCCTCTTCCGAGAAATCAAGTTCAAGTTCGAGCAGCGACACAAGTTCGAGCAGCCCGTCATGAAGCCGCTGCAACTCGGCCGAAAAATCGCCGCGCATCTGACTCATCGCCAGCCGATGCGAAGCCTTGGTGTCGGCAGCGATCACATCGGCCACAGCCTCGGCCTGCGCCAGGTCGAACCGCCCGGCCGCAAACGCCCTTCGCGTGAACTCTCCGCGTTCGGCCAGCCGCGCTCCGGCCTCACAGAGCGCGTTGATCAGCTCCCGCTGTATATAGACCGATCCATGGACTGACAGCTCGACCACGTCTTCACCCGTAAACGACCGCGGACCGCGGAACACCGTCGCCACAGCCTCGTCAAGCCGCTCACCGTCTGCGTCGCTGATCCGACCCAGATGAGCCGTATGGCTCACCGCTTCAGCCAGCCGACGTCCGTGCCAGATCCTGTCGCACACCGTTATCGCCTCCGGCCCGCTCACCCTCACCACGGCTATTCCGCCCGTGCCCGGAGGAGTCGACACCGCGCATATCGTGTCATTGCTCACTGTTACCTTCTCTTTCATCTTCTATCGTTTTTTACGTTGCCATTGGTGGTAGGCGCACTGCGACTCCACTTCATCCTCGATCTCGTCGGGAAGCGCCGAGAAGAAATCATAGCCCGTCACAGCCTCCACCTCGTCTATCGTCACTGCCGCATTCTGAACTCCGCCGCCGACCGGACCGTTGGCCATCAGAAAGCCAATGCCGCGCGGCGGCGTGGTATAGGGCGCGAGCACAACCTTGAAAAACCGTTCAGGCACCGGTATCACGCGTCCGTCCCGACCTATCGACCGAGGCATATAGTCGCTCAGCACAGGGCCGCAAATAATGATTATCGCGCTGTCGCGACGGGCCCATTGCCGGCAGTTGCTCTCAAGCGTCGCCCACGCTCCGGCGTTCAGCTTATGATCCTGAGGACATACATTGGTCAGCAGATGCGACTCCCTCATCGCCTCAGCATCCCATTTCACATCAGCCGCCGGTATCATGTGCCCGCGGTCATAACCCGACCTGCGGTAGTCCGCAAGCTCGGCACTCCCTCTGACCGCCGGATCCACATCGAACTTCACATCCCGTCGCTCCTCACCGTCAGTCTCGCTCTCCGTCAGTTCCCACACAACATAGTTCGGCTGATGAGCATCCGCGTTATACGACACTCTGAAACCCGTGTAATCAACCGTCTGTTCCGTCATTCCGGCCGGAAGCACCACTTCCATAAGGCGCGTGGCCTCCGTGTCACAGCTGCGGCTGTCAGCCTGCTCGGTAGCGTTCAGGCGCCAGGCTATCAGCGCTACCACAGCCAGCCCGGCCGCCACAGCCAGCGGATGCGCCGACGTCAGCCGGCCCATGACGCCGCGCCGGCGCCGGCGATGACCGTATGTCTGTCTCTTTGAACCCATACATTAATTTTATAACGCCACAAATTTACTAATCTGACGCGATTCCGGCAAATCGACTTTTGATTAGCCCGGTCAAAGTGTTAATCGCATATGTTAATTTTAACTATTATAGTTAATTTTGTGCTATGCAGATTTTTTTAGCGTAAAAAATGTGAAACTATCGATTATTTTACTTTAATTTGTGGTCGCAAAATAAAAAGTGCCTAGAGAAACTTCAAGATTATCTAAGTGAGCCTGACGTTTATCCGCGTTTGTTCAAACTGAATCCATGCCATTGAAAATCATTTTCAATGCCCTGACAGACACGGTTTTCGCCATCGCTTTTCCGAGCCGGCGCTCCACATTGTCAGCCGATTTCGGCGTGATCGTGCCAAGCCGCCTATTCGTGAAGTCATCCACCTGTCACTCAGCTTGTTTCGCAATTTTAGAGATTAACAATTATACTACTTGTCTAACTTAAAACAACCTCTTGCATGAAGAACATTTGTTTTCAAATGAATCGGAAAGCATGGCTCACGCTTATCGCAGTAGTGTGTCTTGCCTTCCCTGCTCTCGCGCAAAAAATTACAGTCACCGGTACTGTCCTGGAGCCTGAAGGCGAACCCGCCATCGGCGTTTCCGTAACAGTACAAGGTCTTCAGGGCTACGGCGTTCAGACCGACATCGACGGCAACTACCGCATCGAAGTCGCCCCCGACGCCACCCTCGTGTTCTCTTACGTCGGCTATGAGCCCCAGACAATTCCCGTCAACGGCCGCTCAACCATCGACGTTACCCTCGCCACAAACACCGAGCTTCTCGACGAAGTCGTTGTTGTCGGCTACGGTACAGTAAAGAAATCTGATGCCACCGGCTCTGTCGCAGTCATCAAGCCCGATGAAATCGAAGCCGGCCTCGCCACATCGGCCAACGACCTCCTCGTCGGCGCAAGTCCCGGCGTAGTCGTTACGACAGATGGCGGCAACCCCTCGGGCGGCGCTTCTATCCGTATCCGCGGCGGTGCCTCACTCAGCGCTTCCAACGACCCTCTCGTCGTTGTTGACGGTGTGCCTATGAACGGCAGCTACGGCGCAATGAGCCCGCTCACCATGATTGCCCCCGAGAACATAGAGTCAATGACCATCCTCAAGAGCGCCTCAGCGACAGCCATCTACGGTTCTCGTGCATCTAACGGTGTGATCATTATCACTACCAAGAAAGGCCAGTCAGGTCGTCCTCAGGTAACATTCTCAGCCAACTTCCACGTTGCAACTCCGGGTCGCACATGGGATGTACTCGACGGCGCACAGTTTACCGATAAGATCAAGACCTATGCCAACAACGATCATGCTCTCGGTCTTCTCGGCACCGCAAACACCGACTGGCAGAAAGAAATCTACCGCACAAGTTTCTCACATGACTATAACGTAGGCGTAGGCGGCAAAGTCGGCTTCCTTCCTTACCGTGTCAATGTTTCATACTCGGGCAACAACGGTATGATCAAGACTTCTAACGTCGACCGCACAACCGTAGGTTTCAACCTGTCACCGAAATTCTTCGACGGACTTCTTCAGGTCAACGCTAATGTCAAAGGTTCATACATCAATCAGCGCAATCCTGAGATGGGAGCAATCTACTCCGCTCTGTCATATAACCCCACTCTGCCTGTCTATACTGATTACGCCACGACAGGCAACCTCGGCGCTCCGATTTACGGCGGTTACACCTCACTCATCAATCAGGACGGCAACCTCGAGACAAACGGCTCGCTCAACCCTGTCGCTCAGCTTATGGGCCGTAAGGCAACCGAGAAATCATGGTCTTCAACCGGTAATCTCCAGATCGACTACGCTCTCCACTTCCTCCCTGACCTTCATCTCAATCTCAACCTCGGTTACGACGTGATCAAGGGTGAATCGTTCACAGATGTCTATGCCAACACCCCACAGGCATGGAACGGCAATTACCGTAACGGCGCGGCATCAAACTCGTATAACTGGCAGCTTTCACGCAACACCATGCTCGAGTTCTATCTCAACTACAAGAAAGAAGTCGAGTCAATCAAATCTAATTTTGATGTGATGGCAGGTTACACTTGGCAGCGTTTCGACTACATGAACCACAACTACAGCCGCATCACATCGATCGGCTACACCAAGCAGTATGACGCTGCCGCCAACTCTTGGGTAGTAAACGAAGATCCCGCTTCGGCAGACAATATCGGTTTCGGATATGGTGATACCGAGGAAGCCCGCACCAAGGTCTATCGCGACGGCAACAAGCTGATGCTTCTCTCATTCTACGGCCGTTTCAACTACTCGTTTGACGACACCTACCTTCTGACTTTCACTCTTCGTGATGATGCCACATCGCGTTTCTCGCCTGATACCCGCTGGGGTCTCTTCCCCGCTGTGGCTCTTGGTTGGAAGATCAACAACATGCCTTTCTTTGAAAACTTCACCGGCACATGGGATGAATTCAAGCTCCGCGCCGAATGGGGTGTCACAGGTCAGCAGGCCGTTGGTAGCTACAACAACTACACTCCTGCCTACTCGATTTCTGTTCCCTCGGTTTACTATCCGAGCTACAGTGCCGGCATAGCCGCACCCTGGATAAACCCGCTCTACCCCAACGCCTATGACGAAAACCTCAAGTGGGAGGAAACAACCACCTGGAACGTCGGTGTCGACATGGCGTGGCTCAACAATCGCATCGCCGTATCGGCTGACTGGTATCGCCGCAACACCAAAGACCTTCTCGCAACGGTTCCTGTGCCTGCAGGTATGACGACAACCAACTCGATGACCCGCAACATCGGTACTCTCCGCAACATCGGTGTCGAATTTAACGTTACCGCGCGTCCTGTCGTGACTAAGGACTTCACATGGACTCTCGGCTACAACATCGGTTGGAACAAAAACGAGATCACAGCCCTTACCGGTTCGGCCGACGAGGACAAGACCTTTACTCTCGATGCTTTCGGCAACCCTGCATCTTCATCAGCCGGCCCTATTCAAGTGCATAAAGTAGGCTACCCCGCCAACTCTTTCTATACGCTCGAACAGGTCTACGGTCCTGACGGCAATCCACTCGAAGGTGTGTATGTAGATCAGAACGGCGACGGCAAGATCGGCAACGAAGACCTCGTTGTCAAGCATTCACGCGATCCGAAAGTCACCATGACTCTTAACAATACATTCAATTATAAGAACTGGGACTTCGGCATCACTCTCCGTGCATCGCTCGGCAACTATGTCTATAATGCAATGCGTGCACGCATGATGAACCTCTCAGGTCTCGAAGGTCAGGGCAACATTCTTAACAATGTGCTTGACTCAGACTTCTATTTCACCAGTGCCACTGGAACAACAAACCTTGTTCGTTCAGACTACTTCGTCGAGAACGCTTCGTTCCTCCGCTGCGATAATATAACTGTCGGTTATACATGGGACAATCTGCTTCGCGACTCTCTCCGTCTCCGTCTCTTCGGAGCTGTCCAGAATCCCTTCGTTATCACTAAGTACCGCGGTCTCGATCCTGAAGTATTCAGCGGTGTCGACAACAACGCATATCCGCGTCCTGTCACCGTCTCGCTCGGCGTAGTCGCTACTTTCTAATCATAGGTTTTAAAGCAAAATCATAACAATTATGAAAGCAATCAACAATATATTTCTCGGACTCACACTCGCAGCCGGAGCGATGACATTCAACGCCTGCACCGGCGACCTCGATGTGCCCATCCAGAACCCGAATCAGCTGACTTCGGCTGAATTTGCAAGCGATCCCGAAGGCTATCTCGACCGCTGCATGGCCGAAATCTATCAGGGGCTGGCAACTGCCGGTAACGGCGGCGCAGGTAGCTCAATCCTCGGCGAAGGCACCGGCGGTGCCGGCGAAGGCACCTTCACACGTACGGTCTTCACCCTCGAAGAGCTTACAACTGACAACTTTTCATGGCTTCAGTTCAACGATGCCGGCTTCTATGAACTTGTAACTCAGAATTTCGCGCCTGACAACCTTGTGATGTATCAGTGCTACTCGCGCATCTATGCCGAGATCTCAATCTGCAACCAGTTTATCCGCACAGTCCAGAGTGGAGTTTTCAATCTTCCCGACAACCTTCAGGAGCGTGCTGCCGATTATATCCGTCAGGCTAAGGTCGTCCGCTCACTCTGCTATTTCTATGCTATCGACCTATTCGGCGATTGCGGCTATATTGATGAAACAGCCGGCATCGGTTCTACCCCGCCCCAAATGACACGTCAGGATGCATACGATCACGCTGTGGCTTGCCTCGAGCAGGTTTCAGCCGAGTGGGGCGACTCATATGTTGAGCCTCCTTATGGCTACGTAGGCAAAGAAGTCGCTGACGCCCTTCTTGTCAAATTCTACCTCAACGCCAAGACATGGGGAGTCGACAAGAACAATGACTCATATCAGAAATGCTGGACCCTTGCTCAGAAGATCATAGCTAATCATCAGGGCGAAGGTTTCAATCAGACAGGTCTTGCCGAAAGTTATCTTGCCCTTTTCGGAGCAAACAACCACGAATATGCATCTTGTGGCAGCCGTGCTAACGAAATCATCATGACCGTGCCTCAGGACGGCATGCAGCTTGAATCTTACGGCGGTACAACATTCTATATTGCTGCTATCTGTGGTTCGTTCGACGGTATTTCTTCAGTCGACGACTGCAATCTCGCTGCTCAGTGGACTTGTATGGTCGCTCGCCAGCAGTTCTCCGAACAGTGGGACTGGAACGCCGACGGTACTACTGACGATGTTCGCGCATCGCTTTGGAAAACCAAAAAAGATGGTTTCAAGATCGATAACATGATCATTCAAGGCAATTCTGGCTATGGCCTCGGATATGCCCCGATCAAATATACTAACTTCGCATATAATGTCGACGGCACCGTCGATAAGGCAAACTCTCCCGACGGCTCTCAGCGTGCATTCTGTGATGCCGACTGGACAGTGATACGTCTCGCCGAGATCTACCTGTCAGCTGCCGAAGCAAATATCCTCGGTGGGGCCGGTAACGCATCTGACGCTCTTATCTACGTCAACCATATCCGCGCACGCGCAGGTCTCGAAGACTGGACTTCGGCCGATATGACAGCCGACAATATCCTTACAGAGCGTAACCGCGAACTTTACGGCGAAAACGACCGCCGCACATCTCTTGTCCGCCACGGCAAATATGCAGGTGCGTCATATATCTGGAACTGGAAAGGTGGTGTTCAGTCCGGTGCTCAGACTCCGGTTCACATGAACATCTTCCCGATCCCGACCAAAGTCATTTCATTCTCGGGCTATCATCAGAACCCCGGCTATTAAACAAAAATGATCTAACTCTTTAAGATTTTGAAATCAATGAAAAAAATAGCATCATTCTTTGCGACTCTCGCAGCCGTTGCGGCTCTGTCTTCCTGCAGCCAGGATGACAGCCCTGTTCTGCAGAAGCCCACTGAATTCAAACTCAATACTCCTCCTTTTGCCGAGCAGCTTTATCAGCTCACTGACGACGGTCAGATCATCCTCACCTGTTCTCAGCCCGACTACGGCGTCGGCGTTGAAACAACCTACGGCGTAGAGATCTCTCTGACCGAAGATTTTGCCAAATCAGCAACTGTCTCGCTGACAGATCCCCTGAGCGCGACTCTGAGTTTCTCGTCTGCAGCTACCAACCTTGCCATCCTCGACATGCTCGGCGTTGTCGACGAAGACACTTGGGCTCCATATGCCGACAAGCGCGTGATGCCTGTCTACATCCGTGCCAAAGCTCAGACTGCTCAGGTCGAATACAGCAAGATTACATCTAACGTTGTCAAGCTGCCCAACGTTGAAATCTACTATGCTATCCCGACGCCCGGGTATATATACCTTGTAGGTTCTCCCGAAGGATGGGTAGGTCCGTCGCCTGATCATGCAGATCATTATAAGGACTGGAGATTGTTTGAAAATGCATCTGCAATCGGTTCTCAGGTCTATAGCGCTGTCTTCAATATGCCTGCCGCCCCGATGTTCCGCTTCTATACAGCTCTTACAGAGAAAGACGGTGGCTGGAATGACAATTCATTCGGTTCTCAGGTTGATGACAATCCTGTTGACGTCGCTCTTGTTGACGGTGAACTCACAACTGCATTGGTTGCGGGTAAAGGAGCGTTCAACTTCCCCGACTTCCCCGGCGGTGAGATGACTATCACTGTTGATCTGGTCAACATGACTGTTAAATTCCAAGCCGGTGCTGTCGAAGTCAAACCAACAACATACATCTATATCTGTGGCAATATGGCTTCAAGCGATTGGACGGAACCATCGGCTGCCAACCAGGCATTCTACGACAACTGGCGTCTTGCGTGCAGCGATGGCAGCGGAATCTATACCGCGACATTCAATCTCGACAATTGCGGTGCTGATGCTCTCTATTGCCGCTTCTATCAGGCTTTGACCGGTTGGGGCGCAGCTCAATGGGCTTCTCCGACTGATCAGAATTATGAAGTGACTTCAGGTGTGGCGGTTGATTCAAAAGAAGGCGAAGGCTGTTTCCAGCTTAACGATGCCAAAGGCAAGACTGTCGCTATAGAAGTCGACTCCAACACAAAAAAAGTTAAATTCACCTTCGTAGAATAATAAAACCGATTATACGATATGAAAAAATATATAATCCTTCCTCTTGCGGCTCTCGCCCTCGGCTTCACAGCCTGCGAAGATGATGACGACACACTCGGCATTCCGGTCGTAAATCCCGAAATTCCGGCGGTTGATCCGAGCATTGTTTCCGTCGCTCCGAGCGCCGACATGCCGGCTGTTATCAGCCTCGAACAATACAACAACGACGATCAGAATTTCCCTGTCGCAACTGTAACAGCAGGTGAAGAATGGCCTGCCGGCTACACATTCGGCGCCGTTGCTCAGATCAGCACCGACGAAAATTTCTCAAATGCGGTTGAACTGCCCGTTGTTGCCAACGGCTCGACTTTCCTTCTCAATCCTGAGGAAGTGCAGGGCTACATTTATGGCCTCACCCGCGACCCCTCTGAAATCACACTTTGGGTGCGTTACGGCGTTCAGGCCGTCAACGGCAAAGAGGTGATCCGTCTCGGTGATGCCGACTCTTTTATCGGCACTCAGCAGATAAAGGTCCTTCCGTTCTCACCGCTTGCAGTGATCGAACCTGTCTACTATCTGATCTGGTCTGACGATGCTGAGACATGGTCAAAAGCCAATGCCGCCGCTTTCACCAAAGGTGAGGGCAGCCAGTATGACAACCCCAAATTCACGCTTATTCACAACTTCGAAACTACCGGTCTCTACTGGAAGATCATCCCTGAGTCGACCTACGACTCATTCGATCTTGAAAACGGTCTTGTTATCGGCGTCACTGAAGCTGATTCGGAGAGCCGCAACGGCAAACTCGACGAAAGCGCCGATCAGCTCGCCGGCTATCTTGATATCAGCGGACGCGTGATGTTCGAAGTCAAGATCGACCGCATCACAGCTATCGAAGGCAACGCCGAAGAGAAAAAGAATGCTATGACATTCTCTTACAAATCGGCTAACGACAACTTCTGGCTTGCAGGCGACAATGTCAACGGTCTTTCATGGTCATTTGCTGCCGAACCCACGATGTGGACCAATAACTACGTCGATTACGCAGGTATAGCTGTTCTCGGCAAAGAGTTCAAATTCTCGCCGCAAGCAGGCTGGGACGGCGATTTCGGTTCTACTAACGATAAGACTCAACCTGTGTTCGAAACTGTCGACGGTCAGTATATAGGTAAAGGTATGGCTGACGGCGGCGATAATATCAAAGTAGGCGAACCGGGATTGTATTATATCTCGCTCAATTACCTTAGTAAAAATCTTCAGCTCGTCAAACTCACCGGCTGGGGCATCATCGGCGGTTTCAATGGATGGGGTTCGTCTGTCGAAATGACTAAGGTCGACGACTTCACCTATACCGTTACTCAGGATATGACCGAAGGCGACGAATGGAAATTCCGCGCCAATGATCAGTGGACTGTAAGTCTCGGCGGTCAGTTCGACAACCTTGATCCGTTCAACGCTCCCAACTTCAAGTGCGACGCCACAGGCACTTACGAGATCACTCTCAATCTCCGCAACCTGCCCTGGACCGCCACAGTTGTTAAAAAGTAACACTCGATTTCATAAATAATTAAAAAAGAGCGACTGCTTCGGCAGCCGCTCTTTTTTTGCCCCTACCTATATTTCGCACCCCTCTACATCCCCGACTCGCAGTTTGCGGCAGATAGCGACCCGGCTCGGTCAGGCGCCTCGGCGAGGCGCGATATGCGACCCACAATGAGCCGTAGGCGGTTTGTGGGGCCGGTCAACATCCTGTCACACAGGCGCGTCGGAGATGTGCGACATCACCGGACTTCGATCGGCGTCGCATCCCCGACGCGCTTTTTGGGGGGAGTGCACCGTTCCCTCAACCACAAGTCATACAGCCGATTACCCCCACTATCATGATATTTAACCTGTGTTAAACCGATCACTTGTACAAAAAAGCCAAATATCGCGTCAATCGCCGCAGTAATTTTGCATCGGAAAAGATTACTGACAGATGACCGATACAACGCTACATATTACAAACAAAAAAACACGCTCGACGCGTCGCGCCCTGCTGCGGTTTCTGAAAAGCTGCGATTACGGTTTCAATGATATTGCAATAGAGATCTCCGATATCATTAGCCGTGAGCCGATCAGCCTCAGATGCTCCGTGGCCGCGATTGTGGCGCGTCTTGCCGAAAACGGTTTTGAGTTTGTGGCCATGTGCGACCGCCGCGCGATGCGCATCCTCAGTCAGATAGCAGACGAATATTTCCGTCGGTCCGGAACGGCGGTTGGTGCACCGTTCGTCTGCATCCTGCCTCTCAAAGCGCTCCGCGCGGCAGTCGGCTCATCAAAAGCATTAAACACACAATTCACCCATAACCCTTATCTCCCCCGCGCTCCATCGACAAACAGCTCTCCGATAGTTGGTTTACTTATCGGGAAGTGGACTTTTTCGTATGCTTCAACCACATCAGACACAATGGTCAGTTCAACAGCATTTTTGTCACTTGCCGGAGTCTCGTCCGTCACCAGCGGCAAAAGCTCCTCAATGCGGTTGAGCGCATACTCATATTGCTGTTTTGAAATTTGCCGAGACATTGAACATAAAAAATTTAATCGAGTTCCTCTCTGATATGATAGTGCGGACGGTGTTTGACTTCGATGAAAATTCGCCCGATATAGAGACCTATCATGCCGATCGCCAGCAACACCACGCCGCCGACAAACCAGACAGACAGCATCAGCGAAGCCCAGCCGTGCTCAGCCGTTCCCGAGATCAGCGACGCTATGACATAGATGCCTATGCAGATCGAAATAACCACAAAGATCAGCCCCGTTGTCAGAATACTATAGATAGGCTTGACCGAAAACGACGTTATGCCGTTAAGCGCGAGCGTGAACATCTTCGACACAGTGTATTTTGACTCACCGGCCTCACGTTCACTGATCACATCGTCGACTGTCGTAGAGCGATAACCGATCATCGGTATTATGCCGCGCAGATAGAGATTACGCTCTTCATACCGACCGAGCTCCTCGACTACTCTGCGGCTCATAAAACGGAAATCGGCGTGATTATAGACCGTCTCCACTCCGAGCTTACGCTGAAGTCTGTAAAACGCCACAGCTGTCAGCCGTTTAAACACCGGGTCAGCCTTACGCGACACTTTCACACCGTAGACCACGTCATAGCCCTCAGCATATGCGTCGACCATCTTGCCGATAGCCTCGATATCATCCTGCAGATCGACATCGACAGTCACTATGGCGTCGGCCGTGCGCACCGCTGTCATCATGCCGGCGAGTATCGCCTTCTGATGCCCGGCGTTGTGAGCGAGATCGATGCCCTTGAAATGGACCGGATCTTTGGCATGAAGTCCGCGGATCAGCTCCCATGTGCGGTCGCGGCTGCCGTCGTTGACCATCAGCACAAAACTGTCGGCGCTTATCTTGCCTGCCGACGAAAGCCTCCCGATCAGATCAAGCAGCCGCTCAGACGAATGCCCGATGACAGCCTCCTCATTATAACATGGACAGACAATTGCAAGTCGTATCATGATTTTATCTGGGTTTTGGCAAATTCATAGTATGTTGTAAATTCGTCGCCGCGTCGCTTGAAATAATCAATCAGCTCGCCGAGCCGCTTCGCCATGCCGTCGCCGGAATTGTGCCTGATGAGATACGGCATTTTCAGATCGCGACGCGACGACAGGTCAAAAAATTCCCACGGGTGGAAATATGTGGCGAAATATCCGTCGTGGTTGGCAACCCGACGCGCCAGCCGGCGGTAGAGCGATGCCGGCAGATGATGATAGCTCAGCCAGAAAAGCGGAAAGCGCAGCAGCGGAGTCACTGATGCCGGTATCTGGAGAACGCCGTCTTTCATAAAACATGTCCGCGGAGATGTCAGATGCATATAGCGCCCCGGGATAAACGCCGGATTGAGCGACGAGTTATAGGTGTAGCCGCAACGCGCGATCTCCTTGTCCGAAACCGGAAACATGCGCGGCTGACGGTAACCGTGGACTTTCTGTCCGCTCAGGCGCTCTATTATCTCTTTCGATCTCTCCACATCTTCCGGAGCCGGACGCCAGTGGTCGCATCCGTGAGCAGCAAGTTCATGACCTTCGCCGACGATGCGGCTCACGATATCGGGCGCATTTTCAACGAAATTCGATGTGCAGAAAAATGTAGCCCTGACTCCATGGCCGCGGAGAACGTCGAGTATGCGTGTAGTTCCGGCCGACGATATTTTCATAGATTCTTCCAGCGCGATATCAACACCGTGCTCTCGAGGCACATCAAATTCTTCCGTGTCGAAGCTCAATAATATTTTTGCCATAACTTAGTGATTACAGACACAAAGGTACATAAAAAAATTTTGCTTACCTTTGTAAACGATAAAACTATTTTGTAGTACCAATCGCCGGCAATAGCAATGAACCAACCTGAATTTATGAAACGCCCTGTGTCTGTCGTTGGAGAAGAGTACGCACTCTTACTTCGCGACATAAAGGAACGGTACCGTAAAAGCCGTATGAAGGCTGCCGTAAAAGTAAATACAGCGTTACTTGAATTCTATTGGGGATTGGGACATGATATTCTCGCATTGCATACCGATGCGAAATGGGGCAGTGCATTCTTCGACTGTCTTAGTCTGGATCTTAAAGCTGAATTCCCGGGGCAGACAGGATTTTCCGTTACAAATCTCAAATATGCCAAACGCTGGTATGAATTTTATAATCAAACTGATTCAATTCGTCACCAACCTGGTGACGAAATTGAGATGCCTCTAGATTTCGGCTTTGTGCCCTGGAAACATCATATTGCTATCTTTACGCATAGTAAATCATTAGATGAGGCTCAATTTTACATAGAGGAAACAATTCGGAATGGTTGGAGCAGAGCTGAATTGAGTGCAGAAATCGAGAATAAATTATATCAGAAAAAAGGCCGGGCGCTGACAAATTTTGACCTTCAATTGCCTCAGCCACATGGAGAATTGGCAAAAGCGATCCTAAAAAGTCCATATGATTTCAGTTTTACAGGACTTGACAATAAAGCTACTGAAAAACAGCTTGAAGATGTCATTTCTCAGAATATAACGCGGTTACTTCTTGAACTCGGTAGTGGTTTTGCTTATGTAGGCAGACAAATGGAACTGAGAATGCCCGGAGGCCAGACTTTTATTCCTGATATGATATTTTATCATACGCGGCTTAAATGTTATATAGTGGTGGAATTAAAAGTAGTACCGTTTATTCCTGATTTCGCCGGAAAGTTGAATTTTTACGTCTCCGCAGTTGATGAATTGATGAAACAGTCGGATGATAACCAAACCATAGGGTTGCTTATATGTAAATCTAAAGATGATACGGTTGTCGAATGGTCGTTTCGGGGATTGGATCGTCCGCTTGGCGTTGCGGAATACGAATTGAGAAAAGAGTTGGGTAATGTAGCTCGCTATCTTCCTTCGGAAATTGAACTTCAGAGAATGATTGATACTTACGACAATATATAATTAAAGTAACTCGCCTAAAAACGATTTTTATGATGAAACGTATTTTATCCTTTTTACTGTTGTGTGTAGCCGGTCTGACGGCGACGGCAGCACGTGTCGACACTGTCACTGTCGCCACAACCAATCTTGAAACTCCGATGACAGTCCTCGTCGTTGTGCCCGACAATGCTGCGCCTGACCAACATTTCCCTGTCGTCTACGTCCTTCACGGTGCATATGGCAATTACGCCGACTGGCTCTCCCACCAGCCGCGCATCAAAGACATGGCCGACCGCTACGGCATGATTATCGTCCATCCTGACGGCCGTGATACATGGTATCTTGATTCGCCGGTCAATCCTAAAATCAAAATGGAGACGTTCATCATCGAAGATCTTATTCCATATATTGACAATAACTATCCTACCCTCCCCGACCGCTCCAAAAGAGCCATCACCGGTCTCAGCATGGGCGGCCACGGCGCGCTTTATCTCGCATTCCGCCATCCCGACATTTTCGGCAGTGCGGGCAGCATGAGCGGCGGTGTCGACATCCGTCCTTTCCCGAAAAACTGGGGGTTGCCCGGTCTTCTCGGCGACATAGAGAATCATCCTCAGAACTGGGAGAATGCTTCGGTGATAAACCACGTCAAAGACATCACCCCCGGACAGATCAACATCTATTTCGACTGCGGAGTCGACGATTTTTTTGCGCAGGTCAACGAAAATCTCCACCGCGCCCTGCTCGATGCAGGCATTCCGCACGACTATGTATCGCGTCCGGGAGCACACACCTGGGAATACTGGAATAATTCCATCCTTCACCACCTGCTTTTCTTCAGCGAAGCGTTCAATAAATGATACTGCAGTCTCTCCATCTTACAAACTTCAAGAACATCAGTGAATGTTCGCTCGAATTTTCGCCCAAGATCAACTGTTTCCTGGGAGATAACGGCGTCGGCAAAAGCAACCTGCTCGATGCGATCCATTTTCTGAGCTTCTGCAAGAGTTTTGCCGGACTCACTGACCCTATGCTGATCAAAAGAGGCGAAGATTTCGCCATTGCCCGCGGGCACTATCTCCGTCGCGACATTGACGAGGAAATCGTTGCCGGACTTGCTGTCGGCAGACGCAAGTCTTTCAAACGTTCAGGCAAGGAATACCGCCGTCTTAGCGAACACATCGGGCTGTTTCCCCTCGTCATGATCGCGCCGGCTGATATCGAGTTGATCAACGGCGGAGGTGAAGTGCGCCGGCGCTTTCTCGACATGGTCATATCGCAGGGCGACGCACGTTATCTTGAAGCACTCATCCGCTACAACCAGGCTCTCACCCAGCGCAACTCCATGCTGCGCGACGGCGTCGCTGACGACAATCTTTTTTTAGCTGTTGAAATGCAGATGGACATGGCCGCAGACTATATCCATCGCGTCCGCGCCGCGCGTATCGACAGACTGTCTGAAATCTTCGGCCGCTACTATTCCGCCATATCCGGCACCCGAGAGACACCAAAACTCACGTACCGCTCTCACCTTTCCGACTCAGACTCTCTCGCCGTCCTTCTCGAGACCAACCGCGGCCGCGACCGCCTGTTGCGCCACACTTCGGTCGGCGTCCACCGTGACGATATCGAAATGACTCTCGACGATATGCCGGCACGGCAGACCGCTTCTCAGGGCCAGGCAAAAACTTACACTATCGCCCTGCGATTCGCTCAATATGAATTCCTGCGCGACGTCACTGCAATGTCGCCCCTTCTGCTTCTCGACGACATATTCGACAAACTTGATGCCGGCCGCGTCGAACGCATCATGCGCATTGTCGCAACCGACACTTTCGGCCAGATATTCGTCACAGATACCAACCGTCGCCATCTCGACGAGATCATCGCTCTCACCGGAGGCAGCGATGCTATCTGGAGTGTAGTGGACGGATGTTTCACTCCCATAACCCGTCCTGACACACAGTCATGAAACGCACCGATCCGAAAACATTCGCCGAAATATTCTCGGAAGCCATGTCCCGTGTCGGACTCAGCGATGTCTACGACGAGCAACGGGCTTCATACCTATGGTCTGAAGTGGTAGGTCCGACGGTAAACCGTCTCACCACCCGGCGGTATATCGCCGACGGTGTTCTCCATGTCTATATTACATCCGCCCCGCTCAAAAGCGAGCTTTCTTTTCTGACCGACAATCTCCGCGACCGAATAAATCAAGCCGTCGGCCGTCCGGTCGTAAAGTCAATTATAATCCACTGATCTCAGGTCCGGACTCTCCGTATTTGGAATCGTCCGGACAATTTTTTTATAGTTTACTTCCGCGCCATTCCGGCTGCATGTCAAACGATGTCGAGACTCGCGGAGTCTGCACCTTCTGCTTGTTCAGATAGATGGTTTTCTTGACATTGTCGTTGACATAATCGCTCAGTTCGCCTAAAGTGACATCTCCTGACGTTTCCTTTATTTTTTTCAATAAAAAGTAGGTGAATGCGCCGTGCTTCTTCTCGTCGTATGGCCATGCCGTCTGATCATCCGACGTAGCGGTGAGCACAAACGTGCGGCTGACAGGTTCCGACGGCCGCGGTTTGATGGCTACGCCACGGGCCGAAACCAGCATTCCGTCGCCTCTTAAAGATCCGCTGAAGCAAGCGTCGAGAAACACTTTGACCGAAGATGCTCCGCTTTTACCCAGTTGATCATACAATCGGTTGAGCGGCAGACATGTCTCGGTGATCATCGGGTCACTGTCGGTGGGTATGAGGTAAGCCGACCGGTCTTTTTCGTTAGGTATGCCGTGACCTGCATAATACACTATT
Source organism: uncultured Bacteroidales bacterium (assembly GCA_947573135.1). GTDB lineage: Bacteria > Bacteroidota > Bacteroidia > Bacteroidales > Muribaculaceae > CAG-873. The sequence goes on along the minus strand of CANPDU010000022.1, from coordinate 34,653 downwards.
ACTTCTAAACTTGCCGGATCATAGACGTCCGATAGTTTCGCAATGCGGTCTATAGCTCCGACCATTTGCGACAGCGATGCATCGCGATACACGAATATCTGCTTTTCGGGTATACCTATGGTGCGGTTGAAATATTCTTTGACTGCCTGGCCGTCGTTAAGTGCATATTCTACATTGACACAGTGTTCGTAATTTTCATTAGCGATAATTATCGCCACAGTGTTGTTTCTGACTGCGCTTCCATTCGGAATGTCCGTGTCTATGTCGCTGTTGCTGCGCGAAGACAGAACATACCGGGGCGCATTGTCCGTCTTATTGTTAGTGCTGACCGTATAGTCAAGATTGTCGGGCAGCTTGATCTCAAGCGGTTTGAAATTATTTACAGCGTCGTTTGTTGCGTAGACGGCCTTAGTGTTACTGTCATAGACAAAATTGCCGAACTTGACTGATTTAAGTACAATTTCATTTCCGGCAGGAACGAAAACAGGTTTGCATTTTGTCTTTATTGTAGCCCAATTTTCTTTGAACGCCTGAGCTTCCTCTTTGGGTACAGGCAGCAAAATCGATCCGGCCTCCGATGCGCTGATAAGGAAAGTCTGATTTTCGGCATCATAAGTTGACAGTTCAAAATTTTGCCGTCTGAAAACCGAGGCTTTTGCTCCACAGTACCGATTGACAGCCGGCCGGTAATAATTGTTGTCATAATCCTTTATTGCATTATCCAGTGCTGTCTGATATTCAAGTGACTTTGCCTGATATTCCGATTTTATTCCGTTCAGTATTTCCTCAGCTTTCTCAGCCGCTGTTTCCGGCGTCACACGTGCCTGCCAGTCTGCGACACTTTCAAATTCACTCTTTTGCTTCCATTTTTCCAGTTCATCGACAATTTGTTTCTGGAGCGCTTCTTCAGTCAGTTTTGGCTCCTCTGGCAGACATTTTTCTTTGACATATTCCTCCCATGACATCACATTTGATTTGATATACTCCTCAAATGGAGTCTTGGCGATTTGATCGTTCAGATAAATTTTATAATCTTTCTCTGATTGATGCTTCTTGCCTGTTTTGTCATAATAAGATATTACTTCTTCCGGTGTATAGGCGGTAACCTTGATCAGTCCGCTGTTTAAGATGTCGCAAAGATCGAATTTCGGAGTTACTACGACTTTGCCGGTCTTATCTATGACGCCCCATTTCCGATGGCCGCCTATGGATACTGAGACTTCAGCCAGGCCGTTTTTGAAATCCTTTGCGCTCATATATTTGGGCGGTATGACAAATTTGCCCGTTTTGTCAATATAACCGTGCGTCGCAGATCCGAAAGATCCGGTTCCGACTGCAGCCAGCCCCTCATGAAAGTCGCTTGCTGACGCGTATTTTATCGGTATTACGACCTTGCCTGTAGCATCGACAAAACCATAAAGGAATTTATCTGATTTGACGCGCCCTAATCCGTTTTTGAATTCAAAAGTTTCTTGATAAATTGGATCGACAATAACTTTGCCTTTTTTATCCTCATAACCGTACTTGATTCCGGTGACAATGTCTCCCATCTTGAAAGGAATTAATTGCGCAAATGAAGTTTGACAAATCGAAATGAGAAGAATAAGCAGTTTTATTCGCATTATGGTTGATTTATTGAATTTTAATTGACTTTTGCAAAAATAGTCATAATCCTGTATTCTTAAAAATTATTTACTCAGGAAAAACATTGTTACAAAAGTTTCTGTAATTTTGTCATCGGTGAACATTGCGAAGAATGTGTCTGTTTTCAATTTTAACATATAAAAAAGGCATAGTGATCTTATCGCTTATCATCGAAATTTGTATTTAACTCTTATCGAACTCACATTAAATATTCTATGTCACAGTCACGCGTACCACAAGCATCGTTCGAATTCCGCCATCATCAGCCCGTGCAACTCAGATTCAACGACATCGACATGCTCGGCCATCTCAATAACTCCGTCTACATCCAACTCATGGATCTCGGCAAAGCCAACTATTTTCATCAGTTTATAAACGGCAAACTTAACCACGATAATCTTGCTATCGTTGTCGCCAACATCAATTGCGACTTTCATGCTCCCGCCTATCTCGAAGAACCGCTCGAGGTGCTGACCGCAGTCGAATCCATGTCAGAAAAATCGCTGCGCCTCGAGCAACGTGTGATCAACTCCGACACAGGCGAAGTAAAATGCCGTGCAATAACAACCATGGTCAATATCGATCCGAAAACTTGCCGCGCCGTTGACATCTCCTCCGAATGGCGACGCACAATCTCCGACTACGAACAGCGTCAGTTCTGATCAATTTGCGACTTAACGCTATATAACAAATGTGTGCCGTTTTCGCGGCACACATTTATTATATTCAGATTAATCGACGGGAGCAAACTGATCCTTGCCGACTCCACAGAGCGGACACACCCAGTCATCAGGCAGATCCTCGAACGGGGTGCCCGGCTTAATGCCATTTTCAGGATCACCTATCGCCGGATCATATACCCAGTCACACACCTCGCACACATATTTTTTGTCCATAATTATAAATTTTAATTTATCATTAATAAGTTTATGGCAATCACCTACTACAAAACAGCATGAAAACCGCAATTGTTCGGATCAGCCGTCACCTAAAATTTTATATTTCCGGGAGCAGTGAGTATATGAAACAGCAAATCGCGGAAAAGCTGATGGTCAGTCTGTCGCGATCCGACTCCCTTGCTCATGGCGTCATAGCGGCGTATGGCTGCGATTATCTCAATAACCTGGAAAGCATTATAATATTGCATGGCAGTGCGATAGCGCTTCACCTGACCGGGCCAGCGGAGTTTAAGTTCCGCCATCATACCGCTCTCACTTTTGTCAGCGCAATAATACGCGGCCATAAGATCGGCGAAAAACGAAAATATCGTCGATGCGCTGACTACAAGCGGATTATTTTTAGGATTTGCCCTGAAATATTCAGCAATACGAAACACCTTTCCGGTATCTTTTACCGCAAGTGCGTCGACAAGTTCAAAATTATTGTAATCCTTACTAAGACCGATGTTTCGCTCTACATCTGCAGCCGTCACAGTCGCTCCGGCTCCGAGCGCGGTAGTGAGTTTATCAATTTCGTTATAAAGACGGCTAAGATCAGTTCCGACATAATCGCGCAGCATCTCCAGAGCCTTCTGTTCAGCTTTAAGACCTTTATTTTTGATAAAATCGCCAATTACGGCCGGAGCGTTATATTCCGACAACTTTTTTGACTCGAAATTAACGCCCTTGGATCTTACCGCCGCAAGCAATTCTTTTCCTTTAGCCTGCACACCGCGGAAGCAAATTACCAGAACAGTCGTGTTCACCGGCGATGATACATACCGGTATAACTTATTAATCCTGTCGGCCGATACCGCCTGAGCCTCTTTCACTATTACCACCTGACGGTCAGCCATCATCGGATATTGCATACAAAGATCCATTATCGCTCCCGGCTCGACTTCAGGCGCATAAAGCACATGAAGATTAAACTCCCGCTCCTCTTCGCTGAGAATACTCTCGAAGCGCCGCACAAGATCGTCGATATAATAACCTTCTTCTCCATGCAGCAGATAGACAGGCGCGAATTGACCGGCAGCCAGCTGTCGGCAAAGAGAATCGTATGTTACGGCAGGCGCAGCCATCGGTAAAATTGAAATAAAGTTGTAAATTTGTAGCGAAGATACAAAAAAATAAGCTCAACCACAAATGGATTTAAATTTGCCTGCATTCGATTATCGGCTGACGCGCGACCCCGACGGCGTCACGCGCATCTTCGACTGTCTGCGAGGTAAATTTGTGGCGCTCACGCCTGAAGAATGGGTCAGGCAACATTTTGTCAATTATCTTATCACTGAACGCGGATATCCGCGCGGTCTTATGGCCAACGAGGTGAGTCTCAAGCTGAACCGCACCGCCCGACGCTGCGACACTCTGATCTACTCTCGCACCGGACAGCCGCTGGTCATAGTAGAATACAAAGCATCAACAGTCAACATAACCCAGAGCGTCTTCGATCAGATCGCACGCTATAACAGCGTGATCGGCGCTCCCTACCTGATGGTTAGCAACGGCCTGACACATTACTGCTGCCGCTTTGACACAACATGCCAAAGCTACATGTTCATGCGGGACATCCCCGGCTATGATCTTTTATAATAATCAGAAGAAATAAGCGAGACGAACCGCATAAGAGCGGCTGCGCGCGCTGTAATTGTCAAGGAGTTTTGTTTTCAAAGCGTAAGTCATACCCCAGCTGTACTGAAACGACAGCTGCCAGCGACGGAACAGTTCCACACCTCCGCCGGCCGAAAGACTGAGATCACCGCCGGCGTATTTGAAAGCGTCACATTTGCCATGACCGACAAGAATATTAAAGTCCGGGCCGCCATAGACAAACGGGGCAATAATATCTTCGAGTCCGCTCATGCGTGTCCATTTAAAACGCAGATGAAGAGGTATCTGGAGAGTATGCAGACGCACACGTTCGTCACCGTAACCCTGTGATGCCCAGATTTTACGTTCACCCAGATTGACTTTGGCACCGAGCTGGTTGTAGATCAGACCTAAATCGATGCCGAATCCAAGTCCCGGAAACATCATCTCTCCCTGCACTCCGACCTGAAAACTCGGAGTATGCGACACTGTGACAAGATCCTGTTTGAATTTCAGATTAGTGTTTTCAAATCCGGCTATAGCTGCATAACGGAACTGAGCATTTGCGGCTACCGAGGCGCCGATAACGAGCGAGAGTATGGTTAAGAGTTTGATGAACTGATGTTTCATTGCAATGATATGAGTTAACAGCGACAAAGATACGTCAAAAATCTCAATTCAGACTTATATTAACGCATTTTATGACTTACCGTGCCAGATAAACGTCTGAGAGCTATAATCTGACCGATTTGGGCGTACAGCCGTACTTCCGTTTAAAGAGTCGATTAAAATAAGCTACATTTGAGAACCCGACATCAAACGCCACCTCATAGACATTGTCATCTGCCTGTTTCAGCCTCTCCATCGCTTTTTCCAGACGTATGTCATTCAGATATTCAGTCAAAGTTTTTCCGGTCTGACGACGCATGAAAGTGCAGAATGACGATTTATTCATCCCAACATGGCAAGCTACATCGTCGAGCCTTATATTATGCATGAAATTACACGAGCAATACACTCTGACCTTTTCGATACGTCGTTCGGCGTTGCTCAATAAATTGTATTTCCCCACAAGCCTGAAATCATCGGCCTTAGCTATAGTGACGAGAACATCCAGCATCAGCGGCAGACGCGCCTGTGGCGTCAAATTCCTCATCTTTCTTAATAAGGCACGAATTCTATCATATGCCTCTCCTCTGAAATCGACCGCATCTTTTTTAATCCGGAGATCATTCATGATATCCGATATTTCGGGAAATATATTTATCAGCCCGTCAAGAAGTGATGTCTCAAAAAACACTGACACGTTTGATATATTTCCCGTAGCGTCAGTCTTGTCTCTGTCAAAATGCCATACATGAGGTATATCCGGGGGAATCAATATTATCTCGCCTTCACGAATTGGCTCGGTACGGTCTCCTATTGTACGCAAACCTTGACCGCATATTACATACGACAGTTCCCAGTGATTGTGGGAATGCTTTCCGATCTGCAGATCCGGTTTGAACGACACATTATCAAAAATAAATGCAACATGCTTCATAATGCAAATATAGTACAATATCAATAAAATATAGGCAAATAAAGTATAATAAAATAATCTTAATTTTGCGAACAGAATTCATTATCATTAATATGGCAACAGAATCAATCCCCTTATCCTCTAAACCGAGGTTTGAAATACTTGACGGGCTCCGCGGCGTGGCAGCTATGATCGTAGTAGCGTTCCACTTGTTTGAAACATATTCGGCCGGTCCGAAATATCAGATTCTAAACCACGGCTATCTTGCCGTAGACTTCTTTTTCGTACTGTCGGGATTTGTGATCGGATATGCCTATGACGACCGCTGGAACCGCATGTCGACATGGGATTTCTTCAAACGCCGACTGATAAGATTACAGCCGATGGTCATACTCGGCACTCTGATCGGAGCATTCTGGTTCTATTTCAGTGCTGCGCCGGGATTTGAGCTCGTAATGCAGACTCCGTGGTGGAAACTGCTTCTCATCATGATTTTAGGCTGCATAATGTTTCCGACTCCGCCATCAATGGACATCAGAGGATGGAAAGAGATCAACTCACTCAACGGCGCACAATGGTCGTTGCTTTGGGAATATATCGCCAATATCGCCTATGCTCTGTTCATCCGCCGCTTCAGCACAGTCGTACTTGCCGTATTTGTCTTCCTGTCGGCGTTCCTGACTATCGATGTCTGCATGAACATCGATGCTTTCGGGCTGCTTGAAGTGCGTGAATATGCAAAATACACGGTCATCGGCGGTTTCGGTCTGACACCGGACCAGATCTACATCGGCGTCTGCCGTCTGCTCTACCCGTTTTTCGGGGGTCTGCTACTCTATAGACTCAGCAAATGCCGCATCAATCTCAAACGGGGCGCCATGACATGGTGCTCTCTCGCCGTGGCCGCAACGCTCGTTGTTCCCCACATCGGCGGTGAAAGCCACGAGTGGATCAACGGAGTCTATTGCGCCTTAATAATCCTTTTCGTCTATCCGGCAATAGTCGCAGCCGGCGCCGGAAGTCAGCTTACCGGGAAACGCACGACCGCTATATGCAAATTTCTCGGGATGATCTCTTACCCACTCTACATCACCCACTACCCTATGATCTATGTACAGATGAACTGGGCCGCTCAGCATGCAGATGCGCCGCTCGGCACTCATATCTGGGTTGCAGTCAGCATATTCATTGCATCTATAGCAGTGGCATACGCCAGCGTCAAAGTCTATGATCTCCCTATCAGAGCATGGCTGTCAGAGAGATTTCTTGCAAAGAAATGACACGCATTGACCATATTGCCCTCTATGTCTCAGACCTTGAGCAGGCAAAGGATTTTTTCATCCGGTATTTCGGTGGAAAGACCGGCGAGCCATATCACAACCCGAAATCAGGTTTGCGAAGCTATTTCATAATGTTTGCAGGAGACTGCCTTCTTGAAATTATGTCTCGCGACGGCACGTCGGCAGCCGAATACAGTCCTTTCCGTCGCGGCATGTCACACTTTGCACTGTCGGTCGGAGGCCGCAATGCTGTCGAAGAGCTCACCTCACGCCTGTCATTTGACGGATATACCGTTGTCAGCGGCCCGCGGGTGACGGGCGACGGATACTATGAGAGCTGCATAAAAATCTTTGACGAAATACTGCTCGAAATCACCGCTTAGATCTATCTTATGACAATTTCATCGGTGAAGACAAATCGCCAGCGGTTATACGCCTGATAGCGTATATACCTGGCTCTGACATTACCTGCCCACGAGAAATTGCGGAATGCCACTTTATTGTCACGCAACAGATTGGTTGTGATAGTTGTAAGGGTCGTGAAATTCTCACCGTCGTTTGAGTATGAGATTATAACCTTCTCGGGAAACCATACATTCGGCGGACACAGCTGTATGAAGTCTGCACCGACATATGTTATATCAGTCGGCTCATCCATATCGACTGTCACATCGAGCGCCCGATCTGTGTCTCCGTTGTAAAATCCCTGCCAGCGGCCGTCGGTGTAGATCCATCCGCCGCGCAGTCCGTCGGTGAATGTTGATGCTCCGGCGGCAGGATATTTCCATGACCATTCACAATCGTTATAAATGACTCGCTTGCCGCGTGCAAGATGGTCGACCGGGGCTAACGCTTCCTTGCGATTGCCTATTTCTTTATGCAGATCAAACGCATGATATCCTTCCGATATCAGACGGTCGTTGAACATGAGCGCGCGTTCGCGGAAATCATCATAATCACGCAGAGCCTGCGGCGTCCACGCCACTTCAGCCAATGCGAGCATACGCGGATAAAGCATATACTCGGCGTGTTCGTCAGTCGCAATATATTCAGTAAACATTGTGGCTTCCACACCTTTGATATTATTGCGTGTCTCCACCGACAAAGAGTCAGGCGCAGGATCAAAACTGTACACGAGGCTGATTGGCAGATAACCGCCTATTGCTTCGGGCTGAGTGTGAGGAACATCCTGATAACCGTCAAAATAGCAGAAGCGACCCGGAGCCATCACGGCATTATGCCCGCTTTCGGCCGCACGGATTCCATGCTGTGGACCGCGCCATGACAGTACAGTAGCATTCGGGGCAAGACCGCCCTCCATTATCTCATCCCACCCTATCAGCGCACGCCCTTTTGAATTGAGATACTGTTCGATACGATGGACGAAATAGCTCTGAAGCCCGTCGACGTCTTCAAGACCCTCATCGATCATGCGTTTCTGACACTTGGGACAACTTTTCCACGCCTGTTTCGATGCCTCGTCACCACCTATATGGATATATTCCGAAGGGAAAATTTCAATAACTTCATCGATTATATCCTGTAGAAATTCAAATGTCTTTTCATTGCCGATACAGAAATCAGAGTGTTTGAATGGTTCGCCCGTGCATGACAGTTCCGGATACGCGGCAAGGACTTCTTCAGAGTGGGCCGGCATCTCAATCTCAGGTATCACGGTTATGAAGCGATCGGCCGCATACTTTATGATATCGCGCAAATCTTCTTTTGTATAAAACCCGCCGTGAGCGCCCGAATCGGTTCGTTCGCAGTAACGACCGTTCCATTGCTTCCACGTCTCTCCCTGACGCCACGCGGCATATTCGGTAAGCCTCGGATATTTATCAATCTGTATTCTCCAGCCTGCGCCATCGGTGAGATGGAGGTGAAGTCTGTTGAGTTTCAGGCGCGACATAGCATCAATCTGCTTTTTGATAAAGTTTTTGTCTCGGAAATTGCGGCTGACATCAATCATCACGCCGCGATAAGGGAAGCGAGGAGCGTCACTGATCTGCATATTTGGAATCCTGCCGAAGCCATTATCGGCAAGCTGTCTGACAGTCTGCAAGCCATAGAACAGCCCGGCCCCATCCGAAGCCTCAATCAAAATCCGATCTTTCCCGACCGTCAGATCATAGGCCTCAGGCGTATACTCACCGAGATTTACCCGCAGCTCAATCTGATTTTTTGATCTTTTTCCACTGATTTCGTGTCCGGGAAAGACCGAGGACACACAATCGGCCAAAGTCGCCGACATACTGTCGTCAGGCGCGATTATGCGCAACGATGTATTGTCGTTGAATTCAAATGCTTTTCCGTCCGGGGTCTCGACTGAAGCCGGACGAGGCACAACAGCCGTTTCTGCAGCACACAGCGGCAATGCGGTTATCAACACGACAAACAATGCAGGAATGACAGATCGATTCATAAAATCAGGATATAAAGGGTTCTGTTAGCAAAAGTACGGATTTCCCGCGACATGGCCATAAACAAAAACAGGCGATCTCGTTTAGAAATCGCCTGAATATCTCATTAAAATGTCTTATGAGCCGAGATAAGATTTCAGCAGACGGCTACGCTGACCTTTAAGCCGGCGGATAGCCTTTTCCTTGATCTGACGGACTCGTTCGCGGGTAAGATCAAACTTAGCGCCGATTTCTTCAAGAGTCATTTCCTGACAACCGATTCCGAAGAACATCTTGAGGATCTCGCGCTCACGCTCATGAAGCTGACGAAGAGCTCGTTCGACCTCGTTTGAAAGTGATTCCTGATTGAGCGAGGCGTCAGCCATTGGAGAATCATCATTAGTCAGCACATCAAGCAGACTGTTGTCCTCACCCTCGACGAAAGGAGCGTCAACCGAGATATGGCGGCCGGACACTTTCAGCGTGTCGGCAATCTTTTCGACAGGCACATCAAGCGTTTCGGCAAGTTCTTCGGGCGACGGACGGCGTTCGTTCTCCTGCTCGAACTTCGAGAGAGCCTTGCTGATTTTATTAAGCGAACCAACCTGGTTGAGAGGCAGACGCACGATACGCGACTGTTCGGCCAAGGCCTGAAGGATCGACTGACGGATCCACCATACGGCATAAGAAATAAATTTAAAACCACGGGTCTCGTCAAACTTACGGGCAGCCTTGATCAGACCGAGATTGCCCTCGTTGATAAGATCGGGGAGTGAAAGCCCCTGATTCTGATATTGTTTTGCCACCGATACCACGAAACGAAGATTGGCTCTTGTGAGTTTCTCAAGAGCAGCCTGATCACCCTGACGTATACGCTGGGCGAGTTCAACTTCTTCTTCTACAGTTATAAGTTCCTCGCGGCCTATCTCCTGAAGATATTTGTCGAGCGAGGCGCTTTCGCGGTTTGTAATGGATTTAGTGATTTTTAATTGTCTCATGTGTCACGCGTTATTGCCTATTTATTGCAAATTCGTGCAAAGTTACGAATTTATTTTTGATAATCATGTAAGACAAACGCTTTCCGACAGAATATATTTCAAAAAATATATTAAATCTGCCGGAAAGCTGTGTTTATTTATGCAAACGCAGTGATTGCGTTACTTATATCGTGCCCAGCGGATTAATTCGCCGATCGTGGGCTTTTTGCCATACATGAATATGCCGACTCTGTAAATCTTGGCGGAGAGCCAGATCATAAATAGGAATGTCGCATAGAGAAGCACCAGCGAGGTGATGATCTGCCATACGGGAATATCGAACGGAATTCGGGCCATCATCACCATCGGCGACGTGAACGGAATTATCGACACCCAAGTTGCAAAACTCGACATCGGATCACCGACAACCGACGGGGCAAGCACCATGCCTATTATTATAGGCAGCACAGCAAATGTCTGAAGCTGACTTGCATCCTGGATATTGTCGACTGCCGAACCGATCGCGGCGTAGATCGACGAGTAGAACAGATAGCCGCCGACAAGAAACAAAATCAGATACACGAAAAGCGTAAGCATATAAGATCCGTCGCCGAGAAGACCCAGAGCTGCCATCATTTCAGGATCAGCTCCACCGGCGATACCTGCAACGAGCGAAGGCATTACCCAGAATGTGAACGACATGATTATTATCGCCCATATGAGTATCTGGGTTATGGCAACAAGCCCTATGCCGATTATCTTGCCGAGCATCAGATAGCTTGGTTTGACCGATGAGACGACAATCTCAAGCACGCGGTTGTTTTTCTCCTCGATAATAGAAGTCATAACCATCTGGCCGTAAAGCAGGATGAACATGTAGAGCATAAATGACATTATAATGCCGATGAAGTAGCTCAATGTCGACGATGTCTCAGAGGTCTCGTCACTGTCGATGCGGAATGTCTGCAGTTTAACATCGGCATTGACAGCCGCGAGAATCTCACTGAGATTTTCGATATTGTAACGCCGCAGTCGTATCGACTCAACCGTCTCCTTGATCTGACGCGCGATAGCATTCTCAAGCTGCATCGACGACGCGGAGTGAGTGTAAAGCGTAACAGCCGAAGGGTTGTCGACTATATCCTTGCCTATCACAAGCACACCATAGTAATCTTCATTGTCGGTCAGATCGGCCAGAGTCGCCTGCGTGACTACAAATTTTGTCTCGTCGCCGTTTTGAAGAGTTTTGGCGATAACACCTGATTCGTCGACCACGGCTATTTCCTTCTCTTCCGGAGTCGAGAATATCGCTATCAGTGCCGGCAACGCCATAAGAAGCACCATAAACACCGGCATAAGGATAGTCGATATTATAAAACTTTTACGTTTGACGCGTTCGAGATATTCACGCGTTATGATAGTTGAAAGCTGGGAATTCATGATTACTGCGGATTGTTCTGGTTAAACATTTCGACCGAGCGGATAAATATTTCATCCATACTCGGCAACACCTGGCGGAACGATCTCAGATCGACCGCGCCGTTGGCCCGCGCTATGGCCTCGCGGAGATCGTCGCCCGAATTGAGTTTCAGCGACAGCGACAGGAAACCGTCGCGGTCGATGCCTTTGCCCTCCATCTCGCGCACAAGCGGACGTAGAGTCTCTTCGAGCTTGCTCTGCTCTCCGAGAAAACTGAATTCAAACGAATTGTCAGAATACTCGCGGCGCAGCTCGCGGACGCTGCCGGTCAATATATTGTGCGACTTGTTGATAAGGCTTATATTGTCGCACAATTCCTCGACACTGGCCATATTGTGGGTCGAGAATATAACCGTGGCACCCTCGTCGCGCAGATGCAGTATCTCGCGTTTGAGTACATTGGCATTGATAGGGTCAAAACCGGAGAACGGTTCGTCGAAGATCAGGAGTTCGGGTTTGTGAAGAACGGTAACGATAAACTGCACCTTTTGTGCCATACCCTTCGACAGTTCTTCGACCTTGCGGTCCCACCACGATGAAATTTCGAGACGCTCGAACCACTCTTTCAGCGCACGAGTGGCATCATTTTTACTCAGGCCCTTGAGCCTTGCGAAAAAGATCGCCTGATCGCCGACTTTCATTTTTTTATAGAGACCGCGCTCCTCGGGCAGATATCCGATATTGGCTACATCGGCAGCCGTCAGACGATGGCCGTTGAAAGTCACCGTTCCGCTGTCGGGAGCCGTTATATGATTGATTATCCTTATCAGCGTCGTCTTGCCAGCGCCGTTGGGACCGAGGAGACCGTAGACTTTGCCGCGGGGCACTTCGATCGTCACATCGTCGAGAGCCGTGTGCTTTGTGAAGGTCTTGACTATATTTTCGGCCTTCAGAATGTTATTGTCCATTTTCAGATATGATTGGTATTGAATTTTCCTATTAGACGGTAAAGTTACTTAAAAATTACACGCCGCTTCATATTCTTTTCGTATCTTTGTTGAATCCACATAGCCAACACACCTTATGTCAAAGAAAAAGGAGCAACAAAATATAATCGTGCGTGGCGCACGTGTCAATAACCTAAAAAACATCAGCGTCGAACTGCCGCGAGGCAAATTTATCGTCGTCACCGGGCTTTCCGGATCCGGAAAGTCGTCGCTGGCTTTTGACACGCTCTATGCCGAAGGGCGGCGCCGTTATGTCGAGAGCCTGTCAAGCTATGCGCGTCAGTTTCTCGGCAAACTCCGCAAGCCCGAGTGCGACTTCATCAGAGGTCTGCCGCCGGCTATAGCCATCGAGCAGAAGGTCAACACGCGCAATCCGCGGTCAACTGTCGGAACATCGACAGAAATCTACGACTATATCCGCATGCTTTTTGGCCGAATAGGCCGCACATATTCGCCGGTTTCGGGCGAAGAGGTCAAAAAACAGTCGGTCGAGGACATAATGGCCGCTGCCGCAGCTATGCCTGAGGGGACGCGTATCGCCGTCGCCGCGCCCATAAGCCTGCCTGAAGGACGGCCGTTCGCAGCTCAGCTCGAAATTTATCAGAAAGAAGGCTTCTCGCGACTCGTCGACCACGAAGGCGGCTTTCACCTGATATCAGATCTGATCGGCGACAAATCCGCGACAACCGACACTTACGACCTGCTGATAGACCGACTCGCCGTCGCTCGAAGCGGCGATGAGCAGTCGCGTCTGGCCGACTCTGCCGAAACGGCATTCTTCGAAGGTCATGACGAATGTGTTCTCCTCGCGTGGACCGACAGCGGCGTTGTCCGCAAAACATTCTCAAAGCGCTTCGAGGCCGACGGCATCGCTTTCCTCGAACCGTCGGACCAGATGTTCAATTTCAATAATCCATACGGTGCGTGTCCGGAATGCGAAGGCTTCGGCAAAATCATCGGAATAGACGAAAACCTCGTCGTGCCCGACCGTTCACTCACCGTCTACGAAGGCGCTGTGGCATGCTGGCGCAGTGAAGTCATGGGTAAATGGAAACGTGAATTTATATCGTGGGCCGCAGCCAACGATTTTCCCATACATACGGCCTATGCAGATCTGACCGAAAGCCAGCGCGATCTGCTTTGGCACGGCGACGGAAGCGAGATGCCGTCGATCGATCGTTTTTTTCAATGGCTCGACTCTCAGCGACACCAGATACAGTATAGGGTTATGATCGCACGTTACCGAGGGAAGACCGTCTGCCCGTCGTGCCACGGCTCAAGACTCAGACCCGAAACCGCTTACGTCAAAATCAACGGTCTCTCGGTCGGCGATATAGTCAGAATGCCGATCAAACGCTTAAACCAATGGTTTGAAAATCTGCGACTTGATGAACGCGACTCCAAAATAGCCGCACGCCTGCTGGTAGAGATCCGCAACCGACTGACCTTTCTCGATGAGGTCGGACTCGGCTATCTTACTCTCGACCGTCTCAGCAACTCCCTGTCAGGTGGCGAGAGCCAGCGCATCAACCTTGCGACATCTCTCGGCAGCAGCCTTGTCGGATCGCTTTATATACTCGACGAACCGTCGATCGGTCTGCATCCGCGCGACACCGACCGATTGATCCGCGTCCTCGAGAAACTCAAAGCTCTCGGCAACACAGTCATTGTCGTTGAGCATGACGAAGAAATAATGCGCGCCGCCGACATGATCATCGATGTCGGCCCCGACGCCGGACGTCTCGGCGGAGAGATAGTCTATGAAGGACCGGTGCCCGGTAATCCCGATGAGGCGGAGCGCCTTGCACCCCGCAGTCACACACTACGCTATCTCTCCGGTGCCGAAAAAATCGACGTGCCGCGCTCGCGACGGCGTTCGTCAAGCTACATTGAGGTGAACGGCGCAACCGAACACAATCTGAAGAATCTCACTGTCCGTTTCCCGCTCGGCGTGATGAACGTTGTGACCGGCGTCAGCGGCTCCGGCAAGTCCACTCTTGTAAGAGATATATTGTACCGTGGTCTCCAGCGCGAGCTCGGCAACCCGGGCGACGCACCCGGAGCCTTCAGATCTCTCAAAGGCGACATCAGGCGGATATCGTCAGTCGAATTTGTCGATCAGAACCCCATAGGTAAATCTTCCCGGTCAAATCCGGCGACTTACCTTAAGGCATACGACGAGATACGATCCCTGTTCGCCGATCAGCAACACTCGCGCCAGATGGGATTTACTCCGGCCTATTTCTCTTTCAATGCCGAAGGCGGCCGCTGCGAAGAGTGCAAGGGCGAAGGGTCGATCACCATCGAGATGCAGTTTATGGCCGACATTGTCGTGCCGTGCGAGTCGTGCCACGGCAAGCGATTCAAAGCCGAGGTGCTCGAAGTCGAATACCGCGGCAAAAACATCTATGACGTGCTCGACATGACCGTCAGTCAGGCGATCGAATTCTTCTCAGAGACCGACGGAGCAACCGAACGCCGAATTGTCCGCCGTCTAAAGCCTCTTCAGGATGTCGGGCTCGGTTATATAAAACTCGGGCAGTCGTCTTCGACTCTTTCGGGGGGCGAAAACCAGCGCGTCAAACTCGCCTGGTTTCTTGCTCAGGAAAAACCCGAACCGACTCTTTTCATATTCGACGAGCCGACGACCGGACTTCATTTCCACGACATCCACGTCCTGCTCGATTCTTTTGAAAAACTGCTCAGACAAGGACACACATTAATAATAATCGAACATAACCTTGAAGTGATCAAGTGCGCCGACAATATCATCGACATCGGTCCTGACGGCGGCGAAGCCGGAGGCTCACTCGTTGCCACTGGCACGCCCGAGGAAATTGTGGCTTCGGGACTTGGCCACACAGCCGCATTTCTGAAAGACAAGCTGTAAGACCCCGTTCCCCAATATTTGTTAATGCTGGGGGCGCATATCTCTGAGTGATTTTTGTCTTGTAACGAAGGAGCGTAGCCGTAGCTACGTGACTGAGGAACAAGGCAAAAAGCGCCGGAGAAATGCGATACTCAGGTAATTTTAATTCGTTACAACACAATAAATTAATGGCGTACCGTATATGAATTTTACCGCAAGTGGATTTCAACCGGATTTTTTGACCGTCTGACACAGGAATTGAATGATGTCGCAAGGGTTTCGAAAGAAAAACAGACACCACCGACAGTTGCCGTCATCGATAGCCCAAGCGTACGTACGGGACTGGCCCAATCGTTAACGGGAATTACCATCGCCTCGGCCAATCGCCATGCATCTGCGTCCGTTTGTTTCGGTCACAATGCAACCGCATTGCTCCCTCACTGCGCGAACTCATCTGCACGACGATTGACCGCCCCAGCGTTAACTAATATTGGGGAACGGGGTCTTAAAAAAATCATCATTTAGTCATCCAATATATGCTGCGTTATATATTAAAAAAACGCAGCATATTTTTTATTTTCGCAATTTTTATTCCGATATATTTGTTTTTATGAACTTTTTTTAATTACCTTTGCAGCGTATTTATCGAACAATGCCGATCTAAAATAGATAATCCAGGTTATTTTTTACGAAAAAGCTATTCCAGAACTTTCCATTCTTCATCGGTTGCCGTTCTTTTTGTTAACTTAATTTATTTCTTAACTTATGAAAAAATCTTTACTCGTTTGTCTTGCGGCAGCCGCTTGTGTGTCTGTTCCATTAACTGTCGCCGCAGCCACACCAACCATTTACACCGGTGAATTTGGCGCGTCTTTCGTTCACATTTCCGACAACGGCCGCTATCTTCTTTCAAGCGTTTATGGAAGCGTCGATATTTATGACCTCGTTGACGGCTCCGTCACATCTTTCTTTCCTGACGATGAAAACGAATACTCATTCGGTTACGGAAACGCTCTCACTCCCGACGGCAGCATTATCCTCGGCTCTACAACAGCAAACGGCACTGCCTCTTACTTCCAGAACGGCACATGGCATGACCTTAAAGTCCCTAATCCTCAGAACGTCAATCTGTGTCATGGCATCACTGACGATGGTTCGCGTATCTGCGGCAACATCGGTCAGAGCGGCATCGACTACCAGCTCATGCAGCTCCCTGTATATTGGGAACGTAACGCCGACGGCACATACGGCGACCCCAATCCTCTGCCATATCCGACAAAGGATTTTTTCGGAGAAAAGCCCCAGTACGTTACAGCTCTGTCTATCTCTAATGACGGGAAAACAATCGTCGGCCAGATGCAGTTTGGATGCGGCATGATGACTGTTCCGGTACTCTATAAGCAGGACTCCGAAGGCAAATGGAGTTACTCACTGCCAACTGAGAAATATTTCAATCCTAATAGCCTCGAAGCTGTTGAAGATCCCGGCGAATGCCCAGAGCGTCCTAATGCCGAAGACTATATGACGGAAGAGGAATTAGCCAAATATCAGGCTGCTCTCGCTGAATACCGTAAGACTTATACAGGCGAATATCCTGAAGCCGAAGACTATATGTCGGAAGAGGAATTGGCCAAATATAATGCTGATCTTGCTGAATATAATAAAGTATTTGAAGTATGGGACGAAAAATCTACTGCTTACAATACTTACCGCAACAATGTCATTTCTGACTCTCCGAACTTCTCATTTAACAATGCCCTTCTATCTACCGATGGAAAGACTATTGTTTCTCCAATCGAAAAAATGGACGATTCTGATCCCTTTGCATGGTTCCCGAAAACCATCTACAAAGTGTCGACCGTCGATATCGAGACCGGCGAACTGAACATTCCCGACGACATCCCCAACTTCGCGCCTACTTATGTCGCCGACAATGGTATTATACTCGGCGGTAACGGGTCAGGTTCGACTCCCATGACCGGTTATGTCTATCAGGACGGTCAAGTCACAACAATCGACAAATACATCAGCGCGCGTTCTCCTGAATATGGTAAATGGATCGTCGAGAATATGAGTCATGAAGTTGTAACCGGACATGACGAAGAATGGAACGACATTATCGAGGAAGTAATCTACACAGGTATGACTATTGCAACTCCCGACATGAGCGTTATCGTCTTCTGGAATGACTGTCCGTGGAGTGACTATGTTGCTGAGAGTGTCGTATTCGACATGACTGCAACTTCAGGCATCACTGCTACCGTCATCGGCGGCAATAAAGATCTTCGGATCAACGCCGACGGTCAGCTTTCAGTCCCCGCAGGTTTCGCTTCTGTTGAAATCTTCAACATCAGCGGCGCTGTCGTTAAATCGTTCGATCAGCCGGCCGGCAACATCGACCTCGGTCTTGACGGTGGTGTGTACGTTGCAAAAGGTATCCGCAACGACGGTTCCGTTTCTGTTATCAAGATCGCAAACAATTGATTTTTAACCAGCTCAACTACTACACATTCACGACATGGTCTCGTCTCTGAGACCGTGTCGTGAATTTCGCAACTATTACCCTGTACCCGATGAAAAAATTTATCTCTGCCGCTCTAATCTTTCTCACCGCTGCGATTGCGTCTCCCGCTGTATCGGCTCAGCTCCCTGCGATTAACGTCAAAGACACAAAAGGCAACACCGTCAACGTCGCCAAGCTCTCAAACAACGGAAAACCATTCGTGATCAGCTTCTTCGCCACATGGTGCAAACCCTGTCTACGAGAGCTGCGCGCAATCGCCGAGCTATATCCCGACTGGCAGGAAGAAACCGGCATGAAAATGTATATAGTTTCAATAGACGACGCACAGAACACTTCGAAAGTGAAACCGTTTGTCGATGCCGAGGGCTGGGACTACGAGGTGCTTCTTGACGCAAACAGTGATTTTTTCCGCGCCATGGGCCTGCAGAGCGTGCCTCATATCCTCGTTGTCGACGGTAAGGGAAAGATAGCTTATACTCATTCCGGATATACCGACGGCTCCGAAGATCAGCTGATCGAAATCATCCGTAATCTGAACTCTGACAAATAATTCAACTGATGAAGAGACAAACTCTGCTGGTCATTTTCGCCGCGACGGCTCTGGCTGTCTCCGCTTTTTCTATCGGAGACGACAATGGGGTGGCGTTTCACGGCAGCATACAGGCCGATGTCCTGTTTCCGGAAGAGGACAACGCCATCGGCACCGAATCCTACGACAAACGAATTCTGTTCAACTCCTACGCCGATCTCAACATGATCAGCAAGTACGTTGACGCAGGCGCGAGAGTCGAGTTCATGCGCTGGCCCCTTCCAGGCTACGAGCCTGATTTTGCCGGATGGGGCGTGCCACATATATATGTCAAAGGCCGGTATAAAGGCTTCGAACTGACAGGCGGAGACTTCTACGAACAGTTTGGTGCCGGATTTATTCTGCGCACATATCAGGAACGTTCTCTCGGCATCGACAATGCGATCCGCGGAGGGCGCATGAAGGTGTCGGCGATCAACGGTGTGCGTCTGACAGCTCTCGGAGGCGTCCAGCGCAGATACTGGGACTGGAAGACAAGTTCTCAGGTCTACGGCGGTGATCTCGAGCTTGTGCTTCAGGATCTTTTCAGGCCGCTTGCTGATAAAAATATCAGCTGGACTTTCGGTGCTTCCTATGTGCTGAAACACGAGGACGACCAGACCATAATGGTTCCCGGACACAACTGGCGCCTCAATCTTCCCAAAGCAGTAAACGCCTTTGATCTGAGATCAGAATTTCAGAAAAACGGTTTTGCCGTTCTCGGGGAGTTCGCATGGAAAGGTCAGGATCCGTCGTTCGACAACAATTATACCTACGGCAACGGAACCGCCGCAATGCTCAGCGGATCTTTTTCACGCAGCGGCCTCAGCGCTCTTGTTCAGATCAAACGTAGCGAGAACATGGCTTTCCGCAGTCAGAGGTCGATGAGCGGAACCTCCGCTTTCCTCAACAACATGCCTGTTTTCTCTTATCTGCATACCTATGCCCTGGCCGCGCTCTACCCATACGCCACACAGGCCGCACCGGGCGAATGGGCCTTTCAGGGTCAGTTCGGATACAATTTCAAGCGCAAAACTGCTTTGGGCGGAAAATACGGAACAAAAGTCAAGATCAATCTGAGCTACATCCGAGGCCTCACCGACAATCCCGGTAATTTTGGCGAAATGGGATCGAACGGACCTTCGCCAAAATTTTTCGACATGGGACAAAGCTACTACCACGACTTCAATATTCAGATCGACAAGAAATGGAGCCGCTCGGTAAGCCAGATATTCATGTATATGAACCAGATGTACGACAAATTCCTCGAAGGTCATCCTGAAGAGGGAAAGGTAAGATCCAATATTTTTGTTGTCGATACCAAATGGCGTATCGACAAACGCTTCACACTCCGAAACGAAATTCAATACCTTCACACCCGTCAGGATCAGCGCGACTGGCTTTACGGCTTGATCGAACTGTCTGTGGCGCCTCACATCATGGTCTCCGTTTCCGACATGTGGAATTGCGGTGAAACTGATACGCATTACTATAATGCAGGCATTGCCGGCAACTACAAGGCTAACCGCTTGCTTCTGAGCTATGGGCGCACACGCGCCGGCTTCAACTGTTCGGGCGGAGTCTGCCGCTACGTCCCCGCTACACGGGGCTTTCAAGTGTCTTATAGCTATACTTTCTAATCTACTGTCCGACCTCATAATATGAAATATATAATAAAATATGCTTTCATTTCTCTGGCTCTTCTGACCGCTTCGTGCGACAATATATCCGAAAACGACCGATATATCAAAGTCGAAGCCACAAAAGCCGAGCGCACTGTCCTGCTTGAAGATTTCACCGGTCAGAATTGCGTCAACTGTCCAGCTGCCCATCGCACCATTGAGGCTCTCGAACAGCAGTACGGCAGCCATTTGATTGCTGTCAGCATCCATGCCGGGCACTTTGGCATACCGGCCGACAACAAACGCTACACAGGACTTATGCAGCCTGAAGGCCGGATCTACAACGACCGTTACGGCATCGAAGACTACCCGTCGGGCATAATCGACGGTAAGATCCCGGTTCTAAATCCTGATCAATGGGCGACTGCCGTCTACGACGATCTGTCTGTTAAAACGCCTCTGATGATTGACATTCATGCGGATCTTGACAGAGATACCAATCTTATATCAATCGATTGCAGTCTGTCTACGTCCGAAAGTCTCGGCGGAAAGCTCATAGTGTGGATCATCGAGTCAGGCATAGTCGCCCGTCAGGAAGACATCAACGAAGGTCGCATTCACGACTATATCCACAATAATGTTTTCCGCGCATGTGTCAATGGCGTTGACGGAAACAATGTGACTGTTCAGCCCGGAAGTTCTCTGGACCTGAGCTATTCCATCCCGCTTAAAGATACTTCCACCGAGAAATGGATTCCCGAAAATCTCGCAGTTGTGGCTTTTCTGTCCGATGCTTCCGGCGTCGTTCAGGCCGCAAAAGTCCCCGTCTCTACTTCCGATAATCATTAATCAAAATATCAAATATTTATGAAGAAATTTTTACTTGCTCTCTCATGTATGTTTGCCATTTATAGTGCAAATGCCATCGAACTGACATTCTGGATGGGTAATCACAAAATCACCCCCGGCTCGACTGTCGAATTCAACGATATAACTGTCAACGTCTACGAAGACGACCAGTACAAAGAGGTCATCATGAAACCAGACCTCTCGATTTCAACAAACATCTACTCCTCATCTGTAAAAATTACCGCTACATGCACCAGCGGTCAGAGCATCCAGCTCTGTGCCGGCGGAACATGTCGCGGCGGAGAGACTGTTACCAAGGAAAAAGTCACCGTTCGCCCGAATCAGAATGTCGATCTTGGCTTTGACTACATCGGAGAGTTTGATCTTGACGACGAAATTCCTGTCGTTGTAACTGTCATTGAGGCTGAGGACGTCAATGAAAGCGGCAGCCGGGTGCAGTTCGTAATCGAAATGAGTGAGAAAAACGCATCGGTAAGCGAAATCGAAGTCCTCGACGAACTCAAGGCTGTCGATGGCGGTCTCAGCTATAAATGCGACGAAGCCACCGACCTTGTCGTTACAACATTAGCCGGCGTCAGCGTCTTCTCGGCTACCGTATCGGGAGAGGGACACATTGCTCTTGACAAAGGCCTTTATGTGTTCACTTTCGGAGGTAAGTCAGGCAAGATATACGTCCGCTGACACATATTAAAATAATGATAATTATTGTAGTAGAATTTATTATATGAAAAAGCATCTTTTTGTGCTCGCCGCACTATCGGCGACTCTTTATTCTTCAGCATTTTCCTTCGCTGGACCGAAAAAACTAATGCCCGAGCTCAAACCCGACTTAAGGTCTGTCGAGATCCCAGCTACAGTCGAAGCCGAACCCGTCGTAACATCCCGCACCGATGCCGCAGACAACGGTGAGGAAGTATATTACTCTCTTGCCGGAGATCCTGCTACCGCACTGTCATTCAACGGTCAGGAACCCGGCATGCAGATGGCAATGGCTTTTCAGATCGACCCGCAGTTTGTCAGCGGACTGACCGACGGAAAGATTACCGGCATCTCATTCTACACAGGCACACTGTATGATGATAAAACAAAAAATCTCATCACTAAATATAACGTTTTCATCACCGATAATCTGACCGGAGATTTCCTGTACACTCAGCAGGCAACTGCTCCCGGCACTGCTTTCACCAAAGTTGATGTCACACTCGACACTCCTTTTGAAATCACTCCTGACAAAAACATATATGTCGGTGTATATTTCACCATCAATAATGAAAACAACGTTCCTGTCGTTGTCGACTATACGGCTCACATGAATGAATACGGCGGATGGGTCGCAACTCGCGCCAACTCGCTTAAAAAATGGAGCTGGGACAATATCGCAAGCGCATATGGTTTCATGACTCTCGGCGCTACTGTCAGTGCGGCCAACCTGCCGAAAGACAACGTCTCCGTACTCGCTGTCGAAGGTCAGCCGGTAGTGAATACCGATGAGCCTTTCTCTTTCAACTTCCTGCTGGCTAACGATGGTGTCAACACCGTCAAAAACATATCCGTCGAATATGGCATCGCAGGTGAAAGTTCGGTTACTGAAACTTACAATCTCAAACAAGAGTGGAATCTCAATCAGATGATTATACTCGGCATAGAGAATTTTGTCGCAACTAATGAGGCTAAAAGTTCAGAGATTGTCCTCAAAGTGACCGAAGTAAACGGAAAGCCTAACAACTCTCCGAATAATTCCGAAAAATATGATCTGACTGTCGTCAAAAAAGGCAACGGATTTACCCGCAATGTTGTCGTCGAGGAATTCACAAGCATTTCATGCGTCTATTGCCCCGTCGGATACACTGCCATGGAACAGATCCACGACGAAGCGACTGACGGCTCCGTCATCCCCGTCTGCATTCACATCAACAGCCCGGGCCGAGATCCAATGACCGCTACATCTTATGCCAACGTTGCCAATACCTTCTGTAACACTGGCGTTCCCGACGCTATCATTAACCGTTCGCAGGAAGTATATCCCTACTACGACAACATCATGGAAATGGTAAATGCCTATAAAACTCTTCCCGGCATTGCCTGCGTCGAAGCTCAGGCTTCGCTTGACAAAGAAACTCGCATTCTGACAATTGACACAAAAACAGCTTTTGCTTTCGACTACACCGACGGCGACAAAAACTTCAGACTCGCATATGGCATTACTGAAAACAATGTCGGGCCATACTCTCAGCGAAACGGTTACTCCGGCCAACAGTCTGTTGTTCCGGGCGACTGGCAGAACATGCCTTCGACTGTCGATCTCGTCTACAATGACGTCGCACGCCAGCTCGATAATTTTTCCGGCATCAAGGGAAGCATACCGTCCGAAATCGAAGTCGGTAAAAAATATGAATACTCCCACGACATCAAACTTCTTCAGGCCATCAAAGATCTCGACAATATCAACGTTGTCGTTTATCTGTTAAACTACCGGAATAAGAGCATCGAAAACGCTTGTATCCTCAAAGCTGCAGGCGACGGATCTTTCACCGGCATCGAATCTGTCGTTGTCGACAATCCTGATGCGCCGGTAGAGTATTTCAACATTCAGGGCGTCCGCGTCGCCAATCCCGGCAACGGCTTATACATACGCCGGCAGGGAACAAATGTTTCTAAAGTCCTTATTAAATAATTGCCCGTAATTTCGTCAATTCTCTATATTCATAGCTTAGGCGGCGCATCTGTTTTGATGCGCCGCCCGTCGTTTTCCTACATCTGTTCTATCGTGTAATCATCGACTGTCACATCGAATTCAATCTGATCGAGTACGCTCGGATTATTGATTGAGATATTGTAGACATATGCATGCCCTGCCTTATACTCCTTTACATTGTCTGCCGCTGCCGGATAGACAATTCTGCCGGTCTTGGTACCCTGCACTAACATATATGACGGAGTGGAACTGTTTGGCCATAATTTGGCGCCGGTAGACGAATCAAAAATTTCACAATCGACTTCGATATATGTGCCTGCATATCCCTCGTTCGACAGCTCTACTTTACTGAGAGGCTGAGGTATGACATAACTTTGATCAAGAGTGGTTAAAGTATAATCGGTCGGAACGGGCGTCAGCTCTACTCGGTCTTCATCGCCTATGATTGCAAATGTTATCATATCGGATTTAGTCTTCAGATCGCTCCATGTGCCGACGACTTCAGGTGTCGACGGCAATGTCGACGATTGAGGGAAAGTAAAATCACCTTGCTTATATATATTTTTAAGTACAATATAGCTGACGACTACATTGATATGCGGGTTAGTTGAACTCATCATTATGCTCACTTTCGACAAGGCGTGACGGAAATTGAGCGATACGGGAGCGGCTTGCTGCATGACATTTTTGCGCACAGAATATAGAAAATCTACATTACTGTGATTAACATACCCGTTGATATTGGCTCCTGATTGACCGCTGATATCGGCTGCCGTGCTTATATGAGGGCTATACGCGTAAAAATTGACGGCAGACACTGGCCAGTAAGCCGGCGGAGAATATGTCCAGACGCCACCATCGCGGACAACGCTCACGCTGTCCATCAGCGCAGCCCCATCTGTGAATGCATAGACGACAAATTCATTTATCGAGGCTGTCGTAGTCGATGCCCCGCGAGAGACATTAGGGACTTCCGCTCTCAGCGAAATTATATTTTCATCATACTTCGGGAGGGGACTCTCATATTCCGAGCAGCTTGTTACCGCCATGAAACCGATCATTGTGATCAGCGTTACCGTGGTTTTTCTCATATCTGTTATTCTCATATCGCGTAGCTTTTTGTAATTAATCCTTTAGACATGTAAATAAAACAATTTATCTAATCATTTATGTTCACAACGACAGTCGTCCAATCGTCAACCTCGACGTTGAAGCCGGCGCCTTCTCCCTCTTCTGGCCGCTCAAATTCAATGCCGCCGACTGTCAATAAGACATCCATCGGATTGGCGGCATGCCTTATCTGCTCGGTGACATCAAACTTATAGCAAAACTTGCGGCCGTTATTGAGGACCGCATACAGTGTCAGTATATTTGCGACATCAGGTGAACTCGGGATACCGAATGTATAGAACTCGCCATCGATGACATCGGTCGACGCCGGAGCTGCCCTTAGATAAAGTGTGACCGGATAGTGTCCTTTCTCTCCTGTGGCGATAAACAGTGACCCGGCCATACCGCTTAATGACGCGCTCATCGACCTGACTGACTGCATATTCTCTACTTTCTCAATTCTATACTTATAATGGGCTGTCAGAGGCCGCTGATAAACAGTCATTACAAAATCCGGAGAAAACGTCAACACGCTTTCAGATTCCGTCGCTATATAACTGACGCCTTCTGTACAAAGGCTCACTCTGCTCGACACACTTCCATACAACGCATCAGGGGGAGTGACCACATTTTCCCCTTCCGTCTCTGCCGACACGTTACATGTCGGTAATTGCGCGCTCGCAGTGTAAACCTCATAGCCATTATAACTGACCGGCTCGCTGAATATCTCGCGAGTTCCGTCATCGTTATGGCTTATGAAACTATATTCGCCCACAGGCAACAGCACCTGCCCCCCATCTTTGCCCTGGAAATCAAAGCGCCACGGCACACTTCCGTCTGCAGGAAAAAATATATAAGCGACGCCCTCACACGACGCATTCGGAACATTCACCCACTTGCTGTCGATTGTAAGATACATCGCATCGCTACAATTGTCATAATCATATATACACGACGCTGCAATACTGCAAAGACACATCTGCAGCAGTGGCAGCAAGCCGGTTTTGATTACGATTTGTTTCATTTATATGCCGCATCCCTGTTTATCAGATAAAGTACCAACACGATTCTGACTGCTTATGTTCATACTCGCTTTTCACCTCTCGTTCCTAACACCCCGTTCCCCAATATTTGTTGTCCCGCCGAACGGCGTCTAAGTCAATATATCGCAAAAATATCGTAAATTTGCAGTCATGAATGAGCAATTGCACGACGCCTGGGATCGTGAGCATCTCTGGCATCCTTATACATCGACTATTGATCCGCTGCCGACCTATCTTGTCGACCGTGCGGAAGGAGTGGAAATAATACTCGCCGACGGCACACGACTTATCGACGGCATGTCATCTTGGTGGTGTGTTTGCCACGGATACAACAATCCGCGGCTAAACGACGCTGTACGCCGCCAGCTCGACAAGATGAGCCACGTCATGTTCGGCGGACTTACCCATCGTCCGGCCATAGATCTTGGTAAGGCACTCCTCGCTATGGCGCCAAAGGCCATGCACAACGTTTTCTTCGCCGACTCCGGATCTGTTGCCGTCGAAGTCGCCATGAAGATGGCTGTTCAGGCTGCCGTTTCCCGTTCCGGTGACCACAGAAAGACCAATTTCGTGACTATCCGGCGCGGCTACCACGGCGACACATGGAACGCAATGAGCGTCTGCGACCCCGTCACAGGCATGCACGGCGCCTTCGGACCGGCTCTTCCTGTCCGCTATTTTGTGCCGTCGCCGTCCTCCCGTTTCGACGGCGAATGGAACCCCGACGACATCGCGCCGCTCCGCGACTTGCTCGCCGCTCACCACGACGAGATCGCAGCCCTAATCCTCGAACCGATCGTTCAGGGCGCCGGCGGCATGTGGTTCTATCATCCGCAGTATCTCCGCGAAGCCCGGCGTCTCTGCGACGAATACGGCCTCTATCTTATTTTCGACGAGATTGCGACAGGTTTCTGGCGCACAGGCCGCTGCTTCGCTCTCGAGCACGCCGGTGTCGTCCCCGATATCATGACCGTAGGCAAAGGCCTGACCGGCGGCTACATGACTCTGAGTGCCGTTCTGACGACTCAGGACGTCGCCGACACCATCTCGCGCGGCGAAGCCGGCGTCATGATGCACGGCCCGACTTTCATGGCCAATCCTCTCGCATGCGCCGTCGCTCTCGAATCCCTGAAAATACTCAACGAGACCGACATGCGGTCACGCGTGGCTCATATTGAGTCGGTAATTAAAGAAGCCATCGCGCCGGCGGCAGCCATCGACACCGTCGCCGATGTTCGTGTAATCGGTTCTATCGGAGTTATTGAGATGAAAGAGCCCGTCGACGTCGGCGAGTTCCAGAAGAAGTGTGTCAGCCGCGGTGTCTGGATACGTCCTTTCGGACGAAATGTCTATATCATGCCGCCCTACGTCATCTCCGACAGCCAGTTGCGCTATCTGATTTCACAAATGATCGAACTCGTCAAACCCTGATGGATATAGAACTGACTCTTAAACAATTGACCGATACCGGCAATTTCAGACGAATTCCGTCTGAAAGTGTCACCGGTGTCGTCGATTTTTCGTCAAACGATTACCTCGGTATCGCCGAACGCGCCGATCTCAGAGAACGCTTTTTCGAGGCATTCTCCCCGGTTTCTTTACCTATGAGTTCTTCTGCCTCGCGACTGCTCGGCGCTCGACAGCGCGATTTTGACTCTTTCGAAACAACGCTTGCCGACTCTTACGGGCGCCCCGCCCTGACTTTCAACAGCGGCTACCATGCCAACGTCGGACTCATTCAGGCCATCGCCGACCGTCGCACACTCGTCGTTGCCGACCGCCTCGTCCACGCGAGCATAATCGACGGCATACGCCTTTCCGGGGCTCCATTCGAGCGTTTCCGCCACAATGACTACGACCACCTCGCGCAGATCGTCGCCCGCAAGGCTCCCGATTTCGATACAATCCTGATAATCGCCGAAAGCGTATACAGCATGGACGGCGACAGCGCCGACATCGACCGGATGATCGACATACGACGCATTTATCCGGGAAAAGCCCTGCTCTACATCGACGAAGCCCATGCCGTCGGAGTCCTCGGCCCCGCCGGTCTCGGTCTCGTCGCCGCATCAAAGGCCCCCTCCGAAGTCGACATCATCGTCGGCACTCTCGGCAAGGCCCTAGCCTCGGTCGGTGCTTACGCTGTCATGTCGCCGCGCATGCGCGACTTTATGGTCAACAAGGCCCGCAGCCTCATATTTTCCACCGCTTTGCCCCCCGTCAATGTCGCGTGGAGCGAATTTATATTCCGCCACATGCTCACCATGGACTCCGAGAGAGCCGCTCTCGCCGGTCTTTCATACCGCCTCGCACGTGTTCTTGGATCCGAAGCGCCCGGCCACATCAGGCCCCTCATCGTCGGCGACCCGCGCAAGGCCGTTGACATGTCGCAGCAACTGCTCAGACTCGGGTTCAAAGCCCTCCCTATACGCACTCCGACCGTACCTCCGGGCACCGAACGCCTGCGCTTCAGCCTCTCTGCAGCCATCACTCCGGAGACCGTCGATGCTCTCGGAGTCGCGCTCGATGAGATCAATTGTCTGAATAAAGCGCAGACTTCATGAAACACGAATTTATCCATCGCGACGACAATCCCCGCCTGCTCCTGATATTTGCCGGATGGGGCATGGATGCCAATCCGTTCCGCCACATTTCGCGTCCCGGCTACGACGTTCTGATCATTTGGGACTACCGCGACCTGTCTTTCGACTGGTCGATCGTTGCCGGATACGATGAAATCGCTCTAATAGCTTGGTCAATGGGAGTCTACGCCGCGTCAATGACCATTCATTCCATTGATCACCTCATCACGGCCCGCATTGCCGTCAACGGCACTATGTCGCCCGTTGACGATCTCAAAGGCATACCCGTAGCCGTCTTCGAAGGCACCGCTGCGACTCTCGACGACCGCAATCTCCGGAAATTTTTCCGACGCATGTGCGGCGACCGCGCCACGACCGACCGCTTCATGCTCGCGGCTCCCTCTCGCCCTGTTGGCGAACTCGTCGACGAACTCCGGGCCATCTATCCCGAACCGTGGTTCGCCAATCCGAAGGTCGAGTCTTGGGACAGAGCCATAATCGGACGTCAGGACGCGATCTTTCCGTCATGCAATCAGCAGCGCGCTTGGGCCGGAACGCCGGTCGTCGTTCTCGACCGTCCCCATTACATCGACCTTCAGGAAATCGCCGATGCATATATCATCGACAAAGAGCGCGCCGCCTGTCGGTTCGACGCCGGACGCGACACATACGACGCCAACACACCCGTTCAGCAGAGCATCGTCGACCGTCTTGTCGACGACATATTAAGGGCCGGTGTCACGCGCCGTTTGCCACACGCCCCTGCATGCCTTGAGATCGGCTGCGGCACAGGCTCACTGTCGCGGCGACTGTCGGATCTTTTACCCGACGGCTTTCTATATCTTTGGGACGTTGCCTCTCGTCCGCCCGAAGGCATTTCAGGTGCCCGTTTCACAAGCTGCGACGCCGAGCTTCGCATCTGTCGCACCCACTCTTGCCGCTTCGACCTGATCGCATCCGCTTCGACTGTCCAGTGGTTCAACTCTCCGCGACGCTTCCTCGCCGAGGCTCTCAGAGTCCTGCGGCCGGGCGGTTTCTTGCTTCTGACTGCCTTCCTCCGGGGCAACATGAACGAACTTGCCACTGCAGGCGCCGCAACACTCAACATGCCGGACTTGCGCCAGTGGATGGCCATGATTCCGGCCGGTTTCGAAATCGTTTCATTGACGACGGCCGACTACGACATGGCATTCGACACCCCTGTCGATGTCCTGCGTCATCTCAGACTCAGCGGTGTAAACGGTCTCGACAGGCGCACAAACACTGTCAGCGGTCCGGCGCTGATCCGACGATATCCGGTTATGCTCGACGGACGCTGCCACCTCACTTACCGCACAATCCGAATGATCTTAAAAAAACACGACAATGTCTGAAACATTATTCATATCCGGCATCGACACTGACGCCGGAAAAAGCTACTGCACAGCCTGGCTCGCACGTCAGATGATGGACCGAGGCCTGTCTGTAATAACTCAGAAATTCATCCAGACCGGCAACGTAGGTCGCTCCGAGGACATCGAGCTCCACCGCCGTCTCACCGGCACAGGCCCGCTCCCTGAAGACGCAGACCTCACCACTTCGCCGGTCATATTCTCCTACCCCGCCTCCGCACAGCTCGCCGCGCGTATCGACGGCCGCCCGATCGACCTTTCGGCCATCGACCGCAGCCGTGAGCTCCTCGCATCGCGCTACGACGTCCTCCTCATCGAGGGTGCCGGCGGACTCATGGTTCCCGTCACCGACGACTTTCTCACCATCGACTACATCACCTCTCGCCGTCTGCCTCTCGCTCTCGTCACAAATGGCGTCCTCGGATCGATCAACCATACCATCCTCAGTCTTGAAGCCGTCGCTGCACGCGGAATCGATCTGAAATACGTCCTCTACAACACCTACTTCGACCGCGATCAAGTCATTGCCGACGACACCCGCGGTTTCATTGCCCGCTACATTGCCCGCCACTTCCCCGCCACCCAAATCCTCGACGTCCCGACACTGCATATCTAATAAATTTAGTAACTTTGCGATTGTCAATGGCAAATAATAGCCGTTCGCCCTTCTCTCATGAGCAAACTTATTAAAACAGATGCCGGATACTCCCTCTGGATACAGGAGTTAAAAGAACGATACCGCCTTAGTCAGATTAAAGCGGCGGCACAAGTAAACCGAGAAATGCTGCGCTTCTACTGGTCGCTCGGTCGTGACATCGTGGCTCGCGATGCCGAAAATGTTTATGGCAGCGGATTCTTCAAATTTTTCAGTCAGGATTTACAACACGAAATCCCCGATAGTAAGGGTTTTTCTCCTCAGAACCTCTACTACATGAAGAAGATGTATACACTTTACTGTGAGGCGAATATAAATTTCCCACAAGTTGTGGGAAATTCTAAGGACATACCCGATGATATTATATTCTCAATTCCTTGGGGACACCACCGCATTATTATTGACAAATTCTCAGACAATACGGTAACAGCGCTATTCTACGTTCATAAAGTTGTCGAAGAAGGCTGGTCACGAAATGTCCTGAAATCATTTATTGAGACTAATCTGCATCTGCGTCAGGGCAAAGCATTGACAAGTTTCTCCCGTTTGTTGCCCGCTCCCGACAGTGACCTTGCTCAAGAACTGACAAAAGACCCATATATCTTTGACTTTACCGAAATGACCGAGCCTTATAAGGAACGTGAACTGAAAAAGGCTCTTATGTCAAATATTTCCCGTTTTCTTCTTGAGCTCGGATCTGGCTTTGCCTATGTCGGCGAAGAATATCGACTTAAAGTTGGGCATACGGAGCAATTTATTGATTTGCTGTTTTATAACGTAAAGCTACACGCCTACTGCGTAATAGAGGTAAAGACAGGAACGTTCGATGCCGGTGATATAGGACAACTCGGCACTTATATGACGGCTGTGAACCATATCCTGAAAACCCGGCAGGACAATCCAACTATCGGTTTGCTGATATGCAAGGATAAAGATAATGTACTTGCCCAATATGCCCTTGAATCATCGTCGCAACCTATTGGGGTAGCTGAATTTCAGCTCACAAAATTCATCCCCGACGAATTCAAAAGTTCACTGCCTTCAATAGAGGATATTGAATCAGGACTAAAATAAACCTCATTTCGCTACTTACCTGTTTCGCCTGTCTGGAATCTGTTTTTCTGTCTTTCTGTCTAAAATCACGAATCGGACATAAGTCTGACACTCATAGAGGCTCGGCCTTTGGTAAAATTTGTTAACATCTGACAGTCGGTAGCACATAAATAAGTATCTTTGCCGACGAAATGGACAATCTGCATTTAGCCATCAGCAAAGAAGCAGTCGCCGCCATGCCGACAGTGCGTTACAACGGCGGCATTCAGATCGTCGACTCGATCGACAAGGCCCGCGTGGCTCTGCGCGAACTTTCTCGTGCACGCATCGTAGGGTTCGACACCGAGACCCGTCCCTCATTCCGCAAAGGGCGTCTCCATAAAGTCGCCCTCATGCAGATCGCTACCGACGATTTCTGTTTCCTCTTCCGCCTCAACATCCTCGGGCTCTTCGACCGGCTCGTCGACTTCCTGTGCGACCCCGCCATTACCAAGATTGGGCTCTCTGTCCACGACGACTTCTCTGTTCTCGCTCGCTCGGGCGAGATTCAGCCTCAGGGCTTTGTCGAGCTGCAGTCTTTCGTCAAGCAGTATGACATCGCCGACACTTCGCTCCAGAAGATCTACGCTATCGTCTTCGGCGAGCGCATATCCAAAAGCCAGCGACTTTCCAACTGGGAGGCCGACGCTCTCACGCCCGAGCAGCAGTCCTATGCCGCAATCGACGCCTGGGCCTGTCTCCGGCTCTACCGCTATCTCAGCGCCGGACGGTTCGACCCGGCAGCCTCTCCTTATATCGTCATTTCCGAAACCGATCCCGGTCAAAAACGACAAGAACAATAATGAAAATCAAACGTTCAACTCTTATTCCGGCCGTTCTCCTTGTCTATCTTGCCGTAATGGCATCAATCGGATGGAAACAGTACGCTTCAGGCGCCATGTCGACGGCCGAATATTTCGGCATCATCGCCGTAACCGTCGCTGTCATTGTCCT
The DNA here is from genome assembly GCA_947573135.1 of uncultured Bacteroidales bacterium. Lineage (GTDB taxonomy): Bacteria > Bacteroidota > Bacteroidia > Bacteroidales > Muribaculaceae > CAG-873. Next base: position 1,893 of record CANPDU010000022.1, on the reverse strand, counting down.
GCTTCGCTTCAATCTGCGCCGGCGCGAGCGCTTGCGGGCCGAACGCGAAGCCGACATAGCCCGCGCACAACGCAACAACACCGAAAACAAACAACATTAATACAATTCATACGACTATGGCAAAAAAAGCACTATTGATGATCCTCGACGGATGGGGCATCGGCAACCGCACTAAAAGCGACGCCATATACTCCACTCCGACTCCCTACTGGGACTATCTTCTTCAGAACTATCCCCACTCTGAGCTCCTCGCCGGCGGCGAAAGCGTCGGACTACCCGACGGACAGATGGGCAACTCCGAGGTGGGACACCTTAACATCGGCGCTGGTCGCGTCGTCTATCAGGACCTCGTGAAGATCAACCGAGCCATCAAAGACGGTTCGATCGCCCAAAACCCCGAGATCAAGAGCGCGTTCTCATATGCTGCCCAGCACAAATGCGGCATCCACTTCATGGGTCTCACTTCCAACGGTGGCGTCCACTCGTCGCTCGACCACGTCTTCGCCCTATGCGACATCGCGGCATCTTACAAGCTCGACAAAGTATTCCTCCACTGCTTCATGGACGGTCGCGACACTGACCCCCGCAGCGGCAAAGGATTCATCAAGGAACTTCAGGATCACTGCGCTTCGTCGGCCGGGGTGATCGCTTCAATCATCGGACGCTACTACGCCATGGACCGCGACAAACGCTGGGACCGCATCAAGATCGCCTACGATCTCCTCGTCGAAGGCAAGGGCCGTCAGGCAACCGACATGGTCGAAGCCATGCAGCAGAGCTACGACGATGACGTCACCGACGAATTCATCAAGCCTATCAACAACTCAACTGTCGACGGCACCATCAAGCCCGGCGACGTCGTGATCTTCTTCAACTACCGCAACGACCGCGCAAAAGAGCTCACAGTTGTCCTTACCCAGAAAGATATGCCCGAAGAAGGCATGCACATCATTCCTGACCTGCAGTACTATTGCATGACTCCCTACGACGCGTCGTTCAAGGGCGTTCACATCCTCTTCGACAAAGAGAACGTCGCCAACACCCTCGGCGAATACCTCTCGTCGCTCCACCGCACTCAGCTCCACATCGCCGAGACAGAGAAGTATGCCCACGTTACCTTCTTCTTCAACGGCGGCCGCGAAGCTCCCTTCGAAGGCGAAGACCGCATCCTCGTCCCCTCGCCCAAAGTCGCCACTTACGATCTCAAGCCCGAGATGAGCGCTTTTGAGGTATCCGACAAGCTCGCCGACGCAATCCGTAGCGAGAAATATGACTTCATCGTCGTCAACTTCGCCAACGGCGACATGGTCGGCCACACAGGCGTATACGAAGCCATCGAGAAAGCAGTCGTCACAATCGACGAATGCGTCCGCCAGACAGTTGAGGCCGCCAAAGCCGCCGGATATGGCGTAATAATCATCGCCGACCACGGCAACGCCGACAACGCCATCAACCCTGACGGCACACCCAACACAGCCCACTCGCTCAACCCCGTACCCTGTGTCTACATCTCCGACAACCGCGACGCACGCATCGAAAACGGCATCCTCGCCGACGTTGCTCCTACCATCCTGCATATCATGGGTATTAAGCAGCCGGAGGAGATGACTGGTCACGACCTTATTAGTTAAACTACGTTAAGGGGCTTGCACACCTCGTCCGAACTCGCTACCTTTGCACCCGTAAACAACATCGCGGGGTGGAGCAGTGGTAGCTCGTTGGGCTCATAACCCAAAGGTCGTAGGTTCGAGTCCTGCCCCCGCCACTGAGAACAAAGCCGACAGCTCACCAGCTGCCGGCTTTTCCATTCTCCGCCCCTAAAGACCCTAAAGACCTTAAAGGGTCAGCGGATTTTTCCGGTTGGTGAGCGATGATGTCGGAGCATAGTGTTAT
>CANPDU010000021.1 GCA_947573135.1 uncultured Bacteroidales bacterium | reverse complement strand
CTCCTCTTTCAAGAATGAAAATCTTGCGTCCTAGCCGATAGACGAATGGGCCGTCAGCTTCGAAAAGCGAGTGCAAATATAGAGACTTTTTCGAAAATGGACAAAATTTCTCCCAGAAACGACCACTATTTAAGATTTTTTTAGTAATTTTATCCTCAAATCGTTTAGCATCACGCCGTATCTGAGCAAGTTGATACGGTTTTTCTATTTAACAGGACGAATGTACGAGACACTTCACTGCATAGCTCTGCGCACAATAAAATACAACGACTCACGCTCAATCCTTTCGGCGTGGAGTGCCGAGCGCGGCTATGTGTCGTTTGCAATGCCGGCCGGCAAAGGCCGTGAGGCAGGCAGGCGAAGGGCTCTGACAATGCCTTTAGCCGCTTTTGAAGGCGTCTGTGACGTGCGTCCTGACCGCGAAGTAATGTTTATCCGCGACATGAAGCCTATGAGTGTCGGCATGGCTATGATCAGCGATCCGGCCAAGTTGGCCATGGCCCTTTTTCTCGCCGAGGTTTTTGAAAAAATATTACGGAACACACAGCACGACGAAATCATTTCTCTGACAGTATTTGACACAGTGAGCGCACTGAATGCCGCAGGCCCGCGCGGAGTGGCTAATTTCGCTCTGTGGACGCTCTACAGGCTCACTGTTCCACTCGGCATCGAGCCGGACATGTCAGACTGGAGCCCACGGGCGCTTTTCGATATCGAGGGCGCCGGATGGCGCATGTCGATGCCGGTGTCGGGCGCCGCTTTCGGCGGCGAAGAAGCCAGGGCTGTGAGGTTGTTGAGCAGACTGACGCGCGATAACATCGAACGCATGCGACTCACGCGTGATACGCGACGAGCTTTGCTTGACGGACTGCTCCGTTACTACGATCTGCATTACTGCAAGCTGACGCCGCTGCATTCGCTTGATGTCGTCTCAGAGCTCTTCTAAGAGCTTGTTTAAAAATAAATGTTACCTGCAGGGCGGTCAGTCGCCGTGCAGATTTTTGGATGTGATGAGGGAGTTATGGGGTCCATAACGACCGAAGAGCAGACGGAAATATGTCGGCGACCGGCCGTCGGCTGCTATTCTTTTTATAATACTTACATCTTTTCATTTCGTTTAAAATATTTATGGAAGAAATTGATTAATTCAAAATTACCTTTGCTTTGCATATCATGGGCGCTTTTTGCCCTGCTCCTCAGTCGCGTACGTCAAGTACGCTCCTTCGTCTCATGACAAAAATCTCCTCAAGCTATGCAACCCTGCCGGAAACATTTATTATTAAACAAGCTCTAACAGTTCCGTTGCAGTTTTGCCATAGACAGGGTGGCGCCATTCGGGGTCGAGTATGCTTATAGGTTCGAGTACGAACTGACGCAGATGCATCCGGGGATGCGGCAACAGCAGATCAGGAGTGTCGACCACAATATCGTCAAGCGCGATAAGATCTATGTCGATCGGTCGGTCGGCATAGCTTCCGTCTGCATTGCGGTGCGGCCGGTCGGCGATCTCACGTTCGACGGCCTGCAGACAGCGCAGCACCTCGTGCGGATCCACATCTCCGGGCATGTCGACCATCAGGCCGAGATTGAGAAACTTATTCTCCGACTCGAAGCCCCATGGTTCGCTTTCGACCACGGGCGCAAGCCTTATTTCAGCTTTCCCGTCAGGATCAAGACGTGCGGCAATAGCAGCGACCGCGCGCTCGATAAGAGCCGCGCGGTCGCCTGTGTTAGATCCGATATTGATATGTATTCTTGACATTACAGCGTACGGTTCACTTCGACTTCCTCAAAGCCTTCGATAAGGTCGCCGACTTTCACGTCATTGTAACCCGATATCGACAGACCGCAGTCATAACCCGAAGTTACTTCCTTGACATCGTCCTTGAAACGCTTGAGCGAACCGAGATCGCCCGTATAGCGCACGATGCCGTCGCGGATAAGCCGGACTTTATTGCTGCGCTTGATCTTGCCTTCTCGCACGATAGCGCCGGCGATTGTGCCGACTTTCGAGATATGGAATGTTTCCATGACCTCTGCCGTACCGGTGATCTCTTCCTTGATCTCCGGTGCAAGCATGCCGGCCATAGCGTCCTTAACCTCCTCGATTGCCTGATAGATGATCGAATAGAGACGGATCTGCACTCCTTCGCGCTCGGCTGCGCGGCGCGCTGCCATTGACGGACGCACCTGGAAACCGATTATGACGGCGTCGGAAGCAGCCGCAAGTGTGACATCGCTCTCCGAGATCTCGCCGACAGCCTTGTGGAGCACATTGACCTGGATTTCATCGGTCGAAAGTTTGATGAGCGAGTCTGACAGAGCCTCGATCGAGCCGTCGACGTCGCCTTTGACGATGATATTGAGTTCCTGAAAGTTTCCGATCGCGCGACGGCGGCCGATATCTTCAAGCGTAAGGATTTTCGTTGTGCGGAGACCCTGTTCGCGCTGAAGCTGGGTTCGCTTGTTGGCGATTTCACGGGCTTCCTGTTCGGTGTCAAGAACGTTGAATGTATCCCCGGCCGTAGGAGCACCGTTGAGTCCGAGGATCAGCGCCGGAGTTGCAGGCCCGGCTTCAGTGATACGCTGGTCACGTTCGTTGAACATAGCCTTGACCTTGCCGAAATGATTACCGGCAAGCACGATGTCGCCAACATGTAATGTGCCGTTCTGCACAAGAACATTCGCCACATAGCCGCGGCCCTTGTCAAGCGTCGACTCGATGATCGCGCCTGTGGCGTTGCGGTTAGGATTGGCCTTGAGTTCGAGGAGCTCGGCTTCAAGAAGCACTTTCTCCATAAGCTCTTCAACTCCAATACCCTTCTTGGCTGAAATGTCCTGTGACTGATATTTGCCGCCCCATTCTTCGACAAGATAATTCATGGCAGCAAGCTCTTCTTTGATCTTATCGGGATTGGCATGAGGCTTGTCGATCTTGTTGATCGCAAACACGATCGGCACACCTGCCGCCGATGCGTGGTTGATGGCTTCGACGGTCTGCGGCATCACGCTGTCGTCGGCAGCCACGATGATGATACAGATATCTGTGATCTTCGCGCCGCGGGCACGCATGGCCGTAAAGGCTTCGTGACCAGGAGTATCGAGGAATGTTATATGACGGCCGTCGGGCAGAGTCACACTATAAGAACCGATGTGCTGAGTGATGCCGCCGGCCTCACCCGCGATAACGTTTGCATGACGGATATAATCAAGCAACGATGTTTTGCCGTGGTCGACATGTCCCATCACAGTGACAATCGGAGGACGGTTGACAAGATCCTCTTCCGTGTCCTCTTCCTGATGTATTGCCTGAGCTACTTCGGCCGACACATACTCTGTCTCAAAACCGAATTCCTCTGCAACTATATTGATAGTTTCTGCATCAAGGCGCTGGTTGATCGAAACCATTACGCCGAGGTTCATACAGGTAGCTATGACATTGTTGATAGGCACGTCCATCATCAGCGCAAGGTCGTTGGCGGTCACAAATTCAGTGAGCTTGAGTACCCGGCTTTCGGCCATTTCGGCCTGAGCAGCCTCACGCTCGCGATTTGCGACCATCTCGCGTTTTTCCTTACGCCATTTGGCACCGCGTTTGAGCGCCTTATCTTTGTTTGTCAGACGGGCGAGTGTTTCCTTTACCTGCTTAGATACGTCTTCCTCGCTGACTTCCACATGCTGTGGTGCTGACGGACGACGGTCTCCGCGCTTTTTGTCTTTTGAAGCATTCTTTCCGCCTCGCGGCTGGCCACCTCCCTGACCGGCCGAACGTTGATTGCGTTCATTCTGCGCTGCCTGCTGTCCAGTCTTTTCAATGTCGATTTTCTCTTTTCCGCCGATACGCTTGCGTTTTTTGCGGTCGCCCGACGCTCCTTCGCCCGATTGGGCTGCACGTGCCGCACGGTCATTGCGACGCTCTTCCTTGCTTTTCTTTTTGGGGCGCGTCGACTGATTGATAGCGTCAAGGTCGATCTTTCCGATGACATTGATGCTCGGGCCGGCTACTTTACGATCAAGAGCAAACACTTCGGGCTCGGATTTTATCACCGGTTCGGCTTTCGCGGGCTTAGGTTCTGGCTTCCGTTCGTTCACAGGCTGCTGAGCCGGTTTTTGGACCGGCTTAGGTTCGGGACGGTGAACCGGTTTACTCTCCTGAGCGACAGCCTCATGCTTTGGCTTAGATGCCTCTTGAGGCACAACATCAGGCTTGGGCTTATCAGCAACTGCTACGTCCTTCGCTGCGGCAGATTGGGTTTCAGTTTTCTGAGACGGTTTTGCATCAGTCTTCGGTGCGTTTTCTTTTTCGACAACGGGCTGTGCAGGCGCCGGTTTAGATGGTGCAGGCGCTTCCGCCTTCCTCACGACAGGATTGCCTTTCTTATCAAGTTCAAGTTTGCCGAGGATACGCGGGCCTGTCGTCTCGGGTCTTTGAGGTTCTTCGCTCTTCGGAGCAGGCGCCGGAATGTCCTTGGGCGCGGCCGGAGCCGGTTTAGGCGCACGGACTGTAGCCTGAGGCTTTAGATCCTTGTCATGCTTGAACTCATTCATCAGCAGTGCTACCACATCGTCCTCCACACGCGTGTTGGGACTTACGTCGATGCTGATGTCTTTTTTACGCAAAAATTCGATAACGGTCGGGAGGGCTACGTTAAGGTCTTTTGCTAATGTACTGATTTTAGTTTTCGCCATATATTTTTATCTATCGATCGGCAGGCCTGGCTTGTGCGGGGCGTGGCGCGATGTCGTTGTTTGTCGTTAATGTTGTTGTTTTTATAATATGATTGGCGCGGCCGGAGAGAGGCTTGCCGATCAGTCTTCGAATTCAGCTCTGAGTACGGCCAGAACGTTATCGACTGTCGACTCTTCGAGATCGGCTTTTTCGATAAGCATTTCGCGCGGAGCGTTGAGCACGCTTTTGGCTGTCACGAAGCCTATGTTTTTGAGTGCATCGATAACCCATTCGTCGATTTCGTCCTTGAATTCTTCCAGATAGATGTCTTCTTCGACAACTGTCTCCTCAGCGTCGCGGTAGACATCGATAACATAACCGGTCAGCATTGAGGCAAGTTTGATGTTCAGACCGTTTTTACCGATTGCAAGCGAGACCTCCTCCGGACGGAGAAATACCTCAGCCTTCTTTTCTTCCTCATCGAGACGGATGGACGAGATCTTGGCGGGCGAAAGCGCGCGCTGGATAAAAAGCGACGGATTGTTGGTGTAGTTGATCACGTCAATATTTTCGTTGCGGAGCTCGCGGACGATGCCATGGATACGCGAACCGCGCACACCGACGCATGCACCTACCGGATCAATTCGTTCGTCATAGCTCTCGACGGCGATCTTGGCGCGCTCGCCCGGTATGCGGGCAACGGCACGGATGTTGATCAGGCCGTCGTGGATTTCGGGAACCTCGAGCTCGAAGAGACGGCGCAGGAAATTTTCGTTCGTACGAGATACGGTGATCTTCGGGTTGTTGTTCTTGTTGTCGACGTTGGCAATCACAGCGCGGACAGTCTCGCCTTTACGGAAGAAGTCGCCGGGAATAGCTTCGCTTTTGGGGAGAAGCAATTCGTTTTTGTCATCGTCGAGAAGCAATGTCTCCTTCGACCATGTCTGATAAACCTCGCCGCTGACAAGTTCGCCTTCAAGCTCCTTGAACTTGTTATAAATGGCCTCTTTCTGAAGATCGAGTATCTTTGACTGGAGTGTCTGACGGAGATTGAGGATGGCGCGGCGGCCGAATTTCTCGAAAATGATTTCTTTGGTATGCTCTTCGCCTACTTCTGCATCGGGATCATCGTCGGCCCGGGCGTCACTAAGCGAGATCTGCATGTTGGGATCTGTCACCTCGCCGTCGGGAACCACGAGCAGATTTTGGAAGATCTGCACGTCGCCTTTGTCAGGATTGAGGATCACATCGAGATTTTCGTCTGTGCCAAACATCTTTGCCAATACGTTGCGGAATGATTCTTCCAGCACACTGATCATTGTCGTCTTGTCGATGTTCTTGAGTTCTTTAAACTCGGCGAACTGTTCGACCATATTCGGAGTTGCCTCTTTCTTTGCCATGTTTCTTTGTTGTGAGTTGTATTTTTTTGTTTTGTTTCTATAATTCGTCTTTTACTTGAAGTCGATTTTGTACTTCACGCTTTTGCAGTCGCCGTAAGCAAACGTCTCCGGCACAAGTTCGATCACCGGGCGTTTGGCGCCTTCGTGCTTGACCTTTGTCGGCACTTCGACTGTGAATGTTTCATCGCCGGTCTCTACCAGACGCCCAGAGAGCTTACGGCCGGCGCGCGTAAGTATCTCGACCTCGTTGCCGATGTTTTTGTCATATTGAGCCTTTACCTTGAAGGGCGATGTCAGACCCGCCGAACCGACCTCAAGCTGATAATCCTCGACGTCGCGGTCGAAGACCGATTCGATCTTACGGTTGATAGCCACACAACTATCTATGTCAACGCCGTTGGCCGAATCAAGCTCGACGATGATATTATTGTCAGGCTTCACAACGATATCCACGATAAAAAGGTCTGTTCCTTTAATCGCTTCTTCTACGGTTTTTACCAGTAAATCTTTGTCAATCATTCAGTTGATTAAGTTTAATTAAACAAAGCGGAGGAAGCGTCAGCTCCCTCCGGCTCTCTATTGCTCTGCAAAGATAGCATTTTTTTATCCCCTTGTCAATTAATTGTCCCCTGCTTATATTATATACGCCCTTATATTTATATTATTTATATATTTTTAACCATATTTCTATGATTTGCGGTACCGGCTACTAATAATAAAACCATTTTGCAAATATTTAATCTAATAATATTTCATATTTCCATAAATAATTTATAATTTTGCGCATTATGATACATTATTAACGAATACGACAACACTATGCCACTAATCATTCCCAAGAAGTACAAGCGAAAACTACTAACCGAAACTACAGAAATAGCTATCAAACAAATCAAAGAGAAGTTTCAGACGGCTCTCGCCGAAGCGCTTAAACTGCGCCGGGTTACCGCTCCGCTCTTCGTCGAGGCAGGAACCGGCATCAACGATGATCTTAACGGCACCGAACACGCCGTCGGTTTCACCATCGATGCGATGGACGGGCGCCGTGCCGAAGTCGTCCATTCGCTTGCAAAATGGAAACGCGCAAAGCTTGCAGCATACGATATCGCACCGGGCTTCGGCATCTACACCGATATGAACGCCATCCGCACATTTGAAGACCTCGACAATCTTCACTCGCTCTACGTCGACCAGTGGGACTGGGAGAAGACAATTGCCGAGGCCGACCGCAACCTCGACTATCTCAAAAAGACAGTCCGCGAGATCTATGGGGCGATTAAACGCATCGAAGACATTATTTTCAAAATTTATCCCCATATCACCCCGACTCTGCCAGACGAAATAACCTTCATCCATTCTCAGGAATTGCTCGACCGTTATCCGGATCTGACTCCGCGGCAACGCGAAGCCGAAGCTGCAAAAAAATATGGAGCAGTGTTCATAATCGGCATCGGCGACCGACTCTCAGACGGCGAACCTCACGACGGACGCGCACCCGACTATGATGACTGGAGCACACCCAACGCCGACGGTTACAACGGCCTCAACGGCGACATTATCCTATGGAACCGCGTACTCGGCATACCGTTTGAAATCTCGTCCATGGGCATCCGTGTAAGCCCGGAATCCCTCGCCCGGCAACTTAAGATCCGCGGGTGCGAGGAGCGCGCACAACTCGCTTTCCACCGCGCGCTGCTCGCGGGTGAATATCCGTCGTCGATCGGCGGCGGCATCGGTCAGAGCCGCCTATGTATGTTTATTCTCCAGAAGGCCCATATCGGCGAAGTTCAGGCATCGATCTGGCCTCACGATCAGATCGAACTATGTCATCAGGCCGGCATAGACTTACTCTAAATCCGTCACTCCCTCAGCCTGGAATCTATTATAATTGTCACGGGGCCGTCGTTGACGAGCGCGACTTTCATGTCGGCTCCGAAGCGGCCCCGTTCTGTATTACGGCCAAGCAATTCACCGACCTTGCGGCAATAAGCTTCATATAACGGCACAGCCACATCGTGGCCGGCAGCTCTGATATAGCTCGGCCGGTTGCCTTTGCGCGTCGAAGCAGTAAGCGTGAACTGGCTGACCGCCAATACCTGACCACCTATATCTGCGACAGAACGATTCATCACACCTGCCTCATCTTCAAATATTCTGAGCGCAACCGTTTTTGCGGCAAGCCAGTCGACATCGGCTTCTGTGTCGCCATGCTCGACCCCTACAAGCACCATCAGTCCGCGACCGACAGCTCCTATAATTTCACCGTCGACCGAAACCGACGCCTCACTCACTCTCTGGATTACAAGTCTCATAAATTACTGTTTATACATAAAATAAAACCCTCAGACGCTCCCGGCCCTATTCCTTCAGAGCCGACTTAACCATCTGAGCCTTAGACTGTCCGATCACAGCAGAAAGCTCATCAAGCGACGCCTCGCGTATACGCTTCACGCTTTTGAAATGCCTCAGAAGCGTATCGGCAGTCTTCGGTCCTACGCCTTTTATTGAGTCCAGTGCACTGACAATCTGAGATTTGCTGCGCTGATTGCGATGATGCGTGATGCCGAAACGGTGAGCCTCGTCACGCATATGCTGCACTACCCTGAGCGACTCAGAATTCTTGTCGATATACAGCGGCACGCTATCGCCCGGAAAATATATTTCCTCCAGTCTCTTCGCGATGCCGACGACGGCGATTGTGCCGCGCAGACCAATGGCTTCGAGAGCCTCAACGGCAGCACTAAGCTGACCCTTGCCGCCGTCGACGACGATCAGCTGCGGAAGCCCCTGCCCTTCTTCCATCAGACGTGTGTAGCGACGCGTGAGAACCTCGCGCATCGACGCGAAATCGTCGGGGCCGACGACTGTCTTGATGTTGAAATGACGGTAATCACGCTTACACGGTTTCCCGTTTCGGAACACAACGCACGACGCAACGGGATTCGAGCCCTGGATGTTTGAGTTATCAAAACACTCTATATGGCGCGGCAGCTCGTTAAGCCTGAAGTCGGCTTTCATACGCTCCATAAGACGGTCAACACGCAGATCAGGATCATTTTTTTCCATATGCTTAAGCGCGTCGATCTTATTCTGGCGAGCATTACGGCGCGACACCTCAAGCAGCTTCGCTTTATCGCCGCGCTGAGGCACCGTAAAGCTGACGCCGGGCATTTCAACCTCAGGAATCAACGGAACTACAACTTCATCATAGACCACTCCGAGCGAATGACTGATCTCATCCATTGCGTAGGCGAGCAACTGCGCCTGCGACTCGTCGAGGCTGCGCCTGTATCTCAGAGTCACACTTCTGACCACGGCGCCGCGTCTGACGTGCATATAATTGATATATACATCTTTTTCATCGTCATCGATCGCAAACACATCGACATCGTTGATAGTCTGGCTGACTATCACGCTCTTGGACTGATAGTTTTCAAGCAATTCGTATTTTTCCTTCAGCTCCTGAGCCTCCTCAAAGCGCATTTCGGCGGCAAGTCGCCCCATCTCGTCCCTAAGATATCCGAGCAGTTCCTGAATGTCGCCTCGAAGTATCTGCTTGATCCTGTCGATATAGCCGCCATACTCTTCGGAGCTGATCGCTCCCGTGCAACATCCCCTACACTTTTTTATATGATACTGCAGACACAGACGGCCCTTACCGGCAGAAACATAATCTTTTGTTATCGGCAGGCGGCATGTGCGCACAGGATAGAGTTCGCGGATAAGATCTATCACAGTCCGCGCGATCTGCGTATTAGTATAAGGACCGTAATATTTCGATCCATCCTTAATATATTGGCGCGTAATGAAAACCCGAGGATACATTTCATTCGTTACAACAATCCATGGATATGACTTGTCATCTTTGAGCAGCACGTTGTAACGCGGCTTAAACTCCTTGATCATGGAGTTCTCCAGATTGAGCGCGTCCTGTTCGGTAGGCACGACGATATACGTCATATCGGCAATCGCACGCACCAGCAGATTCGTCCGCAGACAGTCATGAGTACGGTTGAAATACGACGACACCCGTCGTTTAAGGTTCTTCGCCTTACCGACATAGATCACCTTACCCTCTGCATCATAGTATGTATAGACTCCGGGCGTATCGGGCAATATGGAGATTTTTTCCTTTAATTCAGGCGATTTTTCGTGTTTGGCCATAACTAAAAAGATCGGGAACGTTATAGTTTCAACGCTCCCGATCGCAATATGTTGTATCCGATTAATATTTGATAAGAGACGTAACCTCTACATCATCGGGCAGCGCTTTACGACCGTCGAGGGCAGTAAGCTCTATGATGAAATTGACATAGATTTTCTTGGGATTCATGCTTTTCACGAGCTTATAAGCGGCGGCCATCGTTCCGCCGGTAGCGAGAACATCGTCGTGGAGCACCACTACGTCGTCGGGGCCGATTGCATCGCGATGCATTTCTATCACATCCGTGCCGTATTCTTTGGCATACTCCATTTTAATAGTATCAGCTGGAAGCTTACCGGGTTTACGCGCCGGTACGAAACCCGCCCCCAGTTCGAATGCAAGTATCGAACCACCGATAAAACCACGCGACTCGATGCCTACGACTTTAGTCACGCCTTTATCTCGGTAAAGCTGCGAAAGATCCCACCCGATGATATGCAGAGCCCGAGGATCCTTAAACGCTGTAGTCAGATCCTTGAACAGAATTCCCTTCGTCGGAAAATCCTGGACATCGCGAATTTTTGATTTAATGTATTCCATATGACTATTTTTATAATTAATTGATTTTACGTTTTTTGCAGCCCAATTGTTCCACGTGGAACAGATCATCTGTTCATCAATAGCAACAAAATATTGACATCGCTGGGAGATATCCCCGGTATTCGCGAAGCTTCTCCTATTGTCTCAGGTTTTTGTTTCGTCAGTTTCTGGCGCGCCTCTGTTGAGAGGGACTTTATAGATGAATAATCAAATGACCCCGGAATTCTTACAGTATCAAGACGGCTCAACTTGTCTGCAATCAATCGCTCGCGCGCAATATATCCGTCATACTTGATCAATATCTCGGCAGCCTCGACAGTCTCGTCTCTCAGTTTTTCCGGAATTTCCTTTACAAGTGAGTCTAGAGCTGAGATTATTTCGCACAGCACATCGAAATTCAACTGCGGACGCAGAAGCAAATCTTTTAACTTGACACCTTGCTTGAGCGGCGCCAGCTCAAGAGCCTCAAGCCGTGGGTTGATTATCGAAGCCTTCACCGAAAACTCATTGCAAAAAGCTATAAGTCTGTCACGCCACTCAAGCTTTGTTTTCAGCAGATCATAGCGTTTCTGTGGGACGAGACCGAGCTGATAGCCCTTCGGCGTAAGCCTGACATCCGCGTCATCCTGACGTAACAATATCCGGTATTCGGCACGCGAGGTGAACATTCTGTAGGGCTCATCCACGCCTTTTGTCACAAGATCATCGATAAGCACGCCGATATATGCCTCATCGCGGGCAAGAGTAAACTCGTCTCGACCGAGTGATTTAAGTGCGGCATTCGCTCCTGCAACCAACCCTTGTCCCGCAGCCTCTTCATATCCTGTCGTACCATTGATTTGACCGGCAAAATAAAGGCCATCGACAATCTTGGTCTCAAGTGTGTGTCGCAACTGACGCGGATCGAAAAAATCATATTCAATAGCGTATCCCGGGCGATATATCTTCACCTCGTCAAGCGCGGGAATTGTCTCCAGCGCCTCGATCTGAATATTCATCGGCAGCGATGACGAAAAGCCGTTTAGATAGAATTCAGCCGTAGTTTCACCTTCCGGCTCAAGAAATAACTGATGCTCTGTTTTGTCTGCAAAAGTTACAATCTTTGTCTCTATCGAAGGGCAATATCGGGGGCCTATGCTTTTGATCTGTCCATTATAAAGCGGTGAGTCAGGTAGTCCGCGACGCAGCACGTCGTGAGTCCGTTCGCTTGTATAGACTATATAACAGTCGCGCTGTTTCAACTCGCGTTTCACGTCCGGGAGATAGGAGAATTTATGATAATCATGATCTCCCTGCTGTGGTACAGTCTGTTCCCATTTCACAGTCCGTCCGTCTATGCGCACGGGCGTTCCGGTTTTCATTCGTCCTGCTATAAAACCGAGATCTTTCAACTGCTCTGTAAGTCCGTAGGATGCAGGCTCCGAGATGCGGCCACCGGCCATCTGAACACGCCCGATATGCATCAGCCCGTTGAGGAAAGTTCCGTTGGTCAATACAACGCATTTTGCATGAAAAACGGCGCCGTCGGTCGTTGCGACACCGATGACTTTGCCATCCTCGACTATCAGCCGCTCGACCGAACTCTGCCACATCGACAGACCGTCCATATACTCAAGTATATGGCGCCACTCGGCCGAAAATCTATTTCTGTCACACTGAGCTCGCGGACTCCACATCGCCGGTCCCTTCGACCGGTTAAGCATCCTGAACTGTATAGACGTGCGGTCTGTAACTATGCCCATCCAGCCGCCAAGAGCATCTATCTCTCTGACTATCTGCCCCTTAGCTATCCCACCAACAGCAGGATTACAGCTCATTTGCGCAATCTTGTCAATATCCATGGTGATAAGCAGAGTCGACGCTCCGAGTCTCGCCGACGCAGCGGCAGCCTCACAGCCGGCATGTCCGGCACCCACAACTATTACATCATATTCAAATTGCATATCACTGAATAATCCGTTATATTTCTGTTATGCAAGCATTTCTAACGCCTTGTTTTCTTCGGCTTCCATTATTTCACGCTCACCCGGGCCTTTGTCGTTTATACCACAAAGGTGCAGCACACCATGAACAATCACCCTGCGCAATTCTTCGTCGTAGCTTGTCTTCACAAGCTCGGCGTTGCTCCTTACCGTGTCAAGCGATATGAACATATCGCCGGAGATAAGCTTGCCTCGCGAATAATCAAAGGTAATGATGTCGGTAAAATAATCGTGAGAAAGAAATTGACGGTTCACTTCAAGCATTTTATTATCGTCACAAAAGATATATGTCAACGGACCGCATATCCGACCGTGTGCATCTGCCACGCGACGGATCCAATCTTCAACTTTTGCAAAGTCAATTTCGGGCATCCCTGCGCCCTCGTTTATCCATTGAAAATTATCTTTCATCTCCACTTGAAATTAACCTACAAATATAATAATTAATTTCCATTACTGAAACCCGATATTTCATTACGATGTCAGGCAAAAAAATATCTGCCTGAAATATGCCGATCATCAAAACAAAGCTATAACATTATTAACAAGCATATTACAGCGTTTTAAAGCTCTTGAGATTTCAATATTTCCAATCATTCGACCGTCTGACCGCAAAAATAAAGCGGAAAAATAGGTAACTTTACGGCATCAACCAACCACTACCCTACCCCACTACCGAAATGTTACAGAAATGGCAGACCGAGCTCCGCTCGAAGTCACACCCGGAAAAAATCGAATGCTTCAACCGTTTTTTCAAAAACGGCAAAGGCCAATATGGTGAAGGCGATGTCTTCATCGGAATAAGCGTTCCCGACAATCGCGCGATCAGCCGCCGATACTTCGACACACCGGCAGAAGTAATCTGCGAAATGCTCGACAGTCCGGTCCACGAATTTCGGCTCGGCGCTCTCCTCGCCATGGTCGAAAAATATCGGCGAGCTAAAGACGACTCCGCACGCCGGACAATTGCCCGGCAGTATATCGCCGTTGCCCACCGCGCCAACAACTGTGATCTCGTCGACCTGTCGGCTCCTTATATTATCGGAGCCGAACTCTGTGCCGGGCGCTCGCGCGACGACATAGACGCCCTATCCTCATCACCTCTCCTCTGGCACCGCCGCATTGCTGTTGTCTCTACTCTGATGCCTGTGCGTTATGGACGCCTCGACGAAGCATTCGACATGTGCGGCCGACACATTGCCGATAGCGAAGCATTGATGCAGAAAGCCGTTGGATGGGTGTTGCGCGAATGCGGCAAAAAAGACCGCTCGCGGCTCGAATCCTTTCTCGAACGACATATCGCGACAATCTCAGCGACAACTCTAAGCTACGCCACTGAAAAATTCAATCCCGACGAGCGGGTAAAATGGCGCGGAAAACGCAAGTCAAACGTCTGATTTATCCGGCTAAAACCTGATTATACAGGTCAATGTGCTTGCGCGCTGCTTCGTCCCACGAAAAACTTTCTGCACGCCTGATAATATCCTCAGGACGCTTTCCGCCATTTGCAAAATCCGCCATGCCCTTCATAAACTCGTCACGCATACCGTCCGCATCAAATTCATGATTGAAATAGTATGCATATTCTCCTCCAATCTCAGGCAGAGACGTATGATCGGAAATAAAAACCGGCTTACCATATTGCATCGCTTCTATAACGGGGAGTCCGAAACCCTCGGCAATTGACGGATGAACAAAAGCGTCACAATTTTTCAGATACCAGTGTTTTTCACTTTCGCCAATTGGACCGGTTATTCTCACTCGGTCGGCAACTCCATGACGTATTGCCTCTTCTATTATTTTTCTCCGGTATTCTTCATTATCGATCAAACCCGAAATCACTAATTCATATTCGTTACCGGCCAATATAGCCGGCAAAACATGAAAATTTTTCTTCGCCAATACTGTGCCAACCGCGAAGATAAATTTCCCTTGAGGCTTCTCGGACGGCTCCGTCACTTCTCCGCCATATCGGTTGCAACCGTTATATATAACCTCAATTGGAACATCGCCGACGTCGACATGTTCTTCCAGGTCTCTCTTAGTATATTCGGATATGGCCACTATAGCCGTACAGCGTCTCAGATTTTTCTTTAAAAAGCCCAGACACTTACGTTTCTCTCTATTTGACAGTTCTTCATAAAGAAAATTCAAGTCGTGAACCGTAAGTATCTTCTTGCCGTTGAGAGGCTGATAATGCGACAGCTGACTCGAAATATGCCACAGATCCGCACGACGGTCAAACAATATTCCTCTGTCAAAACTTCCGACTGTTTTTGTCCTTACCGACCTATCAAGCAACGTTTTGTCTTTTGACCTGACATAAAAACGCAGTTCATTGTCGACCAGCGCTTTCGCCTGCTTTGCAAGAGCGTTGGCAAGATGCAAGGTATAATGATAAAGTCCTGTGTTGGGATGCTTTAGTCTTTCGCAATCAAAGATTATCATGTCATAATTTAAAACTTTTGCAAAGTTAGCTATAATCTTTGCGCATCGGAACTTGCCTTGCAAAAAAATTATACATAATTTTGCAGCCATATAAGCATAATATCCCTCATGAAAATTTTCCACATACTGTCTAATAGGACATGGGGTGGCGGTGAAGTCTATGTTCTGAACCTCGCTAAAGAACAACGCGACAACGGACACTCAGTCGAAATAATTTGTGCCGACCGTCCGGTTTTAGTCGACATATTCCGAAATGAAGGATTCAATGTTCATGTTTTTCGCCTTCATGGCCACTTGAATTTTTTTTCGCCTCGTAAATTCGCCAGAATACTGAGTGACTGCGGCTCGCAGACTGTCGTTCACGTCCATAGAATACCCGACATTGTTTTCGCTTCAAAGGCAATCGGTCTTCTTCCTGAAACCAAGAGACCCGCTTTTGTGATTACCCATCACCTTATCGATATCCCCTTCGCTGACAAAAAATTCGATAAGCCGTATGCGATGCTCGACCAAGTAATCTGCGTCTCTCATAAATCTAAAAATACTCTCCTTTCTGTGCCATCTGGAATTGATCCTGCCAAAGTCTCGGTTATTCTCAATTCCACGAAAGTCATTTCCCGACAATCTGACCGAACAGACAATCCGGACAATTCACCGGTCAATATCACATACCTCGGGCGCCTCGTTCCTGAAAAAGGCGTAGATACTCTAATAGAGGCGTTGCCTATGATCCACTGCGCCACATTGACTATCTGCGGAGGCGGATCAGATAATTATGTCGCTTCCCTGCGCGCACTTGCCGAACGGCTGGGCGTTAATGATCGCATTCGCTGGATCGGCTTTACCGACAGGATTGCCGAATATATCTCACACGCCGATATAGGCGTCATACCGTCACGATGGCAAGAGCCATGCGCCCTCGTCAACTTCGAGTTTATGGCTGCGGGTGTCCCGCTGGTTACATCCGACACAGGCGGTCAACCCGAAATCATCACCGATGGCGTTGACGGATTTCTTGTACCTTCCGACGATCCCGACGCACTCGCTAACGCTATTAACAGACTTGCCGGCGATCCCGATTTGCGCTTTAAAATGGGAAAAGCGGCCCGGGAGACATTCCTTAACCGCTTCACCTATGACAATTTCTATCGTCAGGTCATGGATGTTTACGACAAAGCCCTGAAATCTAAGGAAGCTAAAGTAGCTAAAAAAGCTAAGAACTGATTCCGAAAACGTAATATTTTGTCAGATTATAGATATGTTTGGCCGCGATTTCAAGTTTGCGGCCAAACTTACGTTTACGCCAGCTACCGTAGACCCTGTGCTGACCTATTGTCTCGCTGTCGATTTTATAGCGCTTACGGGGCGCGAGATAATGAGTCGGATAGACAGTCAGCAGTTCCAGACGCTGGGGTTCAGAATCCTCACAAACATAGCCGCAACGCTCGGCTATCGATTTCATAGTGTAAGGCGAGATCGTGTTGTCCTGGCTGCCGTCGGGAT
Source organism: uncultured Bacteroidales bacterium (assembly GCA_947573135.1). GTDB lineage: Bacteria > Bacteroidota > Bacteroidia > Bacteroidales > Muribaculaceae > CAG-873. Next base: position 37,230 of record CANPDU010000021.1, on the reverse strand, counting down.
TGATATAGTGGCGCGATTTATAGTAGTCGAGCATCTCACGGCAGAACGCGTTGCCTTTCGAGCCGATAAAGAAGGCCGCCTGCAGACCGTAGACTGTCCAGTCATCCTCGATGCGTTCGTTAAATGTCACAAAACCATCGTCGGGAATAAACTCGTCAAAGCGGCGATAGATGAAAACATCGCTGTCCATATAGACTCCTCCCTCCGCATACACCGCATAAAAACGCACCACGTCCGAAGCAAACGCCCACCGACGTGCGTCAAGAGCCTCGTTGATATAGTCGATGCCGATCGCCCGCGCGTCAGCCATACGCCAGATCTTCACGTCGTAGTCGGGCAGCACACGCTGCCACGACTCCAGGCAAACCTTGATCTCTACCGGATAGGGATCGTCACTGAACCAGCAGAGGTGTATTTTCTTAGGGGTCATCTTGCGTTATAGATATTTGTCGCCGAAACTGAGCTTGGCGTCATTGACCATCTGCTTGATGCGCTGCTCCTCTGACTTCGGGCATATCAGCAGCACATCGCCGGCGTCAGATACAATATAATCCTCAAGTCCATAGGCAACAACGAGTTTCTCTCCACGAACCGCAAAGATATTGCCTGTTGAATTGTAAGCAAGCACATTGCAGTTCTGTGTTACATTACCGTCCTTGTTCTTGGGCGACTGGTCATAGAGTGCGCTCCATGTTCCAAGATCATTCCACCCGAAACGTACGGTCTCGACATAGACATTCTGGGCCTTCTCCATCACAGCAAAATCGATCGATATGCTCATGCAAGCCGGAAACTGGACGTTGATAAACTCGCGTTCTCTCTCCGTGCCGAACTCTCCGGCTCCTTCATCAAATTTAGCCGTTATTTCGGGCGCATAGTCATGGAGTGCCTTAACTATCGCATCAACCGTCCACAGAAAGATGCCCGAATTCCAGAAAAACTCGCCCGACGCCAAAAATACTTTTGCCAGTTCGAGATCGGGTTTTTCGGTGAACGTTTTCACCTTGTTTATATCTTTCTCTATCTCTTTACCGATCTGAATATAGCCGTAGCCCGTTTCCGGTCGTACCGGCGTTATTCCGAGCGTAAGCAGTGCGTCATGTTTCTCGACAAATTCAAAGCCCCGTACTATGCTCGACTCGAATTCCCGCTCGCGGGTGATCAGATGGTCGCTCGGCGTCACTATCATCGATGCCTGCGGATCGCGTGCTTTGATATGATAGGCCGCCCATGCTACGCACGGTGCTGTATTGCGGCGAGCCGGCTCCAGCAGGATACTGTCGTCCGACAGATCGGGCAACTGCTGCTTCACCAGCGGTGCATAGGCTTCGTTGGTGACAATTATTATATTTTCCTTAGGCACTATAGGCAGCACACGGTCATAGCTCATCTGCAGCAACGACCGGCCCGTGCCTAAAAAATCGATAAACTGTTTTGGTAGACTCGTGCGGCTGTAAGGCCAAAATCGGCTGCCGATGCCGCCGCACATTATCACACAATATCTATGTCGGTTTTCCATATTTTTGTAGTGGAGTTAATTCAATCGCTAAGATAATAATTTTTGACAATACTATCCAAAAATATCATCCTTCATTTGCCTCTTAGACGACACATAACATAGGGCACGATAAGATGAGGAAGCAGCGTCAGCTGACGCGACAGCGGTTCAAGCTCACGGATCACCCTCATATTGTCGGCCAGTCCTCGCGAACGTGATGTATTCGAAACGCCCCCTGTATCAAATTCCGACACAGCGACCGGCACATAGACAAGCCTGCGGCCCTGCTTAATCATCATCTTGACCCACTTGAAATCGGCCGACATCCGGTGACTGATATCGAATGGCGTATCAATCAGACATTTGCACCTCGCTATGCAGCTTTGATGACAGAAAAACATTCGGTGTCCGTCGACAGGCTCCGGCGACGCGCTGCAGACCGTTCCGCGCTTGACCACATCTCCGTAGATGACATCGGCAGCATCGGTCTCGGGGTGCGAGAATACCCGCTCGATCACATCGTCCGAGGCAAAACGGTCGCCGGCGTTCATAAATATGACCCATTCGCCGGTCGCTTTTGTCACACCTTTGTTCATTGCATCATATATACCTCTGTCCGCTTCGCTTGTCCACCGCACACCCTTACTTTTTTCGAGCATCTCAACAGTGCCGTCGGTCGAAGCGCCGTCAACGACTATGTACTCAACATCGGGATAACTCAGCCGGGCGACGCTTTCCATCGTCCGCCTGAGATCATTGCGCGCATTGCGTGCAACCGTTATAACTGTCACTTTTTCCATTCGGTGTCTGTTTTCAACGCAAATTTACCATTATTTTTCATGTGCGCCAAATCAACAGTCATCAGCGTTCATAAAAAATATTGCCCGTAAACAATAAATAATTCAACAAATATTTGCGCAACTAAAATTAATATCATACTTTTGCAATATTATTTACCAATACACACAACATCACTATGGAAATGAAATTCAAAACAGCAGCCGACTACGTCATCAATGCCGGCACAACCGACTTCCTTTTTGCAAACATCTGGGAAGAAAACACAACAGCCTTGATTCACTCTCCGCGCGAGACCGACAAATCAGCCACAGCTGTTGACATTGCATTAAGCCTTACAGCCTCCGGTCGCACGGTTTTCTACGTCACCACTCAGCGTCTCTCGTCCGCGCTCCGCTCACGGATCGCAGGCAACACCGGGCTCTACGTTCACACTCCGCGCTATCTCAATCCCGAAGACAAAACCGACTTCGCCGATATAGTGATCGCCGACATCGAGGAAGCCATCGCCGCCACACCGGCGCGCATATTCATCATAGATTCCGTCTCGCGTATCGCCGCTCTTTCGTTTGGCCGAAATGCCTCGGCGGCCTATGTTATGAAGCGTCTTGTCGCTCTGCAGGTGCGCTACGGAATCTCGCTCCTTGTCCTCGCCCATGACTCTACCAGAGCTGCCGACCGTGCCCTCGCCAACCTCGCCGACTCGGTAATCCCCCTCTCTGATCCCTCCGACCTGTCCGACTCGTCCGACCAGTCCGACCAGTCCGACCAGTCTTCCCCATCCGCCTCGCCCGGGCAACCTGAGCCGCTTCCCCGCCGGCAGCTTTCGCGCCGAGACCGGCGCTTACTCCGACGGCAGGCAAAAAAACTCAAAAACAAACGATAATTCACTTTCTTTGACTATCTTTGTCGTAACCATTCAAAATCACTGAAAAATGACAAAGACTTTGCGCACAATTCTTATCGCTGCAGCTCTGCTATGTACAGCTGCGGCACATGCTGACGGCTGGAAATGGTTCGATCCGATGAAAGCCGGCTATCCCGTAGTCCAGAATCAAGGCTGGACTTCCGAAATAGGCCATACCTATTACCGCCTGCCCGACCGAGCCTTCAGCAAAGTGCGCGGACCGGTCTGGAATCTGTCGCGCAATTCTTCGGGACTCGCCGTCCATTTCTACTCCAACGCTCCGCAGATCAAAGTACGCTATGTCGTCGAAGGTCCACTGCAGATGCACCACATGCCGGCCACAGGCGTGTCGGGTCTCGATCTCTACGGAGTCGATCAGGACGGTAAGTCGCGGCGCTTTTTCGGCTTCTTCAACAGCGACGGAGACACGGTCATCACGCGCTTTGTCAATGACCGCATGAAAGAGTTCCACGACAAAGGATATGAATTTCAGATGTATCTTCCGCTCTATAACGGTGTGAAGCAAATTGAGATCGCAGTGCCGGACTCATGCAGTCTCAGCTTCATACCGGCGTCAGACGAGCGTCCGATTGTGCTCTACGGCACATCTATCGAACAGGGCGGAGTCGCTTCCCGTCCCGGCATGGCTTGGCCCACTCAGCTTCAGCGCTCGTTGGGTTTCCCGCTCGTAAACCTCGGCTTTTCTGGCAACGGACGCCTCGAACAGCCCGTGCTCGACCTTATGACCGAACTCGACGCACGTCTCTATATCCTCGGCTGTCTCGCCAATCTGTGCCAGACTACGCCGGCCGAACTTGACTCTCTCCTCACCAACGCCGTAGCCACTTTACGCGCTTCAAGTGACGCGCCGATAATTATTTTCGAGCATCCCGGTTTCAGCGATGCACCGGTCAACAGCAAGCAATACGAAATCATCGAGCGGCTCAACTCCACAGCAAAAGCTACTTACGAAAAACTTCTTGCCGACAATATCGACAATCTCTATTACGTCACCCGTGAGGAAATCGCTATACCCGACGAAGGTTGGGTCGACGACGTGCATCCCTCTGATCTCGGCATGACCGCCATTGCCAAAGCCATCGAGAAGGCAGCCCGCAAAGCTCTCAATATCCCCCAAGGAGCAATCTCGACCACAATACCTGTGACCCAGCGTCGTGAAGCCGCCAACTACGAGTGGCGTCAGCGTCATCGCGACGTTATGGCCGAGAACAGAGCCAATCCTCCGCGCTCGGTGATTATCGGGAACTCAATCACCCATTTCTGGGGAGGTAAACCGGTTGGCCACGTTATCAATGGCGCGAACATCTGGAACACATATCTGGCTAAAGCCGGTTTCGGCAATCTCGGTTTCGGCTGGGACCGCATCGAGAACGCTCTGTGGCGCGTTTACCACGGCGAACTCGACGGTTACGACGCTGATCAGGTGGTGATAATGCTCGGCACAAACAATTACGGCATCAATACCCCCGACCAGATCGCCGAGGGCCTGCGTTTTCTGATCCGTGCGATCCGCGACCGTCAGCCGGGAGCCACAATAAAGATGGTCGGCATCCTGCCCCGACGCGATGACCTGAAATGGGTGGAGAACACCAATGCCAAGATCGAAGCTATGGCTGTTCAGGAAAGTTGTGTCTATGTAAATCCCGGCGTCCGCCTGCTCAACGACGACGGATCGCTCGACGAGACCCTCTTCACTGACGGACTTCACCCCAACGAAAAAGGCTACAGCCGTATAGTCGATGCAATTGTAAAGTGATTTTACGCTAAAATTCGCTGAAAAATTTGGGTTTGATGACGATTCCGACCCTGATCTGGTTATGGAACTGCTTGAAATCGAGCAGACCCTCGCCATAGCCGTTATAATATTGCAGGAAGAAATACTGGTTGTCGCGTTTCAGGAATCGATACGACAGCTCGATTACTGTATTGTAATTGAAAAATTTGCCCAGACGTTTGGTCAAAATCACACTGCCCGAAAAGCGTTGATTGGGTGAAAGCACCTGTACTCCGACCTGATATATACCGCAATAATGGAGAATATCCTTGTTGTTCATACCGTCGATTATCGGGATCCACACCTTACCGTGAACCATCAGACTTCGGTCGACCCATATATTGCTCGCAAGAGATATTTTGTTCCACGAACGTGACTGAATGCTGTCACGGCCGTTTGATTCATGCTCGATCATAAACGTCAGTTTCCCGATAAAGCGGTCTTTGACATACAGAGGCTTTGTCAGACCTATACCGGGATTGAAATTAAGATCAGTCATTGGCATCGAATTCTCAAGCACATTCCAGAAGCACTTCTGCGTGTAGAACAGATACAGATATGTATCCCACGGCAGCACCGTCTTGGTCAGACGCTGAGCTATCGAGATCTGAAATTTGATATTCGTATTGGTATTATTGGGGTTTTTAAGCGACGGTCCGAATATGAAATAATTGTCCTTATACAGCCCGAAATAAGGCTGATTCTCAAAATCATTCTTGACGCTATCCACGTTGAGCGGTTTACCTGTATAGGTCATGATCTGTGCATTCGACACATTGATACCGGCGATCACGGCTGCGATTGACAATATAAAATTCCGTATGCGCATTGTTTTATTGATTTTTTGAGTGCGCAAAAATAGTAAATATTAGTTATTGTTTACAATCTAATATCATAAAAATGGCCATTTGGACTCATTTACACTCCATTTTCGACACTATATCGACTCTTTTCAAAAACTATTCGCTACCTTTGTCTGTCAACTATTTTTGTATATATGGCAAAGATCAGAATCTACAGAATGATATCGCGTGCGCTATTGTCGCTCGCCTGTGCTTTCACTCTCTGGAGCTGCGGCGACACCGACTCCTTTACAATCGAAGGAACAGTCGATGGCAACGCCAACATCAACCTGCGCTTCATTTATTACACCAACGGCACGCTGGTCAAGGGACTAACGGCCGCCCGAAACGGAAAGTTCGAGTATAAAGGCGTGGCTCCCGCCCCGTGTATTGTCGAGATTCTCGACAACGACTACCGACCGATGGGACGCGTATATGTCGCCAACGGCGACCGGCTTGAATGTACTCTGACGCCAAATGCGCCTGACCGAATTATAGTCTCCGGAAACGATGTCAGCGAACGCTGGGCCCGGTTTCTGAACGATAATGCCGACCGCATGGCCTCTGAAGGCGCTAACGCCGTTGTTGAAGAATATGTCGGAAAAAATCCCGCCGATATCGTGTCTGCTCTTCTGATGGTCACCGCCTACGATGCTTCGTCTGACGCTCTCAGAGCCGATTCGCTCATGTCGTCGATAGACCCTGACGTCAGACCTTCAATTCTTGTCGACAGCTTCAATTCTTTGCTTCTGAGACTCGTATCGAGCGAAACATCAGCTTCGGTATCTCCTATAAGATGTCTGAACATGCGCGATTCGCTGGTCGATGTCGATCCGGCCGACAAGCCACTGTCGCTTATAGTGATTTCAGATGGCTCATCTGACCGCACAGATTCTATTGTTCCGGCTCTTAAACGTCTGTGGCGCAAGTCTTCAAGGCCAAGTCTCCAGCTTGCAGATATAGCCGTTGATAAAGACACTATGTCATGGCACAGATCCGTCCGGCTCGACTCCGCTTCTTGGCCGCAGCTCTGGGTCGCCGGATCACTCGCTTCCCCGGGTATCGACCGTCTGGGAGTGCCTGCCGTCCCCTACTTCATCGTCACTGACTCTGCCGGCTCGCAGCTTCTGCGTACACCTTCGGTCAGTCGCGCCGAAGCATTCGTCGACAGTTGCATAAATTCTAAAAACTGACTGCCATGCTCGTAAAGACTTTCGGCGCTGCCGTTCAGGGAATAGATGCTATCGTCATCACTATAGAAGTAGCTGTCAGCCGCGGATTTATATACTCTATCGTCGGTCTGCCCGACACCGCTATCAAAGAAAGCAACGAGCGTGTACGCTCGGCCATGCGTGAATCCGGCTTCGAATTTCCGCGTCACTCTGTCGTCGTCAATCTCGCGCCGGCCGATGTCCGCAAGGAAGGATCTGCCTATGACCTCCCTATCGCGATCGGCGTCCTTGCCGCCTCCGAAGAAATACAGGTCGACGGCCTCGACCGATGCATGATGATGGGCGAACTATCGCTCGACGGATCGCTTCAGCCGATTAAAGGCGTGCTCCCCATGGCCATAGAGGCACGCAAAGCCGGTTTCAAATCCATGATCGTGCCTAAAGCTAACGCTACTGAAGCTGCAGTCGTCAATGACATAGATATCTACGGAGCTGAAAATCTGCGCGAAGTGATCGACTTTCTGAGCGGACGCGCCGTTATCGAACCTACTATTGTGAACACACGCGAGGAGTTTGCCGCCTCACGTCAGATCTTCGACTTTGACTTTTCTGAAGTCAAAGGTCAGGAAAATGTAAAGCGCGCTTTTGAAGTCGCATGCGCCGGCGGCCATAACATCCTGCTTGTCGGCCCTCCCGGAGCCGGCAAGTCGATGATGGCCAAGCGGCTTCCGTCGATAATGCCCCCTCTCACTCTGCGCGAGGCCCTCGAAACTACAAAAATACATTCTGTTGCCGGAAAGCTGCGCCGTGGCTCGAAACTGATGTCGCATCGCCCATTCCGCTCGCCGCATCATACGATTTCACCTGTCGCTCTCGTAGGCGGCGGATCATCTCCTATGCCAGGCGAAATATCGCTGGCTCATAACGGCATCCTTTTTCTTGACGAATTTCCCGAGTTTTCACGGCCTGTGCTCGAAGTGTTGCGCCAGCCGCTCGAAGACCGGCATATCTCCGTGTCACGGGCCCGTTATTCGATCGACTATCCGGCGTCGTTCATGCTCGTGGCCTCGATGAACCCCTGCCCCTGCGGCTACTATAACCATCCGACAAAAGTTTGTACATGCGCGCCCGGTCAGGTAGCAAAATATCTCAACCGCATTTCGGGTCCCCTGCTCGACCGCATCGACATTCAGATCGAGATACTGCCTGTGCCGTTCCAGCGGCTGTCGTCAGACGAAGCAGCCGAGACGAGCGATGCCATCCGCGAGCGCGTGGTGCGCGCACGGGCCATTCAGGAAGAGCGTTTCGCCTCCGAGCCCGAAGTCAACTGCAACGCGCAGATGAACTCTCGGCTCATCAAGCAATGGTGTGCGCTCGACGAAGCGACTCTCTCCATTCTCGAGCAGGCAATGACAAAATTTGACATGAGCGCCCGCGCCTATGACCGCATACTAAAAGTGGCGCGCACAATCGCCGACCTCGACGGATCGCCCTTAATCAGACCTCAACACATGCAGGAAGCAGTCAGCTACCGCAACCTCGACCGCTCATCATGGGGCGCCTCCAAAACCCTCCCCTTCTGACCATATCAAATAAATCCTCTCTGAAGATCGGAGCAAAAACAAAAATTTTTGTCCGGACTTTTTGTCCAAGCCTTGAGCTTTAGCGAAATAAATTGCAAGAAACAATCAAAATGAACAAAATTTTGCGCGCCCCATGGCACGATTACACCTCCAGATGCATTTACATGGTAACTTTAAATAAAAGCCCTAATGTAAAGGCATTTGGCACTCTTGAAGGTGATTGTCAAATCCCCGCCGGACAGAAAGGAAGCCCCTTTGTCAGCGCTACGGAAATCGGCTGCGCAATCAAAGATAAAATTCGCAACTTTCATCTTATCGAGCCTAATATAAGGATACTTCAGTATGCAATCATGCCTGACCATCTTCATATATTGCTCTTTGTCGAATATCCCACCGACATTATACTTGGGCGAATTGTTGCAAAATTCAAAGTTGAGGTAAATAAAGCAGCAAAGACTGTTGAAGTTTTTGCTAAAGGCTTCAATGATCAGATTCTTAAAGGCTCACGATCTCTCGATACCTTATTCCGCTACCTTCGTGATAATCCGAGGAGGCTGGCGGTGAGGAGAGCGTTTCCGGAGTTTTTCAGACGGGTCAACGGGCTGAAAATCGGCGAGCGTACTTATCAGGCTTATGGTAATTTCCAATTGCTCGAATGCCCGTTCAGGGAGCAGGTCGTCGTCCATCGCGCAGATTCGCCGGAAATACGACAACGCAAACGCGACCTGTGGCTTTACACTGCCGCCAACGGCGGTGTACTTGTTTCGCCCTTTATCTCGCCGGCAGAAAAAGCCATTCGGACAGAAGCTGAGGAGGCCGGCGGCCGGATCATCCTGATCACTAATCAGACATTTGAGGAGCGCTATAAGCCATCGGGGCGTGATTTCGAACTCTGCGAGGCCGGTCGCCTGCTCATAATCTCTGCCAACATGCCCGGCGACCTGTCGCGACAGGCTTGTCTGACGATGAATGACCTTGCTGGTTTCATTTGCAAGTTTGAAAATATGACTTTATCTTTGCGTCAAATATAAACCGATATTCCGACTACTTATGAAATGGAGTGATCTGAAAGAATTCAAGAACAGTCTGGCAGGGTATTTCGACCTTTCAAGTTTTCTTATTCCGCAGGCTGAAGCTGAGGAAGCCATACGCGAAGGCGTCTCGTTCAGAGGAATCAATATTCTTATCCTCATTGTGGCTATCTTCATAGCCTCGCTGGGTCTCAACACCAATTCGACAGCCGTCATCATCGGCGCAATGCTCATATCGCCGCTGATGGGACCGATCATCGGCATAGGTCTCGCCGTCGGCATCCATGATTTTGACCTGATGAAAAGATCATTCCGCAATCTGCTGATGGCAACGATTTTCAGCGTCGCAACATCATGCGTATTCTTCCTGATCTCGCCGGTCAACGAAGGCCACAGCGAACTGCTTGCACGCACGTCGCCGACGATCTATGATGTCTTTATCGGTTTCTTCGGCGGCGCTGCCGGCATACTCGCCATCGGCAGCCGTGTCAAAGGCAATGTCATTCCCGGCGTGGCCATAGCCACAGCCCTCATGCCTCCGCTCTGCACTGTCGGCTACGGTCTGGCGACATTTCAGATGAATTTCTTTTTCGGAGCCCTGTTTCTGTTCTTCATCAATTCGGTGTTCATAGCCTGCGCTACGACCGTCGGCGTCAAACTGATGAAATACCATATCAAAGATTTCTCCAACCCTCAGCGCGCAAAGAGAGTGAGAAATCTTGTCTACGCGATAGCTCTTCTGACAATGATACCGGCCTGCTACCTCACCTACCGCATGTATCAGCAGTCCACATTCAACACCAACTGCCAGCGTTTTGTCGACCAGCAGTTCAACTTCGACGGCACACAGGTGCTTCACTCCAGCGCCGAAATGAAAGGCAACAAAAAGACACTGACTGTCAGTCTCGTCGGGAGAATATTGCCCCACGACTCTCTGCTGCTGGCACTGACCGACCGACTGCCTGAATACAAACTCGCCGGCACAAGACTGCGTATAATTCAGGGCGACAATCCATCTAACTTCGACGCCACCCAGGCAACTTCGACAATGCTGCGCGACATGTATCAGGTGACACAGAATACCATCAACAGTCAGCGCGAGACTATTGACTCTCTAATGGCCGTCAATGCCGAGACAGCACTCAACGACACTATCGCCGCGCGCATCTCCCCAGAGATAAAAGTGCTTTTCCCTGAAATCAGCGACATTGCCATAACCAAAGCCATAGTCAGCAATGTCGACTCGATTAGACTTGACACGCTGAACGTTGCTCTCGTGAGATACACGCGGCCGATGGGAGCGTCTCAGACCAAAAAATTCAAAGAATATCTCGAAGCCCGACTGCAGAAACGCAACATCACTATTGTCGACGCGCCGCTCAGATGATCATCTGCGGGCCGCGTTGCGCGGATGATGAGCCAGAATCTCCCGGCGGAGATATGTTTTGTCAAGATGAAGATACAGCTCGGTCGTAGCTATGCTTTCGTGGCCGAGCATCTGCTGTATGGCACGCAGATTGGCACCGCCTTCGAGAAGATGAGTCGCGAATGAGTGCCGCAGAGTGTGAGGCGATATCTCCTTTCTCACTCCGGCCGCTTCAGCCAAACCACGGACGATATAGAACACCATCACACGTGTCAGCCGTTGTCCTCGACGACTTATAAACAGTATGCCCTCCTCTCCTCTCTTTACATTTATCCTTGAACGGTCGAGGAGCCAGCGGCGTATCTCATCTAACGATGTCTGCGACATCGGCACAAGACGCTGCTTGTCGCCCTTTCCGATCACCATCAGTATGCCGTCATCGAAATTGATATTGTCGATACGCAGATTACAAAGCTCACTGACTCTCAGTCCGCAGCCGTAAAGCGTTTCGATAATGGCGCGGTTACGCTGCCCCTCGGCTTTCGTCATATCGATCACTCCGACCATGTCGTCGATCTCCTCCACAGAGAGTACTTCGGGCAGTTTACGGCCGAGACGCGGACTTTCGAGCAGAAGAGTAGGATTGTTTTCTATAAGATCCTCGGTCTTCAGATAACGGTATAATGATTTTATGCCTGAAATTATACGCGCCTGTGAGCGCGCCGATATGCCGATCTGATGGAGATCGATGATAAAGCCCTGAAGACATTCGGGCGAAGCGATATAAACACTTTGGCCTATATCCTGCAGCCACTCGACAAGACGATCGGCATCAGCGAGATAACATAGCCTGGTATTATCCGAAAGACCACGTTCGAGATTGAGAAAGGCATTGTAATGCAATCTAAGCTGCTGATAGTCGGAGAGCGTTTTCGCTGTCATAAGCGTAAAATTAAAGAATACCCTCCTCTACGGCACAGGCTACACGTTCGAGTATCGCGTCCTCACGGTCCTTTTCAGGCCGGAACTCACTTTTCAGGCTTACACCGAACAATTTGCCGAAACCTTGCCAGAACGAAGCCCGGAAAGACCCCAGAAACGCTTTGACTATTTCATAACTCGTCTGATGAGTCTCACGCTGCACCAGTTTGACCAATACCTTGGCCTGGCGTCTGGAGAAACGCTTCAGCACCGGCTTATACTGTTCGAAAAGAGATTTTTCCATATCTTTCAGATAACTCTCGCGCTCTTTCTGGGTCGGAAAAGTTTCGATATACTCATAAGTCTCGATCAAAGTTTCACCGATAAGTTTTGCATAAGGCAGAGTGAGTTTCACATCGCGGACTGTGCGCCAGTAGAAATCCTCTTCCTTCTTGTTTTTGAACTTCCACTCCTTAAATACAGTAATGCCATGAAGATTGTAGACCGGCACCGTATCACCCTCTTCGTCGATTTTCACACCTATGCTCTGAATATAGCGTTTCGTCACGGGTCCCGGATTCTCTAAGGTGCGCTGAGCCGATGCCGTCATACAACCTACAACGACAAAACCCGACAATATGACGTGACATAAAAATCTCATACAAAAACGCTTTTTCAGCTTTCGCTGACAAAGATATAACAATTTTTTCAAGACATCTATCAGAGCAAAGCAAATCAGCGGATCCATGAGTTGTGGATCCGCTGATAATATCCTGATTAAAGTCGACAGAGATCAGACAGTGAGTATTTCCTTCTCTTTAGCTGCAAATATGTCGTCGATCTGCTTGAGATATTTATCGTGAAGTTTCTGAACCGAAACTTCTGCATCTTTCTCAACGTCCTCGGGCATTCCCTGCTTTATGGCTTTTTTCAGTCCGTCGATAGCGTCGCGGCGCGCGTTACGGACAGAGACTTTAGCCTGTTCGGCTTCTGCCTTCGACTGTTTGACGAGAGCCTTGCGTCGGTCTTCGGTCAGGGGCGGAATAGCCAGACGGATCACTTCGCCGTTGTTTTCGGGAGTGATGCCGAGTTCTGAATTGATGATAGCTTTCTCTATTTCCTTAAACATCGGTTTTTCCCATGGCGTGATTGCGATAGTACGCGCATCGGGAACGGAAACATTTGCGACATTAGAAATAGGTACAAGACTGCCGTAATATTCCACACGGATTCCGTCGATCAGTTTTGAGCTGGCTTTACCGGCACGAATGTGAGAAAGACTGTCGTCGAGAAAGGCCACGGCGAGTTCCATTTTTTCTTCAGCCGGAGCAAGGTAAGTCTTTACGTCGATCATGATTTCAAGTATTTATGGTTTCTGATATTTTTAGTTACATATTTAATAAACAAGCGTGCCGATGTTTTCGCCGGAAATTACTTTACCCAGATTTCCGACATGATCCATGTCGAAGACAACGATAGGCATCTTGTTTTCCTTACACAGGGCTGTGGCCGTCAGATCCATGACTTTCAGACCGCGTGAAAGGACTTCGTCATAAGTTATCTCGTCGAATTTCACAGCCGCAGGATCCTTTTCGGGATCAGCAGTGTAGACTCCGTCGACACGCGTGCCCTTGAGCATCACGTCAGCCTCTATCTCGACAGCGCGGAGAGCCGATCCCGTGTCTGTAGTAAAGAATGGATTACCCGTACCGCATGAAATGATTGCCACTTCGCCTTTTTCGAGCAACTCGATTGCTCTCCATTTGCTGTACTGTTCGCCGATAGGAAACATATTTATAGCCGTCAGAACTTTTGCAGGCTGTCCTATAGCCTCGAGAGCTGAACTGAGGGCGAGCGAATTAATTACAGTAGCCAACATTCCCATCTGATCGCCTTTAACACGATCGAAACCTTTGGCCGCACCTTGCAGACCGCGGAATATATTTCCGCCGCCGATTACGATTGCAACTTCAACACCATTGTCGGTTATTTCTTTTATCTGACGCGCATAGTCGGCGAGGCGGCCGGTATCGATACCGTAACCCTGCTGCCCCATAAGAGATTCGCCGCTGAGTTTGAGAAGTACTCTTTTGTATCGGGTTCTCATCGTTTACTGCTGATTTATTTATAGTATTCAAAAAAATTATCTATCGCAAAAATAGATAAAATATGCGAGATATACTGATTTTTTGAGTGAATCTTATGAATCTTGGCCTGACAGCGGTTTTTCCGGCGATTTGTTTGTAATTTTGCAGTAGTCATAGTCTCATATCATTATGATCGAAAAAGGTATAACGGTTTATTGCGCTTCGAGTGTTACTGTCGCCGAAGAATATTTCAGTGCGGCAAAGAAACTTGGCGCTGAAATAGCACTCCGCGGCCAGACACTGATAACAGGCGCCGGGTCAATGGGTCTCATGGGTGCCGTCAACGATGCGGCCATTGCAGCCGGAGGCCGGACAATAGGAGTGATTCCACAGTTCATGGTCGATCGAGGATGGCATCACCGCGGACTGGGAGAACTTAAAATCACTGACGGCATGCACAGGCGCAAAGAACTGATGGCAGCTATGAGCCGAGGAGTGATAGCGCTTCCGGGGGGCATAGGCACCTTCGAAGAATTGCTTGAAATAATAACATGGCGGCAGTTAGGGCTATATGACGGCAATATAGTCATTTTCAATGTCGGCGGATACTATGATAACCTGCTTAAAATGCTTGATACGGCTATAGAACAAAAATTCATGAAACAAGATCACAGAAATCTATGGTCTGTAGCGTCAGATGCGCATGAAGCTGTCGATATAGCGATGCAGAAAAATAATAATCTAAATTTCTCCGCAAAATTCTGATCAACGATGATGCCCAACGACAGCATAGCGCCCGCTGACAGCGGATTCATAATCATACCTGAGACTGCCGTGCCTGCGGCAGTGATGAAGCTTGACACCGCAATGTTTGACATGACGGCATCAGATAATGCAGTCTGCGACAGTATAGAACTGACCCCTACGCTTACACAGCCTGACGATAACTGGCAGTCGGGACTGGAAGGCACGGCCCGACAAGGCTCAACAAACGGAAACTCAGGAATACTGACAATAATTGTCGTTCTGTTTGTTGCCATATCTTTGAATTTCAAAGAATGCAGAAAACTTATTATAAGATTTGCTGACGAACTGCGCAATAACAAGCGCCGTGAAAACGCATTCGATGAACATACCAACCATGAGACACGTCTAACACTGCTGACATTCATACAGTATGTCATCTACGGCGGTATCATATTGGCCGGTCTGAAAATCTCTGCGGGCAGAGAATCAGACATAAACGCCTATGATTTCAGTACCTTGATAAAAAATATCAGTCTGTTTGCAGGCTATTATTTATTTCAGGTCTGTGCATACAATCTTACAGGATATATATTTGCATCCGGCGACGACCGTAAAAGATGGCTCCGCGCATTCAACGCATCACAATCGCTGGCCGGAATAGCACTCATGATTCCGGCGCTGATATTACTGTTTTATCCACAAAGCACACCGGTTGTATTCATAGTCGCTGCGGTCATCTATCTGACGGCACGTCTTACTTTTATAAGCAAGGGCTTTAGTATTTTTTATAACAATATATTTTCCCTCGTTTATTTTATTTTGTACCTTTGTGCCTTGGAAATTATACCATTAATTTATGTATTAAAACTCGCCTTACTTATCTGAATAAGCAAGGTGAATTTTTTAAGTAAAATAATATATAATTGTGAAAATAAACAAAATATTAGTATCGCAGCCTCAACCATCATCGGAAAAATCGCCGTATTATGAAATAGCAAAAAAATATGACGTGGAAATAGTTTTCCGACCTTTTATCAAAGTTGAAGGATTAAGCGCTAAAGAATTCAGACAGCAAAAAGTATCTATCGGAGAACATACGGCAATTATATTTACAGCAAAGACAGCCATAGACAATTTCTTCAGACTTTGTGAAGAAATGAGAGTCAACATACCCGATACGATGAAATATTTTTGTACGAGTGATTCTATAGCCAATTATTTGCAGAAATATATCATCTATCGCAAAAGAAAAATATTTGCGTCCAAAACAGGTAAACTCGCCGACCTGCTGCCATCGATGCTCAAACACAAAAATGAAAAGTATCTGCTTACAGTATCGGATGTCAACAACGGTAATGACGCGTCAATTCTCAGCGACAATCATCTCAACTTCACCCGCGCCGCAATGTACAGAACAGTCAGCAACGACTTCACTCCGGAAGAAGTGTTTGACTATGACATGCTTGTGTTCTTCAGTCCTCAGGGCATAGAATCACTTATGAAAAATTTCCCTGAATTTAAGCAGGGTGATATCAAGATAGCAACATTCGGCGTCACTACAGCTCAGGCAGTAAAAGATGCCGGTCTCAGACTCGATATCGGAGCACCCTCTCCCGAAACTACTTCGATGACAGGCGCACTTGATCTGTATTTGTCAAAGACCAATCCGATAATCGAAACCGAACCACAGACAGAATCCGAGGCAGTGTGAAAAAATTCGGATTAAATAAATCTGATAAATTATGCAGCCCCACGGCAATAGACAAGCTCTTCAGCCGTGGGGCTGATGCTACGTCGGCGGACGAAATTCAATCAGTGATGGCCTATCCTCTGCGTGCAGTGTGGAGAATCAACAGAGACCGTAACGATGGATCGCCGGTACAGTTTCTTATATCCATACCAAAAAAACGTATCCGTCACGCCGTTGACAGAGTGAAAATGAGACGTCGCGTAAGAGAGGCCTACAGACTAAGCCGTCATGATTATGAAACCGTTATCGAAAACAATATAGATCTTGCCATGATTTATGTGGCCGACAGCCTCAAAGACTACCGGACTATAGAAAAAGCTGTCTGCAAAATACTTCACAAAATATACGATGAAAAAGACACTGAGCAAAGCAGCGTCGACTCTGATTAGTCTGCCGATACATTTTTACAGACACGCTATATCACCTTTGTTCCCGGCTACGTGCCGCTACACACCTACATGCAGTCAATATGCGCTCGAAGCATTGCGCGTTCACGGACCGGCTAAAGGATTTTGGCTCGCAGTTAAAAGAATAGGGCGATGCAATCCGTGGGGCGGATACGGATATGATCCTGTGCCGCCATATGGAAAAGTCACGGATAAAAATATAAAAGATTTCAAGGACATACACCATCATTTGTCTAACTTTACAGACGCTGCCGACGGTGACAGAATAGTTAATCTCAATTTTTATGAAAAAGTACCTAAAGTCGGTTTTTACAGTATTGGTGTTCATCCCTGGTCAACTGAAAAAATGAGTAGGGAAGAAGCAGATGCTGCTATAGAACAAGTGAGATCTCAGGCTGCGCTCAATAACGTAAAAGCCATCGGCGAGTGTGGATTTGACCGTCTCAAAGGGGGCGACAAAGAACTGCAGGAATACATATTCAGAAAGCACATTGACATCAGTGAAACAACAGAAAAACCTCTTATCATCCACTCTGTAAAATCTACTGAAGATATAATCAGGATAAAGAAAGAATTAAATCCTCACCAACTTTGGATCATCCATGGTTTCAGAGGCAAAAAAGAAACAGCCGAACAATTATTAGGTCACGGCATAGCCCTGTCATTCGGAGAGCATTTCAATGAAGAAACAGTCAGAGTTGTACCCGCTCAACTGCTTTATACAGAAAGCGATGAATCCAATCTAAATATAGATGAGATAAAGCTACGCATAGACAATGCCAGAACATGTCAATAACATGTTGAAAAGCGTTGATAAGTATCAGAAAAGTTTCAAACAATTTTTTTTGTAAATAAGGTTATATCGGCCTTATAATAAAAAAGCAGTATAAACAATTTGAATCGTCATGATTCTTACATTGCCATTACTAACATAGTTTTGAGCTATGTTGATATAAACAATGGAATAAATTTATTAACTTTGCATATTATAAACATAGTGTTGATAAGTAATAGAACAGATTGAAACTCAAATGCTAAGAATGTTGATAAAGTATTTAAATCGTAAAGTGATAATTCAATAAGCCATAAAAGCAAATAATCATCTGAAAAGTTATTACAGCTATCAACATCTATTATTCTTCTTGGTATAAATAATTTTTTAAGACTTAATTTTTATATAATATAAAATGAATGTCGAAAACAGGGGTGACAAAACTCCGAAAGAACAGGAAAACCTGATCAAAGAAATCGAACGACTGAAAAAGGAGAAAAAAGCTGTCGTGCTCGCCCATTATTATCAGCGTCCGGAGATTCAGGATGTAGCCGATCATATCGGTGACTCGCTTGCTCTGGCGCGATATGCGTCGACACTGAAGGATGTCGATATAATAGTGCTCTGCGGCGTTCATTTCATGGGAGAGACAGCCAAGATCCTTTGCCCTGATAAAAAGGTGCTCATTCCCGATATGGAGGCCGGCTGTTCACTTGCCGACAGCTGCGATGCTGAAGAATTCAAAAATTTCATAGAGAAATATCCCGGCCACACAGTAATATCATATGTGAATACATCTGTTGGAGTCAAGGCTCTCACAGATGTGCTTGTCACATCAGGCAATGCTGTCAGAATAGTGGAGACATTTCCTAAGGATCAGAAAATAATATTCGGTCCTGACCGTAATCTCGGCAATTATATAAATTCGATCACAGGTCGGAATATGGTTCTGTGGGACGGGGCATGTCATGTACATGAACAGTTTTCGACTGAAAAACTTATTGAACTGAAAAAAGAGCATCCGGGAGCTAAAGTGCTGGTTCATCCAGAATGCAAGAAATCATTGCGACTACTGGCCGACAAGATAGGATCTACGGCAGCATTGCTCGATTATGCACGCAACGACGATGCTAAAGAATTTATAGTGGTAACGGAAAGCGGCATTCTTCATGAACTGAAGAAACAGTGTCCTGATAAAAGTTTCATTGCGGCTCCACCCGAAGAAGCCGGATGCGCATGTAACGAATGCAGCTATATGAAACTTAACACTCTTGAGAAATTGTACAGATGTCTTCGGGACGAAACGCCTGAAATAACGGTCGATGATAAAGTGGCCGAAGCCGCGCGCCGCCCGATAGAAAAAATGCTTGAATTATCATAACAAAAAAATATAACTCAGACGATGGAATACAATCACAAAGATATAGAAAGCCGCTGGCAACAGCGCTGGCGTGATGACAACACATACAAATGCGATGTTGATACCGACAGAAAAAAATTTTATGTGCTCGACATGTTTCCCTATCCGTCGGGAGCAGGTCTGCATGTAGGTCATCCTCTTGGCTATATCGCGAGCGATATCTATTCGCGGTTTAAGCGTCTTCAGGGCTTCAATGTGCTCCATCCGATGGGTTATGACGCTTATGGACTGCCGGCCGAACAGTATGCCATACAGACAGGACAGCATCCTGAAGTGACTACACGTATAAATATAGAGCGCTACCGCAATCAGCTTGATAAGATAGGATTCTCGTATGACTGGAGCCGTGAGATAAGGACTTGCGATCCGGAGTATTATAAATGGACGCAGTGGGCATTCATAAAAATGTTCGGGTCATACTACGACACTAAACTTGACAAGGCGATGCCTATAGATCGTCTTGAAGAGTATTTTGACGAATACGGTAGTGCGGGATGTACGGCAGCCGGCAGTAAAGATCTTGATTTTACTGCGGCTGAATGGAAAGCGATGAGTGATAAAGAGAAGAGCGACACCCTGATGAATTATCGTATCGCCTATCTGGGCAACACGATGGTCAACTGGTGTCCGAAACTCGGAACAGTGCTTGCCAACGACGAGGTGAGCGAGGGTGTGTCGATACGCGGAGGATATCCTGTTGAGCAGAAAATGATGTATCAGTGGTGTCTGAGAGTATCAGCCTACGCTCAGCGTCTTCTTGACGGTCTTGAGAGGGTAGACTGGACCGATTCTCTGAAAGAGACCCAGCGTAACTGGATAGGCCGTTCAGAAGGAGCGGAAATGCTTTTCCCGATCGCCGACAGTGACGAGGTGCTTGAAATATTCACTACACGTGCTGATACTGTCTTTGGCGTAACGTTCATGGTACTCGCGCCTGAAAGTATATATGTAGATAAGGTGACTACGCCGGAGAAACGCGCGGAAGTAGAAGAATATATAAAGTCAATAAAGCACAAGACCGAGCGTGAGCGCATGATAGACAAGAAGGTCAGCGGAGTGTTCACAGGATCATATGCTATCAATCCTCTTACCGGTAAAAAAATACCGGTATGGGTGAGTGATTATGTGCTTGCCGGTTACGGTACGGGAGCCATCATGGCCGTGCCTGCCCACGACAGCCGTGACTATGCTTTCGCAAAACATTTCGATCTGCCGGTAATACCGCTTATTGAAGGCGCTGACGTGAGCGAAGAAAGTTTTGACGCAAAAAGCGGAAAAATGATCAATTCAGCGTCAGATGAACTTGATCTTAACGGTCTGGAGGTAAAAGACGCCATCGCCAAGACAAAGAAATTTATAGAAGAGAAGGGTATAGGTAAGGTAAAAGTCAACTACCGTCTGCGCGACGCCATATTCAGCCGTCAGAGATACTGGGGCGAACCGTTCCCGGTGTATTATAAAGATGGTGTGGCTCATGTGCTGGACGAAAGCGAGCTTCCTCTGCTGCTTCCGGAAATAGATGCCTATCTGCCGACAGAAACCGGCGAACCTCCGCTGGGACGAGCAAAAAACTGGGTAAACAAAGACGGTTATGCTCTTGAACTCTGTACAATGCCTGGTTTTGCCGGATCATCAGCCTACTATTTCCGATATATGGATCCGCGCAATCATGATGCGCTTGTCTCGAAAGAAGCAAATGAATACTGGCGCTCGGTCGATCTTTATATAGGAGGAACCGAGCATGCTACGGGTCACTTGATCTACAGCCGTTTCTGGAACAAATTTCTTTATGATCTCGGCGAAGTGTGCGAGGACGAACCGTTCCGTAAACTTATCAATCAGGGCATGATCCAGGGACGCAGTAATTTTGTGTATAGAATAAAAGACTCAAATACATTTGTAAGCTGCGGTCTGAAAGATCAGTATGATGTGACTCCAATTCATGTCGATGTGAATATAGTGAGCAACGATGTGCTTGATCAGGAAGCATTCCGCAACTGGCGTCCGGAATTCAAAAATGCCGAGTTTATTACTGAAGACGGTAAATATGTGTGCGGATACGCAGTGGAAAAAATGTCAAAGTCAATGTTCAACGTCGTCAATCCCGATGATATAGTAGAACGTTACGGCGCAGACACCCTGAGACTGTATGAAATGTTCCTCGGACCGCTCGAACAGAGCAAGCCCTGGGATACGAACGGCATAGACGGTGTGAACCGCTTTATAAAGAAACTTTGGAATCTTTATTATAAGGGCGATCAGCTTCTCGTAGATGACAGCGAGCCTACGGCTGACAATCTGAAATCGCTTCATAAACTTATAAAGAAGGTTACCGGCGACATAGAGAATTTCTCATTCAACACTTCAATAGCGGCCTTCATGATATGTGTCAATGAGCTTGCATCGCAAAAATGTCATTCACGCAAAGTGCTGGCTGATCTGCTTGTGGTTCTTGCTCCGTTTGCTCCTCACGTTACTGAAGAACTGTGGAATTCGGCAATAGGCAATGAAACTACAATATGCGATGCTCGCTGGCCTGAGTTCAATGAGGATTATCTGAAAGAGTCGACTGTCAATTACGCTGTGTCGTTCAACGGCAAGACCCGCTATAATATCACGGCTGCTGCCGACGCAGGAAAAGAAGAAGTAGAAAAACTTGCACTTGAAAACGAAGGCGCCGCACGCTGGCTCGAAGGTAAAACCATAAGAAAGATAATAGTTGTCCCCGGCAAAATTGTCAATATTGTAATAGGCTGATAATTATAATAAACGAAGCATAGTGAACGTTATGATTACACAACTGTGGATCATAATGATCTGAAACCGTTATTACAGAGACATTGAAAAAGATAGTATTCGCAACAAACAATCTCCATAAGCTTGAAGAGCTGAGAAAACTGACAGAAGGAAAAATCGAGATATTGAGTCTTAAAGACATCAATTGTAATGATGACATTCCTGAAACAGCCGATACGCTCGAAGGTAACGCTCTCATCAAAGCCAGATGGGTTAAGGAGCGTTATGGCTATGATTGTTTTGCTGATGATACAGGACTTGAAGTAGATGCGCTTGACGGAGCTCCGGGTGTCTATTCGGCGCGATATGCCGGTGACAATCATGATTCGGAAGCGAATATGCGTCTGCTGCTTGCCAATCTTGAAGGTAAGAGTGACCGGCGTGCACGTTTTCGAACGGTGATAGCTCTTATTGAAGGCTGCGAAGAGCATATAATGGACGGCGTAGTGGAGGGAGAGATCACTCTTGCACCGTCAGGTGAAAACGGCTTCGGATATGATCCTGTCTTCAGGCCTGAAGGTTTTGAAGAAACCTTTGCTGAAATGGGTGCTGATCAGAAAAACAAGATCAGCCATCGGGGCAGGGCGGTTGCAAAGCTTACAGACTATTTTTCTCTATGATTCAAATTGATTTAACATGATCAGAAATCTAATAATTTTCGTTGTCACTCTCCTTGCGTTTATCCCGTGCAACAGTCAGGAAAACGCACAATGGAAAATCTATCCTGTCGTCGGTTCAAAATATGACAAGGTTTTAGAGACCGAAGGCAAGGTTTACTTTCTGTCTTCGGGATCGTTGTATTCTTACGATAAATCGACCAATGAGATTTATTTCTACAATACATCAAACAAGTTGAGCGGAAGCAGCATAAAGGATCTGTACTATAATGCGGCCGGAAAATATGTGACAATAGTCTATGCCGACAGCAACATGGATATGCTCTATGAAGACGGCCGTAGCTACTGTCTGCCTGAAATCAAAGACGCCACTATCAGCGACGACAAGACTATCAATGATGTGGCTTTCGGTAACGGCAGGATGGTGGTAGCCACGAGTTTCGGAATAGTAATCTATGATGACGGCCGCCGTGAAGTGGTTGAGTCCGGCATATACCGAACGCCTGTTGAATCGGTTGCCATCTGCGGTGATAATCTGCTGATATATTCTCCCTATTCCCTGATGTTTTCAAAGCTGACAGACAGACATAATACTATGAGTAGTTTTGTCAGACTCGGAGGAATGTACACAGATAGAATGGTAGACATTTCAGACAACAAAATAGCATGGACCAATCTTAACAATCATACTCTGATGGTGTCGACCATCGATTTTGATAATAAAAGATTGAGTAATAATGCTACAAATATCAGTATTAATTCGGAATTAGGCCGTTGGTCTGAAGGTTTTTTCTTTATTTCCGAGGGAAAAATACTGTTGTATGACACTAACGGAGAAATAAACGAAGAAATAGAGCTTAATGAAACTTTAGCCAGCTGTAGATCCGGATTGTGGACCGGAAAAACCTCGGTATGGTTCGGTGGCAGTCAGGGACATGCCAATTTTGATATGTCGGCTTCAACTCCTGCTGTCAGATCGGACTGGTATCGTCCGGAGTCGTCGAGCGGCAGTGTCATAGCCTATTTTTATACTTCGCCAGACGGTGAGAGAATCTATGCAGGTAATCTTGGGCCGTCGAGCAACAGAAGTTATCTTCCACACTTTATAAGTGACAATGACGGTCAAAAAGTGCGTCAGACGACCGATATGATCGAAAACGGCGTTATCAGCGATGTGTCGATTATAGAGGCGTCGGCAAATTCAAGCAATGCGATAAAAGCTCAGACAGAAAACAACGACAAAGGGATGTATGGAGGTGTGACACGTCTGGCCGAAGATCCGGAAGATCCGTCGACTTATTTTATCGGTAATGGTCTTGAAGGACTTTATGTTGTAAAAGACCGCGAGGAAGTCTGGAAATTCAATGTCGACAACTCTCCATTTGAAAGTTACTGGGAGACTCGTGTGTTTGATGTAAATTTCGATCCTCAGGGCAATCTTTGGGTAGGCCACGCCCATAACACGTCAGGTCGTCCGCCTTACATAATGCTGCCGTCAGCCAAACTTCGCCGTGGTTTTGAAAATATAGCCAATGAAGACTGGGTATGGCCTGATATGCCGGGATTTGATGCCTTCAAGAAAGATTTCCAGTCGTTGTTCTGCAAACGCAGTCGCTACGGAGTATTTATCAACAGCGACGGTTTTAAAGGATTTTATGTGCTCAATACAAAAGGAACGTATGACAACGTGAGAGACGATGTATGGCATGTCTATGACATGGTTATCGATCAGGACGGTAATTCGCTCCAGCCGGAATATTATTTCTGTATGGCTGAAGATCAGCTCGGGAGAGTATGGATGGGATCAAGCCAGGGTCTGTACTATTTCAGCACTGACGGGAATATCGGCGATGTGCTGAGTGTCGTGCGTCCGAAGGTACCGCGCAACGACGGCACTAATTATGCTGATTTTCTTCTTGACTCGGATCAGATCAATTCGATAGCGGTAGACCACTCAAACCGCAAGTGGGTGGCTACGGATTTTTCGGGAGTGTATCTCGTAAGCGCCAACGGCGACAAGATAATCAAGCATTTTGACACAAATAATTCACCACTTCCATCCAATCGAGTGACAGCCGTCGTATGTGACAAAAACGACAATACGGTCTATTTCGGCACAATGGAAGGATTATTTTCCTATAAGAGCGATTCGTCGCCGGCAATGGATAATTATGACGATGTGTATGCTTATCCCAATCCTGTGAGACCTGAATATTCGGGTGATATAACGATCACCGGTCTTATGGACAACTCACTTGTCAAAATAGCCGATACTGCCGGTAATGTGTTTTATCAGGGCCGCTCGGAAGGGGGTATGGTGACATGGAATGGCCGCAATCAGTCGGGTGAGCGTGTGCGCTCGGGCATATATTATGTATATGTTTCGACAGGCGGAGAGGGGCAGAACACTGCGGGTGCTGTTACTAAAATTATGGTTATAAATTAGAGCTTATTTATAAACAAGCTCCAGATCGATCAAAAGATGGATTCACATTTAAGATATACTGACGAGAAAGATAAAAGTTACGGACTGGCCGGCATGGCCATATCGATGGTTGTTCTTGACGGCGAAGAGTATCTTGACGGACTGTCGATTGACGCACCGACAGGAGAGGGCATCGAACTGTCGCAGGAATTTTATTTTGTAGGCAATCCCAGACTCTCGGCAAAAATAGCATGGAACGAGATGCTGAAACATTTCCAGCTTTCGTCGGGAATGGTGATATCGAATGTTATGTGCCGCAACTATGTGCAGCACCGCAGAAAGCTCAACAGCGATATCGTCGACGAATTAAAGAATTTCATGCGTGACGAGGCGAGGGAGAACTGTTCTCTTGATGAAGACGAAAGCGATATGATATTCGACAAGACGCTGCGTTATTTCGACCGTCTGTTCTCATATTCGCATGTCCACGAGATTGCAAATGAATTTGCAGACACTATCGTAAGACAGCGTCATCTGAGTTCGCAGGAAATAATTGAGCAGCTCAGCCGGCTGTCAGTATTATGACAAACAGTAAGATATTCAGGTCGGAATCTCAGATAAGTCTTTTGGAGATTTTTCGGAGGATCAGCGGTGATTCGGGACCGAGGTTGAATATGAGGTCGAGGATGCTCTGACCGGGACGGAAACCGAGACGATCGGCACGCAGCTGATAATATTCTACGGGCGCAGGATCAAACGATCTGATGCGCCTGTAATCTTTATCAACGTCGGTCTGCGGCGAACCGTAGATGACTGTGTTGTCGATCATCAGAATTTCGCGTATGACGGCGTCGCATGTGCGGTCGAGCTGACCGACCGTGATCTTATGGTCAGAGTAGTCAGTATCAAAAACAGGAGAGAACCGGTCGATATAGTATTCGAAAAATGGAGTGCGGCCGTAGGCCGATTCGAGAGCAGTGCGATGGACGTGAGACCAGCGCCCGTGAGAGGACACGGGAGTATCGTTCCATGAATGCTGTCCGTGAGGGTGGACAATAGGGACTGTGAGCATTATTTCGTCGCGTGTGTCGACGATGCTGCATCTGTGGGCCGACTTGAAGCGTTTGTCGGCTTTCATGTCGACATCGACATAGACACGGCCGTAGGCGGAGAGCAGGGCATAGTAATCGACAGAGCCAAAATACTGCGGTGCGAACGCCGCCTGAAGGTCGGGAAAGACTATCAGCTCACGGGCCATGACAGAGAGCGTTATTTGTCGGGATTGGCGTCGCGCAGGATGCGGTTCCAGCGTATGCCGCCGTTGAAGAGGCTGCGGTCTTTGTCGAATGATATGAGCACGAACACCGGTGTTCCGACAATATGATCCTCGGGAACGAAGCCCCAGAAACGTGAGTCCTGAGAGTTGTCGCGGTTGTCGCCCATCATGAAATAATAGTCCATGGCGAAGGTGTAGGAGTCGGCGGGTTTTCCGTCGATGTAGACGACACCGTCGCTGATGTATGCGTCGTGGTGGCCTTCGTAGTTGCGGATAGCGCGGTTATAGGTTGCCCAGGTCGTCTCGTTGAGCGGCACGGTCATGCCTTTGGCCGGAATGAGGAGACCCTCGTCTCCGCCGTAATCGCTCAGCGACCAGCCGGCCGCAACGCCTTTTGGGAAGAGATATGCACTCTGTGATCCCGGAGCGATAAGAGCCGAGGTCTTGATCATGTCGCGGATCATGCCTTTCGAACGGAGTGTTTCGATCATGGCTTGGGTCATGGGCATGGCGTAGAAGTGAGAGCTGATGTCGGCGCGGGGCATCCACGTGAGGAGATTTGCGCGGTCGATGGCTGTGAGGCCGGCGTTAAGGTCCTCGCAGTCGCCTTCGGCCACGCCGAGATCATAGATCATGTCGGGTGTCAGCGGCGATGAAAGTGCGACGATATAGTTGAACTGGACGTTTTCGGGCATCGGCTGGGCTATGCCGTCGATATAGATTGTGTCGCTGACGATGCGGATGCGTTCGCCGGGAAGGCCGACAGCGCGTTTGACAAAATTCTGACGGCGGTCGACGGGACGGTAGATTATGTCACCGAAGGTGGTTTTGTCGTTGTGGAGACGTTCGCGGCCGTAGCGGTCGACGAGGATGTCGTAGTACTCGGGACTCGATTCAAAGCGAGTGGCGACGGTGTCACCTGCCGGGAAGTTGAACACGACAATGTCGCCCCGCTCGACAGACCGGAGACCTTTCAGACGGCGGTATTCGACCGACGGATGGTCGAGATAGCTTTTGGTGTTGATGATGGGGAGAGTGTTGTGGACAAGGGGGAAATGAACCGGTGTCATGGGGACACGCGGACCGTAGGTTATCTTATTGACCCACAGATAGTCGCCGGTGAGGAGTGTTTTTTCGAGCGAAGATGAGGGGATCTGATAGTTCTGACCGACGAAGCTGAAAACGAAATAAACGAGAATGAGGGCGTAGACAATGGCGTCGACCCAGCTCATGACGCTTCTGACGGTCTTGTTTTTGCTTTTCTTCCACCAGGAGAAGGGAATGTAGCCTGTGATATAAATATCGAAGAGGAGCACCAGAAAAATGGCGGGCCACCATTCGCCGAGCCAAATCATCCAAGCGATGAAAAGAACGGCGACGATCGAGAAACGCACCCATCGGGTCATCTTGATCTGACTTATGCGGTTGAGGAAATCGTCTTTGAACGACTGTTTATGTTGCTGATTGTCTGATTGTGTCATTTACGGAAAAATAAGTAAAATTGAAAATTACCGCAAATGTAATGAAATTATCGGAAGCATGCAACCGGATTAAAACCGCAGCCGGTATTTATCTCTGTTATTGTTGTTTAAAAGTCAAGATTTGACTATAAAGCTCATAAAATAGCCAATATGTAGTGATAACATTTCACCAATTGCGAAGAAAATAGATTCTAAATCATGATTTGATGGGATCAGTCGGCAAGGAACTTTCGGATGGCGTCATCGTGCTCATAAGGCAGGTCTAATTCACCATATAAGGTATACATCCGCACCAACCCGTATTCGACCATAAAGATTATTAAGGCCACTAAATCGTTGAATATCGACAATTTCATTCTGTCTTAATATACATCTATAACCATCTATTGAATGATCCGCTACCATTCCATATCTGAAAAAATCAGCTACTGCATCAAGATCCCATTGATATATGATTGAGAGCAAGACAGAATCAGGATTCTCAATAATCTCGTGGCCAAAACGTCTTGACGGATTTCTGTCAAAATGATATGCCTGTCTAATTATATCCGGGGATAACTGATATGAGGCCGGTACGCATCTTGAGAAACGCTCGAGGACAGTGCCTTTACGAGTCTTCAAATAAAAAAATGGCTTGCAATCGAGTCTGTCAAACTGTACAACGAAAACGGTATCGGATTTGCTGTTTAAAATTTTTAAAGAATCAAGTGCGGAAAGGATTTGTGGAATTCGGTTCTTGTCCCACTGATCCAGTTCCACAGTCTCCTTGTCGAAATTTGTGAATGACACCGTATCATAAACAGGATTGTAATACACACAGCTGTCGGGAAGATTGAAATTTCGTTTAGCGAAGCCGCAAGTGTAAATACTCAATATGATGGCTGCGGTAATAAAAATAATTAAAGACCTCATGACAATAATTGAATGCAATAAATGGATACTTATTTACGGGAAACATCAGTTTTTCGCTTGCAGTATAGTACAAACTAAAGTTTCCTGATTTATCGATTATCCGACCGTACGCCACTCCTTTTTTATATCCATAATGGGTTCTGAGAGGAGCATTTTGCTCTGCTCTGATTTTATTTTCAACGTGAGTTGCATATAACTCAGACTTATCTACTTGACCTAAACTAATTTCAGAACCGTCAGCAGTTAAGTCCCATTGTTCATCATATTTTTTGCCTAATTGAACATGAGCCAATTCATGGGCAAGGTTCATGGTTGAATTGAAGTCCATACCTTCTGTTGTCATTGCTCCAACAGGATCATTATAATTCATATAGATGTTAGTCAGATCGTCATTGGCTCCTGTTTTTATATCCCCTTTCAGTTTACTTCCGTCCTTTAGTTTAATAAACTTTTTAGAATTGACTAATTCTGTAACTAATGATTTCCCTGTTTCTCCCGACAAAAGAGTTTCAAGACTTGAAGCCAGATTTGTAATAAACGAATCATCTCCGTCAAAAAGATTTCCACTGGAATTATAAAAGCCCCATTTCCCGTTCCTATATTCCCATGAATAATTAACGCCATTGTATGTAGTATATAGGACTTGTCCGTCCGGATCTACAAAGTTTATCGGGTCGCCGCCGCAGTAGGCGTAGGGCGATAGCCAATGGTAGTCGCCGGCATTGGGGTCGGGTTGCATGAAGCGCGCTATATCGGGGGCATAGGTTCGGGCATTGAAGTCATAGATATTTAAGCCTTTGACTGAGTAAAATTCTTTGCCGCTGTAGAGGTAGGGATCCTGATCGCTGACATTTGAACCCTGAACCGGCAGTCCGTAGGCGTAATAGTCGGCATCGTTGCGGTTGTTACTTAGGTAGTAGCTGAGGAGTGAGAACATTGCGGCAGGTGATTTAATGGTCGGATTTTCGCAAAGATAATGCATTATTACACCGCAATGCAAATTATTTGATATGTTTTATAACATAAAATCAGGGATTTGAAAGAATTGATTAATTTTTGTTGTTTTACCGGATAGTTTTTCTTTTAATTTTATAAGTATGCTGAATGAGGTTTTTTTAGGGAATATGGGAAAAAGACACAGCCGGTATTTGTCTATGTTATTGTTGTTTAAAAGTCAAGATTATAAAAATAGATTGTTCATGTAGCCGGTTATACAGCTAAATTTATTGTGAAGATACTTTTTACATATAAATAGCTGCGATCAGAATAAGTTTATTATTATGATCGATCGTATTTCTCATCTTGTTTCCGCTACTTATTTAAGTTCTTTGAAATTAACATAAGAGTCTATGCAATGACCGTCTTTACTATAGGGATTTAAACGGCTTTGCCATTGATCGGCAGTCGAGTATCTACTTTTGGGATATGGTGTTTGTCTGAAAAATTTATAACAATTAATATCCATATCTGAAATAAAATCATACTCGCAAGAACACCCATAATATATGGCATTCTTTAATTCTCCGTCAATAACAACAAATCTCCAGTCTCCAAAATAACCGGGGTCATCAATCATATCATCTAACTCTTCGTCAGAATATTGGTCATAATCGGCGAAATCTTCGTCATAATAAAGTTCCAACTGATACAGGACGCGATAACGAGGTGTAAGGAATGATATTCCGTTAAGTTTTCTGATAAATCCGTCAATATACTGATCGCATACAAAATTGAAATCACCATATTTGAATTTAAAAGAGCCGTAAACGTCGGGCTGCGACATATTTACTGTTATATAATAAGATCCGCCGTCAGTCAATTTAATAGGATTGAGTTTATAATTGCGCTTATCATCATATGATATAAAGCTGCAACTGTCAGATGCCGTCGATTTCTCTATAGCAAATACTTCCATAAAGAAATTGCCGTCGTATATATACTTTGCCAATGTGTCGTAAGGTAGTTTAGGCACAGTTTTTTCAATGATATCGGTGATATCGTCCATATAGCGATAGTGTTCAGTTGAGAAATCAAGTTCTGCCCAGGATTTTTCGACAGTCGGCGTTCCGACACAGACATTCTGTTCTGAGATAATCTCGAAAACTTTATCAGCCGGCATATTGGCCAAAGAGGCTACGCAGAAAAAAGTTAATTCGATCAATGACATCATTTTTCTATCGGATTAAAAATTGTCGTTTACGGTTTAAGTACTTCTGATAGCCTATCATCGGACTGTCATCCAAAAGATTAATCACAGTAACCTCATCTGTTCCGTATTCTATCAATAGTTCAGCCTTGACAATTTGACCGCAAAACACCTCGAATGTCCATTGGAAGTATTCCTTTCCAAAGTCAAAATGCCAATAGTCGGTTATATACCAGTCTTTAATTTTTCGAAAAATCGGGTACAGAAACTTCTGAGATGAAAATGTCAGTCCATCCTGACAGAAAACGAATAAATCAGTAGTCATCAACTCGCGATATTCTGTTATCTCAAATCTGTAAGAACCGGTCGGCGATAGTGTAACGAATTCATCCTCAATCTCATCATCGCCGTAAGTAAAAAGCTCTTCGACTTCAATATCGTAAGTGGAATTTTTATGATGTGCGCCAAGACTGCCATTGATGATGTCAATCATTTTATCAAAAAAATCATATCCGTCCACATCCACATGAAAGTGAATCGCGTTAAATGACCAATCCATTTCCTCGTCATCGCTATCTGTAAATAAATCTATATCTGCGTGAAAACGAATCTGAAAACATCCTTTATACAAATGGTCCCCAATAAAAGTATCATAAATTTCTCTGTACTCTGCATAATGCGCGTCTTGATTACATTTTGCGTGAACCGAAATGACACCAACAAGTGAAATCAAAATCAGCATGACACAACGAAGCATAGTAGGCCGCCAACCACCTCCCAAAATAACAAGTGTGCCGCGAAAACGTTTCATCACTAATTTTTCTTAAGGATCTTATTCATCAAATTTTTAAAACTCCACTTTGATTTGTTTCTCCAATATTTTCGAGCCAAGACTTTATCTATATCCAAACCTTCTTCTGCGTAATGATTTGGTCTTTCCAAACAGTTTTCAATAACCTGCTTCTTATAATATTCGAGAAGTTCAGAGGTATTTATAATATCATACGGCTTGTACCAGCATAATTGTGGATCAATAATAATATTTTGCCATTGAGTGATCTCTCTGTCTCTGATTATAATCATATTGCAAGTTACAGTCGGTCTAGGACCTTCCGGTTGCTCAAATATTACAAAACCTGAAGAATATGTCAACATGTTTGCAATCGAATCAAGATCCCACGAAAATATAGTATTACGAAATATTTGTTGCGAGCATCCTAAAAGTGTTTTCTTACCACAGAACCTACGGTCGATTGAATCTGGAGTATATATACTTCTGTTCTCTTTTCTATATTCAATATAAAACGTGCGATTTTTATGATGTAATAATACATCTTTACATTCATAATGGATGAGTTTGTTGTAATCTGCATAATAGTTGATTTTGTAATCTGTTATACACATAAATAGTGTATCATTCATCCAGTCGCTTTTAAACAGAGAATCCGAGACTTCAAACAGATCAATGCATTCGCTTGGAATTCGTTTGGACTTGGAAAATTCAAAACCTTTAAACAATCCTTGTACACGCGTATATTTTGCCTCAATCTGTTGAATTGTCAGGCTTTCCGGGATATTGATTTTTGCCTGTGACGGCAGATATAAGCCTATGATGGATAATAAGATTACTATAATACGATTATTCATGGCCTACGATGTTGATATCCTTTTGAATTTTCGCAAAGATAAAGCATTATCAGACTGAGATGCAAATTATATCATATGTTTTATAACATAAAAATCAGGGATTTGAAGGGATTGATTAATTTTTGTTGTTTCTAAGGGGAGTTTTTCTTTTTAATTTTACGGCAAAGTGGTAATAATACTATCATTCCATTCAATCCTTTTCCCTTTGTAGTACATGAAATTTTTATCTATTGCATAGCCTTTTCCGATATATTGGAATGACAACGGATAAGCGTCTTTTATTGATATGTCTCCGCAATATATTTCTCCGCCACCGTTATAACCGTCGAAAAAAATCGGGCTGTCAATAGGATAATATACAAACCGTTTATCTTTTGCATATGGTTCATCATCACTATTGATGTTCACTTTGAAAGATGCAATATCTACATCTGTCAATGGTGGTGCAAAGTCAGGACAGTTGTGCTTGCAATCCAGAAAAAAATCACGGGGAGATTCGTCAATAAGTGCGATATAGCCGACATATATGGAATCTTCGATTAGAAAATAGGGGCTTGTATGTGCTGTGTCACTTACACTTACCCATGTCCCGACTTCATGAGGCCGATTTAAATTCTTATTTACACACGAAGATAACAATACTAATGATATAAATATATAGTAAGCAAGAATCTTTCTGATGGCGTCATCGTGGTTGTAAGACAGGTCTTTCATGGCAAATATCTGATAGTGTATATTTCGCAAAAATAATAATCAGAAGCGTATGTCTGCAAATTATTTGATATGTTTTGCAGCATATTGTGAGGAATGATATTTGAAAATAGGAGGCCGGGGCGGCCTGAGGCGGCGTTAAGGACAGGCTATCGCTGCTATCGAATCTTTCGTAGGCCGGCCGTTGGCAGAGAGTGAACGGCGGCAGTAATTTTGCTGTTGTAAAAACAAGCTCCTAAAAAACAAAAAATTATGATTACTGCTTTTATGACATGGTGTGGTGTCGTGGCGCTTGTGAGCGCCGCTGTCACGGGTCGGTTCATAGCTGCGGTTTTAAACCGCTCCAAAGGCCGGAAAAAAATAGTAAGTCTGTCGAACGAGCGTGAGATGCTGTTTGTGCCGGGCGACACCGCAGTCGGGAATGACAATGATTATGAAGACTATGACTGAGGCGGTTGACGGCGCGCGTGATCTGTGTCTATTTCTGGTTAGATACGGAGCGAAGCTTTTCGGGTGCGGATCGACGTGTATCAGACTGGAGAAGAATGTGAAGCGCATAGCGGCTGTGTATGGCTACGGCGCCGAACTGACGATCATGCCGCGTCATATCCATGTTACGGTAACCTCGGAGGATGGCGACGATGTGTTCACATCGATGGCTGCAGTCGAGGGGCGATCAATAGATTTCGATCTTAACACGCGTCTGAGCCGTCTGAGCTGGAAGATAGCCGACGGCAGGATCGGACTGGCGAAAGCCCGGAAGATGTTTGAGCGGATCGCGCGTCCGCGGCGTCAGAACGAATGGGCCGTGCTGACGGCGGTCTCGGCAGCCAACGCCGCGTTCTGCAGGCTTTTCGGCGGCGACGCGGCTGCAATGGCGGTTGTGTTTCTGGCGACTTTTGCGGGATTTATGATAAAGCAGATGCTGCTGAAGCGTCATGCCGACGTAAGGGTGACGGTGATGGTGTGTGCGTTCATATCGTCGGTTCTCGGCGCGAGCGACATGCTTTTCTCGCTGGGCTCGACGCCGGCTGTCGCGTTGGGAACGAGTGTGCTCTATCTTGTGCCGGGCATACCGTTTATCAATTCGTTCAGCGACATGCTTTACCGGCATTATGTGTGTGCATTCAGCCGCTTTGTGGATGCTGTGGTTCTGACGTGCTGTCTGTCGATAGGTCTGTGCGGAGGAATGATGATGATGGGCGCAGGGATGTTTTAAACTTAAAACTGACAGCTATGATTTTAGAAATTTTTGAAGACGGATTATTTGCGGCGATCGCAGCTATCGGTTTTGCGGCAATCAGCCGTCCGCCGAAGCGGGCCTATCTGTTCTGCGCCCTGCTGGCGGCGGCAGGCCACTCGCTGAGGTTTATAATTATGTCGGCGGATGTGAGCGGAGAGTCACATATCATTGTAGCGACAACTCTGGCGTCGTTTGCGGTCGGAGCGCTTGCGGTGTTTTTCTCACCTGTGGCCAAAGTTCCGGCCGAAACGTGTCTGTTCCCGGCGCTGTTGCCGATGATACCGGGAGTATATGCCTATAAATCGTTCGGCGGCGTTGCGATGTGTTTGCTGAGCAGCGGACAAGCCGGATATCAGTATTACTTCTATCAGTTTTCTTACAATGGAATGATGTGTATGTTCATCCTTGTCGGGATGGTTCTCGGAGCTACAGTGCCTATATTTCTTTTCAAGAAAATATCGTTTCAGGCCACGCGATACCGCTAATATTTATTTTTGAACAAACTATATAATTGCTAATTTTGTGACATACTTATTTATACAGCAATGGAATTAAGGCAACTGAAATATTTTGTGAAGATAGCCGAGGTGCTGAATTTTTCGGATGCTTCGAAGTCGCTTTTCGTGACTCAGAGTACGCTTTCACAGCAGATCAAGCAGCTCGAGCAAGAACTTGGCACACCGCTTTTCGAGCGCACGAGCCATCAGGTGACTCTCACCGAGGCCGGATCGGAACTGTTGCCTCTCGCGCGGACGGCTCTCTACGACGCCGGACTGTGTATGGAGAAGATCAGAGATCTCAATGCCCTGCTTATCGGAACACTCAACATCGGGGTGACTTATTCGTTCAGTCCGATTCTGACCGAAACGCTGGTGACGTTTATGAAATCTTATCCTGGTGTAAAGCTCAATATTTATTACAAGTCGGTTGCCGAGCTTATGGATATGCTGCGCAGGCGCGAGGTGGATTTTGTGCTTGCGTTCCGGCCTTCTGTATGTGATCCTGACATAGAGTCGCATATTCTGTTTCAGAACTGCCTGTCGGTTATCGTGGGTGAAAATCATCCGCTGGCCGAAGCTGAAAGTGTCACACTCGCCGATTTGCAGGCTTATGACCTGGCACTCCCTGCCAAGGGATTGCAGTCGCGCAACGCTTTTGACCGTATAACAGCTTCGACAGGCTATGTCTATAAAGTGCGCGTCGAGCTTAACGAGGTCAATATCCTGCTGAAGCTTATAAGACAGAACAGTCTGGCGACCATACTCGCCGAGGCCACGGTTCACGAAGAGGCAGGGGTGAGGTCAATTCCTGTTGCGACGCCCGACAACGAGATGGCGGGGTGTGTCCATACGCTTAAATCGGTCTACCGCAAGCGGTCGATGCACGAATTTCTGAAATTGCTGGGGCAGTCAGTGGCGGTCAGAGAGCGTCAGAACAGTTGGATATGACATTGGGAGCCGGACACGGGCTGATCTCGATTGTGCTGATCTTCGCGCCGTTCATGTGGCTGATTTCAAAGATCATATTGTTCCAGATAAGCTTGTCGCCCTGTCGGGGGACATATTTGAGTTGTTCGAGAATAAATCCTCCGAGGGTCGAGTATGCAGCCGGCCGGTAGAGCTGCTCGAGATTGAAGTAGCAGAGGAAGTCGTAGAACGGTATCTTGGCGTTGACCGACCATTTGTCGCCCGAATCGTTTTTTATGATGAAAGGCGACGGCGATTCTGACGTGAGAGCGCCGACGAGTCCTTTCAGGATGTCGCTCGGAGTGATCACACCGGCCATGTCGCCGAATTCGTCGCAGACTATTGCAAAATGAATATTCAGGTTCTTCATCCGTTCGAGTGCGTCGTAGACACTCATCGTTTCCGGAAAATATTGCGGTTCGGTCACGACATTGTTCAGGCGAAAGTCCGGTTTGTCAAGAGTAAGTATGAGTTGCTTCAGAGTGACTACACCGCAGATCGTTTTGGCAGATTTATCGCAATAGACAGGATAGCAGTTGTGGAGGTTTTCAGCGAGCCGGAGTCTGATCTGTGGTGCCGACATGTCGAGCGTGAATGTCGATATGTCGATTTTTGGTGTCATCAGTGACGAAATGCGCAGATCGCCCATGACGAGTGCGCGCTCCATGATGTTTTGCTCGACTTTTCTCACTTCGCCTGCGTCTGTGCCGTCGCGGATCAGAGATTTAATCTCGTCCTCGGTTACGCTTTTTTCGGTGTGTCTGAGGCCTATTATTTTTATAATCAGAGCTGTAGACGATGATAAAAGCCAAACTGCCGGCATTGCCGCAATCGACAGCAGGCGCATCGGGCGAGATATAAGTTTCGCAGCTGAATTGGCGCATGCGAGCCCTATTCGTTTGGGAACGAGTTCGCCCATTACGATTGACAGATAAGTTACAACGATTACAATAGCTATCTGACCTACGGTGTGGCTTGTTTTCGGATCGAGTCCCAGATTGCTGAGAAAATTGCCGACATCTTCAGACAAGGCCGCCCCGGAGTATAGACCTGTGAGTATGCCTATCAGAGTAATGCCTATCTGTATAGTCGAAAGAAAGCGGTCGGGGTCATCAGTGAGTTTTAAAGCCGCGCGAGCACCACGGCTGCCGAGTCTTGCGTCAGAAGCGAGACGTGATTTGCGTGCTGAGATCAATGCTATTTCTGACATTGAAAACACGCCGTTTAACAGAATGAGTGCGATAATTATGAGAATGTCGTCCATGAAAGTTTAGAGCTTGTTTAAAAATAAATGTTACCTGCAGGGCGGTCAGACGCCGTGCAGATTTTTGGATGTGATGAGGGAGTTATGGGGTTCCAGGCAGGTTCAACTGGCAAGTGCAAAATTAGCGATTTGTTTGAAGAATTCAGTTTT
>CANPDU010000020.1 GCA_947573135.1 uncultured Bacteroidales bacterium | reverse complement strand
CGCCCCTTCTACCGGAAGCCGGATGACAGAAATGTCACCCGGCTTTCTTGATTCTATTCGGCGATGAATCTTGTTTTGTTTATGACGATACTTTTATGGTATCGTTTTTTTGTTTAATTTTGTCATGTTGAAATTACCTTAATTTTAAATCTATGAGATTTCTTTGGACTTGTTTTCTTTTTTTGTCTTTTTTGACATTGGATGCCAGAGTACTGCATGTTCTGGCTATCGGCAACAGCTTTTCTCAGGACGCGATTGAGCAGAATTTGTCAGAACTCGCACTTGCGGGAGGTGATACGCTGATCATAGGTAATGCATATATACCCGGTTGTCAGATTGATCTTCATCTTAAAAACATTTTGAGCGATAAGGCGATGTATTCATATCGTAAAGTTGTAAATGGCATTAAATCGACCAGAGACACTACGGCGTTGAGTACGATCCTGAGCGACGAGCCGTGGGATATTATCAGTCTGCAGCAGGCAAGTCATGTTTCTGGTAAAACGGAAACTTACTCGGGACTGCCTGAATTGAAGAGAGAAGTTATAAGCAGAATGCCGAATAAAGATGCTGAAATCATATGGCATATGACCTGGGCCTATGCAAAGGATTCTGACCATTCGGGCTTCAAAAATTACGGAAACAGCCAGAAGATAATGAACGACAGTATATATTTTGCCGTTTGTTCGGAAATACCCAAAAATGGTATTTCACGTGTCGTTCCGGCGGGAACTGCTATACAGTATGCGCGTGGAATATTCGGCGATGTGCTGAATTCTGACGGCTATCATTTATCAAAACTCGGTCGTTATGTGGCTGCCTGTACATGGTATGAGTTCCTGACGGGTAAAAGTGTTCTCGGGAATCCATATCGTCCGGATTTTATTTCAGAAAAAGATGCCCGCCGGGCGCAGAAAGCTGCCCATAAGGCCGTCAACAAGTTCAGACTGCGTAAGCTTACAAGATAATTGAGCTTGCATAGTTTCGGTTTATTGATCTAAATTATCACATTCTTATAGTTACGATGAAAAAAGTATTATTGCTCGGTTCAGGCGCCTTAAAGATAGGTCAGGCGGGCGAATTCGATTATTCCGGATCTCAGGCGTTGAAAGCGTTGCGCGAAGAGGGAATTGAATCAGTACTTATCAATCCGAATATCGCTACAATTCAGACTTCGGAAGGAGTGGCTGACCGGGTGTATTTTCTTCCAATCACACCGCAGTTTGTCGAAGAAGTAATAAAAAAGGAACGTCCCGACGGAATCTTGCTTGCTTTCGGCGGCCAGACTGCATTGAACTGCGGTACGCAGCTCTATCTGGACGGCACACTTGAAAAATACGGAGTCAAGGTTCTCGGCACTTCAGTCGAGGCCATCATGATTACAGAGGACCGAGATCTGTTTGTTAAGAAACTTAATGAAATTGAAGTCAAGACACCGGTGTCGCAGGCGGTAGAGAACATTGAAGATGCGCTGGCTGTGGCTCATAGGATAGGATATCCGGTGATGGTGCGTTCTGGTTATGCTCTCGGTGGCCTTGGTTCCGGAATCTGTAATAATGATGAAGAATTTCTCACTCACTGTGAAAGCGCTCTGGCCTATTCACGTCAGATATTGGTAGAGGAGTCTCTCAAGGGATGGAAGGAGATCGAGTTCGAGGTCATCCGAGATGCGTCTGACCTTTGTTTCACGGTCGTTCCGATGGAAAATTTCGATCCCCTGGGCATACATACCGGCGAAAGTATCGTCGTGGCTCCAATCGTATCATTGAAGCCCGAGCAGATAAAGATGCTTGAGGATATTGCGACGCGTGTTGTCCGTCACATCGGTATAGTTGGCGAATGTAACATACAATATGCTTTCAACGCCGAGACAAACGATTACCGCATCATTGAGATCAATGCACGGCTTAGCCGTTCGTCGGCTCTGGCGTCGAAAGCCTCAGGTTATCCACTCGCTTTTGTGGCTGCCAAACTTGCTCTTGGATATACCCTTGATCAGATCGGTGAGCCCGGAACCGCCAACTCTGCGGCCAAAGCTCCCGAAGTCGACTACATGATAGTGAAAATTCCGCGGTGGGACCTTTCGAAATTTGTCGGCGTCGACCGTGAGATCGGGTCATCGATGAAGTCTGTAGGCGAGATTATGTCGATCGGCAAATCGTTTGAGGAGATCATTCAGAAAGGCCTGCGCATGATCGGTCAGGGAATGCACGGTTTCGTGGGCAACTCGGATCTGCATGTGGATGATCTCGAGCATGCGCTTACCCATCCGACCGACATGCGAATTTTTGCAATAGCTCAGGCTCTGGAAGAAGGATATGAGCCTCAGCGTGTGGCAGAGCTGACAAAAATCGATATATGGTTTATCGAGCGTCTTGCAAACATAGTGCGTTTTGCCAATACTTTGCGCAGCAGAGGCGGAACAGTAGATGATCTTGACCGTGACACGATGCTGACCGCCAAACGGATTGGTTTCTCTGATTTTCAGATTTCGCGGCTGGTGGAAAATCCGACCGGAAATATGGAGGCAGATGTCTTGCGGGTGCGTAACCGACGAAAGGAACTTGATGTGACTCCGGCTGTGCGACGCATCAACACTGTGGCGTCGGAATATCCCGAACTCACCAATTATCTCTATGTGACTTATGGCGCGAAAGAAAATGCAATACCGTATGATCTGAATGCCGGAAACAATATCATCGTGCTCGGTTCGGGAGCATATCGCATCGGCAGTTCGGTTGAGTTCGACTGGTGCTCGGTCAATGCTGCCGCTACCTGTCGTAAGCTGGGCTACAAGGCAATAATGATCAATTATAATCCGGAGACAGTGTCGACCGACTATGACATGTGCGACCGTCTTTACTTCGACGAACTGAGTTTCGAGCGTGTTATGGATATCATTGACCTTGAGACTCCCCGTGGAGTTATTGTGAGTGTCGGCGGTCAGATCCCCAATAATCTTGCGATGAAACTCTATCGCCGCCATGTGCCGGTGCTCGGTACATCGCCGGTCTCGATTGACCGTGCCGAAAACCGCCATAAATTCTCGGCCATGCTCGACCAGCTCGGCATTGATCAGCCTCGTTGGAAAGAACTTACGACTGAAGATGAGATCCACGCTTTTGTTGAGGAAGTGGGATTTCCTGTACTGATCAGGCCTAGCTATGTGCTTTCCGGTGCGGCGATGAATGTTTGTTACGATTACGAACAGATGCACCGCTTCCTGAGTCAGGCGGCGAAAGTGTCGAAAGAATATCCGGTTGTGGTTTCAGAGTTCCTGCAGAATGCAAAGGAAAT
This sequence comes from uncultured Bacteroidales bacterium, assembly GCA_947573135.1. GTDB lineage: Bacteria > Bacteroidota > Bacteroidia > Bacteroidales > Muribaculaceae > CAG-873. The sequence goes on along the minus strand of CANPDU010000020.1, from coordinate 51,707 downwards.
AGAATTCGATGCCGTGGCTCGAAACGGTCAGATCGTTGAATATGCCATTTCGGAGCATGTAGAGTTTGCCGGTGTGCATTCAGGCGATGCGACTCTTGTGTTCCCGGCACAGAAAATCTATATGGCCACTGCCCGCCGGATCAAACGCATCAGCGCCCGTATAGCCGAAGCACTTAACATATCTGGCCCCTTCAACATTCAGTATCTTGCCAAGGATAATTATGTTAAGGTGATTGAGTGCAATCTGCGTGCTTCGCGTTCATTCCCGTTCGTCAGCAAGGTTCTGAAAAAGAATTTTATAGAGACTGCCACGCGTATCATGCTCGGCGAGAAACCCGAAGTCGCCGATACGTCGACATTTGACATAGATTATATCGGAGTAAAGGCGTCGCAATTCTCATTTGCGCGACTCCACAAAGCAGACCCCGTGCTTGGCGTAGATATGGCGTCGACCGGTGAAGTCGGCTGTCTCGGACGTGATTTTGACGAAGCACTGCTCAATGCTATGATCTCAGTCGGACATCATGTGCCTCGCAAAGGAGTTCTGGTAAGTTCGGGTGATGTGCGCGCCAAAGTTGACATGCTCGAGGCTTGCCGCCTGCTTGACTCACGAGGATATACGATCTATGCGACGCCGGGCACAGCCGCCTTCCTCGCCGACAACGGAGTCAAAGCCACTCAGGTATGCTGGCCTGATGAAGACGGACAGTCAGTGCTTGATATTATCGGTGACCACACTGTGGATCTGGTTATCAACATTCCGAAAAACCATACTAAACGAGAACTTACCAACGGATATCACATCCGCCGCCATGCGATAGACCATAACATACCGCTTCTGACAAACGCGCGTCTCGCTTCGGCCTATGTCAAAGCCTTCGTCTCGCGCCCCGTCGAATCAATCGGCATCACCTCCTGGCAGGAGTATTAATTGCAAAAACCTAAATTTAAGAAAGCCCGGGCCTCTTTTGAAGTTCGGGCTTTCTCATTACTTCCACAGCATTATGATGCTGCCGGCGGTTATCAGGAGGGCTCCTGTGATGACTTTTGTGTTTATGGGCTCTTTAAGGAGGAAGAAGGCAAGGAGTATGGTGATGACCACACTCAGTTTGTCGATAGGGGCAACGCGTGATACGTCGCCGGTCTGGAGTGCTTTAAAGTAAAATAGCCATGAAAGGCCTGTGGCAAGTCCGGAAAGCATCAGAAAACACCACGTGTGATTGCTTATTGCCTTTATCTCATTCAATCGGCCGCTGAATATGACCATACCCCACGTCAGCAAGAGGATAATTGTTGTCCGAATGGCTGTGGCAAGGTTGGAGTTGATGTCTTTTACTCCGATTTTTGCAAATATTGCTGTGAGGGCAGCAAACAGCGCTGACAGTAAAGCATAATATTTCCACATAAGTCGATAGTATTATTGGTCGTTATAGAAATTAACGGTAAAATGATGGAATCTTGTTCTAAACTCATATTTCTATGATCAATAAAGTATTTGTTTATAAACGCTATCTTAAAAATACATATGTTTCACCATATGGACTGAACAGAGTAAGGGAATAAACTGTACGATTATATTTTGATTTAGGATTAATTAACATCGCAGTACCCTGTTTTTGCCCATGATGGTGGCTAATTTCGCAAATGAAAGTTATAGTGACTTTACTTGAAACAAGCTCTAAATTTAGTTGATATGTCAGTTGTTATTATTATTCTGTGTGTTTTTTGTTGGTTCGGTCAGGCTTTAAAAGACGGGGCTAATATAAAATAATCGTGTGTTTTTTCTCTGTCAGTTATGTCATTTTGGAATCTATTATGTGAAGCCGCTCTGTTTGATATGGTTTGCAGATGGTTTTCACCTAAACATAACACATCATATCAGTCTTATAAACCGTCTTACAATAATCTGATAGCTTCGGAGAATGATGCTCGCATTAAAGAGTTGGAGCGTGAAATCAGAGAGTCGCGAAAGCGAATAGCCGAATATCAGGAATTAATTGACCGGTCAGAATATTCTGCAGACGAAGATGACGACGAATTGCAGGATCTAATGGACGATCTTGATGATATGAATGACGAATTAGACGACTTGAAAGACGAGCTGGAAGACGACTTGGATTATGATTTATATGATCCGTCATTATACCGGGACAATGATGACTGGTAGCTACCTGGTGTTATCTTCATTCATCATTATGACATTCATTCAGGGGTCAGCGGCTGAAACAGCCAGTCTCGATATAGAAAAACATTGAAAAGCAAGATTCGATTTCTTGATTTCCAATGTTTGATTCCTCTGTGATCCGGCCGCGATTCGAACGCGGGACCGTCTGCTTAGAAGGCAGATGCTCTATCCAGCTGAGCTACCGGACCTACCTCATTTGTGAGTGCAAAGTTACATAGAATTTTCGAGTTTTACAACGTCAGCTTTGATTAAAGTAAATGTCGATATGCTGAAACATTGTTGGAATATTGTTTTTTCTCAAATTTTTAACAGCTGAGATAATAAAGCCTGTCGGGCGGCGTTAAATATGTTGAAGTATATTGTTTACATTTCTTAACGCAATCTGACTCTATTGAAATGAAATTTACCCATATATTGCTTGGCGCGGTGTTGATCGGCATAACCTCATCGTGCTCATCGTCTAAAACTGTGTTGCCCTATTTTACAGATATATCGACTGTTGCAGAAGGATCGTTTGATGCCGGCAATTATTCTCCGGAAATCAAACCTGACGACGAACTGATGATAACGGTTACGTCAGTAACCCCGACGGCAACCGCCATATACAATCTGCCGCTGTCGAATCCGGCGTTACATACCGAACTGTTCAAAACGGCCACGCCTTCACAGCAGACTTATATGGTCGACAGCAAGGGGAATATTAATTTCCCTGTTCTCGGAGAGCTGCATGTCGCAGGCAAGACAGTCGAAGAGCTCCGCGCAGAACTCACAAAGCTGATATCTAAGGATGTCGAAGACCCGATCGTCACTGTGGCGCTTGTCAATTTCAGAGTGGTTGTCGCCGGAGAGGTGAAGACCCCGAGATCGATACCCGTTGGGCGCAACCGTTACAGTATTCTTGACGCGCTGTCTGATGCCGGCGACCTGACGGAGTACGGTGAGCGGTCGAATGTTTTGCTTGTGCGCGAAGAAAACGGCGAGCGAAAATTCATACATTTCGACCTTAATTCGTCGGAGACACTTGCGTCGCCTTACTTCTATCTGCAGCAGAATGATTATATTTATGTAGAGCCGAACAAGGTGCGTCAGGCAAATTCAAAATATAATCAGAACAATTCATTCAAACTGACTGTAATCTCGACAGTCGTCAGTGCGGCATCGGTGATAGCATCCCTTGTAATTGCATTAACAGTCAAATAAATACGGATTATGGCTACTCAAAAAAAATCAGAATTCATCGATGTGAGCGCCATAGTGCGTGAATACGTTTCAAAATGGTACTGGTTTGCGATCTCGGTTGTCGTATGTGTCGCTCTCGGATGGCTTGCGACAAAGGTGATCAAGCCTAAATATGCGGTCAATGCCAATGTGCTCATTTCGCAGGACGAAAAGGGCGGTATGGCGAGTCTAGGTTCGATCGGTGATCTGTTCGGATCGAAAGCTTCGGTCGACGATGAGATATTTGTCATTTCGTCGCATTCGGTATATCGCGATGTAGTTAAGGATCTTGCTACAAATAAGATACATAAAGTAAAGATGGGCTTTCTGAACAATGTGTTCGCCTATCCCGAGTTTCCGGTTGATGTGATCGCTGCTCCCGGCATTATAGATACGTTGAGAACCACCATAGTATTCAAAGTAAAGATCGATGAAAAAGGTCTGGCGTCAGTGAAAGCCAAAGCCAAGGGTAAAGTTGTCGGTGAGATTGAAGACTGCTCTCTGCCGGTCTCTGTAGCAACAAAATATGGCGATTTTGTCGTCAATACAACTCCATCATTTCCCACCGGAGAGGAAGTCGCAACCGATATAAGCATTTTGGGCTATGATGCAGCTGCCGAACTTCTCAATAAGGATGTCGACGCCAATATCGGCAGCAAGCGAAGTAATTCTATCCGTCTGGGCATAGCGACAGTCAATACTGACTATGGTAAGGATGTTCTGAACGAAATTATAAAGAAATACAATGAACGCGGCATCGCCGAGAAAAATCTCGAAGGCGAAAAGACTGCACGTTTCATCGATGACCGGCTGGCGATAATAAGTGAGGATCTTAACAGTGCAGAAGCCGATATCCAGGCTTATAAGGAAAGTAAGGGTATTATCGATGTCAGCACTGAGGCCAGTTACCAGACGTCGGTCCGCGCCGGTCTCGAGCAGGAACTCGTCAGAAACGAGACTGAGGCCGAGATTATCAGGATGACCGGTGAATTTATAGCCGATCAGGGAAATGCCTACAGCCTGATTCCTATGACAGTCGCCACTGCCGGTGTGCAGGACGGCATCAGATCTTACAATGCCCTTATCCTTGAGCGCATGAAGCTCGCAACGAATGCCAAAGGTGACAATAAGACACTGAAGCTTCTCGACGATCAGATCGATGTGATGAGGGCCAATGTCGCCGTATCGGTTGCGAAAGCTTATGAAAATATAAACCTGACCATACGCGAGCTTAAAGGCAAGCTCAACAAAGCAATGGGCAAGCTTAGCTCCGTTCCCGAACAGGAACGCGAGTTTATCGGCATGAAACGCCAGCAGCAGGTCAAGCAGCAACTTTATCTGTTCCTGTTGCAGCGTCGTGAGGAGACAGCGATGATGCTCGCCAACGCAACACCCAAGGGTATTATTGTCGACGAGGCCTTTGCTCTGACCGAACCGGTGAATATCGGTAAAAAGATGATACTGCTGATCGCACTTTTAATCGGTATGTGTATTCCGCCCGCATTGCTTTATATCCGCAAACTGATGCGCACTAAGTTCGACACGAAAGACGAAGTCGCCGACTTGGTCGATGTGCCGGTGCTCGGTGAGATATGCAACGATAAGAGCGGACGCTCGCTCGTGGCTGTCAAAGGCGACCATTCGTCTACGACCGAGCTGTTCAATCTGTTACGCTCTCGTCTGCCGTTCATGCTCGGAGGCGACGGAGAGAAGGTCGTTATGGTCACTTCTACCCGGTCGGGCGAAGGCAAATCGTTTGTGTCGATCAATCTGGCAGCCGATATGGCATTGCTCGACAAGAAAGTGCTGCTAATCGGCATGGATATCCGTAAACCGAGACTCGCCGAGTATCTCGATGTCGCTCCGCGTTTCGGTCTGACACAATATCTTGCCTCAAAAGAGATATCTGTCGACTCGATGATCGTCCATCCTTCGTCGGCGCCGCAGCTCGATATCATTGTTGCCGGACCTGTTCCCCCTAATCCTGCGGAATTGTTGGCGTCCAAGCGCCTCGATGAGCTTATGTCTGAACTGCGCAAGCGCTACGACTATATATTCATTGACTCTGCACCTGTAGGAATGGTCAGCGACACATTTACCGTCGACAGACTTTCCGACGCTACGATCTATGTGGTCAGAGCCGATTACACCACTCGCAGCGATCTGCGTTTCATCGATGAGTTGCATGCCGACAAGCGCCTTAAAAAACTTTCGATCGTGGTCAACGGCACCGCTACCAAGCGCGGCTACGGCTATGGTTATGGCGAAAAAAAGGCTTAACGCGGCGCAAGCGGTTGCAGCATGAGTGGTAAGAGCGTGTATAAATGGACCGCTATTGACCGGATCTGCAATTCGGTTATGACATTCGGCGGCAATATCATGCTCGCCCGAATGCTTGATCCGACAGATTTCGGCCTGATCGGCATGGTGGCCATCTTCAGCGCTCTGGCATCCAATATCTCGGGCTGCGGCATGAGTGACGGTCTGATAAAAAAAGAGAAGCCCACGACCGCCGATTATTCGACAGTCTTTGTGTTCAATGTTTCCATGGGTGCACTGTTTGCCATAGTATTTATCGCATGTTCGGGTCTGATTGCAGATTATTTCGGGCATGCCGAACTTAAAGGCATAATGATTGCTATCGGCATCTGCTTTTTCTTTCAGTCGATGGCGCTTATCCAGGAAACCAAAATGCGCAAGGAGCTGGACTTTAAGAAAATGGCGATAGTGAGGCTGTCGGCAACAGCCAGTTCGCTTGTGCTGGCGGTCATTCTGGTCGTAAGAGGATACAGTTACTGGGGCATAGTGTCAATGCAGATTTTCCTGTCGTTTTTCCTGTTTGTCTATTATGTAGCAGTCTCCCGTTGGTTTCCGCGCATAGGATTCTACCGTCAGTCGTTCAAGGAAATGTTCGGTTACGGAGTCCATCTTATGCTCGCTTATGTCTGCTATCAGATCGCCCGTAATATCAACATGACTGTCTTGGGTAAATATTCTAATGCCGCGGCGTCGGGTAACTACAATCAGGCTCACAAACTCCAGGAAGTGCCTTACAGCCTGAGCGAATCGATACTGAACTGGCCATTTTTTGCCGTGCTCTCGTCATCGTCAGATCCACAGGAGCGCCGGATGCTGACCGGTCGCATGCACTCTGTCATTATCTTTGTCAATGCCGTCATAACCTGCTATCTGTTTACGGTGTCAGCGTATGCGTTCAATTCGCTTTATGGCTCGAAATGGGATGATACGATACCTATTTTCAACGTGCTGCTTGTCTTTGGACTCATGACTGCTATAAAAATGTTCTATCAGACTGTATTCAAAGCTCATGCGAAAACTAAACTGATAAGGAATTTCACAGTCGCCGAGGTTGTCATGCAGCTTGCTCTTCTCGCCGTATTCTATAAGTCTGACGCCATAATGATCGCATTCACGCAAGTGATACCGTCGGCAGCGGTTATGTTTGTCTATATTCCGCTCTATATGCGCTATGAAGGCATCGGTTTCGGCGAATTTCTTCGCGAAAGTATTAAGCCATTGCTGATACCGGCTTTGATTATGGGTGTGGCTGTAGCCGCGACAGTCACATGGGCACCGGCGATTAACTGCTTTGTGGCTCTTGCGGTGGTGTCGGCCATATATCTTGCACTGTTGGTCGGCTTCTGTGAGGCGACCGGGCCATATTTTTATGTCGAACTCAGACAGCGTGTCTTTAAATCCAGATGATGACCGATAAAGAAGTGCATATTACCCCCGAACTGCATGAGTCCCGCCGGCCGCTCCGGCTTGCCGGCCGCGATTATTTATGGCCGCTGATATTCCTGCTGTCAATGTCGCTGATGGGACTGAGGTTCCCGTTAGGCTACCTTTTGGTGCCGATAATACTGATCAAGCGTTTTCGCGAAGACCGCTATGATTTTCTGATCATGCTGACTCTGTTTTTCGGCGGGTTCGGACTTATAGGCGAGGGGACACTGCCGATAAAACCGTGGGATATAGCTTTCATCGTGTCTGTTATCGGACTCGTCATAATGCGGAAAAATGCGCTGATGAAGAAAACCATCATGCTGATTTTAGCTTATGCTGCGGCGTTGATATTTATAGCGACGTTCAGCGAAGAGCGCATGATGGTGCAGATCAGGACGATACGTGGCTATCTGTTCTTTATCTATTTCATAGTCCCAATGATGGTGTTTGCCGGTCGGCAGTTCGATATGCTTGTGTTTTTCCGCCGCCTGATCCCTTATGTCATAATTCTGTGCTGTTTTTATATATTTGACGGATTTATAGCCAACGGACACTTTCTGTTGCCGTGTACACATATTGCGTTCGAGGCTGAATCGGTGTTCTATGACCCGGTCTACTATGGTTTCGGATTTTTCCCGCGTATTTATCCTCCCGGTCTTTTTATCGCAGTACTGGCAATGTATCCCTTTGCGCGGATCTATAAACCGGCGCCGTGGCAGTGGATTGTTATGCTGCTTTCGCTTGGCGCAACCAGGACGTTTACCGTTATATCCGGCCTTATAGCGACATATGTTCTCTCAATGCCTAATTTGAAGCGAACTTTCAGCTATGCAATAGGAGCTGTTGCTTTTGTATGTGTAATTTATTTTGTGGATTCAATGATCCCGGCTAACAACGAAAATGGCGACAGTGCACTACGCGTATATTCGTCTGTCCAGCAGATTATTGATCTTGAAAGTGCTCAAGACGATGAAGATATTTCAGAACTCGGATCCGGTCGTCTCGGGCAGGCTTTGCCAAAATTCGAACTCGTCTCAGAATACGACAAAGAGGCTGTAGGCTTAGGTTTCCTCCATTCGGAACTTACGACAAATCCACGATATATCATTGATAATCCCTTTTATTCAGACGTTACAAAGGCAGAAGAAGTGGCTACGGGTATAGAAGTAGAGCCGCTCCAAGTCTATCTGTCGGCCGGTTATATCGGTGTGATCATTCATTTCGCTTTCTTATTTGCAATTTATTATCTTGTCAGGAAATATCGATACTCATTCTATTTTCTTACTGTGCTGTTTGGCCTGTTTTGGTTCGGACTCGGAGGCTTTGCCCAATTGAATGCGCAAGACGGACTGATATTATGTTCGTTTGTTTATAGCCTTGTTATTCTTGACGGTAAGAATCAGAAATGTAACAGCTAAAGTCATGAAAATCGTTCATTGTATTTTCTCATTTGACACCGGAGGCGCAGAAACGATGCTTTGCAATATAATTGAAAAGCAGAGTGAAAAAAATGATGTGTCATTGATTGTCGTCAACAATATCTATAACGAGGCTCTCCTGAACACTCTCCCGCCGAATGTGCGTGTTTTTTTGATAAAGCGAAGGCCTAAGAGCAAAATGCCGTGGTCTGTATTTAAACTTAATTGGCTTTTGCGTAAACTGCATCCTGATATTGTGCACATTCATTCAAGTCTTTTGCCGAAAATCATTTTTGGGATGAAAGACCGTCTGTGGTTTACGATACATGCATTGAATGTGCCGATGACTTATACACACGGACTGAAGGGCGCGCTGGCTATTTCTGACGCTGTAAGAGACAACGTCAAGGACAAATGTAAATGTCCGGTTACAGTAGTGCCAAACGGCATTCCGGCTGAACGTATAACAGAGAAACAGGACTACATTCTCAGTGATGGTTTCAGAATAGTTCAGGTTGCCGGATTGCGTCATAATGAGAAAGGTCAGGATTTGCTGATCCGAGCTGTCGCACTTCTTAAAAATAAGGGGCAGAGTGATATAGTAGTGGATTTTATCGGCGCAGGACAATCTGAGACCATGCTGAAATCACTTGCCGATGAACTCAATGTTTCAGATCGGATCCGTTTTCTTGGTCTGAAAGACAGAGATTATATTTACAGTCATCTGAAAGATTATGACTTGATGTGTCATCCGGCCCGTTTTGAGGGATTCGGACTTGTCGTCGCAGAAGGTATTGCAGCGGGTCTCCCGGTATTGGTCTCGGCCGCAGACGGCCCTTTTGAAATTATTGAGCGCGGAAAGTACGGGTCATATTTTGAACTCGGAAATATTAATGATCTTGCAGAGAAAATATCTCGATTACGTGCGGACTATCCGACTGCTGTCAAGCAGGCTCTCAGGGCTAAAGAATATGTCAGACAAAATTATTCGGTTGACCGAATGGTGGAGAAATATTATAAAGCATACAAAAGTGAATAATTAAAATTTACGGTCTCGCCGGTTCATGTCCTGAAATCAAGTTGTCCCTTTGTTGAAACCGAGACAATATAAGAGTTTTATTTCCGTTAATATTAATGTCATTTATGTTAAATGATCAGTGTGATTTTTAATCAGAGATGAGCAGTGGAAAAATTCGCATACTTATAGTGTCGCCTGTGCCGCCTGCTGTGGGGGGCATAAGCGTAAGTTCTTCCCGTCTCAAAGACAGACTTGTTTTGGACGGATATGAAGTCGATACGTACAATATGCAGAAAGCTTCTATTCCGGTCGGATATACAGTGTGGCAGTTTTTCAATATGCTTTTTTTGCCCGTGTATATTCTTTTCTCTAAAAAGTTTGATATCATACATATCAACATTTCGAGTTACTGGCGCAGAATATATCTGAAACTTGTTTACAAGTGCTTTAAGGGCGCAAAGATCGTAGTGACTCATCACAGCGATGTAGCCTCTTATATAAACAAGCCTTTCAGCAGGCATATATTGGATGTCGGGGATAAAATAATCTGTGTGCGCGCCGGAAACCGGGCGCTTTTCCCCGAAAAAATGCAGCCTAAAATTCATGAAATCCCGGCTTTTATCATGCCGCCTGCCCGAGATATGGACGATGCTAATCTGCCGCCTGATATACTCTCCTTTTTAAAAGATGCGGAAAAAAACGGTACTCCGATACTTGCATTTAACGGATTGTTGGTGTTTTCAGACAATTATTATGACTTGTATGGCTTTATGGATTTTTCAAAGATGCTTGTGAAGTTCAAAGACCAAGGCATAAAGGTTGCAGCCATTATGATTGTCAATGATCTGTATCTTGATAAAGAAAAACAGGATTTTATAAAGAAGGTGGATGACGTAGTCAAAGATCTGGATAATGTCAGATTTCTGAGAAACCGTCATTTCCCGTTTATCCCGATTCTGAAAAAGTCGAAGGTGATTTATGTAAGACCTACGAAAACAGATGGCGACTCATTATGTGTGAGAGAAGCTATTGCCCTGAATGTCCCTGTGGTCACAACCAATGCCGCACCAAGACCTGAAGAAGCGATTTGCTATGATATCAGAGGCGGTATAGAAGCGTTGTGTAAGACGGTAAAAAATGTGATAGATAACGATAAATATATTTGTGACGGTGCGGATTCCAAGGATTATTACGAAGATATAGTCAGCGTATATAATTCTTTATTGGATCGCACCTGATTATAACGCAGATATTTAAACCCGGAAATTATTATGGAACAACTCACTCAGAAACTCGGATCAGGCGAAATGGTGATTCAGGAATTGCCGATGCCACAATTGACCTCAGGTATGGTGTTGGTTAAGAATCATTATTCTCTTATCAGCGCCGGTACGGAAGGATCTACGGTTAAGGCGGCCCGTAAGAGTTTGATAGGTAAAGCTAAAGAACGCCCCCAGCAGGTTAAACAGGTCCTTGAAAAACTAAAGCAGCAGGGTATCGTACAAACCTATAGGGCAGTCATGAAGAAACTTGATGCGTATTCTCCGCTGGGTTATAGCTCTGCCGGTGAGGTTATTGCTGTCGCAGATGATGTTACAGAATTCAAAGTCGGTGACAAAGTGGCATGTGCCGGAGCCGGCTATGCAAACCATGCCGAGATTGTGAGTGTGCCTGTCAATTTGTGTGTGAAACTGTCTCCTGATGCTGATTTGTCGAAGGCTTGTTATAATACACTTGGAGCCATCGCTATGCAAGGTGTGCGACAGGCTGATTTGCGTCTGGGCGAAAGTTGCGCTGTTATAGGACTCGGCCTTATCGGACAGCTGGCTTGTCTGGAACTGAAAGCGTCGGGAGTTAATGTTGTTGGCATAGACGTCTCTCAGGCTGCCGTAGATAATGCAAAGAACTGCACAGATATTGCAATAGTCAGGAATGATCCGGCTATCAAAGACCGGATTTTGGACTTTACTGACGGACAAGGTGTTGATGCTGTCATAATTGCCGCTGCGACAAATAGTCTTGATCCTGTGAATTTCGCCGGTGCGATTTCTCGAAAAAAAGGCCGTATTGTTGTACTTGGTGCTGTTCCGACCGGATTTGACCGCGAACCGGATTTTTATAAGAAAGAACTGGAACTCAAAATGTCATGTTCGTATGGCCCAGGACGATATGATCTCAATTATGAGGAGAAGGGTCTTGATTATCCGCTTCCGTATGTTCGTTGGACTGAAAAACGTAATATGCAGGCATTCCAGAAACTGTTGGAGAGCGGGCGTATCAATCTGTCATATCTGACAACGCATGAATTCAAATTTGAGGATGCTCCGCAGGCATATAATCTTGTTCTGACGCATTCAGAACCATTCCTCGGTATCGTTCTGAAATATGATATTGATAAAAAACATGATGTCAAGACTATAACTACAGGCAGCTTTTCGCCTGAAAGCAATGTCAATGTGGCGTTTATCGGAGCCGGTTCGTATGCACAGGGTAATCTGCTCCCGAATTTGCCGCCTGTGAATGCGGTCGGTAGAGTCGCGATTATGACAAATTCAGGTACTACATCAAAGCGTGTTGCCGAAAAATTCAAGTTTGCGAAATGTACATCTGATATCAACGAAATACTCGGTGATGATAAAATTAACACCGTATTTGTTGCTACGCGTCATGATTCTCACGCCAAATATGTATTGGAGGCGCTTGGAGCGGGCAAGAACGTCTACGTGGAAAAACCGTTGTGTCTGACTCTTGATGAACTCGTTGAGATAGAAGATTGTGTCGCGGAGAGTGGTAAAGGTGTCATGATTGGCTTTAACAGACGCTTTTCTCCGTTTGCTAAATTCCTGAAGAAAAAACTCGGAAGCGGTAAGATGTCGATGATCTACCGTATTAATGCCGGCTCAATTCCTGCTTCTCACTGGATTCAGGATCCGACGGTCGGTGGCGGCAGGATAATAGGCGAAGTCTGTCATTTCGTAGATCTTATGACGTATATGTGCGGCTCGAACCCTGTAAAAGTTACAGCGTCTGCACTTCCTGATGCGGCCGGACTTAATGATTCGGTCAATATTATCGTCGACTTTGCTAATGGATCAACAGGTGTGATTGCATACTATGCAAATGGTTCAAAATCGCTGCCTAAAGAATATTTTGAAGCATATCATGCCGGAGTGACCGGTATAATTCAGGATTACCGCCGAGCCGAAGTTTATGGCCGGAAAGTCGAGAGTATGAAGAAAGCCAATCAGGACAAAGGTCAGCCCGAAATGATGCGTGTATTTTTTGACTCGCTTGCAGATGGGAGTTTGCCAATTCCTATGGATCAAATTTTCAGCGTGACAAAAGCTACATTTGCCGTTATAGAATCGATTCGCGAATCCGGAATGCCGATAATCATAAAATAATGTCTCTTTATCCTAAGTTAAAGCATCTGGTTAACGGCAGCTCAAACGCTTTGGCTGCATGGCTTGCTCGAAAGAGTTTCAGGAAATGTGGCCGAAATGTGCATTTTTCGCCGCTGAATTCGGATTTCAGTTATGCGACGGTTGAGATCGGTAATGATGTATATATTGGCCCGGGTGCGCGTTTTTCAGCATTAATGGGTATAAAAATAGGCGACAAGGTTACTTTCGGGCCCGGAGTTACTATAATGGGCGGCAATCATAACATCAATGAGGTCGGTCAGTATATTTTTGATGTTTACATTAAACGTCCCGGCGACGATCTTCCCGTAACGATTGAAGATGATGTCTGGATCGGTGCTAATGCAATCATATTAAAGGGTGTGACAATCGGTCGTGGAGCGGTTGTCGGTGCCGGAGCGGTAGTGACAAAAGACGTGAAGCCCTATGAAATAGTCGGAGGAAACCCTTGTCGTCATTTGAAGATGAGATTTACACCCGAGCAGATTGAGCGACATGAGGCATTATTGCATAAAAACATGTAGATAAATTTGATTAAGCTTTATGAACGGCAGTCTGTTGGTTAAACTCGAGAAAGAATGTGCTCGTGAGCAATATAAGGGCTGGGATCCTTATGACGGGCTGAATTCGAAGGTTTTCAAGGCGTTGCCGTTTGTGGGACGGTCGGCTGTTGCGAGACTGGTCTGGATTCAACTGTTCAAACGTAATCCGATAAATCTGCGCCGGCTAATGATGGTGCCGAAACAGCGCAACGCCAAAGGTATCGGTCTGTTTCTGCAGGGCTACTGCTCGTTGTGGCGTGCGGTGGACGCGGATCCTTCGAAAACGCAATTGTTTGGCTCGAAACAGCAGCTTGAGACAAAGATAAAAGAACTGGCCGACTGGCTTGTGGCAAATGTGTCATCCGGGTTTTCCGGCGCGGCATGGGGCTATAATTTTCCGTGGCAGTGTCGCCGTGAATTCCTGTTTCCGGCATATGAGCCTACGGTCGTAGCTACCTATTTTTGCGCTAACGCGTTGCTTGATGCGTTTGAGATAACCGGCCGCGAGATTTATAAGACAACCGCTTTGTCGTCGGCCGAATTTGTCAAGAAGGATCTGAGGCGTACGCCTTATGGCGGTGGCGTGATAATCTCATATTCTAAAATGCCCGGTAATGACACGATCTATAACGCCTCGCTGCTTGGTAGCGCATTGCTGGCCCGATGCTTCAGCTATACGTCCGAGCCTGACAGTCTTGAGCTTGCCCGTCAGTCAGTCGACGCCTGTTGTGCGGCTCAGGCCGATGACGGATCGTGGACTTACGGCGTGAAGTCCGTGACCGGCTGGATAGATTCATTTCACACCGGTTACAATCTGATGGGTCTCGCAAGATATATGCGCTACACCGGCGACACACGTCTCTCGAATGTTATTGAGAAAGGACTTAAGTATTATATCGATAATTTTTTTCTCGGGGACGGAGCGCCCAAATATTATCATGACCGCCAGTATCCGATTGACATTCATTGTGTCGGTCAGCTTTTTGTCACGCTGTCTGAGTTGGATCGTCTCGAAGATAACCGCGACCTCGCCGACAAGGTCCTCGACTGGGCGGTCAGGAGTATGTGGTGTGATAAGGGATATTTCTACTATCAGCTTAAAAAAGGTCTCTCGTCGAAGATCAGCTATATGCGGTGGAGCAATGCGTTTATGTTTGCATCGCTTGCCGTTCTCGCTGAGCATGATGTTCACGATACTGAAATTTAGAGACGATATATTGGATATTTGCGATAATTTAACTACTTTTGTGTATTATAAGCAATGTCAAAAGTATATTCATGAAAGCATGTTTTATAGGTTTGGGCTATATCGGCTTACCGACCGCCATAATAGCTGCCGACAGTGGCGTTGAGATCGTAGGTGTCGATGTCAATCCCAAGGTAGTAGAGAAAGTAAATAATGCTGAACTCCATATAGTTGAGCCCGGTCTCGATAAACTGTTGAAAAAAGAGGTCGGCGCCGGCAAGCTGAGGGCTACTTCGACTCCCGAGCCGGCCAATGCGTTTTTTGTTGTCGTGCCGACGCCTTTCAAAGGCGATCATGAGCCTGATGTGTCGTATGTCGAGAGCGCTACGCGCTCTGTGATTCCTGTGCTCAAAGAGGGCGATCTTTTTGTGATCGAGTCTACCTCGCCGGTCGGAACGACGGAGGCCATGGCTGAAATAATCTTCGCAGAGCGTCCCGAGCTCAAGGGAAAAATTCATATAGCCTATTGTCCCGAGCGTGTGTTGCCGGGCAATATCATTTATGAACTGGTTCATAACGACAGAGTCATAGGCGGTCTTGACGAGGCGTCGACCGAACACGCGAAGTCATTCTACGGACGCTTTGTCAAAGGCGAGCTTTTCGCCACTAATTCCCGCACGGCCGAAATGTGCAAGTTGACCGAAAATTCGTCGCGCGACGTTCAGATCGCTTTTGCCAACGAACTGTCGCTCATATGCGACAAGGTCGGAATCAATGTGTGGGAACTCATTAAGCTCGCCAACCGTCATCCTCGTGTCAATATTCTGCGGCCTGGAGCCGGAGTGGGCGGACACTGCATAGCGGTCGATCCCTATTTTATCGTTTCGGCGTATCCTGAAGAGGCTAAAATGATTGCACAGGCACGTGCGACCAACAATTATAAAAGTGAGTGGTGCAGTGAGAAGGTCATCAATGCCATTCTGAAATTTGAACTTGCCAACGGGCGCAAACCTGTTGTGGCTCTGATGGGGCTTGCGTTCAAACCCGATATCGACGATTTGCGCGAGAGTCCGGCTATGCATATCGCCGAGGCTGTGGCTGCTGCCGGCACAGGAGCCGATCTGCGTGTCGTGGAGCCTAACATTACCAGTCATCACCGCTTTGAACTGAGTGATATGAACGAAGCGTTTGACGCAGCCGATATTGTTGTGATGCTGACTGCGCATACACCGTTCAAGAGTCTGCCGCAAGACGTCGACGGCAAAACCGTGCTCGATTTCTGTGGAGTGTTTCAGAATTAACATGCTTTGATGTGAAGTCTGTCACACTTAGAGATATAAATATATATCCTGCGGAGTCGCCCGACGAGCTGATCGATTTTGCTGTCGGCCGCAAGGGCATTCTTATCGCTGTCAATGCCGAAAAAATGGCTAAGGCCACGTCTGAACTGTCGGCGTTGATCAATGATAATATCGGTTATTGCGACGGCTCCGGCGTTGTGCTTGCAGCCCGTCAGAAAGGTGCTGACCGTGCGTGCAAGATCGCCGGCTGTGAACTGTGGCTTGACATCATAAACCGGCATCATGGCGACTCGTCGTTCTACATTATCGGCGGCCGTCCGGAAGTGTTTGAGGGAACCGTCAGAAAACTCAGACAGGAGTTTCCGGATATTAATATTGTCGGTGCGCGCGACGGCTATCTGAAAAGCGATGCCGACCGCAACGCTTTGATAGAAGATGTCGCCAGGAAGAAGCCTGATTTTGTTTTCGTTGCCATGGGTTCGCCGAAACAGGAATTTCTGATGGCCGATATGCTGAAACGTCACAATGCAGTCTATCAGGGACTGGGCGGCAGTTTCGACGTCTATACCGGAAAGGCTAAACGTGCGCCCAAATGGTGGATAGACCATAATGCCGAATTTGTTTACCGTCTGCTGCGCCAGCCATCCCGCATCAAACGCGACTGGATAAGAGTGAAATTCGCCTGGTGGCTGCTAAGAAAAAAATTCTGATCGATGGAAAAGAAAAAAGTGATGCTCGTCTTCGGTACACGTCCGGAGGCTATCAAGATGGCTCCGGTTGTCGGAGCGCTGAAAGACGCCGATGATTTCGAGGTGACTGTTACTGTGACGGGACAGCATCGTCAGATGCTTGACAGTGTTCTTGAAGTGTTTGGCATCCGGCCCGATTACGACCTGAATATCATGCGTCCCGGTCAGGACCTCTATGATGTGACGTCGAGAGTGCTGTCGGGAATGCGCGACGTGTTTAAGGAAATACAGCCAGATATCGTTCTTGTCCATGGTGATACCTCTACATCTACGGCCGCGGCTCTGGCAGCTTTTTATGCAAGGATCAAGGTTGGCCATGTCGAGGCCGGCTTGCGTACCGGCGACATATATTCGCCGTGGCCCGAGGAAATGAACCGCCGTCTGACCGGGCGTCTCGCAAACGTTCATTTCTCGCCGACCGAGACATCAAAAGCAAATTTACTCCGCGAGAACGTCGATGAAGCGGCAATTTTTGTTACCGGCAACACAGTCATCGATGCTCTGATACAGGTGAAGTCTCAACTCGAAAACTCACAGGAGCTTAAAGCGTCGGTCGCCGCTACGATAAAAAATCAGGGCTATGATCTTGACAGACTTAAGGCAGGGCGCCGGCTGGTACTGGTGACGGGTCATCGTCGCGAAAATTTTGGTGAGGGGTTCAGACACATATGTCAGGCTTTGGCAGAATTGTCGGCCAAATATGTCGACAGTGTAGATTTTGTATATCCGATGCATCTTAACCCTAATGTGCGCGGGCCGATTGCGGAAACATTCGGGGACAACAGACTTGACAACATGTTTTTTATAGAGCCGGTAGACTATTTGCCGTTTGTCTATCTGATGATGTCGAGCCATGTCATACTCACCGACAGCGGCGGCATTCAGGAAGAGGCGCCGTCGCTCGGCAAACCTGTGATGGTTATGCGTGACACTACCGAGCGTCCCGAGGCTCTCGAAGCCGGCACGGTTGAGCTTGTCGGTACAGACAGGAGAAAGATTGTCGACGGAGTGTCGCGCCTTATCGACGATGATGATCTGTACAGCGAACGCTGCAGCCGATTAAATCCTTATGGCGATGGAAAAGCTTCCGAACGTATAGTCGAAGCTTTACGCTCCATCCTCTGAAAATTCTTTGTGGAGAAGGTCGAATCTTGCCAGTGTCTCGGGCGAGTGACGCATCATTGACGCTCTTACTGCTTCAAGCGGTTTGGACGAATCGAGACGTGTCTTTGAATAAAATTTATCGGCGTAACAGATAAGTCTTTCGAGCTGCGTTTCGGGTGTGTAGTCGCGCACCGGCAGCGGAAGGTTCATGTCTGTCACATCTTTGGTGGTGATGCCGGCTCCGGTATGGCGTTCGGCCACTCGCGCGTAGATTTCCGGCAGTCCGGCGCGGCGAAGTAGTTCGGCTCCGACGATACCGTGGCGTATGTATGGCTCTTTGCCGTGACAGTGGATGCCCGCTGCATCTGTCATACATATACCTATGTCGTGAAGCATCGCGGCTGTCTCGACTGTCTGAGGATCAAGGCCGAGATGTCGTGCAGAGTTTATCTCCCCGGCGAGCCTTGCGACACTTTCGCAGTGGCGTAAATAGATATCCCGAAGGACAGAGCCTTCGGGATAATATTTGTTGATTATTTTCTTCGCTTCGTTCAGCATCATTCTACAATTGTGTTCCAGCCGTGGATATCCTCTTCTTCTCCGAGACGAATTGCATTCAGACGGTTGTAGAGAGCTGTGGTGACAGGCCCCGGCTTACCGTCAGGGGCAAGAATATATTTTTTACCGGTATCCAGATCGTGTATCTCGCCGACAGGCGATGCGACAGCTGCCGTGCCGCAGGCTGCGGCTTCTGTGCAGTCATCGAGTTCATCGACGGTGATGTGACGTTGTTCGACCTCTATGCCCATGTCGCGGGCAAGCTGCATGAGGCTCTTGTTTGTTACTGACGGGAGAATGGAGTCAGATGCCGGCGTTATGTATTTGCCGTTTTTAATGGCAAAGAAGTTGGCGGGACCGCATTCATCAAGATATTTTTTCTCCTTAGGGTCAAGATACAGCACGGCAGAGTAGCCGAGTTCGTGGGCGTGTTCGCCGGCCTGCAGAGAAGCCGCATAGTTTCCGCCGACTTTCCATCGTCCGGTGCCTTTGGGGGCTACGCGGTCGTAGTCGCGCATAATGCAGATGTTGGTACATCCGAAACCGGTTTTGAAATATGGGCCGACAGGAGTCACAAGTATAAGGAAAAGGAACTCCTCAGCCGGTTTCACTCCGACGCGCGCGGTGAGTCCGATTTCAAGCGGACGTATATATAGTGATGCACCGCTGCCGTAGGGCGGCACGAAACGCTCATTAAGCTTGACAACTTTTTTACACATTTCGCAGAAAAGATCTTCGGGCACGGGTTCCATAAGAAGGCCTTCAGCGGACTCGCGCATACGCCGGGCATTATCTTTAAGCCTGAAAATGCGGATTTTGTTGTCCTTGCCGCGAAAGGCTTTCAGCCCTTCGAATATCTCCTGACCGTAGTGGAGAGCGGTAGCCGCCATGTGCAGGTTTATGTTTTCGTCGCTTGAGACTTGTATTTCGCCCCATTTGCCGTCACGATATTCGCAACGAACGTTGTAGTCCGTGCGAAGATACCCGAATGGAAGCTTGCTCCAATCTATTTCGTTGTTCATGAGTTGCATTATTTTGTTTGCTAATTATACTTTGCTACTGCAAAGATACTGATTATTGAGAATAATGCAAAAAAAAGAAACAGACGTCAGTCGCGACGTCTGTTTCTCAGTTGGTGCATCTAATGTTGTTGTGAAAGTGTTGCTTGTATACTTTGCTTTTACTATATTTGCTGAATTAGGATTTTCCAATGAAGGGATTAGATAAGTAATTCTTTCGGAAAAATATTTCTTGTTGCAAATTTATAGCACGATTGATACAAATCGATTACATATTAAATACGATTTTGTTACGGGTGGTATTTTTTTGATTTGGGCAGAGTGTAGACAAATTCAAGACCGCCATTTTTACCATTGCGTACCTCAATAGTACCGCCATGAGCCAAAATCGTATTTTGTACGATTGGAAGTCCGAGACCGGTGCCCCCTGTTTTTCGAGAGCGACCGGAATCGATGCGGTAAAATCTTTCAAATAAATGAGGTATATGTTCTTCGCCGACACCTATGCCGTTGTCAAAAAATACGAATCGGTAAAAGTTGTTATCTTCTCCATCGAGCCGCACTCCACACTCAGTGCCCTTGGAGTAAGCGGCGGCATTTTTCGCCAGATTCATGAGCATATTGCTTAACAATGAAGCGTTGCCTTCAATCATACAATCTGTAGGAACGTCATATATGAATTCCATAGATTCGAGTACGTCTGTCTCGGAGAGATCGTTCATGACTGTATATACGAGGTCGTGATAATCGAGTTCCTCGGTGTTGATCAGTGCGCCTCCTTCATCAAGACGAGTTATTGCCGATACATCGTTCATAAGGTTGGTCAGCCTGTTGGCATGTTCGAGCGCTTTGGTTATAAAATGATTACGTGAGTTCTCATCCATGTCAGGATTGTTCACGATTGTATCCAGATATCCTTTTATTACTCCGATAGGCGTTTTCAATTCGTGGTTTATATTATTGGTGAGCTGGCGTTTGAGACGGTTTTTTTCTTCAAGAGCGTGCATAGTTATAGTGTGTTCACGCTTCAGTTTCAGAACAGCTTTTGATCTCTCGTTGTACATGTATATGATCTGCCTTGATATATCTCCGAGCTCATCATGGGGATAGTCCATGCTTGGCATGAAGTTAGGATCGGTAGCGGCTCTTTCGGCAAAAGTCTTTAAAATTTTGATATTCTTGCCGAAATAGCGGGTGGAAAAATATGACAGTATGGTGAGAGCTGTCGCAATAAAAAATACTATAATCCAGATACTGGTATTCGGAAGGCTCGCTTTGATAATATCAGCGTCATAAGGCAACACGGTGGATACACGCAGGCTGCTGTCGGCACTAACGTCAGTGCGGTAGAAGAAATTATTGTTTTTTAGTTCATTAGGACTGTCACCGGCATCAGGCTCGTTTAAACGCGAGTTGGCGTTACTATGTATATTCTTAGTCACGCCTTTTATGTTGCGACGATCTTCGTCTGACAAAGATATCGCTTCTCCGACATAATAAATCAGATTGTTATTCTCGAAGACGGAGATTCTGATCTTGTCGTAAATGGGGTTGTCGATGTAGTATTTGCCTATGAAACGGAAAAATTCAAGTGGCGCTTTCTCATTTTCGTAGTATGAAATTATGCGCTCGTTGATCAGTTTAAGCTGACTTTCGAGTGTTGCCTGCCGATATTCCCGTTCGTTATATATCTGCCAGTATGCCATTCCGAAGATGATCAGCCAAATCGTGGCGATCAGAGGAATGAACATTTGCCATTGATAACTAATGCGTCTCTTTAAAACCATAACCGAAGCCTTGTCGGGTGACAATATAATTGCCATAATCACCGAGTTTCTTACGCAGACGGGTGATGTTAGTGTCGATAGTACGATTTGTGACTACGACGTCAGCTCCCCATACGTGTTCTATGATTTCTTCGCGAGAGTATATGCGGTTGCGGTGAGTAAGGAAGAACAGTAGGATGTCAAATTCAGTGCGTGTAAGCTGGACTTCTTCGCCGCCGAGATAGCATATTTTTTCATTTCGGTCAATGCGCAGAGTCTTGAAAGTTATGTCAGGTTCGTAGATGCTTCGAGAAATATTATAGGCAACTTGCCTGGCGGCAGAAGAACGTCGAAGGACAGCACGCACACGCGCGAGCACTTCGCCGATGACAAACGGTTTGGTTACATAGTCGTCAGCTCCTATGTTCAGACCCATGACCTTGTCGTCTTCGTCGGTCATGGCCGAGCAGAATATGACAGGTGTATTTTCTGTTTCAGTTCTGTTACGGATTTGTTTCGCAAAATCGAAGCCGCTGAGGCGGCCCATCATGATGTCCACTAAAAAAAGCGAGTATGAAGCGAGATCCATTTCCAACGCTTCTTCGGCGCTATAGGCACAGTCAACTTCATAACCTTCTTTCTCGAGGTTGAACTTCAGGATTTCACATAAAGCTTCTTCGTCGTCAATTACTAAAATTTTGATTCTCATTAATATTGGCTATTTATGTTTGACCTCACACATATAGTGGAGACTGAAATGATTGGTTTTATTTTCAATTACGAAAGTAATAAAAAAATGAGTGTTTTCTATGTTAAAGAGAGTTAATTCGACCGTAGTCTGTGAACCCTTCGCCGGCTGCGGTGTTAGCAAAGTATAGTTACTATATTTGCACTGTGTTTTTCATGGTATTAGATTTAAGGTTAAAGATAGTCGGTTGTCGCGAGACAACCGATTTTTTTATGTTAATGCTTAAGAGGAAAGTTTTTTGTGTGACGCAGGATAATTGAGTCAGAAGAGTACACAGCGAGAAGAGCTTCTATATCCGGCAAAGAATCAATCAGATTTATGGCAACAGAGTCGTCAAGAACCATACATGCGGTAGCGAGAGCGTCGGCAGTAGCGCAGTCGGGCGCTATTACAGTAGCGCTTAGAGTTGATGTTTCGACCGGATAACCTGTCCGTGGGTCGAGGGTGTGTCCGATGCGCCGTCCTTGAGCAGTATGGAAGTTACGATAGTTTCCGGAAGTCGCGATTGCGGAATTTACAAGGGGAATGACAAGCATCGGGATATGAGCGAGTGTGTCGGCCAACGGTGCATCGATCTGGATTTTCCATGGTTTGCCCTTTGGGTTTACGCCACGGGCCACGATTTCGCCTCCGATCTCGACAAGATAGTCTGAGACGCCGTTTCTCGACAACATTGCGGCCACGGCATCGACTCCATAGCCTTTTGCTATGGATGAAAAGTCGAATTGTGTGTCGGCCGATTTTTTGAGGACTTTTGTCCCGTCGAGACGGCAATCCGATATACCTACGCACTGCAGAATGCTGTCGATCTGGTTATCGGTCGGAACATGGTCAATTTTACCTTTGTCTGAGCCGAAGCCCCACATATTGGTCAACGGTCCTACGGTAGGATCAAAAGCTCCGTCGCATAATGCACTTATTCGGCGAGACAGTTCAAATACATTGATAAAGTCCTGACTGATCTCGACGTTTTCATTGCGATTGATCAGTGATACGGTCGACGATGGGGAGAACATGGACAGTTCATGTTCGATATCATCCATGACCGAGATGATAGAATCACCAAAATCATGCGTTGCAGAGTATGTTATGTTATATGTAGTGCCCCATATGGCACCGGAATTATGATAGTTTTTATCGCCGCAACTTGCAAATGTGAGAAGTAAAGAGTAAATTAGCGGCATGGCCAGGTAAAGTCGAGTCATAATGTCTTTTTGTTTACAAAAATAGCTGTTTTGTTTTGAACTTATGCAGGCCGATTATGTTTAATAGATAAAAAAATATAAAATGCAGCGATCGTTTGTCTTTTTGGCTGAAGGTTTCGAGGAAATCGAGGCTATGACTCCGGTAGATGTGCTCCGCCGCGCCGGGATGGATGTGAAAACAGTTTCTATTACCGACAAGCATCAGGTAACAGGAGCTCACGGTATAACAGTAGTAGCAGATCTGACTTTCAAACAAGCTGATTTTGAAGGAGCTGAATGGCTGATTTGCCCCGGCGGCCTACCCGGAGCTCAGAACCTGCATGAGTTCGGCGCTCTGTGCGATCTGCTTAAGGTTCATGCCGACAAAGGAAAGATCGCGGCAATATGCGCATCGCCTGCAATGGTGCTTGCCCCATTGGGTATTCTGGACGGAAAGGAAGCGACAGGATATCCTGGAACCGAGGCGGCCCTTCGAGATGGCGGTGCGATAGTCAAAGATGAAAGAGTTGTGACTTCAGGAAATATAATTACGGCTAATGGTCCGACGTCATCGTTGAGGTTCTCTCTTGCGATTGTGTCGCATTCGCTCGGTGCACATTACGCACAGGAGATCGGATCTGCTATGCTTGTTTACGGCCGTCAGATAGATTATTATTTCTGAAAGATAATATTTTTTCAAATGACAAAGAGGCCGAATGAAAGTTCGGCCTCTTGTTGTGTAAATGTATTTTAATACGGTCTATTTTAGTGCTATCCGTCGGATTATCGGTTCGAGCAGATCGGCATAACGCATAAAACCGAGATCGGTGAAATGGAGGCCGTCGACAGTAGCTTCATTATCGGTTCCCATTATGTGATCCGCGGGAAGATAGTGGAGATCATCATATTTTGCGGCAAGCTGATCGAAATGTTTTTTCCAAAGAGCGTTGAGCGTATAGACCTGATTGCGTGCGTAGTTGTCAAAACGCAGATGTGGAAAATACGGATCTTCGACAAACAGTACGGGTACGTCGGGATGAGCTTTATGTATGATTTCGAAGAAAGGGACCAGCAGGGTGTCGATCTGTTCGACATTAACATTGGGGACGCAGTCAAGCACTATGAGTCCCGGATCAGGGACGGCAGCAATAATGTCGGCGATTTCGAGATCGAGCTGGCCGTTGCCGCTGAAGCCGAGGTTGATCACTTCGCGGTTGAGACGGCGTGCGAGGATGTTGGTGTGAGCCATACCCGGACGGTTGGCACATCCTCCCTGCAGGAGACTTGTGCCATACATTATGATAGGTTTATCATGTGAGGGTATGCTGACATTCGGCTGAGAGAAAACGGCCTCAGGAGATGTGCCTATGAATATGCTGTCAATTCCGTCATACAACGGCAGATACAGAAGGTATTCGCGCAACTCGGGGTCCATGTTTGAAATAACTCTGGCCGAAGTGTTGTGGCTGTTGACGTCGGGACGTGCAGAATTGACAAACGTCCACGTTCCGTCGGGCATGAGAGTGTAAAGGTCGAGTCCGCGTGTGCCTGTCGGAGTCTGATGGTTCATGAGAGCTTTGAAGATGGAATGCCACTTCACGGAGATGAACGGACTGTCGGACGCGAAACGCAGAGCCATGCCTGCCGAGTGTTTACCGAGATAGAAAAGGCCGTCACGCTTTACGATGTTCTGAAGCGAATCAGGTAAACGCTGGTATCGGAGAGCCGCCGATGAGTCGTCAATCGCTTTGCCGAGCAGCGGCAGATTGTCGGCTGAATGCCAGATCGTTTCCTGTGCAGGCAATGACAGGGATAAAGTTGTGAAAAATGCGAATAAAAGTTTTTTCATTTACAAAATTGTGTAGCGTGGTTGATTATTTATTTTGCAGGTTTTGCTATGCGGCGTATTATGGGTTCGAGTAAATCGGAATAACGCATGAACCCGAGATCGGTGAAGTGAAGACCATCGACAGTGGCTTCGTTGTCAAGTCCGAGGATATGATCAGCCGCGAGGTAATGGAGATTGGGATCTTTGGCGGCAAGCTGTTCGTAGCGTTTTTTCCATATTTCATTTTTCGCTTTTACACGTGCGGCAGCCTCTTTGTCGAATCTAAGATGCGGAAAAATCGGATCTTCGATAAATAGGAATGGAACATCCGGGTGAGCCTTGCGTATGATTTCATAGAACGGAATGAGTAGAGTGGATATCTGTTCGACACTTGCGTTAGGCACGCACTCGAGGACTATCAGCGCAGGATCGGGAATAGCGGCCATGACTTGAGCGATCTCAAGGTCGAGCTGGCCGTTGCCGCTGAAGCCGAGGTTGATCACTTCGCGGTTGAGACGACGCGTGAGGATGTTGGTGTGAGCCATACCCGGGCGGTTGGCGCAGCCGCCTTGCAAAAGGCTTGTACCATAGAATACAATCTGCCTACCTACCGACGGCAATTCTAAGGACGGCGATTTGAGAACGGCATCGCCGACAGTCCCGATATATAGGCTGTCAATGCCATCATATAACGGGAGATAGAGGAGATATTCGCGCATCTCCGGATTCATGTTGCCGATAACATATGCCTCGGTGTTGTAGCTGTTGACATCGGGTCGGGCAGAGTTTACGAAAGTCCATGTGCCGTCGGGGAGGAGAGTGTAAAGGTCGAGCCCGCGTGTGCCTGTCGGCGTCTGATGGTTCATCAATGTTTTAAAGATTGAATGCCACTTAACGTTGATCTGCGGACTGTCGGACGCGAAGCGGACAGCCATGCCGGCAGAGTTGCGGCCAAGACCGGCGAGCATACCTCCGCGAACAGTGTTGAGCAGCGAGTCGGGAATACGCTGATATCTGCCTGATGTAACGGCATCATCGACAGCTTTGCCCAATAACGGCAAGGAATCGGCGGAATGCCATACGATGTCACCTGCAAAAGCAGAGAACGCAGATATGGCAGAGAAGATAAAAATGATAAATTTTTTCATCGGATAAGATGTAAAGATGGATTTACTGATTGTTTACGGGCAGTGCGATGCGGCGGATAATCGGTTCGAGTAAGTCAGCATACCGCATAAATCCGAGATCTGTGAAATGTATGCCGTCGACAGTCGCTTCGCCGTCCGTGCCGATGATATGATCATTGGCGAGATAGTGGAGGTTATCATATTGTGCGGTGAGCCTGTTGTAGCGTTCTCTCATCATCGCGTTGCGTGTGGTCACTTCCGAATACATAGCTTTGTCGAAACGCGAGTGGGTGAACTGCGGATCCTCGACGAAAAGAACAGGTACGTCGGGGTGCGCACTGCGGATGATTTCGAAAAACGGTATCATGAGAGTCTCAATCTGCTGCTCATTAACGTTTGGAACGAAGTCGAGCACGATCAGTCCGGGATCGGGAATGGCTGCTATCACGCTGGCGATCTCAAGATCGAGCTGACCGTTGCCGCTGAACCCGAGATTGATGATCTCGCGGTTGAGACGGCGTGCAAGGATGTTGGTGTGAGCCATGCCGGCGCGGTTGGCGCAACCGCCCTGAAGTATGCTTGTCCCGTACATTACGATCGGTTTTGCAGCATGAAGAGACTCGGAGGGCTGTTGCAACTCAGCGTCGGGATCAAGGCCGATGTAAAGACTATCGACACCGTCGTAGAGCGGAAGGTAGAGCAGATATTCACGCATGACAGGCTCCATGTTGGATATGACGTTTGCCTCGGAATGATGACTGTTGACGTCCGGACGGGCAGAGTTGACAAAAGTCCATGTGCCGTCGGGTAGCAAGGTGTATAGATCAAGGCCACGCGAACCAGTCGGAGTCTGATGGTTCATCAGGGTTTTAAATAGCGAATTCCATTTCACGTCTACGCGGCTTGTCTTCGCCGCAAAACGCAGAGCCATACCGGCAGAGTTACGGCCAAGTCCGGCGAGAGCACCCCCGCGAACAGTGTTAAGCAGTGAGTCAGGAATACGCTGGTAGCGACCGGTTGTCGATGCGTCATCAACGGCTTTGCCGATGAGAGGCAGATTGTCGGCCGAATGCCATTTTACCTGAGCATGTAAAGATGATGCGGCTGCTGCGAGCAGGAGGACCGCTAATATTTTTTTCATATGTAGTTTATAATTAGAATTAAGTTCCGTGCGTTGTCAAGTGCGCCAGAACCATTTTATCTTAGTGAACATGGCAGCTGTCAGAATCGCGAGTGAAGTGACGATGAAGCCATGCAGGAAGCCGAGGAATGGTGTCTGCTCGAAGAAAGAAAGAGTATAAGCGTCACCGATGTGGCATAGATTCAGGACCGGCATAATAAACAATTGTGCAGCAACGTATGCGATCATGGGGTTTTTGCCGGATAGAGCAAACGGAGCAGTTATGAAGCGTGCGCGATAGATGTCACAGAGGATGACGAAAGCCGTCAGGCAGTAACATGCGAGTCCGGAAGTGATGAAGTAGTAGTTGAAAGTAGAGGGATCTTTGCGTACGCCGCCGTCGAATGCCTCGAATACAAGGCCGAGAATAAGCAGATAACCGCCAAGATTGACGAGTCGGGTGAGGAAGGCAGAAGCTGAAGGCAGATAGCAGACGAGAATGCGAATAGCTGCTACGATACCAAGGCTGACAAAGAAATTGACAACGAGCATACGGTCGAAAAGCATCCATACGTTGAGCGCAATCAGAATTGCAGACAGAATGAGAACGCAGGCTGTCGTCCAGTTGTGCTTTAGGATCAGTGATCCAGTCATTTTTGAACGGTCGCTTATCCATGAGCGAAGGTATTCACCGGCAAACGTACCGGGAATGACAATAAACAGATATTTCAGATAGTCGAACCTGTAGAGCCATGGAAGCGGAGACCAGTTATAGACAGCCTGCTGCCAAGTGCCGTCAAGGTTTTTGCAAAGAATTATTCCCATAAGGAAAGGAAGAACCGCAACACGGGCCCAGGGACGTTTCATCGTCAGAATATAGATGATAGTACCGAACGCGGCCATATTCGCAAGGACGAGAATGATGATGTTGCTGCGGAAGAGATCGATTTGGCCGCCATTACGTGTATCGACCCATATCATGATGGCGGAGGCAACGAGTACGCCTATCCAATGTATAATACGTCGCACCCAGGGGTTTATTTGCCATGGAATGCGGAGATAGATGGCGAAAAGGAGCGCGAACCCGAAAAGGGTCAGCAGCCAGTCTCCGGCAGTCTGGGGTTCACCGGCAGCGAGAGCCCAGGGATTGATGTGGTAAAGGAACAGGGCAAAATAGGCAAGCTTTATGAAACGCCATAGCGCATCGACAATAAGACGACCGATGCCGGCACCACGTTTGATGCGGGACCCGATTGCGAATGGGTAAGCAGCTCCCATAGAGAAGAGAAAGAAAGGGAAGACGAGGTCAACCCATGTTATGCCATATACAGAAGGTTCAAATGTGCCGGACGGGGGCGGACACTGTGCATGGGCCATCCATGCCGGTAGGACCCATGTCAGGATCGATCCGGACAGCACCATCATGAAGATGGCGAAGCCGCGAAGAGAGTCGAGGGACTCAGCTCTTAGATTTTTCATTGTAGATTGGTTTTAGTTAGTGATTGATTGACGATTCGGACAGGTCAGACGAGTGAGATTTTTTAGGGGTTGCGGTGAAGGTGTTGCCGAAGCGGTCGGTCACCCTGACAGCGAGCTTTGCACCGGGATTGTTGGGCTTAGCGCGGAAGAGATGCGAAGTGTTGGCCGCGCCGATCCATGAGTAGCGCAGTTTCGACTTGTCGGCGGTGAGCTCTACGGTCAGCGGATCCTTACCTTCGTACTGAGTCATTTCGCCGGCCACTTTACCGTCCTCAAGCCATTCGACTTTCCACTGCGGATCGTAGTTCCATACGTTTGCTATGATTTCATCAGGATATTTGTCGTCAGCTCCGGGCGCATAGACTCTCATCTGATAGTC
Source organism: uncultured Bacteroidales bacterium (assembly GCA_947573135.1). Taxonomy (GTDB): domain Bacteria; phylum Bacteroidota; class Bacteroidia; order Bacteroidales; family Muribaculaceae; genus CAG-873. Next base: position 22,609 of record CANPDU010000020.1, on the reverse strand, counting down.
TTTATCGCGGCCTTTGCTTTTGAAATACCATTTTATGTCAGGGCCGTCGACGATATACACGCCGTAGCCTTGAGGAGTGCCGTCGGAGCAGAGAGGTATGTCCCACCACATACCGCATGCGCCCGGTGTGTTATGCTCGAAGCAGCGGTCGCTGTATTCGACATTACGCGTCCAGTGCTGGTGGCCGGTGATGAAGTGGGTTTTGTAGGGCTTGAGCATTTCGATGAGATGACGTCCGTTGACGGTCTCTTCGCCGACACACTTGCCGTTGTAGGAGAAGGGCTTCACTTCGGCGTCCCACGCTACGGGGATGTGCATCAGCATCACTACCGTTGATCCTTCGGGCACATAAGACAGATCCTGGCGCAGCCAGTCGAAAGTCTGTTCGTCGACATAGCCCATGTAGAAGTAGTCACGGCCGATGTAGAAGCAGTTGTCGATGGTCACGTAATGTACGTCGCCGCGGTTGAACGAGTAGTTGGTCGGGCCGATGTTTTGCTCGAAGCGTTTTTTCGATGTTTCATGAGTCCGTCCGTAGTACTGCATGTCGTGGTTGCCATTTGCGATATAGTAGGGGACTCCGAAACCCGAGCGGTGGCGTAGACTTGACTCATAGAGCTCCGGATGGTCGCCGACAACGTCGCCCGCGTCGAGCACGAAACGGTCGCGGTCGTCATACTGGCGGAGATGCTCGCGCGCATCGGCCACCTGCTCGTCAAACTGACATAGTTCGTCCTCGTTAACGACCTGAATGTCGGCCTGCGCCAGAAACACATGCTGCTTGTCGTCCTTTGGATTTTTCTTCAGTGTGAAGCTGTAGTCGTTGCGGCCTTCTTCGACCGGGATGAAGAACATCGGGCGGTTGAACTCGTCTACGGGAGGAAGATAACCTGACGGAGTTGACACTGTGATATTGGTCGCGCGATCGTTTTTCTGAAGAGTGTAATGTCCCTGAGCGTCGGTTACGGTGCAGTTGAAGCCGTCGGAAATTACTACTCCGGCAAGAGGTTTCTTGCCGCAGGTTACGGATCCGGATATTGTTTCTGACATTCCCCAGGCAAATGCGTTGAGGGACAGAGATGTGAGTAGGACAGAGAGTAGAAATTTTTTTATCATAAGGATTTTAGGGTCTATAAAGTCATTTAGGTCAATAAGGTCTTTAAAGAACGTTTAAGGAGATTATTAAACACAAAAAGCTTGAAAGGTGTCTTTCAAGCTTTTTGTGGGGATAAAGTAAAACATTGCCGATTAATGGAATATACGAGTGGGTGCATTATTGCTTATCACCGTATTTTTTATTCCAGTCGTCAATATAAGCATTGTTACCATCGCTGATTGCATCCCATTTTTCGGGATCAATCTTTAGATGGATCATATCGAAGAGGAAGTATCCGTCGCAAGCGTTGATGCAGGCTCCGACTGATTTCTCTATTGCATCGAGAATATCAGTTTTGGAATACTGAGCGCCGGAACCGGACCATCTCCAGTCAACGTCGGGACCGCCGACAACAACGGGACAGTCGTTGCCGATCTTAGTTTTGCCCTGACTGCAGAAGCCTTCCATAGACCATTCTCCTGTACCATTGACAGCTTTCGGATTGGCATAGGCCCCGAGCAGAATGTGATCCATGAGAGCAGCATATCCATATTCGCTATATCTTGCCGTGGCCCATTTGTGGTTGGCAACTGCATTATAACGTTTTGATGCCCAGTTAACGCCGGTGTTATAATAAGAATTATACCATGCGCCGACATATACACCAAACATAATATCAGGATTTACAGATTTCACGGCTTCGCGGGCTTTCACCATGAAGTCATAGATAACCTTAGCGCGGTATTCAAGCCAAAGTTTGGTGTACTCAGTGTAGTTTGCTCCCAACGTAGAGCTTGTCGAACCGGCGGGTAGAATATCCGTAGGCCAGTTTGTCACTTTCTTTCCAATGTAGTCCTCGAACTGGCGGCGGCTAATATCTGAAAAGTCTGAGTGAAGATCATTGAAACGACCGCGGTCAAGAACTATGCCGTCGAGGTCATACTTAGCAAGATCCTTAAGCAGATTGCAAAGATATTCCTGAACTTCAGGATGAGCAGGATTGAAGAATTTCTCGGTTTCTTCGCTGAGATCGAGAGTGTTGGTCGGTTTGCCATTATTGTAACGGTATGTAGCCCATTCTTTCTTTGCAGGATCACGGAACAGGATACCGGCCGCATTAATTGAAGCGCTTCCGTCTATCGGACCTCCGTTAGCTGTGCCGCCGGTCATAGTGTTGAAGCCGGCATGTATCTTGAGACCGAGTTTGTGACCTTCATCAATAAAAGTCTGAAGATAATCCCAACTTCCGTCATAGTAGAATGTCTTTTTGCCGCCACCGCCAATAGGCCACGCGTTGAAAGATGTTACTAGCTGACAGTGAGATGACTTATAGAGCAAGTCACCTGTAGTCGAACGGACATCTACTACAACGTCTGAGAAACCGGCTTCCTTAGCCAGAGCAAGATCTCTGGCGATAGTGCTTTTATCGGTAAAAAAGTCCTGAGAGTTAGAAGAAGCGTCAACCCAAATGTAGCGAGGTTTCAGCGGAACTTTTTCGGTAGTGGGTTCCTCTTCAATATCCCAGTACTTGAGACCGTCGTCATTGCTGCAAGAGTAAAGAGACATTAATCCCGCCACCATGGCAGTGGCGAGATTAATGCAGGAGAAAGATGATAATTTCATTGAATACAAAATATTAATAATGATTGAGATTACATGTCAAGGCAGTCGGCCTGGATCATGCCCACGTATCCGTTAGCGAATTCGAAGAAGATATACAGATAGATACCGTTCGAAGAAACCGCGAACTTGACGTCTCCGGCATTGCGGGCAAGACCGGTACTGCCGCAGGCCATAGCTCCGTATTTTCCGAGGAAGCCCATGCCACCGGTGCCGAAGTCGATCGGCGAAGATGACAAATCGTTGGGCGATAGGTCGTACAGATATATGTTGTCGTCTGTTCCCCAGGTGAATGTGTTGATAGAGTTATGAACAGCGTATTTCACTTTGTTGAATTCGATAACATCGGCAGCATTGATGACCCAGTTTGATGAAACGACTCTTGATCCCTGAGATGTAATCGAGTTGTTGGAACCGTTTACATATGCGGCACCACGAGTTGTGGTCTCAACCCCGGCAAATTTCATGTAGGCAGCCCCAATATAGTCGCTGCTGGGATTTGACGGGTCTGTATATGCGATATCGGCGTTGCCCCAGCATGTACCTTCATAACCGCTGATCGAAATCCGTTCGGGAGTCTGGCTTTTGAGAACACCACCTGTTACAGTCCAGCGGAAGAAATCGACGCTTGAACCATTGATGGATGCCGTAATGATGGCATCACCATCAAGGCTACCTACGACAGAAAGCTGGTCGCCGACGTTGACTCCTGCGGCATACGAGATGTACTGTTCAACAGGACCATTGATGCCGGCCTTACGCCAGATTGTGAATGTACCGCCATTGTCTTTAGAGAAGTTTGAAATGACAATGTTGCCGTTGTTGTCGGAAGTCATGCGGTAGTTATTGAGGTAACCGGCCGCACTCATGCCGACAGCGCTGAGATCGATAGTGCCGACCTGTTCGCCAGTCTTGGCATTGAGATAAATAGCCTGAGCATTGCCGACCTGATTGAGTACCAGATAGTCGCCGGTGACAGCAAGACCGGCGGCACAGCTTGTCAGATCGGTTGTGGGTGCGATGCCGTAAGACTCGAGTTTGTTGACCCAGCGTACTGATGCGCGTCCGAAGTTAGCTCCTGACGGCAAGATTGCGGGCACCCCCTTGACGGTCTTGTAGACACGTTTGTCTACTCCGTTCTGAGCTGTTACAGTGAACTCGTTTTCTTGATCGAAGTTGATGAGCTCAGTGCGAGGATCGGGAGAAATAGTAGCTCCGTGAGACATGAGTATCGAAGCATGCTGCATGCCGATCTCGTCGGCAGATATAAGCATGATCTCGTTGGTCGAAGTGTTGATGGCGCCAGAAATCCCAAGAGCGGTAATGGTGAAGTCAGTGATTTCGCACTCGTTGCTTTTACGGATTTCACTTGTAATAGTGAATTCCTTGCGGTCGCCGTCAAGACCGGTCACAGTTATGTGGTGTTCTTTAGTCAAGTCCATCCATACAAGTTCAGGCTCAACTGTAGCACCGAGAACAGTGTTGCACTGTACGCGAACATGAGTGAGGTTTGCATCGACGAGATAGCTGTCGGTATTCGGGGGGTATGTATATGGGAATATGACCTTAATAGTACCAGCCGAGTAGTCAATTTCCGCAGGGAAGGCATTATAAGCCTCATTATCGTTATAGAAAGACGCCGTGAACGAGAGCAGATTCTCATTGTGGTGCTCAGGCGTAAATTCATAGGGGTCCTGACAGGCCGAGAAAGCGAAAGCGACGGCTGCAGCAGACACGAATGATAAGATTTTTTTCATATTTTAAGAGTTAAAAAGTGAATAAGGTTGTTTATTATCTCCAATTATCGTACTGTTCGATAAGATTGTTGTTGTTGATCTCAGATTGGGGTACGGGAAGAATGTAACATTTCTCGCTGTATCTCAGATCGTTATTGTCAACCTCAACATAAGTATAAGTACCGTTACTTACTTTAACGCCGTGACGTCGGTAATTATTGTATTCGGTAGCACAAAGTTTCCAACGAACCATATCCCAGTAGAGCTGACCTTCGAAAGCAAGCTCGAGCTTACGTTCGTTGCGATAGTCAGCAAAGAAGCCATTGCCGGTTGAGGCTTTAGCGGGGAGTCCGACACGTGCTCGTACGCGATTGAGCGCGCTGCGGGCATCGTCCATCTTGTTAAGTCTGTAAGAAGCTTCGGCAAAGTTCAGGAGCACTTCGGCGAAACGAAGTTCTACCCAAGTCTGACCGCTTCGGATGCCGATAACGTCTTTCATGTCGGGATTGAGGAACTTGCGTACGAGATAACCTGTGCAAGTATTGCCGTTGGCCTGAGTCTGTGTGCCGTAATCGAAGAAAACGACATTGGGACCCTGAACAGACATGTCGAGAGTCTGACCTTTCCAGGTGCAGCCGGGATAGAGGACTGTCGCAGCGAAGCGCGGTTCGAGCTGATCGTAGGGGGGAACCTCGTTTGTAGTACCGTGCCACGGAGTCCAGTCGACTTTAGATCCGTCGGCTTTTTCATAGCATTCAACGAGTTCCTGAGTCGGAGCCGGGCCACAAGCACCGGGATTGTCAGTAGCGGGGCTGTAATAATAGTCGTACTGAGTGTTCGGGCCTAACTGAGCATCATAGCGGCATTCGATAATGGACTCCTTGTTTCCGCCGGCTGTAGCAGCGATGTAAGAATCCACAAGATCATACGGGCCATTGAGTATAACTTCGTTAGCTGCATCATAAGCTTCCTGCCAACGCTCGGCATACAACATAACGCGAGATTTGAATGCGAGAGCTGCCCAACGAGTGATGCGACCTGTGTTTGAGCTATTCCAAGATTCAGGAAGATTTTCAGTAGCGAAGTCGAGATCGTCCTCAATGAAGTTCCAGACTTCTTCAGCAGTCGAACGAGCTTTGTTTGGGCCATCGGGGAGCGCGTCAAAGAGAATGATGCTGCCGCCGTGGCGTTTTGCAAGCTGGAAATTTATGAATGCACGGAAAAAACGAGCCTGAGCTCTCCAGATGGTTCGCTGACTGTCTTTGAATTTTCCCGCATATTTCTGTTCCAAAGTAAGGAACTGGTTTATGCGGCGGATTGAAGAATAAGCATTGTCCCAGCAGCTGAGTTGATTTGCATCGGGAGTCATGGGCACGGCGAGTTCCGCATAGGTATTGGGAATGCCTGCGCGTGTGAAAGTGAACGAGCCCGAGTATTTAAAGATATCGGTCATTGCTTCGGTCCACGATCCGCTGAACTGGTAGTTGTTCATGTCGAGCTGGCCATACTTCCCAATCCATGTGTAGAAACCGTCGAGATAATAATCGACAGTTGTTTCAGTATCGAAAACAGCAACATCGTCGACTGTAGATGTGTTTTCGACTCCGTCAAGCCAGTCATTGCAAGACGCAAATGAAAGAGCAATCAGGGCTATAGATGATAATTTGAATATTTTTTTCATGAGAAATGTTTCATTAGAAAGTGAGGTTTATACCGACTGACATCTTACGCTGCTGCGGATAGTAACCATTGTTTACTGCAGGAGCTTCCGGGTCGATATTGAATTTAGAAAGTCCGCTGAATGTGAATAGGTTGTAGCCTTCAACATAAACACGGAGTTTGCTGATATGAGCCTTTTGGATCAGATGCTGAGGAATAGTGTAGCCTACAGCAAATGATTTCATTCGCAGGTAGTTGCCATTCTTATACCAGAATGTAGAAGCGTAAGCGTTGTTGTTTGACAACGGGCTTGCACAGAGACGAGGGAAATCGGCGTCGGTGTGTTCGGGAGTCCATGAGTTTTCGACGAGGTAAACCGGCGAGTTGCCATACCATTTGAACGGTAGAGTATAAGAAGTATGGTCCATTATACCGCTGGATGTTGATGCGGTATATACGCCGGTGAGAGCAACTTCGTGACCGAGACCCCATGCGAAGAGAACGTCGATGTCAAAACCTTTCCAATTAGCGAATAGATCGAGAGATCCGGTATGTGTCGGCATGTTGCTCTTGCCAACATAGCCCATATCACCGTTATATGTTATCTTGCCGTCGCCGTCGCGGTCAACATATTTAATATCACCGAGGTATAAAGTCTTGTTGGTAACGTTGTCGGGGTATGGAGCATTGTCGATCTCATCCTGAGACTGGTATAGACCATTAGCAATGAAGCCTAATTTGGTGCCTATCTGTTTGCCTGTCAACCTTTGGTAATCAGGCTTGTTGGGCGAGTCGGATGCAACATAGAGATAACGACCATAGGCATAAGACCAAATGAGTTTAGCTCCGTAGCTGACGTTGCCGACGCGGTTGTTGTGGGTGAGAGTGAGGTCGAAACCTTTATAATCGTTTTTATTCAGGTTGGCAGCGCCATAGTAGTAGCCACCCATTGACGGCGGATATGCTCCGGTCGAATTAGTAAGAATGTCGTGCTCGTATTTGTAGAATACGTCAAACTCGGCAGAAAGGAGACCGTTCCAGAGTGTACCGTCAAAGCCTATATTATAGTTGTCGCACTGAGACCAAGTAAGAGTCGGATTACCGAGTATGTCAGCGTAGATATACGGACCGGTACCGGAGCCAATCACGACGCCGTTTTTGCCTATAGCCATTGTGTTACGCCACATAAAAGGACTGATGCCAGAAGTCGCCGTCTGACCAAAACCACCGCGGATCTTGAGATTGTTGACCCAATCAGCAGTGAAGAAGTCCTCGCGGTCGATGCGCCAGCCAACTGAGACGCCGGGAAGGGTGATCCAGCGTTTATTCATACCGCCGAAGAGGTAGCTGCCGTCACGACGAACAGAAGCTTCGACAAAGTATTTTTCGTCATAGTTGTAATTGATACGTGCGGCAAAGCCGGCATTGCGCGCCATGCTTCTTGTGCCACCGAGAGTGGGGTCTATTTTTTCTCCCGCAAAAGTAAGACCAGTCGTCTTGTCAAGTACGTCAAGAGAGGGGAATGTAAGACCGATAGCTGTGCCACCAATATTATTTGTCTTATAGTCACGAGTTTCGGCGAGGAGAAGAGCGCTGATATTGTGATTGCCGAACGAATTATTGTAAGAGACTGTAGTCAGAGTCGTCATCGTGGAGTTGCGCGATGCATTTTCAGTAAGAGAAATAGCAGAAGTATCGGAGACGTACGCTAAATTATACAGGAGTACATCAGGCGCGAGATTTTGGTTTGCACCGTTGGTGTAAACCATACATTTGCTCTGATTGTTGAGCAGCTTGGTGAACTGGAAGTTCGCGTCATAGTTAAGGTTGAATTTCAACGACAGGCCGGGAAGGAACGGAGTGTCCCACTGCAAAGCCATGTTGGTGTTGAAATTGTTATGGTTGACTTTATTGTAGCCAGAATTATAGATTGCGTTGAGAACAGACCAGCTCGAAGGATTGGATTTGTTACCCACGTAATATTCGTTACCTTCGTAAGTCATTGTTTTCGGCAGGTAGGGGAGCATACGAACCATCTGAGAACCGATGTTGCCGTATGCGTCGGGATTAGCTGACCAATAGGGGTTGTCCTGATCCTGAAGACGAGCAGAAATATTCATTGTGAATTTCAGGCCTGAAGTGATGTCGGCGTCGATATTCGAGCGGAGGTTCCAGCGGTCGAAACCGAATTTGTCGACGTTACCGTCTTCTTTGAGGTAGCTGATAGCGGCAAAGAATTTGATTCGCTCGTTACCGCCGGTGGCTGAAATGTTATGTGCAGTGCGGAAACCTGTGCCGAACACTTCTTTATACCAGTTGGTGTTGCCCCAGCCGTCGACGCCCTGAATCATCTTGCGGACATGTTCCTCGGTAAAGATAGGCTGCAGACCGTCCATTTCGAGGCCTTTGTTATACCAGTAAGCGTAACCGGGACCGTCGAGCCACTCCTGGTTCTCAGCATTCTGAGAGAAACCTACCGAACCGGAGTATGAAATTTTGGTTTTTTCGTTTTTACCACGTTTTGTAGTTACAATGATAACGCCGTTAGCATCAAGACCGTAGATGGCAACTGACGCAGCGTCCTTAAGGATAGATACCTGATCGATTTCGTTAGGATCAAGCTGGTTGAAGTCCTGAGACGTACGTTTCACGCCGTCGATAACGTAGATGATGCCGGACATACCGCGGAGGGTGAGGGTAGCAGCATCAGCGCCGGGTTCGCCCGAAGTCTGTTTTGATGCTATACCGGCAACACGCGAACCGACGATGTTAGAAATAGACATCGTAGGCACGTTGAGCAGCTCAGAGCCCTTGACAGTAGAGACGGCACCGGTGATGGTACCACGCTTCTGCTGACCGTATGCGACTGCAACGACTTCGTCAAGAACGTTAGAATCGGAAGAAAGAATTACATCTACATTTGTTATTCCAGAAATTACTTTAATTTCCTGAGTTTTCATGCCGATGTAAGAGAAAGTAATGATGTCGCCAATTTGGGCCTTGATCTGGTAATGGCCGTCAATATCGGTCATAACGCCTTGTTTTTGCCCTTTGATTACGACCGAAACACCGGGAAGCGGTTCGTCAATGTCGTCAGTAACTGTGCCGGTGATAGTGACCTGCTGGGCAAAGGCGGATGCGAACGCCGTGCAGAGGACGATCAGGAGCACAGAGAGACGCTTGGTCAGCGCGCAGGCTGCAGATAGGAGTTGCGTTCTCATTGAAATAATTAGAGTTTTTTGTTTTGGATATAGATATTTATAGGTGCAGAAAGGCATACCGGAACGCAGATCCGGCATGCCTTTCCGACAATTCGTTTATTTTTGTTCGGCTGCGAGTTCTTCGAGAACCTGCCAAACCTGATAGAGTCCGCGCGGAACGTGGAAACATCCTTTCCATTTGCCGCCCTTTAGGGTAAGAAGTACTTCACCCTGACGGTTTAGATAACCGAACCATTCTGGATATTCGCTATCGGCAAAGTGAGACCAGACGTAATCATGTACGCGGTTGAACCATTCGAGGCAGCGTTTGTCACCGGTCAGGCGGTAGCCTTTAATCATAGTAATGAGGGTTTCGATGTGTACCCACCAAAGTTTCTGGTCCCATTCGAGTTCCTGTGTGGGATGGCCTTTAAGATCCATGAAGTAGAAGATGCCGTCGTATTTTTTATCCCAGCCGTATTCGACCATCTTAAGAGCGGTCTCTTTGGCTTTTTCGATGAGCTCGGGACGGTTGAGGCGTTTGCCGAGGTCCATGAGGAACCACATAGATTCGATAGAGTGACCGGGGTTCATATGGCGGCCGTCCATGGAATCGACGAGCTGTCCGTCGGCACCGATATTCTCGACAACAAGACCGCCGAGTTCGGGACGGATGAATTCGAGTGTGCAGTTGATTGAATCTTCAATTGCCTTGCTCAGGAAAGCCGGATCGATCAGAGGTTCGATCTCGAGAGCGAGGTTGCAGAGGATCATGGGAAGAGCAAAGTTCTTCATCGGGCGAGTGCCTGGATGGAGTTTGTTCCATTTGTCTTTGGGGTTGTCGGCGCGCTGAAGGACTTTTTCGAATGTTTTCTTAGCGATTTCTTCATACTCTTTGTTGCCGGTAGCGATGGCAAGCTGACCGAAGGCCATCGTAGCGAAGGTGTAGCTGAAGATGTTATAAGGATCAACGATGGGATGACCTTCACGAGTAACCGAGAAGTACCAGTTGAGATCGCCGTCATGGCCATATTTTTTCATGAATTCCGCTCCGAGGATCGCTGCGTCGAGCCATTCCTGACGTTTTTCTACTTTATTATAAAGCATAGAGAACATCCATACTTCGCGCCCCTGAAGCCACATAAATTTGTCAGTGTCGAATACGCTGCCGTCGCGTTCGAGGCATGTAAAATATCCGCCATACTCTTTATCGAGAGAGTTGTTGAGCCAGAAAGGGAGGACTTTGTTGAACAGTTCGTCTTTGTACTGTCTTGCGAGTTCTTTGAAATTAGTATTCATAATGTTATAATGGTTTTTATGATAGGAGTAATTAATGTTTTGCGTTTTCTTTGAGTTCGGCTATGTCTTCTTTGAGCCAGTAAGCCTCGATTTCTTCAAGCGTCTTGCCTGTTGTCTCAGGAACGAGTTTCCACATAATCAGGATATATGGTACGCAGCATGCGGCGAAGAGAAGGAAAGTTCCTTCGAGTGTTAGGGCTTCAAGCAGGTTGGGGAATATCTGAGAAACGACCCAGTTTGCGATCCACAGAGACATGGATGCTATCGACATAGCGAGACCGCGTACTTTGTTTGGATACATTTCGGAGAGTATCACAAAAATGATTGCACTGATTGATATTGCCTGGCAGAACATGTATGCACCGAGGAATACAATCATGAGTACGTCATTGAGCTGCCATTGTTCTTTGAAGTGAAGGAAGCCGGCTGCAAGTATGAGACTTATTATCATGCCGGTAACGCCGAAGTAGACAAGACCCTTGCGGCCAACTTTGTCGATGACGAAAATAGCAATTACGGTTGTCACGCAGTTGACAACTCCGATCCATACTTGGCCGAGGAGCGGATCTTCGAGGCCGACGTTCTTGAATATTGTCGGGCCGTAGTAGATCACGGCATTGACGCCCATAAACTGGCCGAGAATAGCAATTGCCATACCGATAAGGATAGCTTTTACGATGCCTTTGTGGCGACGGATATATTCCCATTGACCGGAAGCCGGTTCTGCGGCTGAAATGCTTTGTGTGGCGAGTACTTCACGCTTTATAGCCTCTTTGGCATTGTAAATATGGCTTAATACGGCTTCGGCAGCATTGACGCGTCCGCGAACGATGAGCCAGCGCGGACTTTCCGGAACGAAGAAAAGGACGAACAGAAAAATGAGAGCGGGGAGAGCGCACATGCCTAACATGCCTCGCCAAACTTCAGTCGTCCAGATGCGCTCCCATAAAGAAAGAGAGGCGACGTCAGAAATCTGAGCCGAAGCAGCATGGAGATCAAGAAGATAATTGACACCATAGGCCACGAGTATGCCGAATGTTATAGCAAATTGGTATGTCGCTACGAGTGTCCCTCGATATTTGGCAACAGATAATTCGGAAATATAGCAAGGGCAAACGACTGATGCGAGTCCTATGCCAAAACCTCCGAAAATACGGGCTATAAGCAGCTCCGGGAAAGTCGAACATATTGCACACCAGACAGAAGATGCCAAAAAGAGTATTGCGGCAAATATCATAGACTGGCGTCGCCCAATGCGTTCGCTGACAGTACCGCCGCAAACTGCACCGAGGATTGAACCGATAATGGCCGCCGAAACAAAGAAGCCTGCGAAAAACGAGCCATTCTCGATGTTGAAAAATTGCCAAACTGCCTCGTTCGTGCCTGACACGACTGCTGTGTCGTAGCCAAACAGAAAGCCTCCGATTGCTGCGGCAATTGTAATAAAGATAATGTAATTTAGGTTAAATTCACGTTTTAACATGGTGTGAAATGTTTAGTTTATAATTCTGCAGTAGTGTTGCGGGATATACGGTTTCAGGCCGATTCCCTGTATTTCATGTCTTAAAGATTAATGTGTTAAGTTATTGTGCACAATGTTTTGGATAATGTGTTTGTTTATTTATTCCTGCGCAAAGATAATAGACTTTTGAATAATATGCAAGACGTTTGTAAAAATATTTATTAACTTAATAAGTTAAAAACGATTTTTTCAAGAACCGATCAGACATAATATGTCATCGGGGTCAGCCACGATGTTGTCGGCATATGCGTGGCGCAATTCAGTCTCCGGGCGGAATCCCCATGTTACACCTACAGAATCGACGCAGGCACGTCGGGCTGTCTCGATGTCTACGGCCGAATCACCAATAAGCAGGGTTTCTGATTTAGGCGTCGGACAGGCTGTCAAGACTTCAAAAACTATTGATGGATCGGGCTTAGTAGGTATGCCTTCAATCTGTCCGAAGACAGCAGCAAAACGAATATCGGGGAAATAATGGGCGATAATGCGGTGGACAGCTGAATCATATTTATTTGAAGCTACAGCGATGTTTATGCCTCTTGAGTTTAATTCAGCAAGCAATTGCGGAATTCCTTTGTATGGTATTGTCGCGTCGCAGCAATGATCGTTGTAAAAGCTTACGAATAGATTACGCGCATTGGTGATAATTTCCGGTGTCCGTGCTTCGTCGGGGAGTGCACGTTCGATAAGGCGTGTTATACCTTTTCCTACCATCATCGGATATGCTAATAGCCCGTGGGTAGGGTAACCCATTGTGCGCAATGCGTGATTGCATGCGTTGCCAAGATCATCGATAGTGTTGAGCAGTGTCCCGTCAAGATCGAATATAGTAAGTGATTTCATTTGTTAAGTCGGTATTGATGAATAGTCAGAACGGATATCCTACTGAAAAATGGAAATTGGTGTCGCGTTTCCACTTGGGATGAATGATCGGCCATCTTTCTTGATTGACTGCCGGGTTTATAGCTTTGAAACCGAGATCGAAACGGAGCAGAAAGTATGTGAAATCCATACGCAGACCTATGCCGTATGCTGCGGCAATCTGTTTGTAGAATTTATTGAACGCGAATTCACCATTCGGCTGGTTCTCATATTTTCTTATCGTCCAAATATTGCCGGCGTCAATGAAAACCGCGCTTTCAAATACCCAAAACAGTTTAGCACGATATTCGAGGCTTAGATCAAGACTGATATCGCCGCATTGATTTATGAAGTCAGATACAGAGTTCCGGCTGTCGTATGCCCCCGGACCGAGAGATCTTACGCCCCAACCACGAACGCTATTGGCTCCCCCGGCATAAAAACGTTTCTCGAAGGGAACCATTGAAGAGTTGCCATAAGGGTATGCAATGCCAAAACCGGCATGACATGCAAGGGCATTACGGGAGTTGAAATTTCTGGTATATGTATAGTCAACTTCACCTTTTATATATTGTGCAAACTGGATGCCGAAGATTTTATATGCGTCGTTGTGTCTGTGGGCACCGTCAATAGATGAAATAGCGTAAAGAATATTGCCGGCCAATTCGCCGGACACTCTGAATGTAGAGACAGACGGCTGTATCGCGAATGCGTTGACAGAAGCAGTCGCGATGCGGCGGTTGGTGCGCGAAAACGTATACCCGGTACGCATTATAAAGTGGTCTTCGTAACTGTAGCGTAGGAGGGGGTTAGAGGGCGCAATCTGGTCAATGAAATCAATGGTTGATCTCGGCAGCCGGACATAGTTTACGTCGATCATGTCGAAAGTGTGTCGCCTGACTATATCGCGATCGCGATGAGACCATTTGTATCGCCATGCTGCACCTGCAATGATGCGTGTGTATTCCGGACGTTCCTGATGGACAAAAGAAACTGCGAATTCAGTGGCGGCACGTTGCCGTTGCTTAAAACTTTTAGAAAGAAATGGAAACTCGAATTTCGGGAATGTTATGCCGAGTTCACCGGCAATTTCGGTATATCGGTCGTTGATAAGTCCGTCGAAATTTCCTGACAGACTTTCATAGGCCCCACGTAATTTAGCCGTTAGAAGTTCTGAATTTTTAGCAAGATTACGGTGCTGATAAGTAATGCCGGCTCCGAAGCCCAGATCTCCTTCGGAATTTGTGCCTTCAACTTCTATGGATATGCCCTGCTTGCGATTCCGTGAGATATGAATTATCGCGTCCAGCCATATTTTGCCGTCGATTTCGGCAACAGGTTGCATTTCAATGTTTATAAATTTCAGGATACCTAATTGTCCTAATGCTTCGTATGTCCGGTCAACGCTTTTAGTGCTATAGGGCGCTCCGGGGCGGATATAACACTTTTCTTCAAGAATCGCCGGTTTGATATAGTGATCATCGCCATAAATGACAGATATTGTGTGGTAATTGACAGTATCGGTATGTACGGCATTCTGTTCAGTTATAAAATAGACTTTTCTTATGTGATATAAAAAATGACGGGGAGAGGTGATAAATGAAGAGTCGTTTGAAAGAGGGTAGAAAGATGCAGATATTCTTTTGGGCTGGCGAATGTTCATTGTCAGTTCGACAGCTTTAGATCCTTCAGTCGTATCTGCAACAAACGATATGTTGTCTTTATTGAACGCATAGTAACCAGCATTGCGGAGAGCCTCGGTGATCGAAGTTCTGTCATTGTCTAATATATTGCGATCGAATTTTGTCCCGGGTCTAAGATGTAAACTGGCGGTATCGGCGATGACAATTTTGCGGATCGCGGAATCCGGAATGTCGAAATTTATGGAGGAAATGTAATGAGGTTTCCCCGGAGTGATAGTGTAATTGACAGATATGCGTTTTTTTCCTTTTGTAATAGTGTCTGCTGCGACTTGAGCGTCAAGAAATCCACGGTTTATCAAGGCTTGTTTCAATTGGCGCACGGAAGCATCAGTCAGCTCTTTATTATAGATTACAGGCGGCTGTCCGATATTTCGCAACCAGCGGTTATACCATTTGGTTGAGTCTATGCCTGAAAGGCTATAAGTGGATAATTGCAGTTTGGCGAAACCGAGCACTTTATGGTTTGGAGTCTGCCTAAGAAAGTAATATAGCTCTTTGTCTGTGGCATCCGTTTCTCCGTCGATATTGATCTTTACTTCGTCAAGGAGGTAGTAACCCTCCGGCACATGTTTGATGGTGCTACAGGAATACAAAAACGTACTTATCATTAATAGAATGATAAATATGGCGTTTTTGCAAGAGACAGAACTATATTGATGTTTGCTATAAATCATTTTGTGAAGCTTTAGCAAGCCGTTGGCAAAATTAGTCAATAAATTTGGATACGTCATAATATGATCAGTCTTTTCAAAGGTTTTTATAAATTTGCGTTGATAGTCTTGAGAAACAAATATCGCGTCTTAGGCGTTGTTAAAAGTAAATGTTTTAGTATGTAATTTATGAGAATTTCAGGGAATCAACTAGTATATAAAGATGTATATTCCGGCTATATAAAGACACAACCATTTGTTAATGATGGTAAAAGGCTTGAATTTAGGCCTCTTTTGCTGAGCGATATGGATGTAGTGAGACATTATGTGAATTATAATCATTACCGAACATGTGATTATACGTTAGGAGGAATTTTTATGTGGGTGGACTACTTTGGCTATGAGTACTGTGTTTTCGATGATACATTATTTATTAAAGGTTCATCAGAAAATCATCCCGGTTTGGTAGCTTTTTCATTGCCGTTAGGCACAATGCCTATTGACAGATCTGTCGTTGCGATAATGGAATATTGTGAGGCAAACAATATTAAACCAACTTTTTCGGCTATCCCAGCAGATAAAGTGGACGTCGTCGCATCCGTATGTGGTGGTAAAATAGAGAAACTTGATGGATGGAGTGATTATCTTTATGATGCAAAATCGCTGGCGTCTCTACAGGGTAAGGCATATTCAAAGAAAAGAAACCATGTAAACCGTTTTCTAATTGAGAATCCGGCCTATAAATTTGAAATGATAACGAAAAATAATATGGCCGAGGTGTTGGATTTACTTTCAAAGACTGATTTAAGCGAAAAGTCCGATAAAAATATCGCGTCATATGAACTTGCTCAGTGCTACGATGTGCTTTCTAATATGGATAAGTGCTTATTTGATGGTGCTTTACTGCGTACTCAGGATGGATGTGTCTGTGCGATGACTTTGGGAGAAGTTGTCGGTGATACCTTGTACGTCCATATTGAGAAGATGAATCATGATATTTCCGGTGCCGGAGAGACAATCAACAAACTTTTTGCCGCAGAGATAATTGGCCGATATCAAGGTGTGCGCTTTATTAATCGTGAAGAGGATATGAACGATGAAGGACTCAGGTTTGCCAAGATGTCATATCATCCGACAGACTTACTTGATAAATATAACGTGCTTTGATAAAGTTGCCTAAGATTTTTTCATGGAGAATATGTTGCCTATATGTATGCAGCAGTCTCTGAAAAATAAATATGTTGGTGTAAATACGGGTTTGAATTTTGAACGTTTTGCCGGAGCAAATATTTTCAACCCTTTGTGATGGCATGTGATTGTCAGCTTGTCGGGTAGCTCTATCGGTTCTCCATCTATATGAGCTATGCCTGCCTGCTGTCGGCTGATTATTAATTTGTCGGTTTTAAATGTGTCGATGAGGCCTCCTTGAGTTATAGATCCTGCGAGCAATTCGACACCTACGAGTGCTTGTGATAATGCGTTGCCTGAATGAACCAAAGTAATATCAATCATTCCGTCAGTGATTGAAGCAGTTGGGGCTATAAAGGCATTGTTGCCATATTGGGAAGCGTTACAGCAAGCAATAAGGAATGCATCCACACAGATCGATTTGTCATTGATTGTCAGACGGTATGTTTCAGGCTTAAAACTGATAAACTCATTGATTGTGCTTCGTAGGTATGCCAGCAGTCCCCGCTGGTGGCCTGTGGCGAAGCGGTGGCTCACAGCTGCATCAAACCCCAGACCAAACGTACAGAAGAACGGAATATCATTAACCGTACAATAATCGCAGTCGGTGACTTTGCCTTTTTGAATGACTTTAAGCGCGAGGATCGGATCGACAGGAATGTCAATGTGACGTGCAAGGCCGTTGCCTGAACCATTTGGCAATATTCCTAAGGCTACGTTAGTCCCGACAAGAGCCGTGGCAACTTCATTTACAGTTCCATCTCCTCCGCATGCCAATACTGTGTCAAATCCGTCTTTAACCGCATTTTGAGCAAGACGCGTAGCATCGCCTGGCCCCTGCGTCAAAGATGTGGTTATATAATGCCCCATTGCTTTGATACGCTTCTCAAGATACTCCTGGAGCCCTCGTTTTGAGTTCGTCCCGGAGATTGGATTAATTATCAATAATATGCGCAATGGAGCAGTTTTCATTTTGCAAAAATAGTTAAAAATATTACATCAAACAATCAATGTTATGATATTTTGGCGTTGTCATGACAATCAATGCTATATATAGACTGAGCGCTGTTGGGGAACGGGGTCTAAAATAAGTTCATGAGCCGGCCGGTGATAGCTGTCAATAAAAATTCAGTGGGGATCTGTTAGTTAACGACAGATCCCCACTGATGTAGCGCTCTTTCTGATATTATGAAATGCTCATTCCTATTTCTATTGCTTTCTCGTTAAGTGGAATGAGATGATGATGCCGTTCGGGCAGCGTCTTTTTAAGCCCGCGTATTACTGCATCTGTCGAAACGATTTTTCTATGTTTAAGTAGCGCGCCGAGCAGGATCATGTTATACGTTTTGGTGTTGTTCATTTCTATAGCTGCAGTCATTGCGTCTACAGGGACAACTGTAATGTCAGTTCTTGTCGGCGGTCTGTGAATACCTGCCGGATCATATATTATCGTGCCGCCGGGCTTGACCTTTGCCTCGAATTTATCAAGGCTTTGCTGGTTGAGGATCACAGCGGTGTCATAAGTGTCGAGAACGGGAGAGCTGATTGATTTGTCGCTTATGATGACTGTTACGTTTGCAGTCCCGCCTCGTTGTTCTGGACCGTAGCTTGGCATCCACGTTACTTCAAGATTCTCCATCAGACCTGCATATGCGAGAATTTTACCCATGGAAAGGACTCCCTGTCCTCCAAAACCGGCTATAATGATTTCTTCTTTCATGAGTTGGATATTAGATGTTTTTTAAATCGCCAAGTGGATATTTTTCAAACATATTTGAAGCCATCCATTCATTGGATTTAGCAGGAGAAAGTTTCCATCCGGAGTTACATGTCGATACGATCTCCACAACCGAGGTGCCGCGTTTTGCAATTGCATTCTCAAAAGCCTGTCTGATTGCTTTTTTAGCTTTCCTTACAGCTGCGGGAGTGTGGACGGCCTGTCTTGTGACGAAACATGTACCGTCAAGCTGAGCGAGTAGATCAGACATTTTTATTGGATAGCCGTTTATATCTGCTTTTCGTCCGTAGGGTGTAGTCGCGGTTTTTTGTCCCAATAGTGTTGTCGGAGCCATCTGACCTCCGGTCATACCGTAGATAGCGTTATTGATGAAAATGATCACGATGTTTTCGCCGCGGTTGGCTGCATGGATTGTTTCGGCTGTTCCGATCGCGGCAAGGTCACCGTCACCCTGATATGTAAACACAACGTTGTCGGGATTGAGTCTGCTGACCGCTGTCGCTACTGCCGGGGCTCTGCCATGTGCAGCTTCGATCCAGTCTACATCGATATAATTATATGCAAAAACAGCACAGCCTACAGGGGCTATTCCTATAGTTTTGTCCTCTATTCCCATTTCTTCAATAAGTTCGGCGAGAATTCGGTGTACGACCCCATGACTGCAGCCCGGGCAGTAGTGGGTGTTGCGTTCGTTGAGCAACCGTGGACGGTTGTAGACAATTGTCCCGTTTTTTATAATGTCTTCGCGGTTCATAAGTTTGCGTTATTAGTTGCCTCCGGAAAAAATTTGTTGAATGCAGTCAGTACCTCTCCGGGGTTTGGTACTATGCCGCCCATTCTACCAAAATGATATACGGGAATTTTGCATTCTACAGCGAGTTTGACATCTTCTATCATTTGTCCGGCGTTTAATTCTACAGTCAGGATGCCTTTGGCCGTTTTTGATAGTCTGTTGATTTCTTTATATGGGAATGGCCATAGCGTTATTGGCCTTATAAGTCCGATCTTAAGGCCATTGGATCTGGCATCTTCAATGGCTTTAAGGCAGATTCTGGCTACAGATCCGAAGGCTACTATTATATATTCGGCATCTTCCGTGTAATACTCTTTGAAGCGCACCTCGTTGTCGGAGATATGTTTATACGTCTCTTGGAGCCTGATATTATTAACTTCCATCTTGTCAGGCTCGAGCTCAAGCGATGTGACTACATTGCGTTCTTTTCGGCCGTGTCGTCCTGTGGCTGCCCATGGACACTGAATTTCGATTTCCTCTTTAGTGCGTCGTGGGCGAGGTTCCGGCAGTACGACTTTCTCCATCATTTGTCCGACAATACCGTCAGCTAAAATCATTGCCGGTGTGCGGTATTTAAATGACAGATCAAAGCCCAGGCCGACAAAATCGGCCATTTCCTGTACTGTAGCTGGTGCAAGAACTATTAGATGATAATCGCCATGGCCTCCGCCTTTTGTAGCTTGGAAATAATCGGCCTGTGAAGGCTGGATGGTCCCGAGTCCGGGACCTCCGCGCATTACATTTATTATGAGTGCTGGCAATTCTGCGGCAGCGATATATGAGATTCCTTCTTGTTTAAGACTGACGCCTGGACTTGAGGATGAGGTCATTACTGCTTTACCGGTCGCAGCTCCGCCATATACCATGTTTATTGCTGCGACTTCGCTTTCTGCCTGTAGTACGACCATACCTGTGGTTTCCCAAGGCATAAGTTCTTCCAGCGTTTCGAGTACTTCTGATTGCGGTGTGATTGGGTAACCGAAATAGCCGTCACAGCCATATCTTATGGCGGCATGAGCTATAGCTTCGTTGCCCTTCATCAATTTTATTTCTTCAGCCATTTTGCACGAATATTAGATGTTGTCTGTTGTAGTAATTTTATAGACCGTGAAGCACGCGTCCGGACAGACCATTGCACATGATGCGCAGCCGATGCAGTTGTCAGGTTGTGCGGTATATGCAAAATGATAGCCTCGGTCATTGACTTCTTTGTTCTGAAGTTGAAGCACGTCTGTCGGACATGCCACAACGCAAAGTTCGCACCCTTTGCAACGTTGTTCGTCTATAATTACCGTTCCTTTAATTTTTGCCATATGATTGAATGGTTATGTCTTGTATTTTGTGATTACAAATATAGTATAAAAATACTTGATGCGGTCATTTTAACAATTTCTTAACCTTTTGCACGTATTAGTTGATTATGTGCATGTTTGCCGTGCTTAGGAACCGATTGACTGCATGTCGACCAGATGTTTGTAGTAACCGTTGAGGCATAGTAGCTCGTCGTGTGTGCCTCGTTCGACTATTTGGCCTTCATGCATCACACATATAATATCAGCATTCCTTATTGTTGACAGACGGTGTGCTATTACAAGAGTGGTACGGTCTTTCATTAACCTGTCAAGGGCTTGTTGTACTAAGTTTTCGCTTTCGCTGTCTAAAGCAGACGTTGCTTCGTCGAGAATAAGTATTGCCGGATTTTTTAATATGGCTCGGGCTATTGAAATGCGTTGGCGCTGTCCGCCTGACAATCGGCAGCCGCGATCACCTATCGATGTGTCATAGCCTTGTTCTGTAGCTATGATAAATTCATGGGCGTTGGCGATTTTGGCGGCTTCTATCACTTGTTCTAATGTCGCGTTCTCAACGCCGAAGGCGATATTATTGAAAAATGTATCGTTGAACAATATCGCTTCTTGGTTTACATTACCCATTAACGATCTTAGGTCATGTACTCTGAATTCTCTTATGTCATGTCCGTCTATTGATACGTTTCCTTTGGCTACGTCATAAAAGCGTGGCAGTAGATCGGCAAGAGTCGATTTTCCGGAACCTGATTGTCCGACAAGGGCGACTGTTGCTCCGGCTGGAATATCAAGTGTTACATTTCTGATAACTTCGTTGCTGCCATATTTAAACGATACATTGTTATATCGGATTCCCTTGAATTTTGTTGGTATTGGCAGTGGATTGTATGGATCGCTTATAGGATTTTCTGCATTTAAAATTTTATCTACTCGCTCCATGGATGCAAGACCTTTTTGTATGGAATAGGCCGCTTTTGAAAGATCTTTTGCTGGATTGATGATGCTGTAGAATATTACCATATAATATATAAAGGCTGCTGCATCCATTGTTGTGCGGCCTGATAATATTAGACTGCCGCCAAACCACAGTACAAGTGCGATTGCTGCTGTTCCTAGAAATTCACTCATAGGGTGGGCGAGTGCCTGACGCCGGGCTACCGCATTCGACAGATGATAGAATTTTTGATTTTCGTCGTGAAATTTTAGCTTTACTTTTCCTTCAGCGTTAAATGCTTTTATTATGCGCAGACCTCCAAGTGTCTCTTCAATATTCGACATCAGCACTCCCCATTGGGTCTGACCTGCAAGAGACTGTGCTTTAAGACGTTTTCCTATGCGTCCCATGGCAAAACCTGCTATTGGCAGTAAAACAAAAACGAATATGGTCAGTTGCCAGGAGATTGCTATCATCATGCTGACGCATACAATGATCATGACGGGGTTTTTGAACATCATGTCGAGAGATGACATCACTGAATTTTCAATTTCAGCTACGTCTCCGCTCATGCGGGCCATTACGTCGCCTTTGCGTTCTGATGTGAAGAATGAAATGGGAAGAGTCGTTATTTTGTCGAAAACGAAATTGCGTATGTCACGGACGATGCCTGACCTTAAGGGTATTATGAAATATGAACTTAAATATGCAGTCCCTGTTTTCAGGCCTGTCATGATTACTAACATAGTGCCCAGTAGTGCGAGGGTCCATTCTGGGCCGAAGTGGTTTATTGCCTCCTGAGTGTAATAATAGAAATCATTTATCGCCACATCTTTTAGACTTGCTTCGCCGATATGCATATATGCGTAATTCGCTTCCTCTATGTTAAAAAGCATTTTGAGAATAGGTATGATGAGGGCGAATGAAAAGAGTGTGAGGATTGCAGATAGAAGATTGAAAAAAATATTCAGCGCTAAATATTTTTTATAGGGCGGAACAAATCTCCGCAGTAGTTTCATGAAGTCATTCATATATTTGTACTTGTGGCTCGAATTATCTTTTGACTGCAAAAATACGTATTTTTATCTATATATTGCATTTGCTGCAAAAAAATGACTTGTCCCTTCTCGCTTGTAGTAGGGTGGGAATATCGGTTTTTATGAGTGGGCCTAAAAATATTGATTTTTTTATCAGGTTGAATGGCAATCGAATGAAACTATCAGTATAAATAATTTTGAAAATAGTCGCGAAAAAATTTGGTGGGTAAAATAAAAAGGAGTAATTTTGCACTCGCTTTTCGGGG
>CANPDU010000019.1 GCA_947573135.1 uncultured Bacteroidales bacterium | reverse complement strand
CCGTGATTTCTACCAGATACTCGCAGGATGGAGCCGGGCAAACTGGAATATCAGGTTAAGCGCGATGAATCTATTTCGCAATGACTGGCTCTGTGCTACTAATACGTTGTCAACTCCCTTATATTCTGAAACGCGATTCGTTGATGGAAACAACCTTCATCGCCGTTTGAACCTTTCGGTAACATATACTTTCGGATACGGAAAGAAAGTTCAGCGAGGAAACGAAGTCGGAGAACAATCAGGTGCAAGTTCAGCAATTATGAAATAAAATATCTCTAAAATATGAAACCCACCAGATTATTAGGAATCCTGATGGCGTTCCTCTGCTCAATCGCCATTGTCGGCTGCGACGATGACGAAAACCAGGGCAGGAAAATAACTGATTACAAAGAGTACACACTGACCATAGCATCAAGGATGCTTCCGGGAGTTGTTACATCGTGCGGCAACAGCACCCTCACTAATGTGTACGCAGTCAAGAACGAATCGCAGTCGGAGTGGCAACCTCTTGGCTACATCACAAAGTTTGACTACGAGCAGGGGTACGAATATCAAATCCGCATTAGTAAAACAAGTTATCTGGATTATAGGATGGGCGAACCTGCCTGGACTGAATACGAGCTGTTGGAGGTATTATCAAAAGAGCGTAAGGATTCAGAAGACCTACCCGAAGATTTTATCCCGGATTGGTTTGAGAATGAATAAAATCGTATCAAATCTCTCTTATGAGTAGCCGTATCATTAATCAGAGCCAGAATCAGCCAGGTCTGCAATCTTGAAATAATCTCAAATCAAATTAGATGAAGAATCTACTTCTGTTTTTACTTCCTCTCCTTGCACTTACGTTCAGTGCTTGCGATGATGATGCTCCAGACTATCCTGATACCAAACTAATCAAAGGGCAATGGCAATTAGTTGAGGACGGAAGCAATGATAATCCGCTTATATACCGTTTTACTACTGGGGGCGAAAACACTTAGTCGTGGGGTGGACTCGTCACATATTACCTTTTGCCGGACGGAACAGCCGATTTCTATAAGAGATACACATGGCACGTTTCAGATCCTGCGAATGAAGAAGACGGAAAACCGCGTCTTGAACTCACTTGGTATGATGCGCCCGACAGTGACAATTTATGGGATGCAACGGAATATTATATAGTCGTAAAACTGACACCGACGGAAATGTGGCTGAGGCCACACCAGAAAGGTGTCCCCGATGACATCAAGAAATTCATCCGGCGCAATGACCTTCCGATTCCCTCAATACAATTCCCCAACCCGTAAACAGTTTTTTCATACAAACCTCCGGCCCTCGGCAATCGTTGCCGGGGGCTTGTCCGATACCCATGCAAAAATAGACAGGCAACCTCCGCAGTGATGTCGAGATAGCCTGTCTCTATGTATCATGAGTTGTCGTATCGAGGAAATTATTCGTAACGACTATTTAGCAGGAATCAACCGGATTTCTTGTTTGCAATAAAGTGAAAGCATTATCTTCTGCGGCCTGATTTCGGGGTCTTGCCGAGGCGGGCTGCCGCTGCGCGGGCGCATCTGCGGGCACGTTCAATCTCGTCTTCGTCTTTGCGGTCGCGCCAGTTGTCATCGTTGGATGAACCGCCTCCGCCGCTTCCGGTTGAAACGGTGTCGAGTGCCGTCAGACCAACGAACAATGCAACCGCCATATCGGTAAGCTCCTGCCAGTTTACAATCTCGCGGTAGTCAAACTCGTCGTCGAATACCTGCATGACATCGTTGGGAATGTAGAACTGAGAAGTTTTGCCTCCATGTGTAAGCTCGTATCTCGATGTTCCTTCTTGCCAAGTGGTATAATCCAGAACTTGTTTGTCAGGAGATACAACAGGCACAACAGGCTTTGTTCCGGCGTGCTTGACCAGCTGCTTCGACTTAACTGCGGACTGACTGTGAAGTTTATTCCATGTGTCTTCGATTCTCGATGCTGTCAGCTTTCGACCTGTGCCAAGTTCGGATGCCTTGAATCGGACTTTGCCCATTCCGATAGAATAACCGTAAGGGCCTTTCTTGCCGGGACGTATCATAATAGTATAACCTTTTGCCCGGATCCGGGCGGCATAATCATTCCACGACCATGACGGCATGGCACGCAGAATTTCCGTAAGGTCGTCGGCAATCTTGTCTGCGTTCATCTTATGGATTTCGGCGGCTGTTATCCAGCCCCGCCGGATGGCTACAGCCTGCGCTGCCTCCTGTGCGCGGATGTGAATGTTGTGGTCGTTGTTGGTCATGCCGAAGCGGTCTTTCCGGCACACTGCGGCGTGAAGATGCGGTATGCCGCTGTCGGATTCATAATGAAGCCAGACTGTATAGATGCTGTCCGCAATGTTGGTTTTATGCGAATACACCTTGCCGTTTTCATCCTCCAGCTCAATTTTGTCGAACTCCCTTACAAAGTCATCCCACAGCTTCTGCCAGTCCTGCATTGTGAAGTTTTCGGTGTGCTCTCCGCCGGGACAGATTTCCATGCGGATAACACTCTTCTTCATCGGCGCACCGGCTTTCATCAGATCCCAGATGCCCATTGCATCGAGCTCGCACGGAAGAAGATTGTCCTTGACACGGTAAATCAATTCCGGATTTTCCTTGTTCTTCGACTCGCCGGATATGTATCTTATACAGTTGATGCCGTGACTTATCGATGCTGCCTTCGCTACCATGACGGTTCCTGTTCCTTGTACGTTTCAGATGATGCTCCCGGTACGCGGTTAGGGGAGAAATATCTGTCGATTATATCGGTTATGAGTTCCGCAGTCTTATGGAGGCGACCCAACGCCTCGGTCATCCACGGCTGGTCGCGGAACATCGCCATGCGCTCGTGCTGCGGCATGGCGTTCAGCATCGAGGTATATTTGGCGTAGTCGCTGCGGGCGATTATAAGCTCGTCGCGGACTTTGGTCTGCGCAAATGTCAGACTGGCTTTCGGTTTGTAGCCGTAGGCCCGTGACAGCAGGTATTCGCTGCGGTTCATCCCGCATTGGGCGGCGAGGCCCTCTATCCGTTTCCTCTGCGATTCGTTCACACGGAACGACATGGTGGAACGGCGGCGGCCACTGTTTTCATTAGGTTTATTCATCGGAAGTTATAAATTGGTTATGAGAATCTTATAAATTATACTGATTATTATAAAGGTCATCGGTGCGAGCCTGCGAGCGGCGTCCCGTTGCCCTGTGCGGCAACGCAAGAGAGCCGTGTGTGCAGTGACCGACAGGGAGTGAAATACAGCGGCATATCTTGCAACGAAATCCCTGTTTCCTGCTTTCCTGCGGCTTAAGACATACGGCTAACTATGAGGCATTATGCAGCTCGGAAGATTCACCATATCGGCTGCAGGAAGCTCAATCCACATTGAAAAAGACGGTGTTGTGGATATAAGTCTTGTCAGGGCGGCTCCAGCCCAGTACGGAGGGGAATGTTATCACCGACCTTACAAGTGAACGGTCAGTGTAGATAAGTCCGGCCTGTTCCATCCTGTCAAGGACATTGCGCAATCGGGTCCGGTTCATCTGCCATTGCTCCGCGAGGCGAATCTCCGAATACTGCGCCTGTCCCGGTTTCAATGCCAGAGGGCGGCGGAAATCGTTTGAGACTTTCGCATTTACAGCCTTTCTTGACAGCAGGTCATAAAAGAGGATTGTGTTGCTTACCTTGTCGCCGCGTTTGTTCTCGGTGGCGCCGCTAAGCAGATTCATCACCTCGACAGTCATTCTGAAAGTAATGATTTCAAAGCGCGACGGTATTTGAAATTTGTATGTTTCCTTGGATTGTTTGTTCATGTGTACTTGTTTGCGTAGATAGTGCGACCAAAATGTTGCCGGATAGAAGAGCCAACTTTAGATGAAATTAATCTGAGATTATTCCATGTGTGTTCTCGCCATCCGCACAACACTCCGGCTCACGGTTAAAACTGTTACTTCCCTGACATTGATGAGTTGTAGAACTGTATCATCCTCACGCCCTCGTCAATGTCGGTCTTGCATCGTGCTATTTCACTGACGGTGAACATCGCCGCCGTCATCTCCTCCTTGTCGAGATAGCGGATTGCAGATTTGACAAGCTGACGGGCCCGTGCCTGACGGTGTTCCGAAAGTTCCTGCACGGACATCTCCTTCCTGTTTGTTCCGGAGTTGAGAAAGAGATTGAGACGGTGCCGGTCGGGGCCCTTCACTGTCGCCGCTTCCTGATTGCCCGCACCGATTGCGATACACGCCGCAAGCGCGTCCGCTTCATTTATGCCGAGCGAGGATAACAGCTTGCGCTCAATCTGAATTATCTGCGATTCTTCAATCGTTTTACTCTTTCTCTCCTTACGGGGAAGATTTGGAGCTGACACCGTTTCGATGGTCTGTTCCACATTCTGAATAGTAGGTTTGGTTGTTTCAATCATGATAGGTTAATAAATTTGGTTATGGTCTGATACTGTTTTTGAGAATGTAGGACTGTGCCTGACTTTCAATCTCATCGTCCGTTGCGACACGGACACTGCGCTGCCACCTGTCGAGGTCTTCGGGGTCGAAGTAGCAGAGCTTGCCTCCCGGCTTGTAGTACGGGATGACACGGCGCATCATCAGCTTGTAGAGATAGCTGAGCTTGATTCCGAGATATTTAGCCGCCTCGGTCGGCGTCAACATACTTGGTTTTGTCATTAAAATTCCTGTTGGTTATGATAAAGTTTGCGATTAGTTTTCTTGTTCGGACTGCAAAGCTATAATACAGGAATGGAAAACAAACGAAGATGGCTGTATAAGCCACTGTCTTTTAAGCTTATCTATGAAAATCGTAAAATCGGCACCTTTTTTCGGCACTCGTCCACGCCGTTACAGCAGTTTTAATTGTGAATGGCAGGGCAAGAAAAATCCCCATGCCGGACAAGGCACAGGGAAGAAAATCAAGCTATCTTATATCTCTAACAAACAGGGAACAGATGGCTATAAAAGGTGATTTGCTGTATTATTCAAAAGCCTTGTCAATCCGGCTCACGGCATCATCCTTCTTTTGGTCAACAATTTTTCCGTAGATCTGAGTAGTTTTCACATTGGCGTGACCAAGAAGCTTCGATACAGTATAAAGGTCCGCGCCGAGTGTCAGCAGCATGGTTGCGAAGGTATGCCTCGACGTATGAAACGTGACATGCTTTGACAATCCGGCTTTCTTCGCCCATGCTTTTATAAGGTCATTCAGATATTGTCCTTTAGGCAGCCGTGCAAAAACATTGTCGCTGTCGGCGGCATCGCCACGCTCCGGCATCCATGCAGTCGCCTGTTTTGAAAGAGGGAGATAGTTCGGTGTCGCGGTCTTCTTCATGACGATTCCGACTCGCCAGATGTCACCGTCACGCACAAGGTCTTTCCATTTGAGTGCATATACATCGCTCAGTCGCAGACCGCAGTAGCATGAGAACATGAAGGCGCGCTTGACTATCTCATGTGAACACTCCGTGGCTATAAGTGTCCTGATCTCGTCGATTGACAGGTATTCCCTCTTACTCTCCGGTGCCTTGATGCGTTCCTGCGGAGTAAGGCGATTCACCGGATTGTCGGGAATGACATCAGCCTGCACAGCAGCGTTGAGTGCGGAATTGAAGATGCCGAAATAGCTACGCTGGGTAAATGCGGCTATTGGTTTACCTTGCGGGGTACGGTAATCGTTGCGCATGAAATCTGTGAAGCCAAGAACGAATTCCTTGTTCACATCCTTCATCCTCGCTCCTTTGCGATACAGCTCGAGTATCCGTTTGAGCGTCCTGACAATCTTCATGCCCCGTGCGCCGTTTTTCTCTCTGTCCTCCTTATAGGTGTCAAGCCAGTTGGAAACGAGGATGCCTGCACGTTTGGAAACGTGGCGAAGCGAAGCCTTGTCCTCGGTAAGCTGGATTATACGCTGGGACTTTATCTTCTCTGCGGCCGCCATAGTGGTGCGGTTCTGTTCCTTGATGTTGGCGTTCAGTTCGGGAAGGATGTAGAGCTTCAGGTATTCGTAGCTACGTTTGCCATCAACATAGATGTCAAGGTATATCGACTTTGAGCCGTTGGCGAGTTTCTTGAATCGCATCCTTACCGGCTCTTTTAATTTGGTAGTTCTTGGTCTTGCCATTGGAGAGTATGATTTTGAAATGATAAAATTTAGAAATAATATTAAAGACGTGTGTCTTTACCAGTCTATGCCGTCGGCGAGACATACGGCGTTGTCCTTTGCCTCATCGATGATCCTGGCGTAAATCTGTGTCGGTTTCACGCTTGAATGTCCGAGCATCTTCGACACTGTATAGATGTCGGTTCCCAGAGTCAGCAGCATTGTTGCGAAGGTATGCCTCGAAGTATGGAATGTTACGGTCTTGGTTATCCCCGCGGCCTTCGCCCAAATCTTCAGATGATGTGAGACGGATTGTTTCTTAAGAGTAGGGAAAACAAATTCGCCAGTCTTTTCCGGCATCCATTTCATCGCCTGTGCGCTCAACGGTATGTGGAGAACTCGCTGGTTCTTGCTTGCCACGATTCCGATTTTCCACCGCTCGCCGTCATTGGTGATGCTTTCCCATTTGAGGCTGATGACATCGCCTAAGCGCAGCCCGCAGAAACATGAAAACAGATAGGCGCGCTTTACGGTCTCGTTCCTGCAAGGAGTGGCTATAAGAGCTTTGACCTCGTCAATCGTCAGGTATTCGCGTTTGCTCACATCATTCTTTGGCTTCTCATTTCGAGATAGGCAGTTCCACGGATTAGAGACGATTCGGTCAACTTGCACAGCCATATTGAGCGAACAAGATAGGTAACCACAAAAATTGAAAATTGATTTCGGACTGAGCTGCCTCCCTTGTTTGGTAAGGTACTCATTGCGAAGATACGTTATAAATCTCAGACAGAAATCCTTGTCAACATCCTTGAGTTTTGTCGTATCGTCAAACTTTGCGAGAATTTTACGGTAGCACCTGATGCGGGGAATTGCTTTGATGCCGCGCCGCTCCTGCTCGTCGATAAAAAAGTCAAACCACTCCAGCATTGTAACCGGATGCTCTTCTGCAACAGGAGCTGTCTTCGATGAAAAATATTCGTCGATTCGCTGATGCAAGAGGTCATTCGCCTTGCGCATGGTGCGAGCGTTCTCCCTTCGGGCTTTCTCGTTTGTCTCGGCTATGAGGAACAGCCCCGTGTTCTCATAGTGATGCTTCCCGTCATAAAAATGGTCGATCAGAATAGCCTTGCGGTCTCCGGCCCGTTTCTGGAACCGCAGGTTTATCGGCACATTTCCGGTTATTTGTTTCCTGTTTCTTCCCATATTGGAGAGAGGTTTGTGTATTAGAAAAATTCTATATAAATTCGTGATACATTTCCGATGTTTTCCTATTCTTAACACCGTATCTGTCAGTATGGCAAAGTTACGAAAATAATCCGAAATCCATCTCACTTTGGGAAACAAAAATGACACTTAAAAGCGCAATTCTCGGAAATCATCGGAATTTGTCTAAATTCATAATAAACTAATATTAAGACTTTTAATCCCATTCTCCCTCCCATTGTTTCTCTTGTTTTCTATATAATGGGTATTAGGCTCTACCATCATAGGTCTTATTGCAAGCAATCCCTCTTCGTCTTTCCGGATGCGCCCGACATCTATTCAATAGCGGCCTCGACGTCCGGAATACGCTGTTTTTTGTGAAATTAAAATCGGTAGTAATTTGATGAAATGATGAAAGCGTGTGTAACTCGCAGTATTACAGTTCAATTCATTTCATCATAAGATGATATTTAATGAAAGGGGAATAATTGGAGGCTTCTCAACGCCTGTAAAATCTTCTGATGAGAGCCTACGGCGTTATAACTTGCTTATTTTCATCCCTTTCATTAAAGTATTCATCAATTCATCAAAACAATGATAAATTCAAAATAAAATCTTTGGTAACGGTGTAATATCTGCCGACGGCTGTCTTGGCGGTGTACTTTGCTGGGTACATGCCGACAGCATAGGCGCGGTAAGTGAGGGAGTTCGAGACCGGCTTGAGGTGCCAGTAGATCTGTAGGAGACGCCGTATCTCGCTTGTATCGGCACGGACATTCCGGTAATTGAGTAAGGTGGCGATGTCGTTCACCACGAATGACACCGATGATTCGCCGGTGCTGTCCATGATGTCCATGAGCAGTTCGGCAACCTCAAACTCAATCTTGGAGCGGTTGGAGATTACGATGCGGTTCAGGGCGGCGGTGCGCAGCTTTTCCGGACTGAACCACATTCGGTTTTCGCATTGTACCGACAGTTCTCTTTGCATAAGGAAGTGCAGAAACGCAGGAATCTGTGCCACAAGTTTCTTCATGAAGAACGGGTCGTCAGTTTCCAGAGAGTTGACCTTGCGCACCCAGTAGCGAACTTCTTCGCGGTCGATTACAATGGGGAAATGCTCATTGTTGGAACAGAGGACGAACTTGCCGAAAAAGGCAATCTCGTTTCGGTCCTTGCCCTTGGACTCCATCTTGTATGAGGTTGCCGTACTGAGATTCTTCAGTCGCTCTGAATCCTCGCGGCGCGACAGCAGAACTTCATCTACCATGATAAGCAGCTTCCCCGCCCAATCGGAATTGAACTTGCTGCGGAAGTCCTCGTTGGTGTTGAAAGTGGCGTTGTCCTGAAAGATTGCCTTGAGCAGATTGAGGAAAGTGGTCTTACCGGTGTTGCGTTGCTCCGATACCAATATCAGAATCGGGAGTTTTTGAAGCGGCATCTGATACAGCAACTGGATATAGTCAAGACCATACTCGTAATGCTCCTCAAAGATGTGGCGAAGCAGGCCGTCAATCGCGCTCCAGTCTCCCGGTTCGGGATGATGAGTGATTGGCTCATAGAGATTGTATGCGTTGCCGATTATCTTGCGGTAATCGGTATGGCTCGGAACTGTGCAGAAACAGTCATACTTCGGCACATCATTCAGATAATCCTTTCCGAAGTCAGCCTTGATGATTGAAGCCTTCCAATAGACGAGACACTTACAAGTGGTGCCGTTCGCCTGCGGTCGATTGACTTCACGATAATAATCCGTGCCGACTCGGATATAGGGACAAATTTTATTATCAGTTGTCATCCGATGCGTCCTCCCATATTTGCAAATGCTTCATACTTGAAGCGTCGTAGAAATGTGTCAACATCATTCTGTGTGTACCAGAACTTATCCCCATGTCGGGAATAGGAGAGATAGCCATTATCTCGAAGATTTTTGAGATAACGGCTATCTACGCCGAGCAGTTTCATCAGCTCCTTGTTGGTGTAGATGCGGCACTCGTTTGAAGTGCCATTGCCTGAGGTGCTTCGTTCCTGCGATTCCTCAAGCATATGGAGGATTCTTTTGAGCATGTCCTCCGCTGTTGTAATTTCGATACTTGATTTTGGCATTTATATATTGTTTATTCTTTTGTGCGCTGCGGATTTTTCCGCCATCATTTTCAAATCGGCTGCAAAAGTATCTCATTCGCCATCGATTTAGAAATAATGCACACAAAATGCCCTGATTTTTAGCTCAGTATAACTAAATCACAAAATCGGCACTAAATTACGGCACTCTGGCTCCATAGATTACGGTTACAAAACTTTGATACGGGCATGAAAAAAGGAGGCTCAACACCTCCTTTAAACTTAGTGGATTATTTTGTCGCTGACTAAATGATTGTTGCCAACAACAGATTATGATTCGGTGGAATCATTAGATGGCAGAAAACCGATTCTCTTTCGGGGAGTAGATTTCTTCACTTGTAATTCAGCGAGCGATTCCGAAATAGCATCGAGTTGTGCCTGAGTTTCTTCGTTGATGTCATTCTGATCAGCCAGAATCTCCTCTACATATTCCTTCAGCTGATTTACACTTTCACGCAGCTGCTTGAATTCATTCGAAGGCTGTATCAATGCTTGACGCACCATGACAAAGGCTCTCATTATGCTGATGTTTACTCGTATTGCAGCTTCGCTTCTCAATACACTTGACAACATCGCTACACCTTGTTCGGTGAATACATATGGGTTTGTGCGACGACCGCCATAGGAACTTGCTATTCCAATTTGGAATTTCAAGTTTGAATACTCCTCATCATTCAGTTGGAACATGAAATCATCGGGGAAACGCTCTATATTGCGCTTGACTGCTTTATTAAAATTACCGGTGGTAACTCCGTAAAGTTCAGCCAAATCACTATCGAGCATTACGCGCTGACCTCGATACTCATAGATTTTGGATCGGACGAGTTCAATTTCATTCATTGGTATTGGGTTTTATTTGTAAATATTATCGCATTGGGATGGTGATAGTTACATTTCTTCCGGGAGGAAGGAGTAGTGAAGTTTTTCGACCTCGGCGGTGAGCGTCTGGGGCAGTAGCCGGGCATAGACCTTCTCGGTGATGTCGGTAGAGCTGTGTCCGAGAAGACGGCTTACAACGGTCATGGACAGTCCGTCATTGATGGCAAACACGGCGAAGGTGTGTCTCGCAGTGTGAAATGAAAGGGGAAAAGGAAATTCCAACCGTTCACCCACCACTCGCAATGATTGGTTGATATTTTTGGTCGCCGTATTTCTCGCGCGGTAGAGTGCGTCCGCATCGTTGAGACTGAGTGAATCTTTCACAAGATCGAATACATATTTACTCCGGCGGGACATACCCTGCCACTTGTGGAGAATACGCAATGCAGGTTCTGTAAGTGGAATTTTGTGGCGTTTGTTGGTCTTAATCAAAACCTTACTCAGCTCTTTCTTCTCAAAATTAATGTGCGCCCATTGCAGAGTCATCACATCTACAATACGGAGACCGCACGCATGAAAGGCAAAGAGAAACATTTCGATAAACTCCTTACGGCGAGGCTCGGTATCGTTCTGATAAAACTCCACGAGTTTGGCAAGTTGCTCCTTGCTGAGATTATGACCGTCAAACTCTTTCTCGCCCTCAGCTTCAAGCGATGCCTTTTCTTGAATGCGCATATCCTGAATCGCCGCATTGACTTCGCGGTCAATCAATCCCATCTTACAAGCTGCCTCGCATCCTTTCAATATTGGTGTCAGTGAGTGGTTGATCGTGGCATCTGAGTTATTCTTGAAATCCCGGCGCCATTTGATGTATTTGTCAATTAGTTCCGGTGTGACTTCACCTATATATAGTCCGTCCGGCTTATAAGTTCCATTATTGGTAGCTCGCAAGAACTGCTGAAAGATATTCATGCAGCTTTGTCCGTTCTTATAACGGCTATAGCCAATCTTGTTACGGCTGTATTCGGAGTCAAGACGTTTCAATACGAAGGTAATGAAGTCCTCGCCTTTATCCTTTCGGGTAATGGGTTTATCATCGAGAAACGCCGATATGATTTCCTCAGATATTTCGCCTGGGTGCGCCTGATGATACTCGTTGAGGGCGGCATCAATCTTGTTGACCTTCATCAAAAGGAGATTGTTGAACCTGACGCTATCCGGCATGGATGCGCGAATTTCGCCACGACCATTATTGCCATTCGGATTCCAGTCTTCGACTTTCACGGAAATATTCATGCTCCGGCGGAGGGGTTTCCCGCTGAAAATATATTCTATCTCCACCGGATATACCTTCGTCTTATCGTAATTCTTCGGATAGCGAAGTCTGAAATGCCCCAAGGGGAACGGTTTCTTTTGTCTGCCCATATTTGCTTGTTTCAATACTCACCAAGGTTGGAATATGGTGCAAATTTAATGAAAAATAGACAAGTTAACAAATTTCGGCGGAGCTAAATGCCTGAAAATAGACAAGTTTATTTTGCGGTAAAAGGATACAAAAAGCGATTGACAAGTTTATTTTGTTGCTTGTCAATCGCTTTTATATTAGCTTGTTACGTCTTAAAATCGGGCGGATTTTATATCAATACTCCTCCTCGTTGAAGAGGAAGTCTTCTTTGGAGGGGTAGTCGGGCCAGATGTCTTCGATGCTTTCGTAGGTGTCGCCTTCGTCTTCGATCTCCTGAAGGTTTTCGATAACTTCGAGGGGCGCGCCGCTACGCATCGCATAATCAATAAGTTCGTCTTTGGTTGCAGGCCATGGTGCGTCTTCGAGTTTTGATGCAAGTTCGAGTGTCCAATACATAGTTCGTATTTTTTAATGGTTAATTATCGAGATTGTCATTGAGGGCAAAACGTATCAGCCCCCGATAAAGTGCGCAAATGTAGTAAATTTCTCGATACGTCAACTATTTTTCTCCCAAAATATTTCTTCAGAACCGAAATTATGGTTGATCGCACGCGCAAGGACGAAGAGATAGTCGCTCAAGCGGTTGACATAAGTGATTATATCACTGTCGACTGCGACGTCGGCCGCAAGGCTTATTATGCGTCTTTCGGCGCGTCGCGCCACGCATCGGGCGATATGAGCGCGTGCCGCATCCTCACATCCTCCTGGGAGGATGAAGCGGTTGTGAGCCGGAAGCGCGTTGTCGAGGCGGTCGATGGCATGTTCGATTTCCGTGACAGCGCCGGATCCGAGCGGTTGGGGCTGCCAACGGCTTTCGGGCTCTGTGGCAAGCATTGATCCGATGTCGAAGAGCCGGTTCTGGATATTTTTCAACAGGGCACGGTCGTCATCGCTGATGCTGCGTCCGGCAGCTATAAGACCGAGCCACGAATTGAGCTCATCGACCGTTCCGTAAGCTTCGAGTCTGGGAGAATCCTTGGCCACCCGGGTGCCTCCGACAAGCGACGTGGTGCCGCGGTCGCCTGTGCGGGTATATACATTACTCTTTTTCATAGTCAATCATTAATTTTCTGAGGTGTAACGTTCGAGACTGCTGATAAGTTCTTCTACAGAGGCAGCGACACGGATGCATTCAAACGATCCTTGCCTGATAAGTCCGGCAGCGACAAGTGTGTCGAACTGAGCGAGCAGAGAGTCGTAGAGGCCGTCGGGATTGTATAAGATTATCGTTTTGCCGGTCAGACGGTTGAAAAGTATATCGGCGAGAGTCGTGAAAAACTCGTCGAGAGTACCGTAGCCTCCCGGAAGGACGACATACACATCGGCCATGCGGCACATCACGGCTTTTCGCTCGGCCAGACCGGCGACGGCTATTTCGGTGTCGTTGAGCGGCGATGCCATGTCGCGGCGCAAGTCCGGAATGACGCCGGTCACCCGTCCGCCGCCACCGTCTCTGACACCGCGGGCTACGACTGTCATCAGCCCGGCGTCGACGCCGCCATAGACGAGGGTTGCGCCGCGCCGGCCTATCCACCGCCCCAGCTCGCGGGCGGCGTCGACCCAGCTTTCGGGGAGATCACCGGCCGCGCTGCAGTAGACGGCGACGTTCAATATTTTATCTGAAATCATGGCACAGTAGGATTATTTATCCGTAAAGTTACAAATTAATACGATAATATATGGCACGATTTTTGTTGTATTTGTTATATTTGCAGTATCATTATGATTACAATAACTCAAAAACTTTGATATATTTATGGAAAAGGAAACAATCAAACCGGGCAAATTTGTCGAACTCGTGTTCAATCTCTATAAAATCAACGACGACGGCAGCGAGACTCTGGTTCACGAAGTCACCGACGAAGCTCCCGAGTGTGTGGTCTTCGGAGTGACCGAAGGCATGATCAAGCCGCTTGAGACCGCTCTCGAAGGCCTCGCAGCCGGCGACGGATATGACGTCGTTGCCAACCCCGACGAAGCGTTCGGACGTCATAATCCCGACGAAGTCGTTGAGCTTGACCGCGAAATATTTGAGATCGACGGCAAATTTGATGAAGAGAATATACGCAAGGGTGTGCGTCTGCCGATGATGACAGCCGACGGCTACCGCATCGAGGGTCTTGTCACCGAAGTGACGCCGACCCATGTGAAGATGGACTTCAACCACCAGCTTGTCGACTGCAAGGTGCGCGTCAAGGGCACAGTCAAGACAGTCCGCGAAGTCACCGAAGAAGATCTGCGTCCGGCCGGAGGCTGCGGTTGCGGCTGTCACGGAGACTGCGGCGACAGCGACTGCGGCAGCGGATCATGCGGCGGAGGATCGTGCGGCGGCTGTCACTGATCGGCTCCGACAGGCGGATTGATAAGATAGAGGCGTCGGCGCGCACGTGACACGGCGGTGTAAAGCCAGCGGTAGAAATCAGTGCCCATGGCTTCGGGCGGTATATAGCTGAGATCGACAAACACGTTGGCCCACTGTCCGCCCTGCGCCTTATGGCATGTGGCCGCGTAGGCATACTTCACCTGAAGAGCGTTCCAGTATGGATTGTCGCGCAGGCGCTTGACCCTCATCTCATAAGGCATATCCGGTGAGAACATTTCCGGATCGTCTATCAGACCGTAATACAATCTGTTATAATCGTCTTGCGACATTCCGGCCATATCGGTCGTGAGTGTCGCAAGCATTATTTTTGCCGGCACGACGGCGCCCCCGCGGTCGGGCATCGACAACTCGACGTCGGCAAAGCGCAGCCCGTAGCGGATTTCGGTGCCGATCAGGCGTTCGACCGTCACAACGTCGCCGTTGGCGATAAAATCGACATCCTTGAGCTTGCGCGTCCAGAAATAATTGTTTTTGGCCACGATCAGCAGCTCGCCGCGCTGCAGCTCCTCTTCTATATATAATACGTTGGC
This sequence comes from uncultured Bacteroidales bacterium, assembly GCA_947573135.1. Taxonomy (GTDB): domain Bacteria; phylum Bacteroidota; class Bacteroidia; order Bacteroidales; family Muribaculaceae; genus CAG-873. The sequence goes on along the minus strand of CANPDU010000019.1, from coordinate 44,253 downwards.
GCGTATGGCGCGGTTATATTCGGTCGCCATGCGGTTGCTGCGCGTGATGAGGAGCGTCTCGTCGAGACCGTCGCGGCGATAGGCAGTCTCAAGCTGCTCGGGCAGCTCTTCACCGGCGACGACAGTGACATCGTCGAAGCCCGAGGTGAAAATCCGCGGCGCGGGCAGCGGATCGGCCTGCATGGCGCGCCGCAGCCACGTAGCGTTGTAGAGTATGCCCGATCCGGCACGCTGACGCGCTGTTGCAGTAAGGGTGGCCTTAGAGACTTTCAGCCCGTAGCCGCGAAGCACATCGGGGTCCATCGCCGGCGACTCGACAGAACCGACAGGCGGCAGTTGGGCGGTGTCGCCGAGCAATATCAGGCGGCAGTTGATGCCCGAATAGACATAATGGATCAGATCTTCGAGCAGATTTGCGCCGCGCTCGTCGGCTCCGCCGATCATCGAGGCCTCGTCGACGATGAAGACGATGTTGCTGCCGTTGTTTTCCTGAAGGGTAGCGCGTCCGGCTCCCGGTTCCGCGCCTGACTGATGGCGGTAGATCTTTCGATGGATAGTGTAGGCGGCGTGGCCGGCATTGGCGGCGAATACTTTGGCCGCCCTTCCGGTCGGGGCGAGCAGCACGCTCGTTATGCCTGCGGCGCCGAGTGTCTTCACCAGCGCGCCGGTGAGCGAAGTCTTGCCCGTGCCGGCATAACCGTTGAGCACAAACACCCTGTCGCTGCTCGACGGCACAGGCGCGCAGAAACGCGACAGCGCCGCGACTACCGCCACCTGCTGGTCATTGGCCTCGTAAGGGAGCGCAAGCAGCACATTGGCGGCAAATTCGTTTGCATCCATCGCCGGGCGTCAGAAAATGTTGTCAGAAAAACCTGTAGCTGACGCTGACGCTGACTACAGGATAGACCTTGAAGGCCTTCATCATGTCGACATAGTCGCCGGGCTTGCCTTTGATATTGACAATATCCTTACTGAGGTTGACACCGTCGTGGACGATCAGCGAGGGTGTGCCGCCCCACATCATCACGCCGCAGTCGACGTCGAGCTTCCAGCGGTGCGTCTTGCCGAGATCGCCGGTGTAACCGACACCGACATAGGGCTTGAAACGGTTGACAAACGCGTTGACCTTGACCATGCCGTCGGTGTCGGGCTGCATCATATATGGCCGGCCGTCCTTATAGTCGCCGACGTGGATGCCCATATAGCCCTGCCCCTCGAGATCCTCGCGGATTTCGTCGACCATAAACGGATCGAGATACGTTCCGCCGAATATCGGTTTGTCGATCGCGTCGTCGCTCATTATGAAGTCGTAGAAGTTATTGTAGATATTGACCGCGAGCAGCGACGGCATCTCGCCCATAGTATTGATGGCTTTGGCCGTGCGCCGCGAACCGAGATAGAAACCGGCGGTAAAGCGCCACCCTTTGCCGACCCAGGGATAGACGTCGAAGAGAAGCTTGAAGTTGGTCATCGTCGGTATGCCGTCGAGCTCCACGCGGTCATCGACCTCCACGCCTGTGAGACGGCGCATATAATTCTGCATCTTCTCGAAATTGCCGGCATTGACACCGCCGCCGTCGGTATAGCTCTGCAGGCTGAACGACATCGGCACTCTGATATGGGGCGTGAAGTCGACTCCGGCTCTGACTCTCACATAATCGGTCACATTGGTCGCCACGTTGACGCCTATACCCGTGGTGCCTATGCCCGCACCGACTTCGAGCTGCGTGAAAATATTGTGAGTTTTAAAAACTGACTGCGAGCAATTTGCCGTCGCAGCTGCCTGAGTAGCGGCTGTCTGGGCGGCGGCCGTCGCGGCCGAGGCTGCCAAGGCGAGCGCGATCAGCGAGCGCGACATGATTTGATGGAGATGTGACATTTCGTTGAGTGATTGGTGTTTTTATTTTTAAACAAGCTCTTAGAACACACAAAGATAGTGATTTCTTCAAAATTTCCAAAAAATCGTCACAAACATACTCCACTCTCTAAAAAATGCAGTATATTCGTGACATATATCTTCTGAGGCAGAAATTTGCCGTGTGTTCCTACCGGATTTGCCTCGAAATTCGTCCTGATTTCCGAAAATCCAATGCCGAAAACATTTTTTTCGTTAAAAGTTGCATATATTAAAACTATTTCATTAACTTTGCCACTTGATAAATTTATCTCACACCTAACAGAAACAATTATCTACTTTGAAATTTCTACACAAATATTGTATCAAAAAAAATCGGCTGCGGCCGAACTTTAGCGGCGACGACAACGTTAATCAACGGAGTGTCACCGTGCATGACTGTTTCAGACAGCCCCACCTAAATGAATGAACGCACTTAGCTATCTACTCAACTAACTTTTAATTAATATAAACATAATTATATAAACATTTTCAATTAAAACAAAATGAAGAAACATTTCATCACAGGTGTGCTCCTCTTGGCGGTAACCGCCGGCGGTTTCAGCACGTTTACTTCCTGTAAAGACACCGATGAAGATCTGTACAACCAGGTCAATTCCAAGCAAGTTTCTCTCACTGAGGCGTTAAAAGCTCTTCAGGCAAGTCTCGACGGCTATGTCAAACAGAGTGATTACAACACCAAGATTCAGGAGCTGGAAAACAAAATCAACAACAATCCCCACTTCACTGAGGCGCAAATCAAGCAAATGATTAGTGATGCTCTTAGTGAATATGCGACTACAGCTTCTATTCAGGGCATAATCGATCTGTTCAATGGTGTAAACGGCCAGAAAAGCCTTGCCGATCGTCTCGCCGCCCTCGAGGAAAAAAAAGCATGTGACTGCACCAAAGATTTCACGGAAGATGAAGTGAAGGCTCTTAAAGAGCTCGTCGCTGCCAATGGAACCATCGCCGGCATTCAGGATCAGCTTAAGGAACTTTTCGGAGAAGAAGGTAAAAAAGGCACTATCGCCACTATGCAGGGTGACATTAACACTCTTAATGAAATCCTCAACGGCAAAGACGGCGCAGACGGTCTTCTCCAGAGAGTGTCCAACATCGAGGCAATCCTCGGCGCAGATATGACGCCCGAGAAATTCGCCGATCTCGTTGCTCAAGGCAATTGGGTCAAGACTAACCAGCAGGCTCTCGAAGCCATCATCGCCCTTAAGGACAAACTCAACGGCGATGCGCTCGACGCTCTCAACGGAGTTTATGAGGATCTCGCCGGCATTAAGACGATGTATGAAACGATCTTCAAGAACGCTCAGCTTCCCGAAGGCGCAACCGACTGGTGGAACTACGGTGAAGTGATGCAGAACATCATGGACAACAGCGCAGCCATCGCCGACCTTCAGGACGACGTCGACAAAATACTCAACCGTCTCAACGACATGGTTACAAGCCTCGTTCTTCAGGCTTCACACAACTCTGTGTTCGGCGGTTTCAACACTCCGTTCGGCATCAACTCTATGGTGCTCATGACTTGCTACGGCGAACGCGCAACTCAGGTCAACAGCTTCCCCGCTTCAGGCCGCGGCGCTGAATGCTACAGCACAGCCAACGACGACATCGACTGGAGCACCATCACATCTGAAAGCTACTCTGTGCCCGAACTCATCGTTACCCGCAACGCAGACGGCAAAGCCGCTCTCGGCAACTTCTGGTTCACCGTCAACCCCGGCACAGTCAACACTCTCGACCTCGACGGCTTTGCTCTCGTCAACAGCCGTGACGACGATCCCGTCGTAGAGCTCACCAATATCGAAAAAGACGACGAGACAGTCCTCAAATTCGGTGTCGGCACTCGCGCAGCCGGCAACGGCAACGGCCTCTATCAGGCTCAGGCAGTAGTGCCCGTTGAAGATCTCAGCAAAATCAAAGTCAACATCGAACCGGGCCTCGCACAGGCTATCAAAGACGCCGTGCAGAACCGCACAGCTTCTGACATGGCTACCATGCTCAAGAAAGTCTACGCACAGCTTCAGGACATCTGCGAAGCCAATGCCCTCCGCTACACTTACGAAGCAGCTACAGCTAAAGACGCCAACAACAACTGGATCATGACTCCCCAGAAGGTTTACTCTAACTACGGCATCGCAGCAACAGCCTTCAAACCCCTTTCGTTTGCAACACTCAAAGGCTCTTCATTCCGTCACATCCCGACTTTCGGTTCTATCGAAATCAGCAAGGACATGGTTGATCTCGACCTCGGAACATTCGAAGTAGACGGCAACAACTTCAGCCTCAAACTCAACTTCGGCAAGCCCGAATTCGGCACTCTCGATGAAATCTGGGTACACACAACCGTTCATGCAGAACTTGACGGCGAAAAAGACGGCGAAACTATCACTGTCAGCGGTGACATTCCTGTCGACATCAACATCACCGATCAGGCTCAGGATATTCAGGACAACCTGACCGCAGCAATCGACGAATGGCTCGGCGAAGGTGACAACAGCCTCGACGCCCGCGTTGAAAAATCAATCTGGTATGCTCTCTTCAACGATCCCGACGCTAAGGATCCCAAATATCCCTACGACTCAACCAAACCGGTCGGCGTTGTTGCTGATCTCGTAGGTCAGGTCAACTCTATGATGGGTAACATCCAGGATAAGCTCGACAGCCTCGTAGACCAGATCAACAACGACTACCTCGGCAAGGTCAACACCCTTATCGACAAATACAACGCAGTTGCTGAACGCGTCAACAATGTTCTCGACGATCCCAACCACTACCTGCAGTCAGTGCTTCTCTACAAGAAAGCAGGCAAACTCGCATGGAACGGCGGCAACCCCGAGGTTGAACTTCCGTTCGGCGTGCTCAGTACAGATCCCGAGCTGCCCACCATCTTCAAAGGCAGCGGCGAGGCTATCTCACTCTGGGCTACCACTTACAGCTTCGAGACCGTAGCTCCCGCATTCAAGAAGATCGTAGGCGTTGTCAAGGTTACAGACAAGAACGGCAACGAAAAGCCCGAGCTCAAGCAGCAGGCTAACGCCACTCTCGCCAAGATCCTCAGCCACAACCAGTACCGCGTTGCCCTCAACGTCAAAGGCGCAGCCGACGGCGACCGCTACGAAGTTGCATATCAGGCTCTTGACTACACCGGCCACACTTCGACCGTTAAGTGCTACATCATGATCGCACGCTAATCAATCGTCAAGGTTCAAAACTTTTAGAAACAAACACTCATGAAAATCAATAAGTTATTACTATCGGCCTCATTCGCTCTCTGTGCAGCCTTCATGGCAAACGCACAGGAAGCAGCCGAGGAGACCGAATATGTCTTCCAGCCCCACTGGTACATCCAGGGACAGGTTGGTATGCAGGAGACCTTGGGCGAAACAAGTTTCGGACGTCTGTCATCGTTCAACGCCCAGATAGGCGCAGGCTACCGCTTCAATCCGGTATTAGGCGCACGCCTGGTGTTCAACGGCCTTAACTCGAAAGGCTCCATCACCATCGACGGCAAGCGCTCAGACTGGAAATGGAACTATATCGCACCGACAGCCGACGTCACAGTCGACCTTACAAACCTCATCGGCGGCTTCAACCCCGAGCGTCTTGTAAGCGCAGGCGTCTTCGCCGGTATCGGCGCCAACATAGCGTGGAAAAACGACGAAGCCAACACCGTCAACAACGCTCTCAAAGGCTCTCTCTACGGCGACCTCGCCGAGAATGCCCGTCCCGACGTGCTCCGCTACATCTGGTCAGGCACCAAGACCCGCTTTGTGACTCAGTTCGGCGCTTTCGTCGACTTCAACCTCACCAGCAACCTCAAGCTCGGTCTCGAACTTCAGGCCAACGTGCTCCCCGACGGTTACAACTCGAAGAAAGCAGGCAACGCTGACTGGTATTTCAACGGTCTCGTAGGCGTGAAATACTCTTTCGGCACAACGTTCACCAAGAACAAACGCAAAGCTTCGCGCGCCGGCATGGACAACAACGAAACCAACGTTGTCGAGCGCATCGTCGAAGTTCCGGTTGAAAAGATCGTAGAGAAAGTAGTCTACAAAGAAGTGCCCGCACCTCTGAGCCGCGACGTATTCTTCAAGATCTCGAAATGCGTGATCACCAAGGACGAAATGTACAAAGTTGCTGAAGTAGCCCGCTACATGAAGCAGCACCCCGACACCAAGGTGACCGTGACCGGCTATGCCGACAAAGGCACAGGCAACCTCAAGATCAACCTGCGTCTGTCGAAACAACGCGCCGACGCTGTTGTCAACGCTCTTATCAAAGACTATGGCATCGCAGCTGACCGCATCATCGCCAAGAGCATGGGCGAAGAAGAAGAGCAGCCCTACTCGACTCCGGCCCAGAACCGCGTCGCAATCTGTATCGTAGAATAATAATTCAAACGATAAGCTCAAAAAGCCCGGATCTTAACCAGATCCGGGCTTTTTCACATTTATAGCCGTTTTAACAATCTGCAGACTGCTAAACTCAACTTTTTTAACATCTTAGTTTTCAGTATTAAACTATTTTATCGTAATTTTGCCAAATAAAAAACCGGACCATGTGTCCGCACACAGACATACGAATGAAAAAAACATTTGCAACATTACTCTCCTGCGCAATCGCAGTTTCCGCTTCCGCGATAATTGACGGCGACGGCTACTACCGCGTCCACAACGCCAAGACCGAACGCTACATTTACGTGCTCGACGACAAAGGCAAGCTGAATTTTCAGGCCACAACAGCCGAACTGGGAGCCATACAGCTATGGAAGGGGCACGAAAACACCATCTCCGATCCGTCGACTGTGATCTACGTCATGGACCTCAACGGCAAAAAACAGGACTATGACCTGCAGACACAGGGCACAGGCGTCAACGCTATCATCGACTACCCCGTGAGCATCCGCATGGCCGACAAAACCAAGGGCACATACAGCATTTTCGGCCGCAACAGCGGACTGACACGCTATATCGGCGACGGCACCCGCTCGACAGCGCAACGCGGCTACGTCACCTCTCTTGAAAACGGCGAATACTACCGCTGGTATTTCACCCCGCTCGACACTCAGAACAACTATTTCGGCATCACACCCGAATTTGAAGACGGCGGCGAATACTACGCGACGCTCTACGCAGACTTCCCTTTCACATTCTATTCCGACGGCATGAAGGCCTACTACGTACAGGCTGTCGCCGACGGCAAAGCATACATCAAGGAAATCGAAGGCACCGTGGCTAAGGGCACACCCGTGATCGTCAAAGCATCGGCTGCGACTGCCTCGGGCAACCGCCTCAACATCGGAGGCAGCGGCCGGCCTGTCACCGGAAGTATGCTGAAAGGAGTCTACTTCTGCAACGACGACGACGTTATCCACTACAACCTGACCGACTACGACAAAAAGACCATGCGTGTGCTGGGGCGTCTCTCCGACGGATCTATAGGCTTCACAACGGCCGATATAAAATATCTGCCGCGCAACAAAGCCTATCTCGTCGTGCCCGAAGGCACACCCGCCGAACTCCACCTCTCGACCGACACCCCGGCCGGCATCGCAGAGGCCGAAATATCGACAGCCACTGTCCGCGTCAACGGCCGCACACTTTATGTGTTCGGAGCCGAAAATGCCGAGATCTACAACATCACAGGCAATCGCATCGCCTCTTTAAGCGATGCTGCAGCCGGAGCCTCGATAACACTTCCGGCCGCCGGGCTCTATCTCGTCAAGACAGGCAGCACAGTGACAAAAATCCTCGCTCAGTAAAACATAAACGACAGCATACAAAAAATGTGACGGATCCAACGGACTCCGCCACATTTTTTTTGCACATCAAAAGAAGTCAGCACTGACTCTTACCGGGCGACAGAGCTACAAGAGCCACGCCGCTGAAGATCATAACGGCAGCCAGAATATTAGACCATCCGAACACTGCCAGACCCATCAGCGAAGCAAGCACTGCCGCAGTCAGCGGCTGGACATAGTTGTACATGGCTACGGACGTCGGTTTAAGCCTCTTCTGGGCATAGACCATGAAAAGATAGCTCAGAAAGGTCGGAAACAGAATAATAAACGCTATACTCACGGCCAAGCCGCTGTCGATCAGGTCGAGACGCACGGCCGACAGACTGGGCCAGGTAAACGGGACCCATGTCACCGATCCGGCAAGAAACAGCCATTTCAGCAGTGTAAACGGATGATACCGGTCGATCACACGGCGGAACATAGTGAAATAGACCGCCGCACACACCTGAGCTCCGAGACACATCAGATTGCCGAGCATCGGGTTCCGCGCCACACCTGCGCCGTCGGACTTCGACGAAAAAGCCAGCAACAGCGCTCCGCCGAGCCCGAGGGCCACACCGCCGACTTTCTTGAAACTCATCGGCATGCCGATAAACAGTGCGGCCAGCAGCATCGTGAACACCGGTGTCATCGTTGTCATGACAGTGGCCTCAAAGGGAGTCGTGAAGCCGATGCCGACTATATACAGTCCCTGATTGGCCGAGACAATCAGCACCGACATGAGCAGTAGGACGGGCAGATCACGCAGAGCGATCTCACCGCTGCCGACAACACTGCGCGGCAACAAAAGTCCGGCAAGCCAAAAAACGACGGCGCCTCCGACGATGCGTATCGCCGAAAGCGCCAGCGGGGGAACAGCTCCGGAAAGCATCACCTGTTTGGCAAGGGGACTCATCGCTCCCCAGAACACCGCCGCCAGCAGCATGGCCGCATGGCCGCGGAGACGCTCTTTTCCGGAAACCGCGGTTATTTTTTCAGGCTCCACTCCCAGCCGTCTTTCGTGTCTTTGACGTCAAAACCTATCTCCGACAGACGGTTGCGGATCAGATCAGAGGTGGCCCAGTCTTTGTTGCGTTTCGCTCCGGCACGTATTTCGAGCAGGAGATCGACCGCGTCTTCAAAAGGCTTTACCGACTGACCGCCGTCGGCCTCGGCAGCAGCCGTCACATCGGGCACAATGCCGAGGATCTCGACCATAAACGTATCCATCAGGCTGCGCAGGGCGTCGATGTCGGCCTGCGAGGCGGCAGCGTTGCCGTCTTTGATCATATTGATGATGCGGCAGGCATCAAACAGAGCCGCGATGACCATCGGAGTGTTGAAATCATCGTCGAGCGCTTCATAGCACCGGCGCTCAATGGCCGCAATATCGTGGACGGGCGTGTCGGCGCCGGGCTTCAGGTCGCGCAGACGGCGATAGGCGTCGAGCATGCGGCCGAGAGCCTTTTCAGCGCCCTGCAGGGCTTCGTTGCTGAAATCGACCGTGCCCCGGTAGTGGGCCTGGAGGATGAAGAAACGGATCGTCATCGGCGAATAGGCCTGAGTCAGTAACGGATGCGAGCCGGTGAAAAATTCGTCGAGTGTGATGAAATTGCCCAGCGACTTGCCCATCTTCTTACCGTTGATGGTGATCATGTTATTGTGCATCCAGTATCTGACGGTAGGCTCGCCGTTATGAGCGACCGACTGCGCGATCTCACAGTCATGGTGGGGGAACTTCAAGTCCATGCCGCCGCCGTGGATATCGAAATGCGAGCCGAGATACTTCTCGCTCATAGTCGAGCATTCGAGGTGCCACCCGGGGAAGCCTTCGCTCCATGGCGACGGCCAGTGCATGATATGCTCGGGAGCAGCTTTTTTCCAGAGGGCGAAGTCGGCCGGGTTGTGCTTCTCGCTCTGCCCGTCGAGGTCGCGCGTCGTGGCCAGAAGTTCATCGATATTGCGGCCCGAGAGTTTTCCGTAGCCGTAATCACGGTTGAACTTCGGAACATCGAAATATACCGATCCGTCGCTGACATAGGCATATCCGCTGTCGAGTATCTTCTTTATGTATTCGATCTGCTCGATTATATGGCCCGAGGCGTGGGGCTCGATCGACGGGGGAAGAACATTGAGGGCATCCATCGCCTTGTGGTAGCGGTTGAGATAATACTGCACCACTTCCATCGGCTCGAGCTGCTCGAGACGCGCTTTCTTTGCTATCTTATCCTCGCCGTCGTCGGCGTCATGCTCGAGATGGCCTACATCGGTGATGTTGCGGACATAGCGCACCTTGTAGCCGAGATGCTTCAGATAGCGCTGCACGATGTCGAATGTTATCGCCGGACGTGCGTGACCGAGATGACCGTCGCCATAGACCGTCGGTCCGCAGACATACATGCCGACAAGTCCCTCATGGAGAGGCCTGAACGTTTCCTTGTTTCGGGAGAGAGTGTTATATATCGTCAGATTGTTGGGTTTCATGATTGACACACTCAATGTAGATTGACTAACTGTCAGCAGAACTTATGGTCAGGCCATGAAAGGATTGGGCAGGTCGCCGCCGTTGTTGCCGCCGTTTTGGCTGACGGGAGTCTTGTGTTTGATTTCGCCGAACATTGATTCATATTTGGCGATGTTGTCGCGGAGCGCAAAAAGTACATTCTTGGCATTTTCGGGAGTCATGATTATGCGGCTCTGAACCTTTGCCTGAGGCATGTTGGGCGCCACCGACACAAAGTCGATAAAAAACTCATTTGCAGAATGGGCTATTACAGCAAAATTAGCATAGTGACCCGAAGCGACGTCGGGAGTAAGTTCTACTTTTAATTCGGTTTTATTTTCGTTTGCCATGACGGTATAAATGTTATAGGATTAGTTATACTTATTATTTAGCGGGAGCATCCGGATCTTCGCCGGGGGTGATTGGTTCGCGCCCGGGCTTGTCGAATTTCACGCTCTCGTTGCCGGCAGTCCCTTCGTAATTGACACTGACGCCCTTGCAGGTCGGAAGATCCCAGACAGAACTGAGGTCAAACGATGCGTAGTACTGTCTGATACGGCCGATCGAATTGTCGGACGTAAACACGATATAGAGCTGCGGATATTCGTCAGAGAGAGTTGCCTCGTCGACTGCAAGGACAAAGCGCTCGGGCTTGCTGCTGAACGACAGTTCGGCCCAAACGTCGAGATACTGTCCCGAACGGGTGAGCGACATCATCTTCAGGCGCTCTGACGGCCAGCCTTCGATCGTCGACAGAGACGCTTTTTCAGGAGTGCCGTTCTGAATTTCTGAGATACCGTAGAGATCAATCGGGCCGCTCTGATAAGGCTGCTGGCCTCCCGACGGCAGATAGTGGATGATGACGCGCGAGCCGGGTTTAAGTTTCTCGGTGTCGATCTTGACAGCAGCTGTCAGAGTGACAAGTTCTGAATCTGCACTTTTGCGGAGCGTGAATACACTGCCGTTGTCGGAAGTTTTTGTAAAAGTAGCGAAATCGACACACAGGTCAGCCGGAAGACCGCCTGTATTGCTGTCGCTGTTGCATGATGCCGACATAATGCCGATGAGGAGAAAGGCAAATATGGCTCCGAGAGTTGTTGTTAATTTCTTAGTTACCATTGACTGAATGCGATTAAAAATTAATAAACAAATAAACTATCTGACGGTCAGATGTCTGATCAGACCGTCTTCCATATGAACGATGCGGTCGCTGTCGGCCGCGAGATTTTCATCATGAGTGACTATGACAAACGTCGCACCCATCTCATCGCGCAGATCGAAGAAGAGACGGTGGAGCTCCAGACGGTTTTTAGAGTCGAGGCTGCCCGTGGGCTCATCGGCGAGAACCACCGACGGGCCGTTGACCAGAGCGCGTGCGACCGCCGCACGCTGACACTCGCCCCCCGAGAGCTCGGTCGGCCTGTGGTCGCTGCGCGGAGCAAGGCCGAGACGCGCTATCAGACGGTCGGCTTCAGCGAAAGCCGCCTGACGCGACGCACCGCCTATCAGCGCAGGCATAGCGACATTCTCGCGCAACGAGAACTCGGGCAGCAGACGATGGAACTGAAACACAAAGCCGATCTTGCGGTTGCGGAACGCCGACTGCCGCCTGTCGCCGAGGCTGAACACATCAGTGCCGTCATAGCTGACTGTCCCGCGGTCAGGCGTCATGAGCGTACCTGCGATCTGAAGCAAGGTTGTCTTGCCTGCGCCGCTCGGCCCAACGACCGAGGTCACGGCCGCCGGTACAATGTCGAGGTCGATGCCCTTGAGCACCTCGAGTTCGCCATAGCGTTTGACTATGTTTCTGATTTCTATCATAAGTATCGTGCGAAGTTACTAATAATTCCACAATCCGCCAACCGGATCGCGGACTCATCGCGAAACATTCATCATCCGACAACAAAATTGCAGACATTTAAACATATATTTATTTAACACTGCTTTATCTTCGAAAAATTTGGTTAATCGCCAATAAAAAATTTGGTTAATCGCCAATAATTTACTCACTTTGCTGAAAAATACAACTATAATAACCCAAACATTTATCACTCCCGGAATAAAATTAATTAATCGACAATCACATATACAACAACCTTTTCCCCATGGCAGCACTGGCACTACTGAAAGAAATCGAGAAAGGTACAAAAAGCGCTCAGTCGAAACGACGGATCATCGCTTATCACATGAAACACGGCAATGCCACTATCCCTGACCTTGCAAAGCGTCTGGGACTAAGCATTCCGACCGTATCCAAACTTGTCGACGAACTGACCGACACAGGCCTTATCAAAGAAGGCGGCAAAACAGAGACCGGCAGCGGACGGCATCCAAACACCTATGGCCTGAATCCCGATTCCTGCTATTTCGTCGGCGTCGATATCAAAAACGGATCACTTTCACTCGGGCTTATGGATTTCGGAGGAAAAGTGATCGAAAAACAGCTCGACATCGACTTCGAATCATGCAACTCCGTCGACAATCTGTCACAACTCTGCGACATCATCAACCGCTTTATCAACTCGCGGTCGGTCGACCGCTCGGCCATCCTCGCCGTCAATGTCAACATTTCGGGCCGTGTCAACCCCATGATGGGCTACAGCTACAGCCGCTACAACTTCGAGGAAATGCCTCTGAGCGAGGTGCTCTCCGAAAAGCTCGGGCTACGCGTGTGCATCGAGAACGACACCCGCGCAATGACCTACGGCGAATATATCTACGGCGACTGCAGCAAGATCGACAACCTCATATTCCTAAATCTCAGCTGGGGCATCGGACTCGGCATAATCATCGACGGCAAGATCTACTACGGCAAATCAGGTTTCGCCGGCGAGATCGGCCATATGGTCACCTACGACAACGAAATCATCTGCCACTGCGGCAAGAAAGGCTGTCTCGAAACCGAGGCCTCGGGCCGCGCGCTTGTCCGCAAGCTCATCGAGCGACTCGAAGCCGGCGCCAACTCGCTGATCGCCGACCGCTACCGCGAAAACAAAACCATCACTCTCGACGACATCTTCGAAGCCATAGACAGCGAAGATCTCCTCTGTATCGAGCTTGTCGAGGACATGGGCCGTGAGCTCGGCCGCTGGCTTGCCGGCATAATCAATATCTTCAACCCCGAAAAAGTGATACTCGGAGGTGCGCTGTCGGCTGTCGGCGACTATATCCTGCAGCCGGTGATGACCGCCGTGCGCCGCTATTCGCTCAATCTCGTCAACAAAGATACAAAAATCGTTATCTCGCAGCTCGGCGACCAGTCGGGACTCATCGGATCCTGCGCCACAGCCCGACGCTGCGCCTTCGACGACTATATAGACTAACCACCTTAAAATATTAACCGAACAATCTATCGTTAATGAAGAGACTTTTTAATCTGTCACGGCTGACGACTCTCATCGCGACTCTACTGTTTACCGCCGCTTTCGCATCAGCCCAATCAAGCTTTAAGGTGACAGGCACTGTCACCGACGAAGAAGGCGAAGCGCTTATCGGCGTTTCTGTAAAGGCCGAAAACGGCAAGGCAGCAGTCATAACGGATATCGACGGCAATTATTCAATCACCCTTTCCGCCCCGACGACACTGTCATTCGAGTATCTCGGCATGAAACCGGAGAAAATCAAAGTCAGCAAAGCCGGCGTACACAACGTGACGCTTCTGACTGACAACAACACTCTCGACGATGTCGTCGTGGTCGGCTACGGCACCCAGAAAAAAATCAACCTCACGGGCGCAGTTCAGAGTGTCGGCAGTAAGGAAATCTTAAAACGCAGTGTTTCAAACGGATCATCTGCACTTCAGGGAATTGTGCCCGGCCTTACCGCCACACAATCATCAGGAGCGCCAGGTGCCGATCAGGTTTCTATACGCATCCGTGGCGAGGGCTCAATATCCTCTACGCAGTCTCCTCTCGTGCTTATCGACGGTATAGAAGGCGATCTCAACCGTATCGATCTTAATCAAATAGAATCTATTTCGGTTCTTAAAGACGCTGCATCTGCATCAATCTACGGTGCCCGTGCGTCAAACGGTGTGATTCTCGTCACCACCAAACGCGGTTCGGAAGGTAAAATTAAAGTTTCGTTTAATGGCTACCTCGGCATCAATAAACCAACCTCTATGCCTAAATCAGTCGATGCTATCGGCTTTCTTCGTGCTGTAGATCAGGCACGTATCAATGAAGGACAGTCTGCTATGAACGAAGACCTCATCAATGCTTATCTGACAGAAGGTGCTGACGGTATCAATCGTCACGACACAAACTGGCGCGATATGATCATGAAAAAAAGTGCTTTGGCTCAAAATTACGCTGTAACGGTCAGCGGCGGCAGCAAGATGATCAGACTATTTGCTTCAGCCGGTTATTACAAACAGGACGGTATGGTGGCCAACAACACATTCGAGCGAACCAATCTGCGGCTCAACTCCGATTTTGAAGTCAACAAATGGTTAAGCCTCGGAGTTGATATGAGTGTGCGTCAGTCAGTTGTCCACGCCCCAATCGGTGGATCGGCCAACCAGTATATCGGTTATGCGATGACATTTATTCCTACCTGGTCTGCAGTCAACGCCGACGGAACCTGGGGAGCCGGGAACAATAACGGCAATAACCCCGTCGCAGCAATTAATGCCGGTGGTTATAATCATAGCGTAGCTCCCGAATATATCGCAAAGGTCACAGCCAACATCAATCCATTTAAGGGCCTTAATATTCTCGGCACCTACACATGGAAGCGTAATGACGGTATCACAAAAGCTTACGCCAACAATTACGAACTTTGGTCTGGTAATGAGGGCAAACTCTATCCGAGCTCTCTCCGCTCCGCCAATGAAGAACGCTCTGCTTCGATCTTGAAGCAATATAACGTCATGGCCACATATGAAAATACCTTTGCGGAAAAACATTATCTCAAAGTCATGGGCGGCATGCAGAGCGAAGAGTTCTTCAACAGCTCGCTGACAGGCAACCGTAAAGGACATCGTTACGACGGTTATGAGGATGTAGGCCACGGAGATTCTACAACAGCCACCAACTCGACCTACCGCTACGAATGGTCAATGCTTGCATATGTTTTCCGTCTCAACTACATCTTCGACAATCGTTATCTGTTCGAATTCACAGGTCGTTACGACGGCACATCCCGCTTTCTCGCTCACAAACGCTGGGGATTTTTCCCATCTGCATCGGTCGGATGGCGTATTTCCGAGGAACATTTCTGGGAATCTCTCCGCCCAGTTGTCGATAACCTCAAGATCCGAGGGTCATATGGCCGACTAGGCAACCAGTCTATAGGCAGCTTTTTCCCTTATCTTTCCGCAGTCTCAGCAGGCGACGGCTACGGCTATTGGTTTGATAAAGGCTTCTCTACAGGCGCGGCTCAAGTCCAGCTTCCTAATGCTGAAATAGGGTGGGAAAAATCATCACAGTGGGATCTTGGTCTTGATTTCAGCCTTTTCAACAGCCGTCTCTCGGGTACATTTGATTTCTATTACCGCAAAGTGACCGATATGCTTCAGACATTCCCGGTCCCGGAATTTGTAGCACTTGGTGCACCGACTGTCAATGCCGGAGATATGCGTAACCGCGGCTGGGAACTCTCACTCTCTTGGAACGACCGCATAGGCGATTTCAACTACTTTGTCAGAGGCAATATCTCAGACGTACGAAATAAAGTACTCGATCTTTACGGTCACAATCCATATATCGGCACAAGGATCACCGACGAAGGATTGCCTATCAACAGCTACTATGGTTATGTTGCCGACGGCTTCTTCCAGTCATATGACGAAATCAACGCTAAAGATGAAAACGGTAATTACATTTATGCCGTAGTCAACGAACGAGCAAACACAAAACCCGGTTTCATCAAATATCGGGATCTTAACGGTGACGGCAAGATTACTGCTGACGACCGAACGGTCATCGGTGAAAACCGTGCACACTATGAATATAGTGTCTCACTCGGTTTTGAGTGGAAAGGCATCGACTTTTCAGCAATGTTCCACGGCGTACCCAAAAAGGATGTGTACTACAGTGGCGGAGGTTCTCGCCCGTTCATTGGCAATACCACAGTCTATGAATATCAGCTTGATACATGGAGCGAGGACAATCCAAACGCCAAGTTTCCGATCCTTCTTCAAGATCCCAACGGTAACCACCCCAATAACTACGAATCTTCATTTTGGGTACAAAGCGGTGCCTACTGTCGTCTGAAAAACCTTGTAGTCGGATATACTCTTCCTCGTAAATGGACTAATAAGGCAACTATAGAACGCGTTCGCTTCTACGTCACTATGCAGAACCTGTTTACTATCCGCGGCGATAATTTTTATAAAGGTTTTGATCCGGAAACAAGTGCCGGCGCAAGTTGCTATCCGCTCAACAAATCATTCCTTTTCGGTCTCAATTTAGATTTCTAATTATCTGATTGCAATGAAAAAATCAATTTATATATTATTTGTCGCAGCTGCATCTTCACTGGCAAGTTGCTCAGACTTCCTCGACAAACATAGCTCAGCTTACGACTCAGACGGCTATTATAAGACAGATGCCGGCCTTGACGAAGGCGTGACTGCCATCTACCGCATCGTACCATTCAACCTTAACTGGGACGTTCCGCCGACAATGGTTCAGGACGTTTACACCGCTTATGGTCTTGAGACAACAGAAAACCGTACTATCGGTGCAGGCGGCGGTCTGACGCCCGACCAGTCATACGTCAATTCCTACTGGTCTGGACACTGGGGTATTGTAGGCCGAGCTAATTCAGTGCTTGAAGGAACGCGCGACGATAGTGAAGACTTATCTGACGATTACCGCCGTCTTAAAGCCGAAGCTAAAATTCTCCGCGCGTATGGCTACTACAATCTAGTAACCACTTTTGGCGACATTCCTTTCTTCACTAAGTCAGTTACACCCTCAGAATATACTGTTGGCAGAACCGATAAAAAATATATCGTCGACTATCTTATCAATGACTTGACTGAAATCGCAGAAAGCGATGTTCTTGAATGGACTGCGTCTGTTCGTGGACACGTCGACCGAGCGACTGCATATGCTTTATTATCTCGCTTCGCACTTTTCGCCGGTAGTCTTGATTTCGGCGGCGAGGGCCAGGCTTATTTCCGGAAAGCGGCTGATGCGGCCAAGCAAGTGATGGATCACCGTGAGCTCGCCACAAACTTTGCCGATCTCTTCACTCTCGACGGACAAAAGAAAGCTGATGTCCGCAGTGAAATGATTTGGGAGCTCTGTTACGAAGCAGATGTGCGCCGTCACTTCCATCGTACACGACTCGGCCATACATCACGTACAGCCGGAGGCTCGACGGTACGCTTCCCATCTCAGCTTCTTGCCGATACCTACGAGTGCATCGACGGTCTCCGCATCGACCAGTCACCGCTCTACGACCCCCAAAAGCCGACTCAGAAACGAGACCTTCGCTTCCGTCAGACACTTCTCGCACATGGCGATACAATGGTTTATTCTAACAATGGCGGTGCGTCTGTAATTAAATTGATCATAAATGCATACGATAGTAAGGCCAGGGTTTTTCCCGGACCGCGTAATCCTAAGTTATGGGGAACAAAAGACAATGCAGATGTAACTGGTACTGAGGCTTCGTTCTGCCGCCACGGCTCAGGCTGGTTGTGGAATAAATATAATGAAGATCTTGCAGAAAGCTGCGCCGAAAGCACCTGCGACATTTCTATTATCCGTGCAGCTGAAGTCTACCTCACCTACGCCGAAGCAATGATTGAAATGGGAAAATATGAGGACGCATCTGTTCTCGAAGCCATTAACGCCGTCCGCCGCCGCGCCGGTCAGCCCGTTATCGACTCAAAAGCCTGTGTCGCAGGCGAGAGTCTCGGCGATCTCAGCGTTCAGGATAAATTCCGTCAGCGTGTGCGCCGCGAACGCAAATGTGAGCTTGCCATGGAGGGCGTGATCTTTACTGATGTCCGTCGCTGGCAGATTGGTGATATTACTAATGAATTCCCCTCTTATGGCAATCCTATTGCTGACATCAAATATGAGGGGCTAGAAGCGACCGATATCCCGAACTTTAGCTACGGTCTCGATCCTCACCGCAGCAACCTCAACGATGTAGCTCACTACGAGCATTACAAAGACAAACTGCGTGTTCGCGACGAAAACCGGTTCTGGGCGCCCCGCTTCCAGTGGTGGCCGATACCGCGCGTCGACACTGACCGTGACCCCAACCTCACTAATCCCGACTATTGATGAAAAATCTGTTATATTCGGCAATATTACTGACTCTTACACTCACCGTTGATGCCCGTACAGGCATTAACGGTGACTCTGTGTCTGTCACAATCGCCAACAACCATACTTCGGCCACTTTCACCTCCGGAAAAGCCTTCGACATTCTGTCAATGAAATCGGCCGACGGCAACGAAGCCGTGCGTCCGGGGCTGAACACTAAGCCGTGGACACTGACCTACCGCGGTGTTCAGGGTCAGACACCCGAAGTAGATCCTTCGTGCGCCGCATATCAGGGTTACCGCATCGAGCGCACCGACAGTTCGGCTACTCTTGTGTTTACATGGAACACCAAGCTCCTCTATGACGGCAATGACTATCCCGTCGAGATGAAAGTGACACTCCCCGACGACTCGCCGCTGCTCGAATGGGATCTCTCGGCGTCGCTCCCCGACGGCTGGAGCATAACAGACTTTAAATTCCCTGCTGTCAGTGTCGTTTCGCCCGACAGCGCCAAGGTAATCACTCCCGGCGGCTGGGGCAACGAGTACGCTCACCGCGAAGGCGGCCACTATGAGGCAAACTATCCGTCGTGGAGCGGATCTATGCAGATGATGATGGTCGACGACGGCAACGGAGTCTACTTCTACTCTCCGCGCGACTTTAACGCCTGCGGAAAACTCATGACAGTCGATGCTAAAGGCGGCGCGACCATATTCAACACCAAAGTCGTCACTTCTGAAGGATGGAACGATCACACCGCCGGACGTTTTGCCGTGCCCTGGATCACGGTCACAGGCCGTCACCCCGTCGACTGGAGCGCTGCCGCTGTCGACTGGTACCGTCCCTTCGCGCTCACCACCGAGTGGGGATCCAAGACTCTCGCCGAGCGTGAGATCCCCGACTGGATGATCGAGAAAGATCTCTGGCTGCGGGCCAAATATCTCGGCGATACGACTATAACCGCCGTCAACCGTGCGATCGACTATTTCGGCGAGGATATCGCTTTCCACTGGTATTTCTGGCATAATCATCCCTACGACTCCCACTACCCCGACTATTTCCCTGCCAATGAAAAATTTGCGCCGGTAATCAAACAAGTGCGTGACCGCAATTGTCAGGTGATGCCCTACATCAACGGTCGTCTGTGGGATCCGGCAACCGAAAGCTACGGCCCGCGCAACGGCAAGGACGCTTCCTGCCGCCGTCCCGACGGAAATCTCTACACCGAGATCTACCCAACCTCACAGGTGCCCAACACCGTCACTTGTCCGGCCTCGCCGATCTGGCATGACATCATTCTGGAACTGGCCGACCGCATTCAGGACGAACTCGGCACTAACGGTCTATATATCGACCAGATAGCGGCCGCCGCTCCTTACCCCTGCTATGCCACAAACCACGGACACCCCGTCGGTGGCGGCGAATTCTGGTATCACGCCTACCGCGACATGATGAGCGATCTGCGACGCGATCATCTGCGGCCGGGCAACGTCGTTTTTTCTGAGGAAAATGCCGAATGCTACATTCCTTGCTTCGACATATTGCTGACAGTCAACACCCCTCACAGTCCGACATGCAAGATTGTGCCTCTCTATCCGCTGATCTATTCCGACCGCGTGCTGACAGCGGCCTTTACCTATTCGCCCTATTTCGACGTGCGCAACGGCGATTTCCGTTACGAGAACATGCAGTGTCTGCTCTACGGCGCTCAGCTCGGATGGGTCGATCCGCGCCTGCTGTGGGTCGACGATAAGTCGGCCTATGAGGCTCAGTTCCTCAAAAACCTTGTCGACTTCCGCAAAAAGCAGCACGATGTGTTTATCGGCGGCCGCTACATCCGCGAATTTATTCCTGAAGGTGACAATCCTATAGCCGACATTCCCGTCTTCGGGAAAGACTATATGGTCAAGGGCGCCGAATGGCTTTCGCCGTCAGGACAGCGTGTGCTCTACGTCGTTAACAGCGACTCGAAGCCACACGAAGTGACTCTCCCGACAGGCAAGAAAGTAAAGCTGAAACCCATTTCAGCCGAACGATACAATATGAAATAACAATATAAGCAATATCTAAGTTAACCTCCTAAACACTAAATTTATGAAAAGACTATTACTTCTGTCTTTACTTGCAACAGGTACTGTCGGTACAATGTTTGCAGCAGATCCCGAGCCGTCTTATGGCCCCAACAAGACTTCTGAGAATCTGACACTCGAATGGTACGGGATTCCGACCGGTCAGGCAAAAAATTCTGATCTCGCCCGAACCGGTATCGGTATAAACGGTAAATTCTACGTTACTGTAAGAGAAACGGGCATAGAAATCTATAATAAAGACGGCCAGATCAAAATGATCGATCACAAGGAAACGTGGATATCAATCAACTGCGATGATGCCGGACACGTTTACTTCCGTCATGACGATGGCGGATGGAATGATCCTCGCTCTTGCTATACCGAAAAAGGCAAGCTCGTCCCTGGCGCATATTATCACTCTGACAAAACAAAATTCAGTGTAATCGACACGAAAACTGACGAAATTATTGCACGTGATATACCTATGGCCGGACTTCCTCAGTCAATTCGTTTCGACGAATTGCCTCACGTAGTCGGGGATATGGTCAATGATTACGTTGAAATTCCTGTTGCAGTCCAAAATAAATGGGGCGCAGAATTTATTTATGAAAAACTCGAACAAGTCAGTGACAATGTTCCTACCTTTAATATTACATCAGCACTTAAAGAAGGTGGCTTCCCCAGCCCGGCAAATACAATTACCTCACAGGCACAAGCTCAGATGTACAACGGCAGTGAGAATATTGCAGTAATGGCTAATCCTCACCTTAATGTAACTTACGGTCTTAACGGCTGGGGAAATAATCTTGCAGTCTTCGAATTTGACGGAGAAGATTATATGTTCGCAAACAAATGGTTTAACCTTCCTAACCATAATAACTGCAGCGGCTTCTATATCTTCAACTATGACGGTAATAATTATGTAATCTATCCGTCTGGAATGTTTGGTGGATATCCCTCTGCCGACGGCTTTTTTGTAATGCCGGAGGAACTCCTTGACTCTCCCAAAAACAAGACAGCGACTGAAGATCCTGAAGACTGGTCAGTGCAGCTTCACAAACCCGTTGCCTTCAAGTATGCGACAGAAGATTATGGCGCAGCCGGCACATACCGCGGCCTCAACGTTGAACCAATCGAAGGTGAGGACGGTAAATTCCGTATCTATCTCTATTGTCCAGGTAAAGTAATGGAAGTATGGCAACTCGACCTCACCGGTTCTGCCGGTGTTGAAGATATTGTCGCCGACATTAACGAGGCTAAAATATTCGGTGGCGAAGGCCGTATTATCGTTGAAAGCGAAAGTGTGGCTCAGGTTTACTCTGTTGCCGGGCAGCTGATCGCCGAGGGCAACGGTTCGATCGCTGTTCCCGCAGGTGTCTACATTGTCAAGGCAGACAATAAAGCAGCCAAGATCGTCGTTAAATAATCAGACTTCATAACCAATCAAGAAGAGCGGGCGAGAATTTCGCCCACTCTTCTTGATTATTATATATGTAAGGACCTACGGTTCCGTACGTCCTGATTAAACAAACCAGACCGGAATGAAAAAACTGCTCTTCTTACTTTCGTCGATATCAATCGCATTTTACATAGCCGCCGCGGCTCCGATCACAGCCGGCAAAGTCGATGACACAATCAGAAAACTCTCTCTCGAACAGAAAGCCCGTCTGCTCGTCGGTGTCGGCGGATGTAATTCCGGCCTGAGCCACTACACGCCGGGAGCCGCCGGATGGACCTATGAGATCAAAGAACTGGGCATACCGTCGATAAATCTTGCCGACGGACCTGTTGGCATACGCATCAATCCCCTCCCCTGGCAGGAAAGTGTCGTGACTTACGACGAAAACGGGTTGCCCGTCGCTACGGAATTCACTCAGTCCGGATCTGCCGGCAGTCAGAAGCCGGCCTACTGCACGGCATTCCCCTCGACAACGGCGCTCGCCGCGACATGGAACCGCGACATGGCCGCCCTCCAGGGCGAGATCATGGGCGACGAAGCCCGGGCCTACGGCGTCGACGTCATTCTGTCGCCCGGCGTCAATATCATGCGCAATCCGCTGTGCGGACGCAACTTCGAATATTATTCCGAAGACCCCTTACTGACGGGCGCCCTTGCGTCAGAACTAATCAAGGGCATACAGTCGAAAGGCATAGGCACGAGTCTCAAACACCTCATCGCCAACAATCAGCAGACCGGCAAAAAGGTCAACGACGCCCGTATGACCCGGCGCGCCCTGCGTGAGATCTATGCCCGGCCGTTCGAGATCGTCGTGCGCGATGCCCGACCCTGGACTGTGATGGGTTCCTACAATTATATTTCAGGCGAGCCTACCCAGACCAACCGCGAACTGATGACCACTCTGCTGCGCGACGAGTGGGGCTTCGACGGCCTCGCTCTGACTGACTGGACCGTATGGCGTCCGGCCGACGGCCTCATCAACGCGCGCTGCCCGCTGATCATGCCCGGCAACGAAGACCGCGTACAGGAAATCATCAAGGCTGTCAAAGACGGCAAGATTTCCGAAAAGCAGCTCGATGCCTGTGTGGGCGACGTTCTGCGCCTCGTTGCCAAATCAATCTCGGCCAAAGGCTGGAGCCGTACGGAGCCCGATCTCGCCGCCCACGCCGAAGCTTCTCGTCAGATTGCCGGCGAGAGCATGGTGCTCCTGAAAAACGGCAATGACGTGCTGCCGCTGCCCGAAGGCTCAAAGATAGCTCTTTTCGGCGCCACAGCCTACAAGTCGATCGCCGGAGGCACCGGATCGTCTAATGTCAACAAATCGCATATTGTCGACATCGACCGAGGCCTCGAAGCTGCCGGCTACCGCATCAATCCGGCTCTCGCCGAGGTCTACCGCCATTATATCGCGGCTCAGGAAGCCGTGCTCGACAACGCCACGTGGGCTCCCGACTGGATGAAAATTTCCTATCACCGCACTGTAATCCCTGAGATGAACATCGCCGGAGCCTCGGCGCTGCTCAAGCGTCAGGCCGATGAAAACGAAGCGGCAGTCGTTGTCATTGGCCGCAAATCAGGCGAGACGTCCGACCGAAGTCTTGCCGGCGACTATAATCTTTCGCCGGAGGAAACCGCTCTGATCGACAACGTCTGTAAGGCTTTCCACGCTGTCGGCAAACCTGTCGTCGTAGTACTCAATGTCTGCGGAGCAATGGAGATAGCGTCGTGGAGCTCTCTCCCTGACGCGATACTCATGGCATGGTTCCCCGGTCAGGAATGCGGCGATGCCGTCGCCGATGTCATTTCCGGACGTGTCAATCCGTCGGGACGCCTGCCTATGACACTACCTGTCGCCTATGACCACATCCCGTCGGCCCGCAACTATCCCTATCTCGGACAACAGGGCGGCCGCAACTTCGACTATACCGAATATCAGGAAGACATATGGGTCGGCTACCGCTATTTCGACGCCTCGGGCCTCGCCCCGGCTTATCCCTTCGGCTATGGTCTGAGCTATACCGAGTTCGCTTATACTGATCCGTCGGTCCGCCGTCGCGGTTCTTCGACCGAATTGTCGGTGACCGTCACCAATACGGGCGACCGGCCGGGCAAGGAGGTCGTTGCGCTCTATGTCTCCGCCCCCGAAAGCAAAACGATGCTCAAGCCTGTGGCCGAACTGCGCGGATTTGAGAAGACACGTCTGCTGCAGCCCGGCGAAAGCCAGCGCGTCACCATTAAGGTGAATGACGCCGACCTCGCATCGTTCGACGACACAGCCTCGGCTTGGATCACCGACCCCGGAACATATAAGGCTCACCTTGGCGGACACCCCGGCAACTATCGTTCCGAAGCCGAGTTCAAGGTAAACAAAAAACTTGTGCGTAAGGTTAACGATATTCTTGCGCCCGTGCAGCCGGTTAACACCATCAACCCCTTCTTCGAGCATAAACAGAAACTGACATGGCACGACGCCTCGCAGTTTGAGATCCTCGGCCGCGTCTACCCCGACTCGCTGCCCATATATGCCCGCATCCCGGCCTTCCGCAAGGATGTCACCCGCTATGAAGTCTACGAGCTCGGACAGCACTCAGCCGGCATATCGGTCCGCTTCCGCAGCAACTCGCCCGACATAATTCTTAAATGGAACACCGTCTTCAACAATCATATGACCCACATGGCCGATCTCGGCACACGCGGACTCGACCTCTACGTCCTCACCGACGAAGGACGCTGGCGCTATCTCGGACCGGGACGCCCGATGGGCAATCCTACCTACTGGACTGCCGCCGCCAATATGGAGCCGGAGATGCGTGAATACATGATCCACCTCTCGCTCTACGATCAGGTCGACCGCCTCGAAATCGGCATCGACGAAGGCTACACAATCGCGCCGCCCGTCGTCGAATCGCCGCGCCGCGGCAAACCCGTTGTGATCTACGGCACTTCGCTCATCCATGGAGCCACGGCTTCGCGCCCGGGCATGGCGGCATCAAACATTCTCCAGCGCGAACTCGACTGCGAGTTCATCAACCTCGGTTTCAGCGCCAACGGCAAACTCGACTACGAAATTGCCGAAATGATGGCCGATATCGATGCTGCGGCATATATAATGGACAATATTCCCAACTCTTCGGTCGATCAGATCAACAACCGGACCGAGCAGTTTGTCAAAATTCTCCGTGACCGTCATCCCGACACTCCGATAATCTTCATCGAGGATCCCAAATTCCCGGGCATACCGCTCAATAAAGCAATCACCGATGAAGTCCGGAATAAAAACAACGCCATCCGCAATGTCTATCAGAGTATGGTCGAAAACGGTCTTGACAACACCTATTATGTCGAGCAGGTCGATCTTCAGCCCGAGGACGGCGACGCGACCTCCGACGAATATCACTACACCGACATCGGTTTCCGCAAATACTGCGACACTCTTTTGCCAATTCTTAGAAAAATTCTCAATAAATGATACGGTTTAATCTGAAAAAAATCATTGTCGCCGCCATTGTCTCTATGGCCGGCACAATAGGTGTATTTGCCGACGGTAATGTCGGTCAGTTCGGTTCTGATCCCAAAATTTCCGATCTCGCGTTGATCTACGCCGGCAACACCCACCGTCCGTCGTGGACCAAGGATGATCTCACGCCCTATGTCACTCACCGCTATGCCGACGGCTCGGAAGACTGGTTTTTCGATGGTTTTCTTTTTCTTGAGTTTTCACACGGCGACGTACAGTTCCAGAACGGCAGCGGACTCAATCCCGCGACTCAGTCCGACTGGACGTGGCTGCTCGACCAGTTTTTCGCACCTGACATGAAACTCGATGCTCTCGACAAACTGATTTCCGATAAGAAACAGACCCTCGGCGAGCCGCCCTTACGCCACAAGGTCGTGATCAGCTGCTGTGCGCCGTCTAAAAATAAAAACGGTGAATGGTCGAGATCCATATGGGGTACGGCTTATGGAAAAAGCCTTAGATTTATTTCCAAAAACGACCGCATTTCGGCCGTGAAATGGTATATCGACGAAATCCTTGCCCGATGGGAGGCAGCCGGCTTCAAAAACATCGATCTCGAAGGCGTCTACTGGATCGAGGAAGGACTTTTCTCCAACGGCGACATCATGGCCGAAATCAACGATTATATTCATTCTAAAGGACTCCGTTCATACTGGATTCCATACTACTCAAACAATCAGAAGTACTGGTCGCAATGGAAAGACACATACAACTTCGACATGTGCTATATCCAGCCTAACTATGCCTTCCTCGACAACAACGGTGCAGAGAAACCGTTCTCACTGCTGACCGAGACAGTCGACGCCGCTAAGAACTACGGCATGGGGCTTGAGCTTGAATTCGAAACTCAGGCTAAAAGCAACGCCCTTCACGAAGTAAATCCGACTCTCCATCAGCATATTAATGATTATATGGATGTATTCGACGAAAAAGGCGTTTTCGACAAGGCCGGCATTGCATACTACTCAGGCACACAAGGCTTCATACACATGGATAAAAGCACTGATCCCGTAGACCATGCCACAATTGACCGCATGGCACGCTTTGTCGCCGCACGTCAGAAAGCCAGACGCGACAACGCAGCCATCAACGACGTCACCACTGATCAGGTTACAATCGCGACGACCGGCGACGGCTGCATCACTCTTGCTGCCGACACATGCTGCCACGACATTTCAGGCCGCCTGCTTTACACCGGTGCCGGATCATTTGCCTGCGAGTCCGGACTGTATATCGTATCCGACAGACGAGGCAATTCTATGAAACTTTTCGTTAAATAAAGAAGATGAATTTCAAATCAATCATTCTCGCTTTCGCCTGCGCCGCGGCATCTGTGTCTGCGATTGCAGCCGATAAAAATTCCGGCTCCGCGTGGCAATCCGCTCAGAAAAACTATTCAATCAATCAGATCCGCGATCTCGTGCTGATCTATCAGGGCGGACGGCACCGTCCCGACTGGACCCCCGAACAGTTCGTGCCCTACGTCACCCACACATTTGCCGACGGCTCGAAAGACTGGCTGTTCGACGGTTTCCTCTTTCTTGAATTTGTCGACGGTGACAGGCAGTATATTCCCGGTCTCCGTATGCCCAACGCACAGAAAGGTGACTGGGAGCACTATCTCGACCGAGTGTTCGAACCCGGCAAGTCGCTCGACGCACTCAATAAATGTATCGCCGGGCAGAAACAACTCCTCGGCGATCCGGGCTTCAGGCATAAAGTTGTACTCACCGTCCTCCCCCCGATCCATCATCAGAAAGACTGGGGCGAACTAAACGGACGTCAGCTTGACTTCGACAACGTCGACGACTGCAAGCTTGCCGTCAAATGGTTTCTCGATCAGCTCGTCGACCGTTTCAACAAGGGCGGTTACGACAATCTTGAGCTTACGGGCATCTATTGGGTCGACGAAGATATGCTCCATTTCGACGGATTTCCAAAGCATGTCGCACCCTACGTTCACGAAAAAGGACTGCAGTTTGTATGGATTCCTTATTTCAAGGCCCACGGCTACGACCGCTGGCAGGATCTCGGCTTCGATATCGCCTACCATCAGCCCAACCACTTCTTCGGTAAAAATATTCCCGACAGCCGTCTCGACGAGGCTTGCTCCATTGCCCGCCAGAACGGCATGGCGCTCGAATTCGAATTTGACGCTAAAGCTCTTCACGATGCCGAAGATTCATCTTATGACCGCATGACGGGCTATATCGACGCATACTGGCGTAACAACGTATTCACCGATGCGGCTCTCGCTTACTATGAAGGCGGCGTCGGCATAGCACAGTTCGCTAAAAATCCGTCGCCCGAAAACTCCGCGCTCATCGACCACCTCGCCCGCATAATCGTCGACCGCCGCAAAAACGCTTCTCTGACACCTGACAAATGACAAAAAAACATAATAACCACCTAATCCCGTTTATAATGAAACTGAAACATTTCCTGCTCCCGCTGTTAGCTATTGCGATTTCGATCCCTGCTGTAGCAAAATCGGACAAACATCAGGGTCCGGCATGGCAGTCGACCGAAAAAAATTTCTCTATAAACCAGATCCGCGATCTCGCACTGATCTATCAGGGCGGCAGCCAGCGCATACCCTGGACCGAAGACCAGATCGAGCCTTATGTCGTCCATAAATTCGCCAATGGCAAAAAAAACTGGCTGTTCGACGGTTTTCTGTTCCTTGAGTTCGCCGACATGCCCGAATGTAACTATGCGCCCGGCTACCGCGGCAAACGCGACGCCCGCAAAGAGGACTGGCAGCGCTATCTCGACCGTATGTTCGAAAAAGGCAAGGCTCTCGATGCGCTCAACACTTCAATCGAGCATCAGAAAGCCGAAATAGGCGATCCGGGCTTCAAGCATAAAGTTGTCATCACTCTCCCGACGCCGCTGCCTCATCAGAAAGACTGGGGCGAAGTCAACGGTAAGGCGCTCGACTTCGACAATGTCGAGGATGCCAAGCTCGCATGCCAGTGGTATCTCAACCAGCTAACCGACCGTTTCGCCAAAGCAGGCTTCAATAATCTTGAACTCACAGGTATCTACTGGGTCGATGAAGACATGTGGCATCTCGACGGCTTCACTCGCCATATATCGCCCTATATCCATCAGCTCGGCCTGCAGTTTGTATGGATCCCCTACTTCAAGGCCAAAGGTTTTGAAAACTGGCGCGACCTCGGTTTTGACATTGTCTACCACCAGCCCAACCACTTCTTCAACAAAAACATTCCCGACTCACGCATCGACGAGGCCTGTTCTCTCGCACGCCAGTACGGCATGGGCATGGAATTCGAATGCGACGAAAACGCTCTCTTCCAGAAAGAAAATTCATCCTACGACCGCATGAACGCATATATGGACGGCTTTTGGCGACACAACGTCTTCACCGATGCTGCCATCGCCTACTACACCGGAGGCCATCTTATGCTCGACTTTGTGAAAAATCCCTGTCCTGAAAATCAGGCTATCATGGACCGTCTCGCAACAATAATTGTCGACCGCCGCGCCAATCCGTCTCTTATACCCGGCAATAATAAAAACAAGCGTAAATGAAAAAGAATCTTATTTTGCTGCTGTTCGCACTCTGCAGTCTGGCGGCATCAGCGGCTAAAGTTACCTATTCGAATGGTGTTCTGACGTTTTCCGAAAACACCGAAAGCGGCGAAATCCGTATGGTCTTTCAGAAATGTATGACAAACAAACTGTTTACGTTCTACAACATCTATCTTGACAACAAACTTGTCAATTCGGCTGCGTCAAGCGACAATATAGGTCCGTTTTTCGCCGGCGGAGCATGGATGGGAGGTAATCATAACACCCCTCAGGGCGGTTCGAAACCTTCGGCTTTCACAAGAGAAGTAAAGGTTATGGTTGACGACGCAGAACTGACCTCTGGAACTGTCAACGACGCCAAAGTTGTCACCATTGACGTCCGCAACGAAATTTTCTATACCGACGACAAGAAGTTCGCCGACGAATATATCACATACGTTGTTTCCGGTAACAGTATAGAAGTCTGGGCAGAACACGCTTTCCGCTATCCGTCACCGATGTTCGTAAGCCGTTATTACGGCCCGCAGTCTATGTTTCCCGCGACAAAACTCCTTCTTCCCGGCACCAAGAATAAAACCTGGATTTCTCTTGCCGGCAAAAAGGAAATCGATGTCATGAAATCTGAAAAACCTGATTTCTCCACCTTCATCGAGCGCTGTGACAACGGTTATCAGGCTGTCCTGAAATACAACGAAGGGATCGGTGATGCCTCTGCTGTTTCATCGTCAGGCGAGGTGTACCTTTTCCGTAATTATGGCGCAGCAACAGGCAAGTCATATCACGTATTGATGTGGGATCATCAGGTGAAATCCGGTGACAACACGCAGTGGCATGCACTTTACTCATGGTTCCGCGAACCCGTTACTGACACTTTCGACGGAAAAACGACTGATCCCGTGTTCGAGTATCAGACTTATATCGAGGGGGAACCTGTCAACATGAAAGTCGGAGCCGACGGAAAATCCACTCAGACCGCCGGCATCGACGACATTACAGTCGATCGTGACGCACCCTTCGCTTTCGCCGGTGACGGCACTGTCACCATCAGTGACAGTGCGCCCGCCGCCTGCTGCTTCGATGTCGCCGGAAAAATCATCTGGCGCGGAGCCGGCACATTCTCATGCCGCCCGGGCATCTACATCGTCAACGATATGAAAGGACATTCTGTCAAACTCATCGTGAAATGAAACTTAATCTGTCTGTCATAGCCGTTGCGTCATTTTTCGCTGCATGTCCTGCCGTCTCTGATGCGGCCACAGTGACCTTTCGCAACGGCAAAATAGCATATTCCGAGAAAACGCCCTGGGGCGACATCGACATCGCGTTTGCCAACTGCATGGCAAACAATCTCTATACGTTCAGCAGCGTGTCGATCGACGGCAAAGAGGTCAACCACACCGAAAGCGACAACATCGGACCCTTTCTCATCGATCAGAAAGGATGGTCAGGCGGCAATCATGTCAACGATGACCGTCTTTCAGCCCATACACGCAATGTCAAGGTTAAAGTCGACGGCAAAGAGCTGACCGGCGACTGCACCGTCGACGGCAAGATACTCACTGTCGAAGTCGACAACATACTCCTGCATCCTACCGACGACAGCGATCTAGCCAATGAACACGTCGTTTATACCGTGTCAGGCAACTCGATCGACGTCAGGACGTCGCATGAATTTCTGTGCGCTCCGGAGACGATAGAACGCTATTACGGCATGCAGTCGATGTTCATGAACGAATTCGAGACCCTTACGCCGGGAGGACAATTCGCAACGTGGACGACATATCCCGTGACCAGCACCGGCAATGAAATCCAGTTTACCAAAGCGTCGGCGCCGAAGTTCAGTACATTTATTGAGCATTCGAAAAACGGCTATCAGGCCGCTCACATGACGCGCGACGGACTCGGCGACCATCACATGGTGCGCGATGACGATATCATCTTCATCGGCAACAGCTGGAGCAAGACCTACCATAAGATCATCGGCATGCAGCCCGTAAAGGCCGGAGACCGCTTCAACTGGCACGGCATTTACTCCTGGTTCCGCGAACCGGTTGCCGACAACTGCCGGAACGCTGCCGACGGCCTGACATTCGAATACGGCGCTTATATCGACGGCAAGCCTTGCATTTTCCACATCAACAGCGACGGCTCTCTCAAAGTCAAAAAGTTCAAAAAATCGAAATAATCCATCAATAACACAACAGCTGCGGCCGGACTGTGGAGAGTCCGGCCGCAGCTGCTAAGATTATACTTTGAATATCTTGCTAAGCCTGTCAACCTCTGTCATTAACTTTTTCGGATTGGACTTTTTCAGTTTCTGCAAATTTTGGATTTTCCATTTTACAGACGGATAATCCCGGAAATCGGAATAAACAGTATCGTTCCAGTCAACAGTCAGTTCTTCAAACCTGATAAGAAATCTCTTGTCTTCTTCCGTCATAGCCAAATTGACATCCCTTATAAGTTTATCTCTTGTCGATTCAAATTCCTCGTATGTAAACGGGATTTCACTCATCCCGGCAAACTGACGTTCCATCGCATCGCGTTTGTCGATCAGGTTTGGAGCGAAAGATTCATGAATGGGGCGATCGCTTCCAAGCAAACAGAATATAAGACCTTCCTTCACATCTTCTACCGAGAAATCCATCTGGCTTATATCAAAAATGTCGCGTGGATGCTGTCGGGACAGAGCCGCAGAAATCTTTCCGCCATATAGCTGTGGGATAGACACGATTCTGGCATCAACTTCCATGCCAAACAAATCTTGAGCCTTTTCACATAACGGACACAATGTTGCTTCTCCACAGACGAGACCACGCTTTGTCTGGTTGACTTCAATCTTGACCTGACATCCTCGGCTTTCGCATGTGATTTTACTTATGTCGAGATGTGCTATTATTCTAATGTCGCGAAAACGACTTTTAACCCTGTCTGCGATTCTCATAAGAGCGTCATTTATATGTCCAAGGCTGGTATTTCTGTCTTCAATAGGTATGTAAGTCACATCTATATCAACAGACAGACGATAAAGATTTTTCACAAAAAGATTGATTGCGGTTCCTCCATGTATTGCAAAGCATTCCTCATCCGTGACGAATGGAAGTATACGCAGTAGAAGTTCTACTTTACGTCTGTATACGTCATTCATATTCTGCAAGTTCTTTTGAGATTACTATATCATACGCCGCATTCTTAACTCCACCTTTAGCAAAACTGCGCGTTCCGCTTCCGAGTGATATCCTTGAAAGATCAAGTTTTGAGAACCAGCGATGTCGGGCCTTTTCCGCCATAAACAGGAAAAGCCGCCTTACTTTCACTGATGTGCAGTCTTCAAGCAACTGCTGTACAAGTGTGACTCTGAGAGATGTCAGCATCTCCATTAGATAATATACATCCATCAGGTCATATCGCATGGGCGAAAGCAACAGACATTCCATTATTGCCCGCTCGGGACCCGACACAGTCAATGTCATACCGTCATACTCTATCTGCTCTATCCCTTTTTCTCCTATAACTTTGGACGACACCTCCATAATATTCATATCAAGTTCTGCCTGACTGATCCATTTAGGTAGAGGAGGCCTTACAGGAGTGAATATGACTGCGGTCGGTTTTCCCATGTTTATATAATGGGAAAAACCTTTTAAATCCAAAGCAGTAGCCGCCCCTATATGATACTTCAAATCGGTTTGAGCCTGATATGAAGCCAACACGCCAAATAAAGTCGGATTATCACCGGCAAATTTATATACTCCGGTAGATATACGAAGCAACCACCCGGATTCTACATAATCGGATATTCCGCTTCTGCTTACTCCTTGCTTCTCCAGCCAAGACGTAAGCAGAATACCGTTAGAAGCGGTTAGTTGACGGATATCATTTATTTTAGTGCCCATTTCGCAATGATTTTATTTACAAATATAGCACTAAAATAAATTACTGCCAAATAATCCTGTGACTAATTTATTTTATTACTGTCCGTTAAACATTAGGGGAACTTTTAATCCTCATTTACCGAGAAGCGGTAGATGGTCTGAGTTCGGTAAGTTTCTCCGGGTCTGACAATTGTCGACGGCCAGTCTGGCTTGTTGGGAGAATCGGGGAAATGCTGAGGCTCAAGACACAATGCGCTATGACGCCTGTATGCGATACCTTTTTTCCCTTTTACCGTTCCGTCGAGGAAGTTGCCTGTGTAAAATTGAATTCCGGGCTGATCGGAAAATATTTCCATGACAATACCGCTCGCCGGACTTGAGACAGTGACAACCGGAGCAGACAAGTCTCCCGGATTGTCTATCACGAAATTGTGGTCATAGCCTTTCCCGCTGACAATCTGCTGATCGGCAGACGCTATTCCTTCTTCAATCGTGCGCGGAGTCCTGAAGTCGAACAAAGTGTTTTCGACCGGCATAAAGTCGCCTGTCGTCATAAACGTGGAATCTATCGGAGTTATATGCGACGCCCTTATGCAAATCTGATCATGCAGGATATCGTTTGACGGATCTCCCGAAAGATTGAAATAAGAGTGATTGGTGAGGTTCAGTATAGTCGGTTTGTCGGTCGTGGCCTCATATACAACACTGAGGCTGTTGCTGTCGGTCAGAGTATAGATGACATTAGCTTCAATATTACCCGGAAATCCGTCTTCGCCGTCAGGACTCCTGAGGCAGAGACTCAGAGAATGATCGTCGGCCTGCTTAACGTCCCACACTCTGTTATGAAAACCCTTGTCGCCGCCGTGCAGACAATGTCCGAAATTATTACGCGGCAACTGGTACTCGGTGTCATCAATTTTAAACCGACCCTGATTGATACGGTTGCCGTAACGGCCTATTATAGCGCCGAAATTACCGTCAATATTAACATAGTCCTGTATGGAATCATGCCCAAGCACGACATCCCTCAGTGTACCCTGCTTGTCAGGCACCATGAGCGAGACAATGCGGCCGCCAAAGTTAGTGATGGCGACTTCCATGCCGTTTGCATTACGGAGAACAAACAGACCGGTTGTCTTTCCGTCGACCGACGACGAAAAGTTTTCAGCATTTAATCCGGATTCAAGACCGTCAGAAACACGTGACGCCGGAGAGCATCCGATTAAAGCCAATACAAATAAAGGGAGAAACAGACTGTATTTCATGAGATTGATTTAATAAATTATTAAAATTACCGATAACTTGCGGACTGAACCGACAAACGCGAAATTACAAATACGCTCTTGTATAGGCAAAATGTTCTCTGTGCTTTCAAACAGAGATGGGGTGGTTACATTTTGCAATGGAGCAAACTGGTAAGTATATATGATAAATCTATTCATAAGAATTTGTGTTATACCACAAAGATAATAAGATTAAATTTAATATCAACCCAATTACATACGTTGAGGACTTATGCAACTACAAACAAATCATCGGCTGTGATTTGTGAATGGATGCTGTTCATTGAATAGGAGATTCTTACATCACACAGCCAAATAGCATGCTTTTTATGCACATTTGGCACCGTCATGGTTTTAGCATAACAAAAATGAATTTAATCTTCTTGCTGCTGAATTTTTGCTTATTTTTTGCCATGTTTGGTAACGTCTTCGATGAAATTTCACTTCATTCACTTAAACAGGCGTCAGGTAAAGTCGCTCAGATAGGAGCGCCAGTTTTCCAGATGCAGCCTCCGGCTGACTTGTGATATTCATACTTTACGCCCATATCATCGAGCGCTTTGCGGTATGCCTCGTTGTCCTTATACAGGAAGTCGTCTTTGCCGATCGCGATCCAGTAAAGTTTGGGAGTGTCGGCTAACTGACGGCGGAACTTAGCCTCGCGGTTCTTATAGATTTCAGATCCTTCGACCCGTCAACAGCGACGGCTCCCTCAAAGTCAAAAAGTTCAAAAAAACGGAATAATCCATCAGTAACACAACAGCTGCGGCCGGACTCCCCACAGTCCGGCCGCATTTATTAACAAATATCGTTTACAGGCGTCAAGGTCTTTGCCAGAACCATTGTTCATCAGTCGTGTTGAAGTGAGAGTTGGGGTATGTGATTCCTTTGGGAGCCAGAGCCACATGACGGCCTTGCTGATGATTGCTCGGGCCTTCGGGTTCAGCCTGATTATATGTGTTGGCATCAAGAATATACAGATTCTTGGCCATGTAGTAGTCAATATAATGATCCTGCTCTTCAGGCCATTTATTATTCCAGTTGGCATCTTTGTTTAAGATGACAGGCAGGTCGTGCTGAAGGCGATAACGTACTTCTCCGGGATGCAGCAACAGCCCCTTGTCGTCCGTGACATAGGCTGCAAAAGTGGGATCGACCCATATCCATTTGCCTAAAGATTCGCTCCACGCCACGCATATTACATGGCAATCACTGTCAGTATCCCATGCCTTGGGCAGACAGGTGATATATCTCGCCGGAATTCCTTCGGCAAGCAGAGCTTCGGTAAGGCATATTGCCAGCGCGCGGCAATTATAGCCGCAGCTGTCGCGACGCATGCTGTCATAGGTGTTTCTCATGTTCCGTGGTCCAGGTGCCAGGCCGTTGTTGCCGTTATGGGGAAAATTATTGTGCACCCAATAGAGCAGATTTTTAATTCGGCTGATATCATCTCCGTCACCGGCGATACTGTCGAGATTGAAGCGTTCGCGTGACAATGTCAGGAGACTGTCAGTGGCATCGGCGTAGCGGAATTTTAAGTCAGGGGAGGGCGCGCCGTCAGCATAGTCCGGAGCTTCCTTTAAAATCTCAAGTTCATTTTTGACATCATCACCCAAATTCCAGGCATACTCCATGGCTTTCTTCAGACTCTCGGCCTCACGACTGCCGAGTTCGGCCAATATGGGCTGCAAAATTTTTGCGGACGAGTACTCACTCTTTCTCATAAAGCCGGGATTCTTTGCCGTCAGCACTTCCGACTGCCACCGGGATATTCTCTCCATATCGGCAATCAGCCGGGGATTGTCTTTCAACTGCTCGGTTGTCGCGGCGACCAGACTGTCGCTATACACTTTTAGGAAAGCTCCGTTGTTAGTAAGGCCGGCCAGCTTGGGGAAAGTTTGGTGCGCAGCCAGTTCTATACCTAAATCAACCACGACGCTCTCAAAGACAACGCTTTCAAGGCTCGGCAGATTATACAGAAAACCCGGTCCGCCGGTAGAGGAGACCGGTCCCTTAAACACAATAGATTTAAGCTTGGGACAATTCATGATCAGCGTGCAGTCAAAATGGCCTATCATCCCACCGAACACCACTTCTTCAAGTTCGGGCATATCCATGAATAATCCTCCGGGCAGATAATCCACGTCGCCAAAGGTCACTTTTTTCAGATTGGGAAACTTGTATTCACCCAGAAGCCCGAACATGCCGACATCCGGTATGACAATTTCCTCCGCATCGCTTGGATATACAAGGCTGTCCGGAAACAGTTCGTGGCCGTCGCGGATAGGGTCGGTAAAATAACCCGGCGATTTTATCACTGTGTTCTCAGCTCTGGAAAAAACTCCGGCCGAAAGAAGCAATATTGCAAAAATGATATTTCTCTGTCTCATAATAAAATCTATTGCACTTTAAAAATTACTATCTTTTTACAAGACACAGAAACTCATAAACCGTTACAAAATTTTAACGGAAAAATGCAATCCGGCTATCTGAACAGGCGTCGGGTAAAGTCGCTCAGATAGGCGCGCCAGTTTTTCCAGATGTGGCCTCCGGCTGATTCATGATAATCATATTTTACGCCCATATCGTCAAGTGCTTTGCGGTATGCCTCGTTGTCCTTATACAGGAAGTCGTCTTTGCCGATCGCGATCCAGTAAAGTTTGGGAGCGTCGGCAAACTGACGGCGGAGCTTCGCCTCGCGGTCTTTATATATTTCCGATCCTTCGACCCGCGGATTGATCGCAGCCGAGAAGAGACCGACATAATCAAACATGTCAGGATACTGCTTCGAAGTGTGCAATGAATGGAAGCCGCCCATCGACAGTCCGGCAATCGCGCGGTGCTGTTTGTCAGCTTTTGTACGGTATGTCCGGTCAACATAAGCGATAATATCGGGGAAGGCTTCTTCGAACGCTCCGTCCATCGTATGAGGCAGCGCGACCGTTGGGGGCACGAGTCCGAAATGTGTCTCGCCGGGAGCCGCTTCCTGCGAAGCGTTGCCGTTAGGCATCACGACGATCATAGGCTCGACTGCGCCTTCAGCGATAAGATTGTCAAGAATCTGAGCCGCACGGCCCTGAGTAAGCCATGCTTCTTCGTCGCCGCCCATGCCGTGAAGCAGATAGAGCACCGGATAGCGTCGGTCGCCCGATGTCTCATAGCCCGGAGGAGTGTAAATGCTCATGCGTCGCTTCATGCCGAGCGCAGGCGAATCATACCAGACTTTCGCAACAGTCCCGTGGTCGACATCGTTGATCTCATAGAGCCGCGATCCCTCGCCGGGTACGAGGAAATAGTTGAACACCGTGCATGCGTCGCGTACCTCGAACACATTGGCCGGATCAGCTATTGTCAGCCCGTCGACAATATAATTGTATCTGTACATTTCAGGATTGATGGCCTCGGAAGTGAAAGTCCATATGCCGGAGGTGTCCTTCTCCATTTCGACTACCCCTGATTTCAGAAAATCGCCTGTGATCATGACTTTCTGAGCATTAGGAGCATTGAGACGGAATGTCACGGTGCGGTCGGTGCTGACTTCGGGAGAAATGATTGAGGGCACACCCCAGATCGCCTGCTGGGCAAAGATCTGCACTGCCGCGCCGCACGCCAGCGCGATAAATGTTACAATTGTCTTTTTCATGTCTGATTTTACTTGATTCTGATTGTTTTACTGATGCAAAAATAAGACAACCGCTTCTTATATGCAAGAGCCGTTTCTGCCAAATCTATATTTTCGTAACTTTGCAGTGAATAAATACTACTATTAAAATGAAAAATTATCGTATCTCATCTTTCTGCTCACTGCTGGCCGTTATTATTGCATTGTCGTCGTGCGGCCGCAAGTCTCCGGATCCGGTGGCGTCAGTTCTGACCGACAGCCTTGATTCGTTAGTCAGTGCCGCATCAGGCTCGGTCGGAGTTGCCGTAATCACCTCTGACGGCGATACTGTCACTGCCGGCGAAGCTGCGGGATATCCGCTGATGAGCGTGTTTAAACTTCATGAGGCTCTCGCAGTCGCTGACGTTCTCGACAAGCAGGGCATGACATTGGATACGACACTTTTTATCAGCCGCAGCGACGTTTCACCCAATACATGGAGCCCCATGCTCAAAGATTACCCCGAGGGCGATCTGGAATTAAGCGTCGGACAGCTTATGGGTTATATGCTGATCCACAGCGACAACAATGCAAGCAACATACTGTTTGACCGCATCGTATCGGTCGCCGCTACAGACTCGATAATACGCAGGTGGAATGTGCCGGAATCGTTTTCTCTCGCATACACCGAGCGCCAGATGCAGGCCGATCACGACCTCAGCTATCTCAACAACAGCTCGCCGCTGTCGTGCGCGGTCCTGATCTACAAAGTCTTCAATGACTCGCTCGTATCGCCTGAAAAACAGGCTGCGATCAGGCAATGGCTCAGCGAATGCCGCAGCGCTGAAAACCGTATCGCGGCCGCTGTAGGGGACGTTTCCGGCGCAAAGCTCTATCACCGCACAGGCAGTGGCTACACGAATGATCGTGGCGAGATAGTCGCCGTCAATGATGTGGCCTATATCGAGCTCCCCGACGGACGCTCGCTTGCTGTGGCCATTCTCACAAAAGATTTCCCGGGCAGTCAGGACGACGCCGACGCACAGATTGCCGCCATATGCCGGAAAATATTGTCGATCGTCTGCCCGGCGTGACAACATTGTCGCTCTGTCGGCAGTTTTAATCTTACAGTAAATTTTCAAGCGGCACAACATATTCTTAACGACTTATGCGACCTATTATCACCCACTTCACTGACGACGATCTCTATAAATTCACGATGTGCTGCGCCGTGATCCAGAATTATCCGCGCACACAAGTGAAATATCACTTTACAGACCGCGACAACACGGTTTATCCCGACGGCTTCGCCGATGCTCTGCGCCGGCAGATCAAGATGCTCGAAGATCTCGTTATAACCGACGAGGAGATTGCATTCATGAAACGCAAATGCCCCTACATTCCGTCGTGGTTCTACAGTTTTCTCAAAGGATACCGTTACGACAGCCGGTGCGTCAGAATAGATCAGAATTCAGACGGGCGCCTCGAAATCGAATTCGAGGGATCGTGGAGCAATACGATTTTGCTTGAAGTCAAAGTGCTTGCCATCATATCTGAGCTCTATTATATCATGACCGGCGAGACCAACCGTCTCGATTATGACGGCTTCTACGAACGCTCGCGTCAGAAAGCACACAGGCTGATCGACGCAGGTTGTGAATTCAGTGATTTCGGCACACGCCGGCGTGCGTCGTTTGATGCTCAGGACACTGCCGTACGCGCCATGTCTGAATGCAACGCGGATATGAATGGCCCGGGGCGTTTTGTCGGAACAAGCAATGTCTATCTGGCCATGAAATATGACCTTACACCTATCGGCACGATGGCCCACGAACTTATCTGCGCCATAGCCGGCATGTACGGCCCGCTTATGGCCAACAATATAGCGATGAAGGTCTGGGCGCTGACCTACAGGGGAGCACTGGGAACATTTCTCTACGACACATACGGCTGGCGCATCTTCAGTCTGAATTTTTCGGAAGACTACGCCAATATGTTCAAAGGACTGCGTGTCGACAGCGGCGACAATTTCCGCCAGCTTGATCTTATCGTTGAAAAATACCGCAGTCTCAATATTGATCCGCAGACAAAACAGGTAGTGTTCAGTAACGCGCTTGATATTGACCGCGCGATAGAAATAAAACTGTATGCCGACGGCAAATGTCGCCCGTCGTTCGGCATCGGAA
This sequence comes from uncultured Bacteroidales bacterium, assembly GCA_947573135.1. GTDB lineage: Bacteria > Bacteroidota > Bacteroidia > Bacteroidales > Muribaculaceae > CAG-873. The sequence goes on along the minus strand of CANPDU010000019.1, from coordinate 4,280 downwards.
CACATTTCACCAACGATTTTCCGGGCGTAAAGCCGCGCAACATCGTGATCAAACTTACTGATGTCAAGATAACGGAATCTTGGCCTTTCTACTCGCAGACATGTAAACTTAGCGAGGACGCGGGAAAGTACACCGGCGATCCGGCTACCGTGCGTCGTTTTCTCGAAACACTTCATCTCACCGAATAATCATCACTTATGAATATTATAGAAGCCATCCAGGAGCGGCGGTCAGTCCGCACCTACAACGGAGCGCCGTTGTCGCGCACCGCATCGTCCGAACTTTTCAAAGCCATCAATAACGCATATGATCCTTTCGAAGGTGATATATCTATAAAACTGAATGATTTTGATCTCAGCGACGGCTTCAGGCCAAGCACCTACGGAGTCATCAAAGGCGCCATGACTTACTTTCTTGTCGCCGGCACCGATTCCCGTCAGTCAGAACTGAGCATCGGTTTTGTGTTCGAACAGATTGTGCTGAAAGCTTGGCAGCTCGGTCTCGGCACTTGCTGGATAGGCGGCACTTTCAAAGGATCGGATTTCGACCGTCTGGCGGACACATGGACTGAAGGACAGCAACTCCGCATCGTCAGTCCCGTAGGCGTTCCCTCCGGACTGTCATTTCGCGAGAAGATCATGCGTGCCGCTGTCGGCAGCGATCGCCGTAAACCTTTCGAAAAACTGTTTTTCGATACAGATTTCGCTACACCTCTCAGCCCAAACAGCCGCTATGGCACAGCACTTGAGATGCTGCGTCTCGCCCCGTCGTCGACCAATTCACAGCCGTGGCGCGCACTTGTCATCGGAGAGACCGTACATTTCTACTATATGCCTAAGAGCAAATTCGCCATCATCGACTGCGGCATCGGGCTATGTCATTTCTACGAAACAGAAAAATTCTACAGTCACGCCGGCATCTTCGCCGCCGACACCACAGCCCCAACCCCTCCCGACAACATGAAATACCTAATCTCCTACCGACCGGAATAAACTCAGCAAAAACCGATCTAACCGGATATAAATAAACCTCGGAACTATTTGTAGAGTCCGAGGTTTATTTGTAAACAAAGCGGCCAAAGGCCGATAAGTCTCGAATTTTCCGATTTAGTTCGGTCATCGCCGCAGGCGCTTTGCCTCGGCAAAAAACTACATAGTGGAGTTGGGGGGATTTGAACCCCCGTCCAAACGCGGAACTAATGAGCTTTCTACGTGCGTATTCCTTGCTTGATTTTCGTGCCGTGGCAGGCGGAGGACAACCAACCGCGGCCTTAGTCTCTAAAATTTCGGAGATCGCGCGAGACTCTTGATCTCCTATTTCCGATTTACCTGCACCGCCAGTTCGATCCGTCTCGGAAAAAGGACGATCGGGCGATGTCTTGTCTCTGCAACTGTTGCTGAGATTAAGCTGATCTACTGTACTTCAATCAAGCAGCAAGAGCGTAGTTATTTTCGCCATTTAAAATTGCTGATGTCCCAGATTAAAGAGCGTAGCCATCATTGCTCTGCACGCTTACACACCACTTCTACACGCTGTCAAAACCAGTCAACCCCGTTTTGTCAAAGCCTGAAGCATGTGCTTCACACGACAAAGGTAAGCAATTGTCTCCATTCGTCAACACTCATTTAACGTTAATTTTGCATATCTCGCGTATTTTTGCACAAAAATATACTTTTTTCTGTTTTTTCGGCCAATAAATGCTATCCGAAGGATAATTCTCTCGCAGTTAGCCATATATTTATTATCTTTGCAATCATTTTCCGGATTTATAACAATTCTAAGGTTTTAACATTGAACATATCCAGACATTTTATCGCCAAAGGCACCCCGTCGCTGACGCTGTCGCTTGCTCCGGTCTTTTTTATGCTTCTCTCCTTAATCGGCATTATCATCTTTGCCGGCGGAAGCGCTATTTCTGACTACAGCCACATCGTACTGCTCGTCTCGGCAATTGTTGCAGTCGCACTGTCAGCTTTCAGCCGCACACTTTCACCCGAACGCCTCATGAACGGTCTCAAGCGCAGCTCGGCCCAGATCCTGCCGGCAGTGCCGCTGTTGCTGCTCATCGCCCTTATTTCAACAACGTGGCTGCTTTCGGGAGTCGTTCCGACACTGGTTGATTATGGAATAAAACTTCTCAATCCGACATTCTTTCTTGTCACCACATGCGCCGTGTGCGCGCTTGTCTCCGTGCTGACCGGAAGTTCGTGGACAACTATAGCCACAATTGGAGTCGCCTTCATCGGCATCGGCAAATTTATGGGTTACGGCGAAGGCTGGATCGCCGGGGCGATCATTTCCGGCGCGTATTTCGGCGATAAAGTGTCGCCGCTTAGCGATACCACTGTCATTGCCTCGTCGAGCTGTGGCGTCGATTTATTTGACCATATACGCTTTCTTATGATCACGTCTATACCCGCCATGTCGATCGCCCTTATATGCTTTCTGTGCGCAGGAGTTTTCAGCACTCACGTTGAAGCCGGAGACGCAGGCGAAATTGTCAGCGCTCTGCATTCGACCTTCAATATCTCACCGCTCACGCTCATCATTCCCCTGATAGTGGGAATTATGATAGCTCTGCGCATTCCGACACTTATCACACTCAGCGTCGGATCTGGTCTCGGCATTGCAGGTATATTCCTTTTCCAGCCTCAAATTCTGGCTGAGATCGGCGGTAGAGGGCTTCACGGAATCACTGACCAAATCGTTACAATACTAAAGACACTCTGGAGTGAAACAAATCTGTCGACAGGCAACCTTACTCTCGACTCATTTGTATCTACCGGAGGCATCACAGGGATGCTTCCGACTGTGTGCCTCGTCCTGTGCGCAATGCTCTTCGGTGCAGCTATGATCGGAACCGGAATGCTCGCTTCTATCGCTGACTCATTCACCAAGCATCTGAATCACCGTCGGTCGATCGTCGGCGCTACTGTCGGCAGCGGCCTTTTTCTCAACGCGTGCACGGCCGACCAGTATCTTTCTATAATCATAGGCGGCAACATGTACCGCCAGGTCTATCAGCTCTACGGACTGCAACCGCGTGTCCTGAGCCGTACGCTTGAGGATTCTGTATCGGTAACGTCTGTTCTTATCCCGTGGAACTCATGCGGAGTCACACAGTCTACCGTGCTCGGAGTCTCAACGCTCACCTACCTTCCATATTGCATATTTAATATTCTGTCGCCCGTTATGACACTCGTCATGGCCTGGACAGGCTATAAGATCGGTGTTCTCAAGCCACAGCTGCAGGAGTGAGCGGCGCTATCTGCGGTCTTGGGCTTTTGCTTTCAGATCTCTGACAAATTTAACCATTTCCGGATCGGCATTTTCACGCGACAGAACCTGATCACACAGTTTCTCAACCTCATCAAACCTACCCAAAGCAAAATTGACTTGCGCTATATTGCCGATAACTATATCATCGTCCGGCGAAAGCGCCAACGCCTTGTTGAAAAAAGCGAGTGCATCTTCATACGATCCTTCGAGATATTTAATGGCTCCGCACAGATTAATAAACTTCAACTCATCAGGAAAATATTTCAGGAGCGCTTCGCTAAGCTCAAAGGCAAGCTCATCTTTCTCTGAATTATAAATAGAGGTACAATAGTCCCACATACCGTCAAGCATAACTTGCACAGGTTTTTCGAGCTTCTCATTGCCCGTCCAAAGCCACCTGTAAGAGATTTTTTCGCCGTATTTGAGCGTAGATTTCAGTTCATCAAGCAGCCGTCCGTCAAGATCTCGCATAGACAATGCCGCCGCACACCCGAAACGCATATCAAGTCTATCGGGATATAATCTGATGCCGTCCTCTATTACTTCCAAAGCACGTTCAAACATAGCATCGTTCCATTCCACGCCTTCGCGTAACGAACCTACAACATTGCCGGTCGAATCAGTGAACATAAGCGCCTCACCCGACGATGCGACATCATCAGTGAGCGCTATAAAAGAATGCCGGCTTTCATTAATGTATCGATTGAATTTTGCCACAAACAATTCAGGATCCGTGCTGTTCTCCGCATCCCAAATGCCCAGCAGACTGTCAGCTCTAACATAATCATCGCTCTCTATTGCCGAATAGACCTTGTCTGACTGATCAAACGCCGACAGAGACAAAACAGACAGTAATCCTATGGAAGCGACAAAATATCTCATAACTTGTATCTTAATGGTATTATGGACAAAGATAAACATAAATTCCGAATTCGTAACATAAATAAATCAAGAAAGCCGGGTGACATTTCTGTCATCCGGCTTCCGGTAGAAGGGGCGGT
>CANPDU010000018.1 GCA_947573135.1 uncultured Bacteroidales bacterium | reverse complement strand
GTGCAACTTTTTCATTTATAAATATTTAGATTCTTAATTCAACCAACGAGTTATTTTAGATGTTTCTTCGTTTCTCTCTGCAAAAATACTCTTTTTGAATGCACTTTCCTTAACGGATAGTTGTATTGTTGTGTTCCTATGAGATCGAGTAGACGGTTTTGTAATTACGAAAGTTTGGAGTTTTCTCTTTGTGCATGGTATAAAGTCGCTTTTAATAAGATCGCGCCAAAGAGTATGAAATTAAGCGATAAATCGCGCCAATTTGTCGTGGTTATTTATAGAATTTTGCTAAATTTGTCGCGATTAACGATGCTGATATGACCGCAGAAATCGAAATACTACAATTCTTACATTATAATCCGCTATCAAAGCGAGCAGATATTCTCCCCGCCTTATCCAAACAGATAAGTGACAGGACTCTTATGCGTATGCTTTCCGATGCAACTGCAAAGGGGCACATAGAGGTTGTCGGTCGAGGACCGGCTACTCGCTATAAGCTTACGCCGCAGGCGCATGTGACTATGGACTTAAACCTCGACACATACTTTGACAAGGATGTTGATGAACGACAGGTGCAGGAACCATTCAATTTTGAGCTCATAAATGAAATCCTTCCAAAGGTGGATTTATTCACCAATGAAGAGCTGCAACGTCTTGATGACGCGCAGGCTCTTTTCCGTAAACATCTTTCGGAAATGTCCGAGTTGGAATACCGAAAAGAGATGGAACGTCTCGGAATTGATTTGTCTTGGAAATCATCGCAGATAGAGGGCAACACATATTCTTTACTTGAAACAGAAAGACTGTTGAAAGAGAAACAAACGGCAAGCGGAAAGACAAAAGAGGAAGCCGTGATGCTACTCAATCACAAGGATGCGCTCGACTTTATTCTCGATGTGCCGGACTATCTTAAAGATTTGACTGTTGCCCGTATCGAAGAAATCCATGCGTTGCTTACAAAAGAGTTAGGCGTTGATAGAAACATACGCCATCGCCGCGTCGGCATAACCGGAACAAACTACACTCCGCTCGATAATGAGTTCCAGATACGCGAAGCTCTTGAAGATACAGTTCGGCTCATCAACGGTAAGAGCAACATCTTTGAGAAAGCCCTTCTCGCACTTGTTTTGCTCAGCTACATTCAGGCGTTCACCGACGGCAACAAGCGCACAGCACGAATCGTGAGCAACGGCATTCTCATCGCCAACGGCTATTGTCCGATTTCATTCCGCACCGTGGATTCGATTGATTACAAAAAGGCCATGCTGATGTTCTACGAGCAGAACAATATTGCCTCCTTCAAACGTATCTTCATTGACCAATTCCTCTTCGCCGTCAAAACCTATTTTTAATTTAACTAGTTCTTTGTCATCAAATGACTGCAATAGTAGGCTTTGCTATTTTCTTATTCGGGCTGTTTTCAGTGATAAAAGTCATTGGAAATATTTGTAATTTTGCAGTCGGATTTCAAAACAACTGAGACTATGAAAGTTCAAAAGATATCTGATAATGTACATTATGTAGGCGTAAATGACCGAACTACAGATCGCTTTGAAAGTCTGTGGCCGTTGCCCAACGGAGTCAGCTATAACTCGTATCTTGTAACCGGATCTGACAAATCGGCGATCATAGACGGTGTCGAACTTAGTCATGCGCTTCAGCAGATTGATGCCGTGAAAAGTATACTCGGCGACAGACAACCCGATTATCTTGTGATCAATCATATGGAACCGGATCATTCGGGTGCGATAAGTCTGCTGCGTCAAGCATTTCCTGATCTGACTATAGTCGGTAACGCTCAGGCTCTGTCGATGGTGGAGGGCTTCTATGGAGTGACAGGAAACTTTCTGACAGTCAAAGAAGGCGATGAACTTTCTCTCGGAGAAAATGTGACGCTAAGTTTCATCATGACTCCGATGGTCCATTGGCCCGAGACTATGGTCACTTATCTCAGGGAGAATAAGCTGGCCTTTTCGGGGGATGCGTTCGGCTGCTTCGGTGCGTTGAACGGCGCTGTTGTCGATACGGATATGGACACGGACCGTTATTTCTCGGAAATGATCCGTTATTACAGCAACATTGTCGGGAAATACGGCGTTTTCGTTCAGAAAGCGATTAAAAAGCTTGACAATATTGAGATCGAGACTATTTGTCCGACTCACGGCCCGGTGTGGCATGACCGGATAGAAGAAGTTGTCGGTCTGTATAATAGGCTCAGCCGCTATGAACCGCTTACCGACGGCGTGACGATAGTCTACGGGTCTATGTACGGCAATACGGAGCGGATGGCCGAATTTGTGGCCGAAGCGCTTGCAGATGCCGGAGTGCGCAATATTTCCATCAGAAATGCGGCGAAAGATGATCTCAGTTTTATTATCGCAGACCTTTTCACCAATGCCGGTGTGGTCATAGCCTCACCGACATACTCTGACACGGTTTTCCCTCCGTTGGCGGCAGTAATCGACGCCATGACTCTGCGAGGACTTGTCAATCGCCCGACAGCAGTATTGGGGGAGTACACATGGTCGCCTCAGGCAGCAAAGAAAATTACCGCGCGTCTTGCCGAATGCGGCATAACTCCGGTCATAGAGCCGATATCGGCAAAACAGTCTCCGACCGCAGAAGTTCTTGAAAGTTGTAAGACTTTGGCTTATGCTCTGGCCGGGCAGTTGAAAAAGGCTGATACACCATCATAACTATTTGCTCAAGTGCCGATTTTTTTGTATCTTTGTCTGTTAATTGTAACGAACAAACGATTATAGCACAGTAATAAATATGTCAGAAGAAAAAGAGCAATATAGCGCCAGTAACATTCAGGTGCTCGAAGGGCTTGAGGCCGTGCGCAAGCGCCCGGCGATGTATATAGGCGATATTTCTGCCAAAGGTCTGCATCATCTTGTGTATGAGGTTGTCGATAACTCTATCGACGAAGCGTTAGCCGGATATGCCACAGATATTGAAGTAACCATTAATTCCGATAATTCAATCACCGTTGTCGACAACGGGCGCGGTATACCTGTCGATATGCACGAGAAAGAGGGCAAAAGCGCTCTTGAAGTAGTGCTGACGGTTCTGCATGCCGGAGGTAAATTCGATAAGGGATCATATAAGGTGTCAGGCGGACTTCACGGTGTCGGTGTAAGCTGTGTCAACGCACTGTCGACTTATCTTCGCGCAGAGATACATCGTAACGGTAAATCTTATATGCAGGAATATTCCTGCGGCAAGCCTACCTGCGAGCTGACAGTCATAGGCGACAGTGATCATACGGGCACAATGATAACATTCAAGCCCGATGCGTCGATCTTTACCGTTACCGAATACGACTACTCCACGCTTGCCAACCGTCTGCGAGATCTTGCGTTCCTCAACGCCGGCATTACGCTGAAGCTCACTGATATGAGAGATATTGACGAGAACGGCAACCCGCGCAGCGAGACATTTTTCTCGTCAGAAGGTCTTAAGGAATTTGTCAGATATATTGATTCAAACAAGGACTCGCTGATCGACGATGTCATAGATCTGCGCACGGAGCGTCAGGGCATACCCGTCGAAGTGGCGCTGACCTATAACAACACCTACAACGAGAATGTCTACTCGTATGTCAACAATATCAACACCATAGAGGGTGGCACACACCTTACGGGTTTCCGCCGCGGTCTTACTTCGACACTGAAAAAGTATGCCGAAGACAATAACCTGCTTAAAAACGCTAAGGTGGAAATTGCGAGCGACGACTTCCGCGAAGGTCTGACAGCTGTTGTGTCTGTTAAGGTCATGGAGCCCCAGTTCGAGGGTCAGACAAAAACGAAACTCGGCAACTCGGAGGTGATAGGAGCCGTGCAGACTTCGGTAAGCGAGGCTCTCCGCAATTATCTTGAGGAAAATCCGCGTCAGGCGCGCACTATCGTCGACAAGGTCATTCTTGCCGCTCAGGCGCGTCACGCAGCCAATAACGCCCGCAAACAGGTGCAGCGCAAATCACCGCTTTCGGGCGGCGGTCTGCCGGGCAAACTTGCCGACTGCTCATCGCGCACGGCCGAAAACTGCGAGATATTCATAGTCGAGGGTGACTCGGCAGGCGGTACGGCCAAACAGGGACGCGACCGCACGTTCCAGGCTATCCTCCCATTGCGCGGTAAGATCCTTAATGTCGAGAAGGCTATGGAACACAAAATTCTCGACAACGAGGAGATCTCCAATCTTTTCCGTGCGCTCCGTGTCACAATCGGCACAGAGGAGGATCCTAAGGAAGCCAATCTGACGAAACTGGCCTATCACAAGATTATAATCATGACCGATGCCGATGTCGACGGCGCTCATATCGCCACACTACTGATGACATTCTTCTTCCGCCGCATGCGCCCTGTAATCGAGAACGGCTATCTGTATCTCGCCACGCCGCCGCTCTACAAATGCAAGCGAGGCAAAGCTGAAGAATACTGCTGGACCGACCAGCAGGTGCAACGCTTTATCGACGAACACGGCAAAGGTACTACGGTACAGCGCTACAAAGGTCTCGGCGAGATGAGCGCGGCCGAGTTGCGCGACACGACAATGTCGCCCGAAGGCCGAATGCTCAAGCAGGTAAATATCAGCGATGCAGCCGAAGCCGACCGAATATTCTCCATGCTGATGGGCGAAGATGTCGGACCACGCCGCGATTTCATTGAAGCGAATGCCAATTACGCAAATATTGACGCTTAAACAGAAACGATAACAACGGTCCGCAACAAAATTGACGTGCGGACCGTTTTAGTTATAAAGGACTGAACGGCTGCTTGTCAAATCCGGTCATTCATCATATAATACACAATCATGGCAAAATCGAGTAAAAAAGATAATTCATCCAAGCGTCTGCGCGAGGCAGTCGACATCTACGTTGGCTGTCAGGAAAGCGGCACATTCAATTATAAACAAGTATCCGCGGCCGTCGGCGCAGTCACTCCGGCGCAGCAGCGGGCGGTAGCGCTGTATCTCGCCGAACTTTCTTTTGACGGCGTGATAATCGAAGTCGCCCCGGGCAAGTATAAGACACCCAAACGCGCGGTAGTCGCCACGGGTGTGTTTGTGCGCCGCTCCAACGGCAAGAACAGTGTCGTTCTTGATGATGATGACAGCGAACCTGTTTTTGTGGCCGAACGGAATTCGAAACATGCGCTCAACGGTGACCGTGTGACCATTAGCATCGCGGCACATGTCAAAGGCAAAGAACCGGAGGCCGAAGTGCTTGAAATCATCGAAAAAAATGACCAGACATTCATCGGTACTCTGAGGGTTGACCGTCATTTCGCCTATTTGCTCACCGATTCTAAATATCTGGCAACGGATATTTTTATCCCCAAGGCGAAATTAAAAGGCGGCGTGACCGGCGACAAGGCCATAGTCAGAATTACCGAGTGGCCCGATGACGCCAAGAATCCTGTCGGCGAAGTTGTCGACATACTCGGCAAGACGGGAGACAACACAGCTGAAATGCATTCGATCCTTGCAGAATTCGGATTGCCGTACCGCTATCCGGAGGCTGTAGAGAAAGCGGCCGAGAAGATCGACGCCGGCATTACGCCTGAAGTCGTTGCCGAACGCGAGGATCTGCGCGGAGTGACAACGTTTACGATCGACCCTAAGGATGCGAAGGATTTCGATGACGCGCTGTCGATAAAAAAACTGCCGAACGGCCACTATGAAGTGGGTGTTCACATCGCTGACGTCACGCATTACGTAAAGCCGGATACGATCATCGACCGTGAGGCTCAGGAACGTGCAACGTCGGTCTATCTGGTCGACCGTGTCGTGCCGATGCTCCCCGAGCATCTGAGCAACGGCATCTGCTCGCTGCGTCCGGATGAGGATAAACTGACGTTCTCTGTCATATTTGAGATGGACGAAAACGCAAAGGTGATCAATTCACGCATCGTTCGGACAGTGACACGCAGTGTGCGCCGGTTCACATATGAGGAGGCACAGGAGGTGATCGAGACAGGCAAAGGCGACTATGCCGACGAACTGCTGACACTTGACACTCTGGCAAAGCAACTGCGTGAGCGCCGTTATGAAAACGGATCTGTCGACTTTGACCGCGTCGAGGTGCGTTTCGACATCGATGAGAACGGTCATCCGACGGGAGTCTATTTCAAAGAATCAAAAGATGCTAACAAGCTGATAGAGGAATTCATGCTTCTGGCCAACCGCACAGTGGCGACGTTTGTCGGCCTGCCGAAAGATAAACGTAAGAAATCAAAGGCGTTTGTCTACCGTGTGCATGATATGCCCGATCAGGAGCGTCTGGCCAATCTTTCGTCGCTCGCCCGTACGTTCGGCTTCAAGATCAGACCGACCGGCACACCTAAAGAAGTCAACCGCTCGATCAATAAAATGCTTGAGGATGTGAAGGGCCGCGGCGAAGAAAACTTCCTGTCGACGCTGGCTATCCGCTCGATGGCGAAAGCAGTCTACACAACCGAAAATATAGGTCACTATGGACTCGGCTTCGATTATTACACGCATTTTACCTCGCCGATCAGACGATATCCCGACATGATGGTCCATCGTCTGCTTGACCGCTATCTGAAAGGCGGCCGCAGTGTCAATGTCGAGAAGCTCGAAGAAGACTGCAAGCATTCGTCGAATATGGAGCAGCTGGCAGCCAACGCCGAGCGGGCTTCGATAAAATTCAAACAGGTTGAGTTTATGGCCGACCATCTCGGCGAGGTCTATACCGGCATTATTTCCGGCGTGACAGAGTGGGGGCTGTATGTCGAGATCGAGGAAAATAAGTGTGAAGGGCTTGTGCCGGTGCGCGATCTCGCAGACGATTATTATGATTATGACGAGAAAAACTATTGTCTTGTCGGGCGCCGTAACGGCAACCGCTACCGGCTGGGCGATGAGGTGAAGGTGCAGGTGGCGAGAGCCAATCTTGACAAGAAACAGCTTGATTTCGTGCTCGTCGATGAGAAAAATCCGCCGCGTTCGCTTGACACGCTTGCCGCGCCGTCAGTGGCTGAAGTGATGAGATCTTCCGGGAAATCCAAGAAGACAAGATCGCGCGGTAAAACGTCGTCAAAGTCGTCTAAAAAAGGAAAGTCATCGAGACGTAAATGAGTATGAAGGCGACTATTGTCATCGACGGACTCAGGATCAGAGCCAGACATGGTGTGTTGCCGCAGGAAAGAGTGGTCGGCAATGAATTCGAGGTGTCGCTGTCGCTGGTCTATCCGCCGGCATTAGAGGCAACCGTCAGTGATTGTGTCGATGATACGCTCAACTATGCCAAAGCAGTGGAAATTGTCAGGCGTGTGATGGCCGAGCCTTCCGGCCTGATAGAGCATGTCGCCGGCCGCATCCATAAAGCGCTGACTGACGAATATCCAAAGATTGCATCGGGGCGCATTGTCGTTTCGAAGCTCGCTCCGCCTGTTTCAGCCGAACTTAAAGCAGCCCGTTTTATACTGGATTTCTGAAAATCACCACAAAAACAGGGAGCACCCGTCAGACGATAGTCCTGCGGGTGCTCCCTGCGTTTTTATGTCGGATTGTTTTTATTTCAGAATACCTGAAGAAGCACGGCTGGCCTGATATGCTTCATTTCCGTCCTTGATCCGTTTTCCGAAGGCGAAAGTGTAAGTTGCCGATATCTGGAAAAAGTTGTAGCTGCTCGCACGGTAATAATAAGAGGTGGTATCGTAGTATTTGCTCTGCATTGTGCCTACGTTGTCATAGGATTTCCGACGCAGAAAATTGCGGGTGAAAAATCTGAAATTCCAGCTGTTGTCAGACCATCCTACTTCAAAAGAGTAACGATCGCGTGCATGGATCCACTCGCCAACCATGCATCCGTCGGGATAGTCTTCGGCGCAATTGTATGAAGCACCGAAATATACATTATTCAGATAGTAATAAGCAGAAACGGAGGCTGTGAGGTCGGATTTGTTCCAGTTGTAAGGGATGCCGTTATGAGCCTGGCGCATATAGACAGATGCACTGACCTGAAGATTGTTGTTGAATTGTCGGGTTGTCGCCTTGATGCCGTATTGCCATTGAGCGTAGCCGCCCATGGGCTGGCGGATGGTGCGGAGAATGCCGGTCGGTCCGGCCTCATAGCAGAAGGCATAGCGGTTGTCGACAATCCAGGCCCAGCCGTATGCCGACAAAGACAATCTGTTATTCGGGACAAAAACATAACTTCCGTCGATCTGAAAAGAATTATACGGAACCAAAGCCGGATTGCCGGTGTAGCTCATAAAGGGGTTGGCCTGTATGACACTTGCACTGCGGTAGCTTGATGCAGGAATGGATTTCCGGTAATCGACATCGAGAGAAAGAGAGTTTTTGCTGTCGGCAGAATACTGCAGTGACAGGTTGGCCCAGGGTGCAGTGGAATTTTCGGAGACAGATCCGTAGCTTGATTTATCCCAGTGCAGACCGAGTCCGGCATTGGCGTAAAACCTATCATTCGTAAAACTATAGTTCACACCGGGTCCGAGACGGTAGGTTCTGGCGAGATCAGAGACAGTCGATGTGCCCTGATAGCGCGTGCGGTTCTGAAGAAAGCGACCCTGACACAGAGCTTTTAATGTGCCTGCAGAACCGAAAGAGTGGGTAAACGCGAGACTTACATTGGCCTGATGAGAATCATCTCTCGCGCCATTGTCGAAACTGCCTAAATCTATCTCGTCATATAAAGAATGTTGATTGGTATGGGAATATGCGTAATACGGGTTCAATGTGACCGAGCTGCCGCCCGGCAGTTTAAAATACCAGTATCCGCTGTAAATTATAGAGTTTATGCGATGTGATTTTGAAGATGTGAATTCCGACGATTTATATTCTTCAGGATTATAGGTGACATTTCCGGCAAGAAACTGCCGCGGCGAATGATCGAAATCAGCGGTAAGCATATTGCTCATTACGGTATTTTTGGTCCGATACATTGCTTTGACCGATGTCCAACAGATATCCTGACGATTTCTGACCTCGGAGACCTCGGAGTTGCGTTCGAACTCTTTGATCAGGCCGTCATTCTGAGGAAGTCGGTAGATTTCAGACGTTTCCTGATAGGATCGGCTGTCGTTTTTGTTGAATAATCCGCCCGCCCAGTCGAAAGTCATATTCTTATACTGGACTTTGGCGTAACCGTTAAACTGTCGGGAAGTGACGAAATTGTCATAATATATTCCTTTGGTATAGCCGCCGTATTCATATTGATGCATGATGAAGTTTATGACATGGTCATTGCCTTCAAAGCGAGGATCGGACGGATAATCGTAATATTCGACACGCTTGACGTCGGCGACGCGCATGCCTGTCAGTTCAGCCTCTGTTGCCGGAACGTAATCGATATACAGTTTGACGGGGCGGCCTGTGTTAGTTTTGGTGACGTCGTTTATGCTTAATTGCGGAATAGCCATGCGTCTGATGAGGTCATCGGCAGTCTGAGCCGATCTTTTCTGACGTGATGTCGGTAAATAGACAGATCTGTCGGCCAGCATGACAGAGTTGGCGGTCTCGACGCTGACAGTGCTGAGCAGAATAGACGCCTCTTTCATTTCGATAATACCGACGGCAAAAGATTTACAGTGGCGATAAGCAGGGATGTAGCCCAGACATTTAATTTTTGCAATTACGTCCTTACGGTCGCAGGGAATTGAGAAACGGCCGGATTTGTCGGTTACGCCGTAGGTTATGACTGTCGAATCGTTCGGTTCGAGGAGCATGACGGTTGCAGAAATCACAGGTTCGCCCTTGGAGTCGATTGTCTGGCCTCGATAAATGAATTTGCCGTGCTGAAGCGCTTCGATATAGAAACCGTTGCCCTTTTTCAAGACAGAAACAGGATTGGAACCGATAGCCTGACGTAAAGCTTCGAGAGGAGAGTCGGTCGAAATGCGGGCCGAGGTCAAGTAGTTGTCGAGTTCGGTATATATAAACGAGATGTTAATATCGGGGTGTTCTTTACTTATGGTAACGAGTGCATCGGCAACCGGAGTGTTGTCAAATGTATAATCGTACGAGGATGCGTAAGCCGGGATAAAAGCAGTCACGGCCATGATCAGGGACAGGATCGCTTTCATATCAGTCTATAATTATAGTGTCATTGTCGAGGCTGATGTTTATCTGCTCGAACATATTGAGTTGAGAAACGATCTCTTCCACCGGCAACGCAGGGTCAAATTTGTAAAAAAGATGAAGCGACGCCGTGTGACTGTCATTGAAGACGACCTTCAGATCATAAGCCGAGGATATGGCCGACATTATAGTTTCGAGAGACGTGTCTTCGAACAGAACAGGCTCGGGCCTCAGAGGATGATTTTCGGCAACGGTGTCGGATGCAGTACTGGTGACTGTTTTATCGCATTGCTGAACGGCGGGTTCGGCAGAAACGGGCTCGGCTTTCTTGTCAATGGAAACTGACACTGCAATTCCGATAGCTACAGCTGCGACCGATACAATAGTGAACGCCGCGATAGAGGCAGCGCGTCCCACTGCCGGAGCAAAACGTTTCCGGACGCAGTGGCGTCGGGAAAAGCGCTCCCATTCGCTCTCAATGTCGACTTTGATGCCGCAATTAGCAGCAGAAGCAGTGGCGCAGATGAGCCTGTAAATTTCCAGAGACTCTTTGTCGGATAGAATTTCTCTGATCCGCCCGGGAGAATATTTCCCGGGGTTCTCCACGAGATCGAGCACAAGGTCATACCTGTCAGTCGTTTTAGTGTCGTTGAACCGGTGATCCATCTTGATTAATTTTTTTACGGATGAATGATAACGCATTGCGCATGTGACAGAAAACAGCATTTTGGCTTATGCCCAGACGGGCAGCGATTTCTGCAAATTTCAGCCCCTTGCTGAACCTAAGATCAATAATCTCTCGAGCCCTCGGGGTAATATCAGTCGCTATGAGGCGACTGACGGCCTCGATTGTCTCTTCGTCGGGCCAATCTTCATTGTCATATTCCTCGCTATCGGCAAGATAGCACAGAGCAATGCGGTCATGTATCCCGCAATCGCGGATGTGATTGAGACAGCGATTGCGCACTGCCTTGAGAAGATAGCTTTCAGACGGAAGAAAATCGCCGGAGCATGCAAGCAGAGAGGCAAACACATCATGGACAATGTCGCGGGCGAGATCATCATCATGGATAATCATGACCGCCACGCGTAGCATCCGCGCATAATGAGTCTTGAAAAGCTGTTCGATGTTGTTTCTGTCTGTCATACGTCAATAAGACACACAGTAGTGCGGATACTAAACCTCAGAACAGATTTTTTTTTGAGAAAAATAATATCAGACGGTCAATCCCAGGTGTATTTCTTCTGTTTTGATATCTGGGCATAAATAGAGAGAGACAGGCGACGGAATGGTCTTATGATTACGAACCAGGGAACAGTCAGAGTCAGGCGACGCAATTCGAGAGCCGTCGTTGTCTTACGCCATGAGAGTGCTATGTCAGTAGCTGTGCCGATGAGAATCAGTGCTGTTATGATTATGGTCGCAAGATTGTGCCAGTCGGTCAGAATTGCTGCGGCAGAAGACAGCAGCATCAACCATAGAGCGCATTCACCGACAGCAAGCCACGGAACGGGTTTGTGTTTTACGAAATTGTTGGTGAAGATGTGTCGTACGGCAGTGCCCTTAAGAGTCGCCGGCATGTCATAACTGCTGAAGCGAACGATGGATTCAGGCGATAATTCGACTACGGTGTTACGGCGTGTAGCAATTTCGCTTATAAATATGTCGTCGTCACCGAAATGAAGATTAAGAGATCGAGAAAAACCTTTGTTGTTGAAAAACAGTTCGCGCCTATATGCAAGATTGAGCTCGGTGCCTCTGAAAGGCCTTTTCCCGATAGCTGCCGCCAGCCATGAAACGCAGTAATTGGCAAAGTCAAATGTGAGCGTTCGATTAAGTCCGGAGTCACGTACCGGGGCCGCATATCCGAGAACAATTCCGGTCGAGGGGTCATTGAAATGCCGCATTATTTTTGTCAGCCATAAGGGAGAGTCAATAATCGCATCAGCGGTAGTGTTTACGACTACAGGATATCTTGCGGCCTTGATGCCAAGCGTCAGTGCGAGTTTCTTACGGCTCAGATTGCGAGCTCCGTCGGGAGTAAATGTGAGATATAGATTGCGATTGGACAGCTGCAACGTGCTGATAACATTACGGACATCGGCAGAATCGCTTTCGTTGACTACAATTACTTCGAACTGACCGTCATAATTCTGACCCAGTACAGCCGGCAGCATAGTTTCGAGCCTGTCGGCCTCTCCCTGAGCATATATTATTATTGATGCCGCAACATGTGATGCCGGTCTATCGGGGTTATCGACAATTAGCCGACATGCATTCCGGCGATGATATATGCGCCGTATAAACGGGTCGTAAAATGCTAAAATGATTAATGCAGATATGGCGCTTACCGATATAAGCGATATTGTCAGCAATGAAAGGTCAAAAAAGAATGTCATTACAGATGGAACATTTGTTTTGCATTGCAAATATACATATTTTTTGTAGAGCGGAAATAAAACAATTGGAGGTTAGTCTGCGTTTTATAGGTAAATATTTACTAAAGTAAAACTAAAATAAAATTAATATGAGCGATTTCAGCGAACTGATAGGTCAGGATAAACCGACATTGGTGGATTTTTTTGCAACTTGGTGCGGCCCGTGCAAGATGCAGTCTCCAATTATCGAGAAAGTTAAAGAGGAAGTCGGTGATGCCGCAAATGTTCTTAAAATAGACATAGACAAGAACGAAGCTGTTGCGCGTAAATATAATGTGCAATCGATTCCAACTTTGATACTGTTTATGAACGGCGAGCCACTATGGCGAGCAGTAGGTCTTCAGCAGGCAGATGTCCTGTTGGGCAAAATAAAGGAATTTCAAAAGAAGGAAAAATAAGAGCTTATTTTTAAACAAGCTCTAAGTAGTTTCTCATTCTCCCCTAATTTACTCCTCTCTCACGATTGCACGTTATCAGCGCATCAACGATAGTAAAAAAGATGTTCGATTTTAGCCGCCCGGCGGCAGATCGAACATCTTTTTTATGCCGAAAATTATGTTTTGAACGTATAACTTAAGCGAGGCAAAGGATGAGAGCCTGTGCGGCGACGACGCGTAAGAACATTGTCAAAGGATAGACAGTAGAGTAGGCTACCGCCGGGGCATCGTTGCCGGTTGAGTTGTTTGCATAGGCGAGGGCAGGGGGATCGGTGCATCCGCCGGAGAAAAGCCCCATGATGGTGAGGAAATTGATTTTGTCGCGTCCTCGGGCAATAAAACCAACGACGAGGAGCGGAACAACGGTAATTACAAAACCCCAGATAACCCACCACATGCCGGTAGTGTTGAACACGGCGTCGGCAAAACCTTTGCCGGCTGATATGCCGACAGATGCAAGGAACATACAGATGCCGAGTTCACGCAGCAAGAGAGAAGCGGATGAAGATGTGTAAGTGATTAGCTTTGCTTTGTAGCCGAAGCGGCTCAGCAGGATTGCGACAACAAGCGGACCGCCTGCGAGACCCAGTTTCATGCCGAAGCCAAGGTTGACAGATCCAAGGATGATGCCGAGAATGATGCCGACGAATATTGTAATAAGGTTGGGCTGGTTGAGTCGCTTCATCGAATTGCCGAGGCGGGAAGCCAGACGGTCGATATCGTCAAGGTTGCCGACAACAGTCAGACGGTCGCCCATCTGGAGACGAAGGTTGGGCGACGCCAGAAGATCGACGCCTGCACGGTTGACGCGAGTGGCGTTGAGCTTGTAACCGTTATGTAGGCGAAGAGAACCGAGAGCCACACCGTTGTATTCGCTCTTGGTGATGAGAATGCGGCGTGAGAATACCGGAGTCTGAGCCGACTCCCAGTCTATTTCAATCTGAGGACCGAGTACGGCGGTGAAACGCGATGAGTCTATAGCCGAGCAAACGATAAGAAGTCTGTCTCCGACATGAATTTCCGTTGATGATTTAGGGATAGTCACGACGTTGTCCTGCCCCATAATGCGCGAAACGACGAAGTTACATTGTATGACATCATGTAACTGCAGAAGTGTGCGGCCGTCAATGAGTTTGTTGGTCACCTCGACTGACATCAGGAACGGTTTGAGTTGTGCGTTTTCCTGGTCATCTTCGATCTGTTTTATTTCCTTATCGGTTGAAATACGGAAAACGCCTTTTATGACAAACATCGACAGGATGATACCTACAACGCCAAGCGGATAAGCGGCTGCATATCCGGAGGCCATAAGGTTGGCCTGCTCGGGGCTCTGATACATCTGACTGACGGTCTGCTGCGCAGCAGCCAGACCGGGAGTGTTTGTGACAGCGCCGCTCATCACTCCGACGAGTGCGTTTATATCATTTATGTTGCCGAAATAATAGATGCCCAAGACGATAAGGACGTTGAGCGCGATTATCAGTACAGCAAGGAAATTCAGCCTCATGCCTCCTTTCTTAAAAGACGAAAAGAAACCCGGGCCGACCTGCAGACCAATAGAAAAGATGAACAAAATCAAGCCGAATTCACGTACAAATTTTAGAATGCTGTCATCGACAATATAGCCGAAATGCCCCATGAGAATCCCGACAAACAATACAAAAGTCACACCTAATGACACTCCGCAGATCTTTAGTTTTCCGATGTATATGCCTGCAGCAATAACAAACGAATATAAGACGAGCGTGCTGGCTATAGATGTGTTGCCGGGCATGAGCAAGTCAAGAATCCAATCCATATATTATAAATGTATTGTATGAATAAAAAACGATGCGTTAGCTATAGTGAAAATGCCTGACCGTATGGCCTAAGTCATAACCTTAGAAATTATGTTGCAAAGTTACGGAAAAAATCTGTATTGACTTGTTGCAGCGGTTATTTTTTTTATTAAGATCCCGTTCCCCAATATTTGTTAACGCCTGGGTCTTATTAGAGCTTGTTTAAAAATAAATGTTATTGGCAGGGCGACCGGCCGTAGGCTGCTATTCTTTTCATAATACTTACATCTTTTCATTTCTTTTAAGATCTTTACGGAAGAAATTGATTAATTTAAAATAACCTTTGCTTTGCACATATCTTGGGCGCTTTTTGCCCTGCTCCTCAGTCGCGTACGTCAAGTACGCTCCTTTGTCTCATGACAAAAATCCCCTCAAGCTATGCAACCCCGCCGGCAACATTTATTATTAAACAACCTCTTAATTGTCAGTGTCAGTCGGAAGCCGTGGCTCAAAAGTGAAACAGAGTCGAACGACATCGCACGCGGCAGTTTTTGCATACTTTTGGTGAATTTGTGCAATTTTTTGGTCTGCGTATTTGGCAGAACAGAAACAAATTCGGATATTTGCAGAAAAATAGATAAAGAGGATGGAAGCTCTCAAAAGTTTTGAAGATCTGTTGCAACGGTATCTTGATCGAAAAGACCGGAAACGTGTGGTGATTGTTTGTCCGAACGATGATCACACTGAATATGTCGTGCGTCGGTGTGCTGAAGCAAATCTTGTCGATCTGACTCTTGTGCTCGACGGAAATGAATCTGAAGGACTTAAGAATTTCTGCCGGTCAATATCCCCGACCTCGATCAGATGTGTCAGATGCGGCGATGTGGCCGAAGCCGCCAAAGCAGGAGTGCGAATCGTCTACAACGGTGAGGCTGATGTGCTGATGAAGGGATCGCTAAATACGGACACACTGCTGCATGCTGTAATAGATAAAGATGGCGGTCATGGTCTTATAGAGCCCGGAAAGGTTATGAGTCATGTCACATTGGTTGAGGCTCCGGCATATCATAAACTGCTGATGGTCTCGGATGTAGCTGTGATCCCCAATCCGAATTGTCAGCAGTTTGAAGCAATGATCGGATATGACTGTGAAATCGGACGCAAACTTGGGATAGCGAGTCCCAAAATAGCACTGATACACTTTACAGAAAAAATCAATCCCCGCTTTCAGGTTACGACTGATTATGAATCGCTGAAGCAAATGGCTCGTGACGGTCGTTTCGGTAAAGTTTCAATAGGGGGGCCTATGGATGTCAAGACCGCCTGTGACGCGGAAAGCGCCCGGCTGAAGAAAATCGGATCGGATGTTGTCGGCGATGCGGATGTTCTGATAATGCCTGATCTGGAAGCTGGAAATACGTTTTACAAGACGGTCTCATATTTTGGCAACGCACGGATGGCCGGCTTGGTGACCGGTACGACGTCGCCTGTTGTTGTAGCCTCCCGGGCCGACTCTGCAGAATCAAAATTTTATAGTCTAATTTTCGCCTGTCTGGCATCGTAATTACAGTCCATTTTAATATGAAGATTTTCGTTATTAACCCTGGATCTACGTCTACAAAGTTTGCAGTCTATGAGGATGAAACCATTAAGTGGAAAGGATGCATACAGCATCCGGTCGAAGAACTTGCTAAATTTGAACACGTCAACGAGCAACTGAATTACCGGACAGAGGCGATGCACCGTCTGCTCGCCGACCAAAATATAGAGGAGAGTCAGTTTGATGTAGTCATAGCCCGCGGCGGCCTGCTTAAACCGACTCCCGGCGGAGTTTACAGGGTTGATGACAAGATAAAGCATGATCTTGTTAATGCCGAGATGGAGCATGCGTGTAATCTTGGCGGACTTATGGCCGACGAATTTGCCACTGCAATAAACTGTCCGGCTTTTATAGCAGATCCGGAGGTTGTCGACGAACTGATTCCCGAAGCGCGAATTTCGGGAATCCCCGGTCTTGAAAAACGGTCAATTTTCCATGCGCTCAACAGTAAAGCTGTTGCGCGCCGTTATGCACGACTCAACAGCTTGAAATATGAGGATCTCGATCTGATCGTCGTCCATCTGGGTGGCGGTATTTCTATCGGGGCTCACCGTCACGGAGAAGTCATCGATGTCAACAACGCGCTTAACGGCGACGGTCCGTTCAGCCCTGAACGCGCCGGAACGCTTCCGGCGGCCGATCTTGTCGACCTGTGTTTCAGCGGCCGCTACACACGTCGCGAGATTCATAAGCTGCTGAACGGCAAAGGCGGTCTGACGGCGTTGCTTGGTATCAATGATGTGGCGGAGATTGTGTGTCGTACGGAGGCAGGAGAAGAACCGTATAAGACTGTGCTTGACTCGATGCTGTATAAAGTAGCATGTCACGTAGGGGCAAGAGCCGTATCGCTAAAAGGACATGTCGATGCAATTATTCTGACCGGTGGCATTGCACACAGCAAATATTGTGTCGAGAAACTCAGCGGCTGGATCGACTGGATCGCACCAATTTCAGTGCGCGCCGGCGAAGATGAGCTCGGAGCGCTTGCATTCAACGCTTATGGCGCGATGACAGGCAGTCTGCCCATAAAGACGTACAATCCTGAATGTGAAGCAGCGGTTCAGCACGTGATGTAAGCTGCGCCTTAGTCCATGGCAGAGGATGTGTTATAAATTCTTACAAAAAATCCGGCCATCGTTTTGTTTTCAAAAAGAATTCGTAACTTTGAGAAATCAAATAAAAACGGAGGCATATGCGGATATTTTTGCTTTGTCTCATCCTGTTCGGCCTGGGAATTCCGGCAATGTCGGGGGCTCCGATCGATGAGGCTAAAAAATTATATAAAAACGGGCGTTATAAAGAAGCCGTTGAGCGATTAAAAACATTGAAAAAGTCGTCGCCGCGCGACGGCAATGTGAATTATTATCTCGGCGCATCGCTTGCCGCTTTGGGGCGCAAGTCAGAGGCGATCGCGCCATTGAAAGTAGCCGAAGACCGAGGCGTGGCCGATGCGTCGCGTCGGCTCGTTGAAATTTATCTTGATAATTACGATACAGACGCCGCTGAAGAGTCGCTTGACACCTGGAGCGAAATACTTAAAAAAAATAAAAAAACAGAACCGGCGGCCATGGAGAGCCTGCGCAAGCGTATGATACTGATAAGCAATATGCTTGAGCGTGTCGAAAATATCGAGATCATAGATTCGATCAGTGTCGATGCTGCCGATTTTTTTACTCATTACCGACTTTCGCCCGAGGCGGGACGGTTGTTGCTGCCTGAAGATGCCGATGTCAGAGCACGTACACTTGTGTATCTGCCTCAAAACCGGAGCGAGATGATATGGGCCGAGAGTGATTCGGCCGGTACGGCTGTTCTTATGTCGGCATTGATACTCGACGATGGCACGGTCGATAAACCGACTCCGCTGAAAGGAAATTTTTCAGAAGGCGGCGATGCAGATTATCCTTTTCTGATGCCCGACGGCATGACGTTATATTATTCGGCGACCGGAGACGCGTCGCTCGGCGGATATGATATTTTTATGACCCGTCGCGGTGACGACGGATATCTCCAGCCTCAGAATATAGGAATGCCATATAATTCTCCCTACAATGACTATATGCTCGCTATAGATGAAGCTACCGGCGCGGGATGGTTTGCCAGCGACCGCGGCTGTCAGCCGGGCAAAGTGACTATATATGTCTTTGTGCCGTCACCTACGCGTGTCAACTATGATGTCGATGATCCTACTCTGGCCTCAAAAGCCAGAATATCATCGATCGCCGACACCCAGAGAGGCGATGCGGCGGCATTGCGTCAGCGCATAGCTGCTATCGATGAAGGCGGCTCGCACCGTGGCGGCAGACACATGGATTTTGAAATTTCCATGGGCAACGGTATGGTATATACGACGCTTGACGATTTTAAAAACCGGCAGGCTCGTCAGGAAATGCAAAAGCTGCTTGTCGAGCAGGAGCAGCTTGATGCCCAGTCTGCTCGTCTTGCCCAGCTTCGCAAACGTTATCGGAACGGCGAAAAAAATCTGTCAGACCAGATATCAGACGCGGAGGCAGCCATTGAATTCGGCCGTCAGAAGATTGTCGATTGGCGCAACAAAGTGATACGTCTCGAAACAAAATAAACCATTCAACCAACCAATCAAATATAGCATGGAAATTACATTGATCATTCTGATTGTAGCGGGTATCATACTTCTGATCCTGTTTTTCTATTATTGTCCGTTCTTCCTGTGGATCTCTGCACGTGTGAGCGGAGTGCGAATATCGCTTCTGCAGCTTGTGCTGATGCGCATACGACAAGTGCCGGCGAGTATGATAGTTCGGGCTATGATCGAGGCTCATAAGGCCGGCCTTAAGGATATAACCCGAGATGATCTCGAGGCCCATTATCTCGCGGGCGGTAACGTAGACAAGGTTGTCCACGCACTTGTGTCGGCAGCGAAAGCCAATATTGATCTCGGCTTCAAGATGGCGACGGCGATCGATCTTGCCGGACGCGATGTGTTTGAGGCCGTACAGATGAGCGTGAACCCGAAAGTTATCGACACCCCGCCGGTGACTGCTGTTGCCAAAGACGGCATTCAACTCATAGCCAAAGCCCGTGTGACCGTGCGCGCCAATATACGGCAGCTTGTCGGCGGAGCCGGAGAAGATACAGTGCTGGCCCGAGTAGGTGAGGGTATCGTATCGTCGATCGGCTCGTCGGTGAGTCACAAGCAGGTGCTCGAAAACCCCGATTCGATATCCAAACTTGTCTTGAAGAAAGGTCTCGACTCCGGCACAGCATTCGAGATACTGTCTATCGACATAGCCGATATCGATATAGGCCGTAACATCGGAGCCGCTCTACAGATAGACCAGGCTCAGGCCGATAAAAACATTGCTCAGGCCAAAGCCGAGGAGCGCCGTGCGATGGCGATTGCGCTTGAACAGGAAATGAAAGCCAAGGCTCAGGAGGCCAGAGCAAAAGTTATCGAAGCCGAAGCCGAGCTTCCGCGAGCAATGGCCGAAGCCTTTGTTAAAGGCAATCTTGGCATCATGGACTACTATAGGATGAAAAATATAGAAGCGGATACGGAAATGCGTGAAAATATCGCCCGTCCCGCCGACAGTCCGGCACTCCCTAAAAAATAATAAAAATCGACAACCATATTATCACAGCAATTCATATATGATCTCTTTTCTCGTAGCACTTGCGGTCCTGATCGGAGGATATTTTGTGTACGGTGCGTTATGCTCCCGAATCTTCGGGGTCGATCCTAAACGTCCGGTTCCCGCCGAGACGCGTCGTGACGGGGTGGATTTTATTCCGCTTCCGACGTGGAAAGTGTTTTTGATTCAATTTCTTAATATCGCCGGTCTTGGCCCGATTTTCGGCGCTATCATGGGCGTTATGTTCGGCCCCGCCGCATTCCTGTGGATCGTTATCGGAACAATATTCGGCGGCGCGGTTCATGACTATATGTCAGGAATGATGTCGCTGCGCAGCGGGGGCGATTCTTTACCCGAAATCGTAGGCCGCGAACTCGGACCGTCGATCAAACAGACGATGCGCGTCGTATCGGTTATTCTCCTTATTCTTGTGGGCGCTGTTTTTGTTATAAATCCGGCAGATCTTCTTGCGGGCATGACTCCCGATTACCTTGACAGGACGTTCTGGATAGGAGCGATATTCCTCTACTATATACTTGCTACGCTTCTGCCGATCGACAAGCTTATAGGCAATTTCTATCCGTTGTTCGGACTCGCATTGCTTTTTATGGCGGCGGGGTTGCTTTTCGTGCTTTTCTTCGGTGGACATACGATACCAGACGGCTTTGCCGAAGGAATTTACAACCGCCGTGCAGATCCGGAGGCGACGCCGATATTCCCGATGATGTTTGTCAGTATCGCCTGCGGAGCCATATCCGGTTTTCATGCCACACAATCGCCGATGATGGCCCGTTGTCTGAAAAATGAGAAACTTGCCCGTCCGATCTTTTATGGCGCCATGGTGGCCGAGGGTATTGTCGCTCTCATCTGGGCGGCTGCCGCGATTACGTTTGTTGGCGGATATGACCAGCTGGCGCAATATATGGCCGAACACGGCGGCAAACCCGCAACACTCGTCAATGACATATCGATCACATGGCTCGGCTCTATCGGAGGAATACTCGCACTGCTCGGAGTGATCGCCGCTCCGATCACCACCGGCGACACGGCACTGCGCTCCGCTCGCCTTATTGCAGCCGATTTTCTTAAATTCGACCAGAAGCCGATGCTGAAACGTCTGGCTGTCAGCCTGCCGATATTTGCACTCTGTTTCGGGGTGATGATGATTGATTTCAATGTGTTGTGGCGCTATTTCGCGTGGGTCAATCAGACGCTGGCCGTCTTCACTCTGTGGGCCATAACCGTATATTTGGCTCGTCACGGCAAATTCTATATGATCTCACTGGTGCCTGCTCTGTTCATGACGATGGTAAGCGTAAGCTATATCCTTTTTGCTCCGTCGCCAGAAGGTTTCGGTCTCGGTCTGCCTGTGGCTCTGACGAGTGCGGCAATTGTGGCATGTGTGATATTGGGCATGTTTATCCGCTATATGAAGTTGTTACGCTCCGGCCGTCTGGTCCATGAGGTCGGTTATTAGCAGAAACTTTTTTTATGGATATATTAAATACTATTGCCTTAAATAGAAAATATACACTGCACAGTCACACGCAATTTTGCGACGGTCATGCGCCGATGCAGAATTTTGTCGAGGCTGCTGTAGCGGCCGGATTCGCCAATTATGGATTTTCGCCGCATTCTCCCGTTCCGCTGCCGTCTCCATGCAATATGTCGATGGAGTCTGTGCCGTTGTACCTGAATGAATTCAATCGGCTTAAAGGACTCTATTCTGATCGTATCAGCCTTTTTGCAGGAATGGAAATAGATTATCTCGGACCCGAATGGGGCCCGTCGAGTGATTATTTTGCCGGTCTGCCGCTTGATTATCGCATCGGATCGGTGCATTTCATTCGTGCTAAAGACGGCGAACTGATTGATATAGACGGCAGCGCCGACAGGTTCCGGATGAATATGAAGCTCCATTTCGGAGATGATCTCAGATATGTCGTAGAGACTTTTTTTGCTTCATCTGCCGCAATGGTGGAAGCCGGCGGGTTTGATATACTCGGGCATTTCGACAAGATAGCTCAAAATGCGTCATATTATCAGTCGGGAGTTGAGGATACGCAATGGTTTCAGTCGTTGGCCGACGATTATGTCAGGATGATATGTGATTTAAAGCCAATTGTGGAAATCAATACGAAAGCCAAGGAACTTCACGACCGTATATTTCCGTCTGAACGCTATCTGCCGCAGCTGATCAGAGCCGGCGTCCCGCTGGTGGTTAACAGCGATGCTCATGTCCCTGAACTGATCGATGCGTCGCGCGACTATGCATTCATGCTTATAGATAAATTCACATCGGAGCTAATCAGAAATGAGAACTGTTGCGTCTCAGTCTGTTAAACGGCTTGAGCTTCTTGCACCTGCCCGCGATGTGACCATCGGGCGGCAAGCAATATTACACGGTGCTGACGCGGTGTATATCGGAGCCGAATCTTTCGGTGCGCGCGCATCGGCATGTAATAAGGTGGATGATATCGCACGACTGGTCGATTTCGCCCATGCCTACAACTCCCGTATCTATGTTACACTTAACACCTTGATTTATGACAATGAACTGAAGGAGGCCGAAGCACTGATCAAAAGGCTCTATCGCGCCGGGGTTGATGCGCTGATTGTTCAGGATCTGGCAGTGCTTCGCATGGACATACCGCCGATCGCTCTGCATGCAAGTACCCAATGTGACACACGTACGCTTGAAAAGGCGCTGTTCCTGCAAGACTGCGGCTTTTCGCAGATTGTCCTTGCCCGAGAGTTGTCGCTTGAACAGATACGTGAGATCGCGTCTGCAGTGAAGGTGCCGGTAGAGGTGTTTGTCCATGGAGCGTTATGTGTAAGTTATAGCGGTGACTGTCAGGCAAGCCTGTTTGCTACGGGTCGGAGTGCCAACCGCGGAGAATGCGCCCAGATGTGCCGTCTTCCATATAGCCTTACTGATATAGACGGGCGTAAACTTGCTCCCGACGCACATTACCTGTCATTGCGCGATATGAACCGCCTTGACAGAATTGGAGATCTCGTCGACGCGGGAGTGGCATCGTTCAAGATAGAGGGTCGTCTGAAGGAGAGTGATTATGTACGTACGACAGTTGCGGCTTATTCGCAGGCTCTTGATGCTGTCATAAAATCTTCAGAAGGCCGGTATGAGCGTTCTTCGTCGGGTCTGACCGATTACAGCTTCACGCCCGATGTGAACCGTACATTCAACCGCAGATATACATCATATTTTCTTGACGGACGCCCTTCGGCCAACGTCAGAATGGCATCACTCGATAGCCCGAAGTGGATTGGTTTGCCGGTAGGTACGGTGCTGTCAGTGAAAGGAAAGACCTTTACCGTGAAGGGGAACGAGAAATTTAATAACGGCGACGGGATAGGCTATTTTGATTCTTCCGGCACTTACTGCGGCTTCAGGTTGAATAAAGTTGAAGGCGATGTGTTGTATGCCGCATCGGACGTGAAACTGACGCCGGGTATGAAGCTCTATCGTAATCGAGACAAGCGCCGCGATGATATTATGTCGGGGGAGACAGCGCGGCGTGTTATACCTGTTTCGGCATCGCTCAGACGAATCGACAAGGATCGTATTGCCATGAGTTTTACTGATGACCGCGGTATAACGGCAGAACTGACAGCAGAGTGTGCCGAACAGACGGCCCGGAGCCGTCAGTCGGAAGCTCGTAGGCGGATTGTGGCAAAACTCGGCGATACATATTATTCACTTCGAAGTCTGGATGACGGACTGGGCGATGATAGTTTCATCGCAGCTTCCGTGCTTACAGATTTACGACGCAGGACTATCGATCTGCTTGATGCGGACCGAAAGGCTGTCTATCGCTATGAATACCGGCTTCCACAAAGTTGCGGCATATGTAGATTTAAGGATAAACCGCTTGACAGACATGATAATGTAGCCAATGCTGTTGCCCGAAAGTTTTATGAAGACAACGATATGACTGTCTGTGAGTCTGCAGCGGAAGTTGTCAGGCCGGATGCTCACTGTGACCGCCGGGTGATGACCTCGAGATATTGTATCCGCCGAGAACTTGGAGCCTGTCTGCGCACACCCGGCGGATCGCGTTTGCCTTCACCGCTTTTTCTGCGTGCTTCTGGCGTGACTTATCGTCTCGATTTTGATTGCGGCGCGTGTCAGATGATGGTCGTTTTGCCTGCTGAATTGTCGTGATTTGCTTATTGTGCTTGCCATTAATCAAATTATTTAAGAAATAGTTTTCAATTGGTTGTGGAAACCGATTAAATTCACTAACTTTGAACCATAATCTGAAAATACCTATATTCTATTCCCAATTTTTAAAAATTACAAATCAATATACCAATCATGAAATCGAGCAGAAGGACATTTCTCAAAACTCTTGGCGCAGCCGGATTATTTACGATAATCCCGCGTCACGTACTCGGTGGCAATGGCTACATTCCGCCAAGTGATCAACTTACGCGTGGCATCATCGGTACCGGTGGTATCGGCCGCTCATCTTACCACTTCAACAGTGACAAAACCTGCCGTCTTGTCGCGCTCTGCGATGTTGACAGCAATCACCTCACTTCGGCTTCAAATCTCGCAAAGGAACGCTTTGGCGAGACAGTGGCTCAATATCATGATTTCCATGATCTCATCAATGATACTAATGTCGATATAGTCCATATCGCCACACCGCCCCACTGGCACGGCATCATGGCAGTCGAGGCTGCCAAAGCCGGTAAGGATATATGGTGCGAGAAGCCTATGACACGTACAATCGGCGAAGGCCAGAGAGTGGTTGAGGCTGTCCAGCGCTATAACCGTATATTCCGTCTCAATACCTGGTTCCGTTTCAAAGACACTTTCTATGGCCTCGGAACGGATGTCAAGCCTTTGAAAACGCTTGTCGACAGCGGCATGCTCGGATGGCCGCTGAAGGTCACTGTGTCGGGCGCTACAGGTTTTGCCTGGAAGTTCTTCTGGGTGGGCCGTGAAAATCTCGTGCCTCAGACTGTTCCCGCCGAACTTGACTATGATATGTGGCTCGGCCCGGCTCCTTATAAACCCTATAACTCACACCGTGTGCATCAGACATTCCGCGGTTATTGGGATTATGACGGCGGCGGTCTTGCCGATATGGGTCAGCATTATCTCGATCCTATCCAGTATCTTTTAGGCAAAGACAATGATCTGCCTGTCAAGATCGAGGTCGATGCTCCCCAGCAACACCCCGACGCAGTCGGCACATGGCACAAAATCACCTACACTTATGCCGACGGCTGTCAGATCGTGCTCGAAGGCGAAGGCTATGAAAGCCAGGGTAAGGTGCCTTATATCGAAGGCCCCAACGGAAAGGTTTACAAAGGTTTTGAATGTACTATCCCCGATGTGATGAACAAGATCGCCGAGCTTCCCGATCCCGAACCTCAGCGTACCGACTTCCTGCAGTGTGTGCGTGACCGTCAGAAATTCGCGCTCAATGAAGCTAACGGACATTACAGCTGTACGCTCGTCAACCTCGGAACTATCGCGCTTCGTCTCGGCCGCAGCGAGCTCGCATTCGACCCGCAGACTCAGACATTCATCAATGATGATGCTGCAAATGCCCTCATCTATCAGCCGATGCGCGGTCCCTGGAAAATCTAATTATCATCACAACTAACATAGCACTCTTATGAACAAACGATTCATATCATCTATACTTCTGTCGTTCATCCTGTGTTTCGGATTCTCATCCGTCGCTCAGCTCGACAGCCGCGGACGGACTGCTGAGACTATCATTACTGATGGTCTCGCGCAGCTTCCCGCAAAAAATCCGGCTTCTTATAATGAAGTCATCAGTGAAATGGCTGCAACAGGCCAGAAGGGAGTCGAAATGCTCGCCGGCATGCTAAAACCGGCTGACAAGAATCAGAATGCGCTCTTCGAATATGCTATCGATGCAATTGTCAGCTATGTCAGCCGTGCCGACAACGCCGGCATGCAGCAGGGCATTCACGACGGACTTGTTGCCGGTCTGAAAAAATGCGGCGACGATGCAAACCGAGCATTCCTTATGACTCAGCTCGGCAAACTTGCTCGTCCTGGTGACGCTGCTCTGTATGCATCATACCTGAATGATCCCTATCTTCGTCATTATGCTATTAACGGCCTGGCTCTTGTGCCCG
This sequence comes from uncultured Bacteroidales bacterium, assembly GCA_947573135.1. Lineage (GTDB taxonomy): Bacteria > Bacteroidota > Bacteroidia > Bacteroidales > Muribaculaceae > CAG-873. The sequence goes on along the minus strand of CANPDU010000018.1, from coordinate 34,972 downwards.
GTGATGACGCTGTGGTCGAGCATGTGATCAACAGTGCGGATGCTCCTGATGCCGAACTTGCCTATGTGGCTTACTTTAAAAAGCTCAAGAATGTGGAGCCGACATTGATCAAATGGACTGAAAGCACAGATCCCAAAGTGCTCGATGCCGTTTATAACGCGCTTGCCGCATGCGGCTCTGATGCCGCTGTGAAACCCCTTCAGAAGGCAGCTAAAGCTCATAGATTTGCCAATGATCCTACCGGTGCCACCGACGCTTATCTGCGGTTGCTTAACAATCTTGGCGGCAAGACTGCAGTATCGGCGGCCAAAGAACTCACAAAAGTAAATAACGACTATGTACGTTGCGCCGGTCTTGGCCTTATCCTTAAAAACGATCCGGCAAACGCTGAAAAAAATATTCTGGCCGCTCTGAAGGATAAGGATGACAAGTATCGCAACACTGCTCTTCTCGCAGCCAAAAATGTTGCCGGTGACGGTATTTTCGATGCTGTTGCTTCTAAATTCAAATCTCTGTCTCCTGCAGCTAAGATTGATGTGATCAACTGGCTCGGCAACAACCATGTCGCTTCGCAGACTGATCTGGTGATCGATAATATTTCGGATCAGGATCAGGCACTCGCTCTCGCAGCTCTTGCAGCCGCTTCAAAAATCGGCGGTGATAAATCACTCGCAGCGCTTGTGTCAGTTCTCGGTCAGGACAATGAACTTTCATCCGCAGCTCAGTCCGCGCTGTTGTCGTTCAACGGCAATATCAGCAGCGGAGTGCTCGCAGCTCTTGACTCATCCGATTCAAACGTCGTGGCCAAGGCTCTCCAGCTCGCTGCTACGCGCCATATTTATGCTGCTTATCCTAAGACAGTGGATCTTATCGCCAATGGTAACTCACAGGTCAACGTCATAGCTCTGAAGGGGCTTAAGGGCGTAGTTCGTCCCGAAAACTTCGAGGAAGTATGCAAGATGCTTGAGTCTGTCAAAGGTCCGGAAGAAATTGCCGAACTTCAAGCTGCAGCCAAGAATTCTATTGTCAGTCTTGATGCGGACTCGCAGTTTAATAAAGTCAACAGCATGATGGCTAAACAGAAAGATGCTAAGATTCTTTCACGCTACTATCCGCTTCTTGCTCAGGCTGCAACTCCGCAGGCTATTGACAAGCTGCTTGCCGATTACAATTCGACAAAGAGCGCCGATGCCTACAATGCTCTGATGCAGGTCAACAGTCCCACGATGATACCTGTACTGTTCGACATTGCAGCCAACAATCCTGATAAAAAGGATGCCGCTTTACGCCGCTATCTGCAGCTCGTTCAAAGCTACGGTCTGCCTGCTATCGAGCAATATCGTCTTTTCAACAATGCTCTTGCTCTCAATCCTTCGGTTGATGTGCAGAATGCTCTGATTTCGGCTCTTGCCAACGGCCGCACCCTGCCGGCAGTTATGCTTGCTGCTCGATATCTCGATAACAAAGAGACAGCTCTTGCTGCTGCCGGAACAGTTAAATATATCTTCTCTAAGGAAGACGGTCTGCGCAAGGGGCTGACTACAAAAAATATTCTTGAGAAGGCTCATAAGGTGTTTGTTGATTTTGGTGTGAATGATGCTGATGCCGGTTATGCTGCCGACGAAGTGGCGGGAATGCTCAACAGTCTTGATGAAAACGGCGGATATGCTGTTGTGGCTGAAGAAGGTCCCGCAGGCGAATTTGAGAACTTTGATCTTTACTTCGACTGGAACGGTGTTGAGCCTTTGACTCTCACTCTTCGCTCGATGCCTCTCGTAACGATTGATCCGGCAGCCGGCCTCACAGTAGGCAACGGTATTCTTCAGGCTCTGCCTCAGGGCGTTCAGCCGGTACATGTACGTATGGTCAATGACCGAATTTTCGTTGAGGTGGGTAATGTTCCTTTCGCTTGCAACGACGTTGTCGTCAATCCAAAGAAAGGCGCGAAGACTCCTGACCGCGGTAAAGTTTCCGTAAGCAATCCCGAGGCTGTGCGTAACTTTTATTTCAACAGCCTTCCCGATACGCCCGTCTTCAAGTTGTCTCCTGAAGAAGAGGCTCAGGGTTTCGAAGTGCTGTTCGACGGACGTTCGCTTGACAAGTGGCACGGTAACACCGCCGCATATGTTCCCGTTGACGGTAATATTTATGTGACTGCCCAGTATGGCGGATCCGGTAATCTTTACACGAAGAAGAACTACAGTGACTTTATCTATCGTTTTGAATTCTGCTTTGATGTGCCGGGTGTAAACAATGGTATCGGCATCCGTACAGGTAAAGATGTTACAGGTGTTGACGCTGCATTCCACGGTATGGAAATTCAGGTTCTTGACCATGATCATCCGATGTATCAGGGCTATCCGTTCGGCTTTACAGGCATTAAGCCTTATCAACAGCATGGTTCTGTCTATGGTGTGATCCCTGCCAAGCATGTCGATTTCGGTCCGATCAAGCAGTGGCACACAGAGGAAATCAAAGCTGTCGGCGACCATATCACAGTAACGGTTGACGGTGAGGTGATTCTCGACGGTAATATCCGTGAGGCTTGTCAGGGACATGCCGTAGGTCCCGAAGGCACTGAAGGCAATCCTTACATGCTTGACCATCGCAACCACCCCGGTCTTTTCAACAAAGAAGGCTACATAAGTTTCTGCGGCCACGGACAGGGTGTGATGTTCCGCAATATACGCATTCTTGACCTCAGCGATAAAAACAAAACCAAAAAAGCTAAGAGAAAATAAGTTCATTCAAAAATCTAAATGACTGACTTTAATGACAGTTTACGAAAACCGACTTCGATAGTTGCTATCGGAGTCGGTAATCGTATGCGCACTTATATGCATTATGTCGCAAGCCATCCCGACGAGGCCAGGCTTGTGGCTGTTGTCGAACCGGATCCTATACGTCGTAACGCGATGGCTGATCAGTTCGGCCTGCCTGAAGAGTGTCGGTTCGAGAACTATCATGATTATTTCGAGAACCCCATAAAAGCAGATGTGGCTTTTATCTGTACGCCGGAACGCGAGCATTTCGAACCGTGTATGGAAGCTTTGCGGCTGAATATGCATGTTTTGCTCGAAAAACCTGTTGCTCAGAATTACGAACAGTGTAAACTCATATCCAAGGCTGCACACAAGGTCGGAAAAATTGTCTGTGTCTGTCATGTTCTCAGATATCATCCCGCATTTATTAAAGTTAAGGAGCTTGTCGCGTCCGGTCGTTTCGGCCGTATTATTTCAATTACGCATACTGAAGATGTGGGCATCGACCGCACCACTCACAGTTATGTCAGAGGTGTGATGAATACGGAGGCTGGCAATAATCCGATGCTTTTGGCAAAATGCTGTCATGATATAGATTTTATAACATGGCTCACTGACGCCGGATGCCGTCGTCTGTCGTCGTTCGGCGACCGTACATGGTTCCGCAGAGAGAATGCGCCTGCCGGGTCTGCGACGCGTTGCTGCAAATGCTCAATCGAAAAGACATGTCCGTATTCGGCTGTCGACCTATACTGGCGCCGCAGAGAGTGGATCAACAATTTTGATGTTCCGGCCGGAATGACTCTCGATCAGGTGATCAAAAACGAGCTCGAAGAAGGTGATTACGGACGATGCGTTTATCATTGCAATAATGATGTGGTCGATAATCAGGTTCTCACAATGCAGATGGACGACGGCTCGATAATCACGGTATGTATGGATATTTTTACACGTCGTGACGGGCGCAGCACAGATATAAAAATGACTCACGGAGAAATCGTGAGCGACGGAGTCAAGATTTTTGCAACTGATTTCCGTACTCAGAAACGTGAGATTTATGATTTTTCCGAGGTATGCAAGCAGCCGTTCCATGCAGGTGCTGACATGCGGCTTGTCGAAAGTTTTCTTAGCGCGGTGAGAGGTGACAGCTCACATGCTCCCACCACGACAATCGATGACTCTCTGAAAAGTCACCGTCTGTGTTACGAGGCTGAACGCAGCCGTCACACCGGTCAGACGATACAATTTGACTGAACAAGCTATCGCTAAATAAACAAAATTAACGGCTCTGATCATCGATCAGAGCCGTTAATGCTATATACTGTTATGTTATTATGGTCGCCAGACAAATACTGGTGATGACGGGGAGCCCCCTTCATACATAAACCCGAGTGATGCAAATGACTGTAAGTCTTCCGGATTTTCGGGTTTATGCTCGATAATAAAACGACTCATGGCTCCGCGGCATATTTTGGCGTAAACAGTGATAGTGCGCGGCTTTCCCAATGTTTCGACCTTAAATTCGGGAGTTATTACTGTGGTTTCGGCAACAACACGTTTCCAATCGAAAAGTTTGCGCATTTCATTGCTTGCGAGATTGACCAGTATGCCGTCATCATCTTTAACTCGTCTGATCAGCACGTCAGTGAGACGTGGTCGCCAATAATCGAACAGATTGTCATTTCCCAAAGCCGGTAATTCGACATTCCCTTCCATCCGGTAGGGATTTATTGTGTCGAGAGGGCGCAGCAGGCCGTAGACAAACGAACAGATATTGATATGTTCATCGGCATATTTGAGCTGCGACTCCGAGAGAGTGGCGGCATTGATATTCTTGAAAACGATACCGTCATATTGCATTATGGTCGGTATCTGTGTCGACCTGTTAGGGAAATCGGTATAATAATGATATGCCTTTACAGCTATATCATGACTGACGTGCAGCATATCGGCCAGCTCGTTGACCGAATAATGACACATTGCCGATGCGATTTTATCAGCTTCAGATATGAATTCCGGCTGTCGCAGCGTATATGTTTTGCCATCCGTTATGTTTTCCGACATAAGTTTGGCGCACGCGAGAAGGATCTGCATTGGAACGAGTTATTTGAATTTAGCTGCGATGTGCTTCATTTTATCGGCAATTTTATCATTGCAAAGATTGCCGATACTTCCGATATGTGTATGATTTACTGTTTTTGTCGGTTTATACTCTCCATTGTTAACCTGAATTCCGACCGTCCGGTAAGCTTCTCTGAAAGGTGTCCCTGACAGAACCATACGGTTGACGTCTTCGACAGTGAAGAGATAATCGTATTTCGGATCATTCAGAATGTCACGGTTGACGCGTATATGCTGAAGCATGAAGTCGCACATATCAAGACAGTCGATTAACGATGCTGTAGCCGGAAATAATATATCTTTCAGCAATTGCAGATCGCGATTGTAGCCAAGCGGAAGATTTGCAGTAAGCAGCGCGATCTCATTTGAAACAGACTGCAGACGGTTGCATTTTCCCCGCATTATCTCGAATACATCGGGGTTTTTCTTGTGAGGCATGATACTCGAACCGGTCGTGAGTTCATCGGGGAAAGAGACAAAACCGAAGTTCTGGCACATGAACATACAGACATCCATTGCAAAATGTCCGAGCGTTGAGGCTATCGCCGATATGGCGAAAGATATTGCTCGTTCGGTCTTTCCGCGGCTCATCTGAGCGGCGACAACATTGTAGTGAAGATCACCGAATTCCAGCAGATCGGTCGTTCTTTTACGGTCGAGGGGAAATGACGAGCCGTAACCTGCCGCAGAACCGAGCGGATTTTGGTTGGTGATATCGTAGGCTGCTTCCAGGACGCGCATGTCATCAACGAGCGACTCCGCGTAGGCTCCGAACCACAGACCGAACGATGAAGGCATCGCGATCTGCAGATGTGTATAGCCGGGCATCAGTGTGTCTTTGTATTGCTCGCTCAATGACTGCAGACGGCCGAACAGACGTTCGGTCGCCGAGGCTATATGCCGTAATTCATCGCGCATGAAGAGCTTAAGGTCAACGAGAACCTGGTCATTGCGCGAACGTCCGGAATGGATTTTTTTACCAATGTCGCCAAGACGCTCGGTGAGCATGAATTCTATCTGAGAATGTATATCCTCGACTCCCTCAGCGATTTTGAAGTCACCTTTGTCGATTATTGCAAGGATATCGTTCAGATTCTTGACGAGGACATCCAGTTCTTCCTTTTTGAGCAATCCTATCGATTCAAGCATACGGATGTGGGCGATTGAACCGATAACATCGTAACGCGCCAGACGCAGATCAAGCTCGCGGTCATTGCCTACGGTGAACTCTTCTATCATTTTATCAGGCTCGAGGCCTTTGCTCCATAACTTCATAAGGATAAAATTAATTGTTTATAGAATACTATGGCATCTGTTATTTCGCTCTCGAAGACGAATTCGTCGGCAGTATGACTGCGCGCTGAATCTCCGGGGCCTATTTTCAGTGCCGGTATATTTTTCATCAGTGCCCGGTCGGAGAGAGTCGGGGAGACAAATGTTTCCGCACCGAGACTTTTTGCCGCCATAACGAGCGGATGGTTTTCTGGAATTGCCGATGCATTTAGACGTGTGCTGCGTGGGGTGGCCTCAGATTTTATTGCGCCCGAGATAATGGCGGCCGTCTCCTCGTTGGTATAGGCGTCTGTTGTCCTGACATCGGCGACAAACGAACATCGGTCGGGCACCACGTTATGCTGAGTGCCGGCTTCGATCTGTGTAACTGTTATCTTGATGTCGCCGAGCAGCGGTGACGTTTTCTCAAACGTAAAATTACGTAAGCGTTCGATATCGGCCATGGCGTCGTAAATAGCATTGATCCCTTCGTTTCTTGCGGCGTGTCCGCTTTTGCCGCGTGAAATGCAGTCGATTACCATCAGACCGCGTTCAGCTATAGCCGCTTTCAGCAGAGTCGGTTCTCCGACGACGGCCATATCGGGTGTCAGATGTTCGGCGGCGAGATGTGTCAGAAGCAATTCAATGCCGTCATGTCCACTGATTTCTTCTTCAGCAGTCAAAGCGAGAATGAGATTGATATTGAGATTTTCATCCCTGAGCTGCAAGAAAGTTTCGACAAGCGAGACTAATGATGCACCGGCGTCATTACTCCCGAGCCCGAATATTTTACCCTCACGATGGAGCGGTGTAAACGGATCGAGGGTATATCCGGCGGCAGGTCTGACGGTGTCGTGATGGGAATTCAATAACAGAACAGGTTTGTTGCGATCGAAATTTGAACTTACCGTCCAGACATTGTTTTTCAGGCGGCATGGTGTGACTCCGTTTTCACAAAGATGCCGTTCGAGAAGATCAGCTGTATTGTTTTCTTGCCGTGACAATGACTGGGTTGCGATGAGCCGGTCGAGTAATGTTATTGCGCGTGGGGTCATCTTGAAATACAGGTGCCTGAAACGGCAAGAAGTTGGGCCGATGATTTGATTGTGACACTTTTCACTCCTTCATTTATGGCTTTCAGGGCGTTGTCTATTTTCGGCAACATTCCTCCGTCGATTATCCCTTCGGCAATAAGGGCGTCGTAATTCTCGGGAGTTATATTACTGATTACAGAAGTCTCATCGTTGATGTCTCTCAGAACGCCTGCTTTCTCAAAGCAGAAGATTAGATTCGTGGGTGCGATACGGGCACACGCCATAGCGACAGCCGACGCCACCGAGTCGGCATTGCAGTTAAGAAGACCTCCATTGCCGTCATGGTTAATAGCACAAAAAACAGGAGTGAGATTCATTGACAGCAATTCCTTTATCAATTTGGTATTGATATTTTCAGGATTGATATCTCCAACATAGCCGTAATCGACAGGGAGCGGACTGCGGCGCGACGCGCGGATTACGTTCCCGTCGGCTCCGCTGAGGCCGATTGCGTTGCAGCCTGCGGCCTGGAGCATCGAGACAATACGTTTGTTGATCAGTCCGGCGTAGACCATCGTCACAATATCGAGCGTGTCGCGGTCGGTAATCCTTCGTCCTCCGGCCATCTTCGTTTCGATGCCCAGTTTTGCGCTCAGGCGCGTGGCCTCCTTGCCGCCGCCGTGAATCAGAATTTTAGGTCCGCAGATTTTTGAAAAATCTTTTACAAAAGCAGCCAGTGCATCGGGATTGTCAATGACGTTGCCTCCGATTTTAACTACCGTGATGCCTGCATTCATAATTCCTGAAGAAAACGTTTGATTACGGTCTGCGCCGAAATTTCGCGATTGGCGGCTTCGGGAATTACAATACTCCGGTCCGATTCGATCACATCGTCGCTGACAATCATATTGCGGCGCACGGGAAGACAGTGCATAAAGTATGCGTTGTTTGTCAGTTTCATCGCATCCGCATCGACTGTCCATCGGCGGTTGGTCGACAATATTTTACCGTAGTTGGGATCGGCATAGGCCGACCAGTTCTTTGCATATATAAAATCCGCACCTTCAAAAGCTTTGTCGCGGTCGTACTCAATGCGCGCATTCCCGACAAATTCAGGGTCTAGTTCATAGCCTTCAGGATGAGTGATCACAAATTCGTAGTCAGTCTTGTTGATCCATTCGGCAAACGAATTGGGCACTGCCTGAGGGAGGGCTTTGGGATGCGGAGCCCACGTCATGACTATTTTCGGACGCTCGACGGTCTTGAATTCCTCGATAGTGATGAGATCGGCAAAACTCTGCAACGGATGACGTGTTGCAGCCTCCATGCTGAATACCGGACGGCCGGAATAGCGGATGAACTGTTCAATCACACGCTCCTCATAGTCCTCGGCCTTGTCTTTGAGCCCGGCAAAAGATCTCACGCCTATGAGATCGCAATAGCATCCCATGACAGGGATAGCTTCGAGAAGATGTTCGGGCTTGTCTCCGTCCATAACTACGCCACGCTCCGTTTCAAGTTTCCATGCTCCCTGGTTGACATCGAGAACCATTACGTTCATACCTAAATTCATCGCCGCTTTCTGAGTGCTGAGACGTGTCCGCAGACTTGAGTTGAAAAAGATCATCAGCAGTGTGCGGTTTTTACCAAGATCGCAATAGGCAAAACGGTCGCGTTTCAGTTCAAGAGCTTCGTCGAGCGCTGATCTTAGATCGCCGATATCATTGACGCAAGTGAATTTTTTCATGAGTTGCTTGTGAGAAGTTTCTTAAATTCGTTAAGGAATATGTCTGCCTGAACTTTGTCGAGACATAACGCCGGAAGCAACCTGATTGTTGTCGCGCCGGCGCCGCCTGTGAAAACATGATGGTCGAAAAGCAGCCGTCGGCGCATCTGAGGGGCGTCGCCGTCAATCTCGACTCCGATCATTAGTCCCCGGCCTCTTACATCTTTCAACTGAGGCATTGCTTTCAGATTGTCAATGAGATATTGACCGACAGATGCCGCATTTTCAATGAGGTTTTCGTCTTCGATAACATCGATGACGGCGAGCGCGGCAGCACATGCAAGGTGATTGCCTCCGAAAGTAGTGCCGAGCATGCCTTTGCGTGCTTCAAATTCCGGTGAAATCAGTACGGCGCCCATCGGGAAGCCGTTGGCAATACCTTTGGCGCAGGTTATGATGTCGGGACGGATGCCTGTGTACTGATGGGCGAAAAACCGGCCTGTGCGTCCGTAACCTGACTGTATTTCATCGGCTATGAGCACTACGCCAAGTCTACGGGTCAGATCACGAAGTTCGCGTACGAAATTATCGTCAGGCACGCGTATGCCCGCGACACCTTGTATGCCCTCGATTATTACGGCACAGAAATCGCCGGATGCGAGGTGGTGTTCCACATCCGCGATGTCGTTGAGCCGGGCGAATTCGACATTATCCGTGCGATTGAACGGTGAAACGATCGACGGATTGTCGGTCGCGGCGACTGCGCCGGAAGTGCGGCCGTGAAATGCCTTACCGAAGGCGAGAACCTTTTTTTTGCCGGTATGGAACGAAGCGAGTTTGATTGCGTTTTCATTAGCTTCTGCGCCCGAATTGCACAGAAACAGAGAGTAATCATCATAGCCGCTCGCTTTGCCGAGACGCCCGGCCAGCTCCTGCTGGAGACCGTTTAGTACGGAATTAGAATAAAACCCGAGACGGCCGACCTGATCAGTGATGGCTTTTACATATCGCGGATGTGCGTGACCGATAGAGATCACGGCATGACCGCCGTAAAGATCGAGATAACGCTCGCCGTTCTTGTCGAAGACATAGCAGCCTTCACCTCTGACCGGCTCTATGTCATATAATGAGTATACGTCGAAAAGTTTCATATTTGTTGATTTTTCAGTCTGTCAGAATGCCGAAGATTTGAGCCGCAGCCCTGCTGCCGGGTCGATTCCGTGCATTATGTTCATGTTTTCGACTGCCTGACCTGAGGCGCCTTTCAGCAGATTGTCGATCGCGGATGATATATGGAGTTTGTTGCCGTGTTTCTCTACATGGACAAGCGCCTTGTTGGTGTTGACAACCTGTTTGAGATCAATCGGGCGCTCCGAGACATGAGTGAAGACAGCCGCTGTGTAAAAGTCACGGTAGAGTTGTTCGGCCTCTTCCTGCGAAAGATCGCAGTCTGTATATACAGAGGCGAAAATACCTCGCGCGAAATCACCTCTCATCGGCACAAAATTAATATCATCCGCGAAATCTGGCTGCAAGTGTGTGATCGTGCGCCTGATTTCTGCAAGATGCTGATGCGAGAAAGCTTTGTAGATCGAAATGTTATCTGAACGCCAGCTGAAATGAGTAGTTGCCGAAGGCTTCACGCCTGCCCCTGTAGAGCCGGTTATGGCTGTTACATGGACATCGCCTTTCAGTCGGCCAGAAGCGGCGAGCGGCAGCAGAGCGAGCTGGATCGCCGTGGCGAAACAACCGGGATTGGCGACACGGGTTGCTGCAGCGATTCTTTCGCGGTTGATCTCGGGCAGACCATAAACATAGCCGTTGCTTTCGTCACGGAAATCCTGAGCGAGATCGATCACTTTCAAGTGTCCGGGCATCTCATTGGCAGCCCAGAACGCAGAGCTTTGACCGTGACCCTGACACAGGAAAAGGGTGTCGACAGACGAGAGATCAAACCTGTCGGAGAAACGCATGTCAGTTTCGCCGGTCAGGCCGCTGTGGACGTCGCTGATCAGATTGTCGGCATTGCTCTCAGAGTGGACAAAAACTATTTTAGCGTCTGGGTGATTGATCAGCAGTCTGATCAGCTCTCCTGCGGTATATCCCGCACCACCGATTATGCCGATATTCATTTCTCGTTGTCTTTCCGGTTGCGGTTCTGCACGTTATAGTAGATCTTCATCTGGTTGCCGAGAATTTTTGTGAAACCTTTCACATCGTCGGCGCTCCAGGCTTTGTTGACTTCGCCGTATTCGCCGAAGTCGGTTTTCATGAGGTCGTAGGGCGAATCTACTCCGACAAGAGTGAAAGAGTAGGGGCGCAGTATGATTTCTACAGTTCCGCTCACGTTTTTCTGCGAACTTTCGAGCATGGCTTCAATGTCGCGCATCACCGGTTCGAGATACTGAGCCTCATGAAGGAACATGCCGTACCATGTCGCAACCTGATCTTTCCAGTATTGCTGCCATTTAGTCAGCGTATGTTTCTCCAGCATCTTGTGGGCGGCTATTATGAGTATAGGACCGGCGGCTTCGAAGCCCACGCGTCCTTTGATGCCGATGATGGTGTCGCCTATGTGCATGTCGCGGCCAATTCCGAATTTCGAGCCGAGTTCCTCAACCTTACGGATAGCTTCGATTTTGTCATCAAATTTTTCGCCATTGACAGCCGATATCTCACCTTGCTCGAAGCTGATTGTGATATGCTCCTCGCCTGATTTTTCGATCTGCGATGGATAGGCTTCTTCAGGCAGAGTCTGTTCGGAGTGAAGAGTCTCTTTTCCGCCTATGCTGGTTCCCCACAGACCTTTGTTGATAGAGTATTCCATTTTCTTGAAATCAGCTTCATAGCCATGCTTTTTGAGATAATCGATCTCATATTCACGGGTAAGAGTCATGTCGCGTGTGGGAGTTATTATTTCGATTTCCGGCGCCATGATCTGGAACGTCAGGTCGAAACGCACCTGATCGTTGCCGGCTCCGGTCGATCCGTGGGCGATAGCGTCGGCTCCTATAGATTTAGCGTATTCGATGATCGCCATGGCCTGAAATATGCGCTCTGACGATACACTTATAGGATAGGTGCCGTTGCGCAGCACGTTGCCGGCGATCATATATCTGATGCTCTTTGAATAATAGTCTTCGGTGACATCGAGAGTCTTATGCGAAGCGGCACCGAGGGCTAAAGCCCGTTTTTCAATCTTTTCAAGTTCGTCGTCAGAGAAACCGCCTGTGTTGGCAATGGCGGTGTGAACTTCATAACCGAGATCTTCGGATAGATATTTGGCGGCAAATGATGTGTCGAGGCCGCCGCTGAATGCAAGTACAACCTTTTTCTGTTTCATTATTATATGTGTAAGTAGTTATTATGATTATAATGCTGTCATTTCAGGTGAAGCAATTTCCTGATTCTATTTTTAAGGAGTATTATATAAGGAGTGGCGCGCGTGGAGTTTTCGACCGGATTTTTCGGATCGTAGAGCATTCCGGTACACAGACACATACGTCTGTTGTTTCGCTGGAGAATGTCATAATTGACGCATCCCTGACAACCCTGCCAGAATTCTTCGTCATCGGTAAGTTCGGAAAATGTTACCGGCTTATAGCCCATACGAGAATTGAGTTTCATCACCGGCAGAGATGTCGTGATACTGAAAATTTTGGCGAAGGGAAAACGCATCCTCGCCAGCTCAAAAGTCTTTTCTTTTATTTTTGCCGCGAGGCCGAGATGACGGTATTCAGGATCCACGATCAGACCGGATGTCGCGACAAAATCACCATGCCCCCAGCATTCGATGTAGCTGAAACCGACGAGTCTGTCGCCGTGGAGCGCCACAACGGCTTTGCCTCCCTTGATTTTTGCAGAAATATATTCATTTGAACGTCGAGCGATGCCTGTTCCGCGCTGAAGTGCGGACTCGTATATAAGATCACAAATGTGAGGTGCATGCACGGCATGCTGTTCTTCAGCAAACGCTACGGTTATATCGTTAATATCCATTCTACGCTAATTAAACTGATCTATTGTCAATAAATTTTACAAAGTTACGCATTATGGAACAATTTGATCGAGTTTTGATCAAAAAAATAAACGGCATAAATCGAGAATTCCCGCTAAAACGTTTCATAGATTATATAATATGAAAAAAAACATATAATTTTGCAATAAGAGACCGGCGGGTACAATCGCCGGCTGAATTTAGTAATAATCATCTGACTTAATATTATAATGAATAAGATTAAACTGATATGCGCCGCAGCTGCCATGATGACAGCCGGTTTCACGTGGGCTGTGCCGGCAAAGCAGGGACTGTTGCAACTTGCTCAACCTGACGGGACGATGATAAGTGTCCGCAAGATCGGCGACGAACGTTCACATATTACTCTTACGCCCGAGGGTTATCCTGTGACCGTCGGTGCCGACGGCTTCTATTGTTTTGCTGATTTCGCTGCCGACGGTTCACTCAAGCCAACTTCTGTAAGAGTGAACGACCTGTCTGAACTGTCTGCGACACAGCGTGATATTGTTATGAGTACCGACCTGTCGAAGATAGACGAACTTCTCGCTCGGCGTGCGTCAGAGACTCCGTATTCGGCTCCTGCGCAGGTGATTTCCCGAAGCGGAGGCATAGGCCTTATGGATGACGCTTTTCTCGGCTATAAGGAATTGAAAGGTCTGGTTATTCTTGCCCAATATGATGACGTGAAATTCAGTGAGGTCTCTGACCGTGAATTCTTTCTGGAAATGCTCAACCGCGAGGGGTTCAATCTATATGACGGCACCGGATCTGCCAGGGATTATTTTATCGATTCGTCCAACGGTCAGTTCGTCCCGACATTCGATGTCTACGGTCCTGTGACGTTGCCGCATCCTATGGCTTATTATGGCGGTAATGACGCCAACGACAATGACAAAAACGCGGCTCGGATGATCTATGATGCCTGTGTCGGTCTTGACTCGGAAATAGATTTTTCAGAGTATGACATCGACGGAGACGGTTATGTCGACAATGTTTTTGTCTTTTATGCCGGATACGGTGAGGCTTCTTACGGTTCCAAGGACTCTGTATGGCCCCATCAGTGGCGATTAAGCTCGGCTCGCCTGAGCCTTACGCTCGATGATGTTATTGTCGATAAATATGCATGTTCCAACGAACTTGATCTTGACGGCTATGGCCGTCCGCGCCCCGTCGGCATCGGAACGTTTGTCCATGAGTTCTCTCATGTGCTCGGTCTGCCCGACCTTTATGTGACAAACGGCAGCGGTTACTGGACTCCCGGCATCTGGAGCGTGCTCGATCAGGGTCCGTATAATAACGACGGCCGCACCCCTCCGGCTTATTCGATTTATGAACGCTATTCGCTAGGCTGGATTGATCCGGCGGTCATAGACGGACCCGACACTTTTACTCTTGAAGCTGTCAGCGAAACTAATCAGGGCTGTATCATTCCCACAGGCTCGGAAAATGAGTTTTTCCTGCTTGAAAACAGACAGCAGACCGGTTGGGACAGCTATGTCCCGGGTCACGGAATGCTGATATGGCACGTAGATTACAACCCTTCGATCTGGACGCGAAATATTGTGAACAATCAACGGGAACACAATTATGTCGATATCGAAGAGGCCTGCGGAACATGGTATGACTCGAGTAGCTCGACTCGCGGCTCACTGGGCGATTATGCTTTCCCTGGCTCAAAAGGCGTCACCTCATTTACGGATGATACAACTCCATCGATGAAAACATGGGCCGGTCGCAGACTTAATCTGCCTGTAACCGACATCGAGGAGAATGACGGTGTTATCTCTTTCAATGTATCGGGCGGACGCTGTGATGCAGCCGTGCCTGTTGTCAGTGAGCCTGCGGCTGTCGGTGACGGCTGGTTTGAGGCTGCATGGAAGCCGGCCGACGGAGCTGTGGCTTACAAACTTACTGTCAAGGCTTTTGTGGAAGGTAACCCGAAGGAACCTGAAATTGCGAATTTCGGTAGCGGGGATGCCGACGTTGTCACTTTGCCCGAAGGCTGGGAGCTGATATCAAGCAAGGGCGACGTGTATACGGATGAAGGCAATTTCGGCGAGAGCGCTCCTTCGCTGAAACTCGCCAGGTCCGGCTCCGGCTTTATGACAGCCGTCTATGATACTGATATAGCATCCGTAAGCTTCTGGATGACAGGTATTGCAACAAATTCCAAGTCTGTTCTGGCCGTCGACGGTCTTGTCGGTAACAGCTGGGTAGCGATTGCCGATTTCAATCCCAAGCGCGGATCGGGGGCGGAATTTCGCACTGATGAGATCCCTGCGGGTGTGCGCCGTCTGCGCTTTATATATAATAAGAGTATAGGTAATATTGCCGTCGATGATGTCCGTATCTCATTCGGAGATAGCGGATATGTCACTCTTGCCGGCTATGATATGCTTGAGGTCGGCGATGTTACATCATACAGAGTCGACAGACTTCGCGACGATGCGTCGCTTTATACTTATAGCGTGTGTGCGGTCGATGCCAACGGACGCTGCTCGGCGTGGTCCGACAGTCAGACTGTCTCGCTTGACGGCAATGCCGGAATTGATGACATTATTACGGACACATACGCCGGTGTTACGGTTGACGGACTTGATGTCCGTTATTCGGGTAAATGCGGCGAACGTATGGCCCTGAGTGACATTTGCGGTCGTATAGTCGCTTCGGCGGTCGCCGGGTCTGACGGATCGGCAGTCATTACAGCTCCCGGCCGGGGACTGTTTGTGCTGTCTGTCGGCGGTAAAGCAACGAAGATTATAATCAGATAGTCAGTCCCGCCGCCGATAACTTTTATTTAGTATTATTGTGTTGAATTTATTTGTGTCAGGTTGTGAGAGACTTGGAAATTTTGTATCTTCGCGTGGATTTTAAAATTTATTGAAGTCTTCGTTAACTTGAAATTGTACAAATCAATTTTCGTATAAATCAATAACAACAGTTATGAGCAAAGAAAAGAAATTCTTGACTTGTGATGGTAATCAGGCTGCCGCTCATGTGAGCTATATGTTCTCTGAGGTAGCTGCGATCTATCCCATTACTCCGTCTTCGACAATGGCAGAATATGTCGATGAATGGGCTGCTGCCGGACGTAAAAACATTTTCGGTGAGACAGTTCTCGTACAGGAAATGCAGTCTGAAGGTGGCGCTGCCGGAGCCGTTCACGGTTCGCTTCAGGCAGGTGCTCTGACCACGACATACACAGCGTCGCAGGGTCTCCTTCTCATGATTCCTAACATGTATAAGATCGCCGGCGAGCTGCTCCCGTCGGTTTTCCACGTTTCCGCACGTACGATCGCTTCTCATGCGCTCAGCATTTTCGGAGACCATCAGGACGTGATGTCTGTCCGTCAGACAGGTTTCGCCATGCTGGCCGAAGGATCGGTTCAGGAAGTCATGGATCTTGCAGGTGTCGCACACCTCTCTACAATCAAATCAAGCGTGCCTTTCGTCAACTTCTTCGACGGCTTCCGCACATCTCACGAAATACAGAAGATCGAACAGCTTGACGCCGAAGATCTCGAACCGCTGCTCGACCGTCAGGCTCTCGCAGAGTTCCGCAAACGCGCTCTCACGCCTGACGCACCTGTAGCTCGCGGTATGGCAGAGAACGGCGACGTGTTCTTCCAGCACCGCGAAGCATGCAACCGTCACTATGAAGCAGTGCCTGAAATCGTTGAAAATTATATGGCCGAGATCACAAAGATTACCGGTCGTGAATATCACCTGTTCAACTACTACGGCGCTCCTGACGCCGACCGCGTGATCATCGCCATGGGTTCTGTGACTCAGGCCGCTCAGGAAGCCATTGACCATATGGTCAAGAACGGTGAGAAAGTAGGTCTCGTTTCTGTTCATCTCTATCGCCCGTTCTCGGCAAAGCATTTCCTCGCGGCTGTTCCCAAGACAGTGAAACGCATCGCTGTGCTTGACCGCACAAAAGAACCCGGCGCCAACGGCGAACCTTTGTTCCTCGACGTCAAGGAATGCTTCTACGGCACAGAAAACGCTCCGCTGATCGTGGGCGGCCGCTATGGTCTCGCTTCGAAGGACATCACTCCCGCCCAGATTATCGGCGTATATGAGAACCTTGCTCTGCCGCAGCCTAAGGATCATTTCACCGTAGGAATTGTCGACGACGTGACTTTCACTTCTCTTCCGATGAAAGAGGAGATGGCTCTCGGCGGCGAATCAATCTACGAGGCTAAATTCTTCGGACTCGGTGCCGACGGTACTGTAGGCGCCAACAAAAACTCAGTGAAGATTATCGGTGACAACACCAATAAATACTGTCAGGCATATTTCGCCTACGACTCGAAGAAATCAGGCGGCTTCACTTGCTCGCACCTTCGTTTCGGCGACGAACCCATCCGCTCGACATATCTCGTGAACACGCCTAACTTCGTGGCATGCCACGTACAGGCTTATCTCCATATGTATGACGTTACCCGCGGTCTACGCGATAACGGTACATTCCTTCTCAACACCATCTGGGAAGGTGAGGAACTTGCAAAGAACCTCCCCAACAAGGTTAAGCGTTATTTTGCAAAACACAACATTTCGGTTTACTATATCAACGCAACAAAGATCGCTCAGGAAATCGGTCTCGGCAATCGCACCAATACCATTCTCCAGAGCGCATTCTTCCGTATCACTGAAGTGATCCCCGTCGATCTCGCTGTAGAGCAGATGAAGAAGTTTATCGTCAAGAGCTATGGCAAGAAAGGACAGGACGTCGTTGACAAGAACTATGCAGCAGTAGACCGCGGCGGCGAATACAAACAGCTCGCTGTTGATCCCGCATGGGCAAACCTTGCTGACGATGAGGTTCCCGTAAACCACGATCCCGAATTCGTCAACAAGATCGTGCGTCCGATCAACGCTCAGGACGGCGACCTTCTGAAAGTTTCAGACTTCGAGGCTATCCCCGACGGCACATGGCATCAGGGTACTGCCGCTTACGAAAAACGCGGTGTCGCAGCCTTTGTTCCCCAGTGGCTTGAAGAAAACTGTATACAGTGTAACAAGTGTGCGTTTGTTTGCCCTCACGCTTCAATCCGTCCGTTTGTGCTCGACGAAAAAGAAATGGCTGCAGCTCCCTTCGGCGAAAATGCTACTATTCCGGCAATCGGCAAGACATTCACCGGCATGCGCTTCATGCAAGCTGTCGACGTGCTCGACTGTCTCGGCTGCGGCAACTGTGTTGACGTCTGCCCCGGCAAGAAGGGCGTGAAAGCTCTCGAAATGAAACCGCTCGAGACTCAGCTCGACGTTCAGAAAGAATGGGATTACTGCGTCAAGGCTGTTTCAAGCAAGCAGAATCTTGTCGACATCCAGCTTAACCCCAAGAACAGCCAGTTCGCAACTCCGCTCTTTGAGTTCTCGGGTGCATGCTCTGGCTGCGGTGAGACTCCTTATGTGAAACTCATTTCTCAGCTCTTCGGCGATCATGAGATGGTTGCTAACGCAACAGGCTGCTCGTCGATCTACTCAGGCTCCGTGCCTTCGACTCCTTATACAACCAATGCTGCCGGCCACGGTCCCGCATGGGCTAACTCACTCTTCGAGGACTTCGCTGAATTCGGTCTTGGTATGAAGATCGCAACCGAAAAGATGCGCAAGCGTCTCGCGGACCTCATGACCAAGGCTCAGACATGCGACTGCTGCAGCGATGAGATCAAGGCGCTCGCCGCACAGTGGCTCGAAAATGAAGACAACGCAGCCGTTACCCGCGAAGTTGCCGATAAGATCGTACCTCTCTGCGAGGCATGCAACTGCGACATCTGCAAGGGTATCGTTGAGCTCAAGGGTTATATCGTAGCACGTTCGCAGTGGATCATTGCCGGCGACGGTGCCGCTTATGATATCGGTTTCGGCGGTCTTGACCATGTACTTGCATCAGGCAAGAATGTCAACGTTCTTGTTGTTGATACCGAAGTTTACTCTAACACCGGCGGTCAGGCATCAAAGGCAACGCCTGTAGGCGCTATCGCAAAATTTGCCGCAGCCGGCAAGCGTATCCGTAAGAAAGACCTCGGTCTGATCGCTTCGACTTACGGTTACGTTTACTGCGCGCAAGTTGCAATGGGCGCCGACAATGCTCAGACTCTCAAGGCTATCCGCGAGGCTGAGGCATATGACGGTCCTTCGATCATCATTGCATACTCGCCCTGTATCAACCACGGTCTCCGTGCCGGTATGGGTCACGCTCAGATGGAACAGGCTCGCGCCGTCGAATGCGGTTACTGGCACCTCTGGCGTTATAACCCCGCTCTCGAGGAAGAAGGCAAGAACCCGTTCACTCTCGACAGCAAACAGCCCGACTGGGATAAGTTTGAAGACTTCCTTAAGGGTGAGGTTCGTTACGCTTCTGTTCTCAAACAGTATCCGGCTGAGGCTGCCGAACTTTTCGCTGCCGCCAAGAAGAACGCTCAGTGGCGCTACAACAACTACCTCCGTCTGGCCCGTCAGCAGTGGGGTGTAGCACCCGAAGAATAATCTGACACAGATTATACGATAATAATGCGCAAGGCCCGCCAATCGGCGGGCCTTGCTATTTAATGACGATATTGTCTGACAATAGTATTATTCCGGGCCGACATATTGTCCGGCCATTAACAAAGTTCTGGATTCGGGCTCGATAAGAAAGAAGATAAACGGCCGATCGAAGACGACTTTTATCGGATCATTTATGACTTCGCATCCTACTACAACATAATTAATTGTAGCACTGCTGGCAGTGATGCCTTCTTGATCAATTTTTAAATTGGAGAATTGTTCTGAAAAAATATTATGGTCAGATAACTTGATGCCGAGCTGATCAAATGATGGAATCAGCGAAAGATCGGTGTTGAGTGTAAATTCCGGCAAGGTAAGGTCTATGGGTTTGCTCTCGGTTTCGGTAAGAACTTGTTCTAAATCAGATTTGCTGAAATTCGGGAATAAAGAGCTGATATTTTTATCTTGCGGCAGTATGCAGATAAACCGGCATTTGTCGTCGAGTTTTAGTGTAACGCTCTCGATGCGGTCATTTGCATAGTATCCGACATTAATGGTCTCAGTCATGAATTTTGTTTTCCGTTCGCCGGCAGGTGTATAGAAAATCTCATTGTCGGCATCTTCAAAATGATAATCCATATACCATTGGCTAAAATAGGATATTATTGAACTGATAATTATATCGGTTTGAGGAGGTAATGACAGCGAAGGATCGGCAATTGCATTGTTTGATGCTTTCGCAATGCTTGAGGTTATTTTTTTGATTACGTTTTTAGATGCTAAGTTAGTTTTCTCCGTTTTTACACCGTAGAATGCCTCTAAATTTTTTCTGATTTTGGAATCAAAACGTCTGTTTGTCCATATTTTATTTGTAAATTTTGTGGGGACATACCAGTGTTCGTCCACTTCCGGGGTAAGAAGGGTGATGATATTCCGGTTGGCGGTGTTTAACTCGTTAATATTGTTATATCCTAATTTTTCGGCTATGAACGCAGCTAACGTATCTTGAACCAGATTTGCTGTCATTGATATAGCAATTTGAGCGGATATCGGAGATACGGCAAAACTATGGTCTTTATAGATTGTCGCGATGTTGTTCGTAAGCTGAATTTCAAAGTCAAATGCATCATTTTTGAAAGAGTCAGGAACAGCAACAATCGTGTCTGATTCGGTTGTTTCCGCATTATTAGACGAATTATGGTTGCTACAACTGTAAGTCGTCATTGAGATCATGTAAAATGAAACCGATAATGCGATTATGCGGATAGCATTCATGATAACTTATTATTTATTGTTTGGGCTATTATTATTCATCAGGACCGACATATTGTCCGGCCATTATAATTGCTTTTGTGCGGTTATGCTGCAACAGGAATACGAAAGGCCTGTCGAATGTCACAATTATTGGTTCCGGCTCATCTTCAGGCCAACCGAGTATGCAACTTATCGTTGTGCTTTCCGACGATGCTTCAACCCCATTTTCTACTACTGAGATTTTTGAAAGTTGGCTCATTTCAATTCTGTCAGTAGCATTTTTGCTAATTCCGTTAAATTGTGATGGCGAAATATGGAATCCTAGTAGTTTAAAGGTCTCAAGTGCATTCTGTCGAGCATTGATGTGAAATTTAGGTATTGACAATTTAAGATTAGTCGACTGCGAGTTGTTTTTGATTCGCGAAAGATTCGATGATGTTAATGATGATATCAGACTGTCGGCTGTCAGACCTTTTCGCGGTAGCAAAAATGATATAGAGAAGTCATCCTCTAAATATAGTGTAACTGCCTTGAAATCAGTATTTCTGTAATAGCCTGCATAACGCGTGTGAGACATCATGTTAACAGTCGTGTCTCCATCGTATTTATGGAATGTGCGTAATTTCGTCTCGTTTTCGTTGAATGATTCAATCCAACGTCCTGAGTAATATAGAAGGCTCATCAAGATAAAACCGCATGTGTCGTCAATCTTGGATAATGAGGGCGTAATGTTGCCGGCGGTTACAATTTGTCCCCATTCTCTTATTTTCGGAAGTGCGTTGGCTGATCTGAAATCAACTTTCTCAACGGTGGCGTTGAAGTATTGGCGCAGCGAATCTTTCTTATTCGGATTAAGATTTATGCGCGGATCGTCGGCTAACCATAAGGAGTTGCCGATATATGCTTTCGTATTGGAATTATTTTTTGTTATACGTCTGATCAGCTTTCTGTTGTTTTGGTTGAGCCGGTACAGATCTTCATATTTAAGTGCTTTTAATATCTGTTTCTGAAGAGCCGAATCGCATATGTTTGCTATCATAGAGATTTCAAAGGAGGCTCCGACGGGCGATGTCGCAAAATTTGTCTTAATGTTTGATTTGGCTGTCTCCTTGAAGAAATCAAATTCGAAATTGTCCAGTTCGATATCCGGTAAGACTTCAACTACCTCAGGTATGGCATTAGTAATGCTGTCCGTACGGGAGGATATGGAGTCGGTCTGTCCTGATGATTTATCGCCGGTCGAACCTGAGCAAGAAGTCAGCCCTATTGTGATAGCTATAATTCCAAAGTATAATATGCTTCTTTTCATGGCTCTGATTTTCATGTTGAATATTAAAAAACGCGGGGCTGTCCGGCACCCGCGTTTTATCTGAAAATTCTCTTTACTGAGTGTTATTTTGATGCGGGCTTGTAGGTCTTCTGCAGCTCCATGAAACGCTCCGGCTGGTTAGTGGTGATGAAGTCGACACCATGGTCGATGCACCATTTCATGCCTGCTTCGTCGTCGACGGTCCAGACGTTGACTTTCATGCCGAGATCCTGGATCTGCTTAATCCATTCGGGGTGTTTTTGGAAGATCCAGATGCCGTAGTCAGCACCTCCGGCACCCATATATTTGAGCTGCTCGGGGATGAAATCGCCGGTAAGATAATAGATCTCGGCACCGGGATGAGCAAATTTCTTGATGCTGTACATTCCGTCGCGAGAGAAGGTGATATAGTCGATGCGGTCTTCGACGTTATATTTTTTTGCGAGTTCACACATTTTCTGCGCGAGTTTCACTTCCTGATACTTGCTGTCAGGGAATTTCATTTCGCATATTAGCCTAAGATTAGGGTATTTCTGGGCTTCCTGAAAGTATTGTTCGAGAGTTGGCACTGTTTCACCGTTCTCAAGTTTCTGAGCGCAGATGATTTCTGACGGTGTCACCTGTACGTTGTAGCCGTTGATCCATCCGTCATGGTTGACTACAAGCACTGAGTCGGATGTCATCCATACGTCGAATTCAGAACCGTAACAACCGGCTTTGGCGGCTTTGGCCAAAGCGTCGATTGAGTTTTGTGCAGATCCGGGAGCCGTCCAGTAGCCGCGGTGGGCGATTACTTTGACATCATTGCCGGCCGCGAGGCCCGACAGAGTCGCGAAAGCGGCGGTTGCCGCCAGCAGAATACGTTTGATTTTCATCAGTTTTTTGAATTTAGATATTTTTAGGTGTTATGATATTGCAAATATGGGCATAATCCTTAAAGTGACAAAATCGGCGACCGGTTAATTTATGATGGATGTTTGTTAATTTTTGCAAAATTGAGAATCTTATTTGTCTTACGGTTAAAAAATTGCATAAACTTATATGCTGTAAATATTTTTGTTGTATATTTGCAGAGTGTTTGACTGACCGGCTTATTTATGGGATTTATCAGCTTTTTAGGCTGCGATTTAAACTAACATTTCGACGCATGATATTGTTAAATTATTATCATATATTTTTCTTTTAATATTAATTCAACTTTTAAGAACTTTAAAAATAGCAATCTACACAAATAACTGACAATTAAATTTATTAGAAAAACTATGGCCGAGAGGCCGAACAACAAAAAAATTAATTTGTAACATCAAGTGGATTTTGAGCAGATTGCACTGCTTATAAAAAATCAATGCTGAATTATGGAACCTAACGAAAACGAAAAGAAACCCAAACGTCCGCGTATCGGTCAGACTAATAGCGCGAACGGTGAAACCAATGATTTTTCCCGCTACGAAAAAGTGAATTACGGAAAGCCTGCGACAGCTGACGGCGAGCAGAGCGGTGACGCAACGCAACGTTACCAGCGTGCATATCAGCCGCGTCCGAACGGCGGTTATAACAACCCAAACCGTCAGAACGGTTATTATAACAACAACGGGGGCTATAACAACCGTGCGGGTGGCTATCAGCCGCGTCCTCGCCCGGATTATACACAGCATGACAATGCGCCTCAAGGGGTAACGGATGGTGCAGAAGGCGAAGTTCAGCAGAGTGGCACCACATATCAGCCGCGATACAATAATAATTATAACCGTCAGGGTGGTTATAACAACAATCGTCAGGGTGGCTACAACAATCAGAACCGTCAGGGCGGCTATAACAACAATCGTCAGGGCGGCTACAACAACCAGAACCGTCAGGGCGGCTACAACAATCAGAACCGCCAGGGTGGCTACAACAATCAGAACCGTCAGGGCGGTTACAACAATCAGAACCGTCAGGGCGGCTATAACAACAATCGTCAGGGTGGCTACAACAATCAGAACCGTCAGGGCGGCTACAACAATCAGAACCGCCAGGGTGGCTACAACAATCAGAACCGTCAGGGCGGCTATAACAATCAGAACCGTCAGGGCGCACGCTATAACAATCAGAACGGCGGAGGATCGTTCCCCGGCCGCGGCAAGAGTTTCACTCCGCGTCCCAAGCGCATCGAGTATGAAATGCCGATACCCGATCCCAACGAACAGATACGTCTTAACAAGTTTATGAGCAATGCCGGCATATGCTCGCGCCGTGAGGCTGACGAATTCATCCAGCAGGGACTTGTCAAGGTCAACGGTCAAGTAGTGACTGAGCTTGGCACAAAGATCTGTCACAGCGACGTTGTCGAATATGATGAAAAGGTTGTGGCTCTCGAAAGCAAATGTTACATCCTGCTTAACAAGCCTAAAGACTGCGTGACGACAAGCGACGACCCCAACGGGCGTACTACCGTTATGGATCTCGTCAAGGGCGCATGCAACGAACGAATCTATCCTGTCGGACGTCTTGACAGAAACACGACCGGTGTGCTTTTGCTCACCAACGACGGCGACCTCGCTTCGAAACTGACTCACCCCAAGTATGTAAAGAAAAAGATCTATCATGTCTGGTGTGACAAGGATATTTCTGAAGAGGATATGCAGCGTATCGCCGACGGTATCGAGCTCGAAGACGGTCCTATCCATGCCGACGCAATCAGCTATGCTACAGAGACAGACCGCAATCAGGCCGGCATCGAGATACACTCAGGCCGCAACCGTATCGTGCGCCGTATTTTCGAGTCTCTCGGCTATCATGTGACCAAACTCGACCGGGTCTATTTCGCCGGTCTGACCAAGAAGAATCTTCCCCGCGGACGCTGGCGCTATCTGACTCAGGAAGAAGTCAACTTCCTGAAAATGGGTTCTTTTGAATAATATACAACCACAATAATAAACCATAATGAAACGAACTAAAATAGCTGACATATTCAATCCTGCTCTTCTCGGTCAGGAGGTATGTGTCAAGGGCTGGGTGCGCACTCGTCGCGGTAACAAGTACGTGCAGTTTGTCGCTCTCAACGATGGATCGACGATAAAGAACATACAGATCGTATTTGACATGAACGAGTTTACTGACGAGCAACTGAAGCCTGTGACAACAGGATCTTCGGTGTGCGTCGAGGGTCTGCTTGTCGAATCGATGGGCAAAGGCCAGACATGCGAGATCCAGGCTAAGAAACTCGAAGTCTACGGCACAGCCGATCCCGAAACATATCCGCTCCAGAAAAAAGGTCATACTCTCGAATTCCTTCGCGAGAAAGCGCATCTGCGTCCCCGTACCAATACATTCGGTGCCGTTCTGCGTGTGCGCAGCACACTGGCATATGCAATCCACAAATTTTTCCAGGAGAAAGGATTCTTTTATCTCAACACTCCGCTTATCAC
This sequence comes from uncultured Bacteroidales bacterium, assembly GCA_947573135.1. Classification (GTDB taxonomy): domain Bacteria; phylum Bacteroidota; class Bacteroidia; order Bacteroidales; family Muribaculaceae; genus CAG-873. The sequence goes on along the minus strand of CANPDU010000018.1, from coordinate 9,571 downwards.
AGCCAGTGACTGTGAGGGTGCGGGCGCAATGTTCCAGGTGACTACTCTTCCGCTCAATGACTTGCCAAAGACGGAAGACGGACAGGTCGACTACTCTCAGGATTTCTTCGGCAAGCCGACCGCTCTGACCGTAAGCGGACAGCTCGAAGGCGAACTCGGTGCTACGGCTCTCGGAGCCATCTATACGTTTGGCCCGACTTTCCGCGCCGAGAATTCAAATACTCCGCGTCACCTGTCGGAGTTCTGGATGATCGAGCCTGAAATGGCATTCTATGACATAACCGACAATATGGATCTCGCCGAGGAGTTTGTGAAATATTGTATAGGTTATGCTCTTGACCATTGCCGCGACGACATCGAATTCCTCGCCGAGCATTTCGACAAGGATCTGATCGAGCGTCTTGAGTTTGTGCTTCACAATGATTTCGTGCGTCTTACCTATACAGAGGGCGTGAAGATACTTGAGGAGTCGGGTAAAAAATTCGAATTCCCTGTCAGCTGGGGTATTGACCTGCAGAGCGAGCATGAACGTTATCTCGTCGAAGAGCATTTCAAGAAGCCTGTTATCCTTACAGACTATCCTAAAGATATCAAGGCATTCTATATGAAGCAGAATGAAGACGGCAAGACTGTCCGTGCGATGGATGTTCTCTTCCCCAACATCGGTGAGATCATCGGCGGCTCGGAACGCGAAGCCGACTATGACAAACTCCTGAAACGCATCGAGGAACTCAACATCCCGATGAAGGATATGTGGTGGTATCTTGATACACGTCGTTTCGGAACAGTTCCCCACAGTGGTTTCGGTCTCGGATTTGAGCGGCTTGTGCTGTTTGTTACGGGTATGACCAATATCCGCGATGTAATCCCCTTCCCGCGTACACCCAACAACGCAGAATTCTAATCACTGTAATATTTAAAGACAACAAAAGCGGCGCCTTGATCGGGCGCCGCTTTTGTTGTGTAGTGTTGTAAGATGAATTTTATTTGATGATGACCTTTTCGGTCTTTGTACCCTGACGGCGGATAAATACACCGTTCGACGGATTGTCAACACGGACACCCTGAAGGTTGAAATATTCAGCCGGAGCATCATTGTCGACAGTTATGTCGTCGATGCCTGCGCTCTCGGGGAGGGTTATGCGGAACATAGGAGCCTCCGCAGTCACTAACATGCCTTCTTTATAGAGACGCTCGACGAGTACAAGACTGTTGTCGGGGAAGGTGATTTCACGTCCGCTGAGCTCACCGAAAAGATTCAGTGCGCTGATCTCTTCTTTTGACATGCCATTGCAGAGATTGACATAAGCCATAGACAGGATGCTTGCATCACCATAGCCGAGATTTACGCCGGCAGGAGAATCCTCGATATATACGGCTTTCGGATCTTCGGCATTCACATAGAGATAGTGCTTGTGGTTTTCGTGAGGACGATACATTTTGATATAATACAGGAAATAAGGATGCTCTTTGTATGGTTCGACGAGACGATAATATCCGGGACGGTTCTTATTGACCTCCACTTCGACATTAAGTTTCTCGGTGGTCATATCTGGATAGAGTGACCCGAGTACGTCTTCGTAATAGACAGCTGTTCCGACGGATTCCCATTGATCGGCCTCATCGTCCATCACATAGAAGTAGGTTGAGTTGGCAGAGGACGCTTCGCCGGCCTCGTTACAGCCTATAACAATGAGAGAGTAACGTCCGCGTGCGGTTGCGGTGCATGTGTTTTTGCCTTCTGCGACGTTTTCACCATTGGCATATGCTTCAGATATTTCGGCTTCAGTGCCTGAAAAGTAACCGGGTTTTACATATGCTTTGAACGATTTGAGGTCGGGGCCGACATTGGTGATCTCATATTTGAAGATGTTGTCTTCTGAACATGATTTTTCGGCTTTAATCTTGAAACGGTAATCTTTCCACTCGCTCTCGGGCAACACGAGCTTAAAGTTTTCAAAGAAATTACACGGTTTCCATCTGTCGCCGGCTCCTATAAGCTGGTACACTATACATCCTTCGCTGCCGGAAATGACGCCATCATTGACAGTCAGATATTTTGATGGGTCAAAGTCATTCTCGAGCACGTAGCTGCAGATATTAAACTTGTTGCCAAAAGAACAGATAGGAATAAATGCCTTATCTGGATCTGTTGCATTGATATACATATAGCTTTCGTTATCAGGTTCGCCGAATGTAGGCTCGATAATAGCTTTAGGACAAGCATCGCCGTAGGCGATGAAACGGTACCATCCCGGCTGTTCGACACTTTCCTCGACGGTTACTGTCCAGGAAGCGCCTTTCTCCCAATGATAATCCATAAAAAATACGTCCTCGTAGTATGTGCCATCACCGAGAACCTCCCAGTCACCAGTCGGAATTACAGTTCGTGGGTCAACAGGGTCTTGTGCGTTGACATTTTCAACGCATACGGCCAAAAGGAGAAGGAGTGAGAAGTAAAGATGTTTCATAATCTTAATTTTATTTTATTATATGAACTATTGCATGTTTATATTTTGACGCAAATGTAAGGCAAAATGTCGAGACATACAAACATATGACAAACAAAATGATCGTTAGATTTAATTCTGACGATCATTTTGCTTAATTATGCTAATGCGGGCCGCTTTGAAGAATCAGAGAATCGACTGCAGGTATGGGATAAGTTCCTGAGCCATTTGTACTGCCTGCGCGCGCGACGGATGGAAATCAGCGCCATAACCGAGCTCGCCTGTGCATGGAGAAAAGTCAAACCTGTATACCCCGTCACGACCTTCAGCAACGCGGTCGAGCGATGTCCGGACGATCTCAAGCCACTTGCCGTTCAGCATAGGCCCGTTGAGGATGACGATCTTTGCCTGAGGCTGAATCTCGCGAAGATGGTCGAGAAACTCGTTATACTTCGCTTCAAACAACTCGGGCTCGAAGAGTTCAAGCGATGTGTCGTTTGTGCCGAGATTTATACATATGATATCAGGTCTGAAAGAATTATGATCCCATTCGTAATCGGGAGTATAGAATAGTGTGCGGTCGTATAGGTCGGGCATTCTGTTGCCGGGTGTGCCTTCGCGAGGGCCACCATAGCTGCGGTAAACCCCGATGCCGGATTTAGCAACGACATTGAAATCGGCGTCAAGCGCCCTTGCTGTGAGATAAGCATAGGACAGGGTGTGATTTTCATTGTCGTAGCTGAAATGTACCTGTCCGCTGTCGGCCTCAGTGCCGTAGCCGCAGGTAATTGAGTTGCCGATAAACTCAATTTTAAGATCAGGGCGTTGTGGCGCCGTGAGAAGCTTTGCGTCAGGTCCGAAAATTTCAAATCCGCGTATTGACGGCTGCTTCTCATGACCTTCGATAGCGTAAGCGATGCGGGCGCTGTGTTCGCCGCACGGTAGAGAGTCGGCGAGAACAATCGTCGACACGGAGTCGGTGAAGTTTATCTTAAAAGCGTCGCCGTGGTCTATCTCAACCATGAATTGCCCGCTGCCGGGTTTTGCCGTCATTGCGAGTCCGGTGCCGTTGAAATTGAGCATTGCCGTGACTCCGGGATAATTGAAATCGGCAGTCAGCGAATCAGACCAATGAATGCGTCCCATATATAATATGTCGGGATCGGAAGCCGCAACGCTGATATTGCCCTGACGGGTGCAAGACGAAAAAACACATGCGATCGCTGCAATAGCTGCGACCGCATGTAAAAGGATGTTTTTGTTCATGTCGTTATGCCTGAGCGAGAGGTGAGGGCACATTGTAGACACGCTGTGCGAGTTCCTGATCAAGCATATATAGTGCGAGACCGTCGTCACCTATGAGTTTCAGTCTGTCGATAAGGTTCTGGGCTGTTTCTTCTTCCTCAACCTGCTCTGATACGAACCAGTCGAGTTTGCCGCGTGTGGCATAATCATGCTCAGCTTCAGCAAGAGCGTAGAGGTTATTGATAAGTGAAGTCACTTTCTGCTCGTGGGCAAGAGTGGCCTCAAATGCGGCTATGGGAGATTCCCATTCAGTCGGAACAGCATCGATAGCTTTTAGAGTGACGCGTCCGCCGCGTTGAACGAGGTAGTTGATGAAAATCTCAGCGTGAGCCTGCTCTTCCTTAAACTGGATACGGAACCAGTTGGCGATGCCTGAACGGCCGTCAGCCTCAAATTTCATTGCCATCGAGAGATAAAGATAAGCCGACCAGAACTCGGCATTGATCTGCGCATTGATAGCGTCTTCAATTTTTCTGTTGATCATGACTTTAACGGATTTGTTTAATATCCAAAATTATTAATCATTTATTGATGCAAAAGTACGCTATTATTTTGTGAAAACCAATACTGCCGACGTCGAAATCAGAAAACTTTTTCAAATTTATTTTATTGACGAAAATAGTCCGGGTTATCGAAAAAATTGCTAACTTTGTCGTGTAATCATACGAAAATGCGGTAGTAGCTCAGTTGGTAGAGCATCAGCTTCCCAAGCTGAGGGTCGCGAGTTCGAGCCTCGTCTACCGCTCGACAGTGTAAAGACTTGAAATCAGGCGGTTGGTTCTGCTGCGGTTTCAAGTTTTTGTTTTCAGATCATCTTTCTTAAGATCCGAGAGATCCACGCCGAGGTGGCGTTCGGTTTTATCTATAAGAATTTTGCGGGATATGCGAGCCCAGGGTGCGTCATTGGCCGAAGCTTCGTTTTTGAGAATTGACCAGAACTGCCAGAAGCAGACCAGCGCTGCGGAAAAACGCAGCAGACTGAAACCGCTGTCATGTCCGACGATGACTTCATCGGCGCCATGCGAAAGCAGGAGCAACCCATAGATTTTGGATAGAGTGACAATAATGGTGCCAAAACGCCGTGACGAAAATTTAGCGGCATTACCGTCCCTGCAGGCGGTCCGCTTCCGGACCCGGGCTGCAAGCATGCGTGCGGAGACGATATCGGCAATGACCATAGCTGTGCATAATGTGCCGTAGGGTAAGACCGGCATGATAAACGATGCGATCCCCGCGCCGGCAAGCGATGTGACTGCACGTAATTTGTCAGAAAAGGATGTCAGTAGAATCATAGCTGTAAATTTTATACGGATTATGCGCAAAGGTAGCTGAATGTGAGGCACGTTTTTTAGCAAAAAAGACCGGTAGTCCGATTTAAGATATGTTAATTGTCAAAAATAACGGGCTAAAAGTGTCACAAAACGGGGGGTAAGCGTGTCTATAATACAGACGTTAAAAACTTTCATGATATGAAAACGATTCTTACATCAATCATTTTACTGGCACTTACCGGTTCATCGTGCCGTATGGCCGGAGTTGTACCGAGCTCAAATCTCGTATCTTATGATATCTCAGCACCGACGCTTAACTCAATAGATGTGGCAACGTCAATCGCTGTCGAATTTACACAATCGGATGTTGTTAAAATATCGGTATCATGCCCCGAAAATCTTTCGGATTATCTTGAGATATCTGTATCTAACGGAGAACTCAAGGCTCGATTTAAAGACGGAGTGTCAATCAACGGAGACTGTAATGTCGTTCTGGCAGTCAGCGCTCCTACGTTGCGTTCGATAGACGCTTCGTCATCGTCGAGCGTCGAGATAACTTCAGGTCTTAAACAGTCAGGCAATCTCGAAATAGAAGCCTCGTCATCGGCCAAAGTGGTTATCGCAGGGCTCGAAGCTGCAGATGTGGACGCCGACGCCTCGTCGTCAGCTTCAATAGATATGGACGGCATAATAGCCTCGGAACTTGAACTCGATTGCAGCAGTTCCGGACATATCACTGCTGCCGGACTGAAGTGTATGACTGTCAATGCCGACGCCTCGAGCGCCGCAACCATCAGACTGTCGGGAGTGACGATGTATGCGTCGTATGAAGCGTCGTCAGCTGCGTCGATCGATGCCCGCAAACTAATGGCCGACAAACTTAAGAGCGCAAAATCGAGCTCGGCGGCCAATATCAGATGTTCAGCAAAGACGTCGGGACATATAAGCGAGGAGTCGAGCGGCAGTGTAAGCATAGACTAGTCTGCTGAACACTGCATCATATAAACAGTATCCGTGATATAATTTTGTATGGCGGCGTTTAATTCGGTTAAATTTATTAATTTTGCGCTTGTATAACGTAAACATTAATATTTTAAGATTTATTTGGAAGAATGAACGTTGCAATAGTCGGTGCGAGTGGAGCTGTCGGCCAAGAATTTATAAAGGTTCTCGAGCAGCTTGACTTTCCGGTCGACGATCTGAGACTTTTCGGATCGTCACGCAGTGCCGGACAGAGCTATGTGTTTAAGAATAAAGATTATGCGGTAAGAGAACTCTGCGATAACGATGATTTCAAAGGCATTGATGTTGCATTTGTCTCGGCCGGAGGTGACACGTCGAAGCGTTATGCAGAGACCATCACACGTCATGGAGCCATTATGATCGACAATTCAAGCGCGTTCCGAATGTGTGACGATGTGCCGCTTGTTGTTCCTGAAGTCAATGGTGATGATGCTCTCAACGCACCGCGCGGCATAATAGCTAATCCAAATTGCACGACCATTCAGATGGTGGTGGCTCTCGCTCCTATCGACAGGCTGTCGAGGATCAGGCGCGTGCATGTAGCAACCTATCAGGCCGCCAGCGGCGCGGGAGCTTTAGCGATGAAAGAGCTCGAAGATCAGGCCCGGGCCATCTCGCAGGACGACGAACCCAAAGTGGAGAGGTTTGCATATCAGCTTGCATATAATGTAATCCCTCATATTGATGTATTTCAGGATAATGATTATACGAGAGAGGAGATGAAGATGTTTTTTGAAACACGCAAGATCATGCATTCTCCCGATATCGAGGTCAGTGCTACTTGTGTTCGTGTGCCTGTACTCCGCGCCCACAGTGAGGCTATATGGGTCGAGACCGAGCAGCCGATAAGTGTCGAAGCCGCACGCGAGGCTTTTGCGAAAGCTCCGGGGGTGGAACTTGTCGACAGTCCGGCAGAAAAAAAATATCCGATGCCGCTTTTCGCGGCAGATCTTGATCCGGTCTATGTCGGACGTGTGCGTCGTGACTTAGCCAATGACCGTGGACTGGCATTTTGGGCGGTTAGCGATCAGATCCGCAAAGGAGCGGCGCTCAACGCTGTGCAGATTGCCTTGTATATGTCTGAAAAGGGGCGCTTAAAAAAATAACATACACGGCAGAAAACAGCATAGATGGTGACTCTTAACTCAGTGCCTTTGGTGACACAGCCTGTGCAGATATTCTTTATCGTACTGGTCATCATCCTTTTTACGCCTTTACTGCTCAATAAACTGAAGATCCCGCACATCATAGGTATGATTGTTGCCGGTGTGGTTATCGGGCCCTACGGATTCAATATACTCGATAATGATTCGAGTTTTGCGATTTTCGGTCAGGTCGGACTGCTCTATCTAATGTTTCTCGCAGGACTTGAGATAGATATGTATCATCTGAGGCTCAACATGCGCAAAGGCTTGCTTTTCGGACTACTGACGTTGCTTATACCTCTTGTGCTCGGTGTCCTGACGAGTGTGTGGCTGCTTGGCCTCGACTGGATCACGTCATTGCTGCTCGGAGCCATGTATGCTTCACACACGCTTATATCATATCCTGTAGTCGCACGCTTCGGTATCACTAAAGCGCCGGCCGTGCTTATAGCCATTGTAGGCACTATAATCGCAGTCATCGGAGCGTTGCTTGTACTCGCCGCCACTGTCAACGTCAGGCGTGAAGGTGCGTTCGATCTTCTGGCGCAAGCTATGTTGATAGGCAAGATGGTTGTGTGGTGCTTGGTGTTGCTATATGCCTATCCGCGCGTCACACGCAGATTTTTCAAAAGTCATAATGACAAAGTGACGCAATATGTATTTGTACTCGCCATGGTTTTCCTTGCTGCATGGACAGCACAACTTATAGGCCTTGAACCTGTGCTTGGAGCGTTCTTCGCCGGGCTTTTACTAAACCGATATGTTCCGCCGGCCTCGTCACTTATGGGATCAATCGAATTTGTCGGAAACGCGCTGTTCATACCTTATTTCCTTATAAGTGTCGGCATGATGATCAATGTGCGCGTGATCGCCAACAGTGAGACACTCGCCGTGGCCGGCATTATGCTTGCAGTAGCAATAGTCAGCAAGTGGCTGCCTGCATTTATTGTCTGCCGTATAAACAGGCTTGACTACAGCAGCGAAGGGGTGATGTTTGGTCTTACGGCTGCTCATACGGCTGTGGCACTTGCCGTAGTTACACTTGGTTACAATCTCGGAATGCTTGACACCCGGATACTTAACAGCACTGTGCTCGTTATACTTGTCACCTGTGCGCTCGCGCCTATCATCACAGCCGCCAATGCGCCCAAGCTTAAATTGCGTCTGCTTGCCGCCGAGGAAGAAGACGGCGTGATCCGTCAGACCAGAGTGAACAACACTCTGATCACTGTTGCCAATCCGGCAAGCGCCTCTCCACTGGTTGATCTCGCCGTGCTGATGCGCAATGACCGCGGCCGACACAGCATGTTTGCTCTCCATGTCCGCGATGAGAATACGAATGCGGCAAAAAATCTGGCCCGTGCGTCGCTTGATATGGCCAGCAAGGCGGCTGCTTCGGCCGATGTCGGGATTGAGACCCTTGAACGCTTTGATCTCAACACGGTGACCGGAGTTCTCAATGTGATCGAGGAACGGGACATAACAGAGGTGATACTCGGTATGCACCGCCGTGTAGGTGTGATCGACACCTTTTTTGGCAGTAAAGTAGAGAAACTGTTGCGTTCGACCAACAAGATGATACTCATCAACCGGATGTTTATACCGCTCAACACTGTTACGCGCATCGTTGTCTGGGTGCCTGCCCACGCTCAGTTTGAAACAGGTTTCAGCCGATGGGTCAGAGGTCTGGCCCGTCTTACCCGTCAGCTCGGTTGCCGTATAATTTTCTGTTGCAATGCAGATATTCAGCCGTTGATCAGGGGAGTAATATATCGCGAGAACTATGGGATACGATGTGAATTCAGCACTCTTGAGACGAATGATGATTATATATTGCTTTCAAATAAGATACTTGATGACGATCTCTTTGTAATTATTGGCGCGAGAGCCAACTCGGTGTCATACACGTCCTCGATGGCCGAGCTTCCGACTTTCCTACAACGCTATTTCGCCGGCAATAATCTGCTGATCGTATATCCGGAGCAGTTTGGAGAAGGTCCGGCACTCACGTCGTTCGTCGATCCGCTGTCGACCGATATTGCCTCAATGCCGTCGCCTCTTTGGCGCAAGATGCGAAATATATGGCGTCGCATCAGTGTTGTACGGCGTTCGTTCATGCGGCGTCATAACAATCGCCGTTAGGAGTTTTTTTGATGCGTTCATTGTTTGATGATCAGCTGATTATTCGGATTTGGTGGAACATGGACTATTTTTAGGCTAAAAAACGTTGTAAAAAATTTGCCATGTAAAAAAAAACATCTAACTTTGCACCGCATTTGAGACAATCGCAGCGGCGATAACTTAATATGCGACAAATGACTCCGTAGCTCAGTTGGTAGAGCAACTGACTCTTAATCAGTGGGTCGAGGGTTCGAGC